>SHVS01000024.1 GCA_009694135.1 Alphaproteobacteria bacterium
CCAGAACTGGCTCCGCGAACCGGATTAGGACAGGGAGCAGGCGATGCGCGGCAAAGTTCTGGTCGCTCAGGGTGGCGGCCCGAGCGCGGTGATCAATCAGTCGATGGTCGGCGTGGTACTCGAGGCGCGCCGCTTCCAGCACGTCGAGCGCATCTATGGCGCCTTCCACGGCGTGCGCGGGATCATCAACGAGGACCTGGTCGACCTAACCCAGGAGACCACCCATAGCCTGGAGATGGCGGCGATGACGCCCTCTTCGGTGCTTGGCTCGACCCGCGACAAACCCGACGTGAAGTACTGCCAGGAGATTTTCCGCACCCTCAAGGCGCATGACATCGGCTATTTCTTCTATATCGGCGGCAATGACAGCTCAGATACGGTGCGCATCGTCGCCGAAGAGGCGCGCAAGGCGTCCTATGATCTGCGCTGCATGCATATTCCCAAGACGATCGACAACGATCTTGAGGTCAACGATCATTGCCCGGGCTATCCTTCGGCCGCGCGCTTCGTGGCCCAGGCCTTCATGGGTCTCAACCTCGATAACTGGGCGCTGCCCGGTGTCTATATCGCCATCATCATGGGCCGGCATGCCGGATTCCTGACCGCGGCCTCGGCCCTCGGCAAGAAATTTCCAGACGACGGGCCGCATTTGATCTATCTGCCGGAGCGGGTGTTTTCGGTCGATCGCTTCCTCGCCGACGTCAAGGCGACCATGGGCAAATACGGACGCTGCATGGTGGCTGCCTCCGAGGGCATCCACGACGACACCGGCGTGCCGATCGCCCTCAAGCTCGCCAAGCAGATCGAGCGCGACGCGCATGGCAATGTCCGCCTGTCGGGAACCGGGGCGCTGGCTGATCTGCTTACCGGCGAGGTGCAGGCGAAGCTTGGCTTCACCCGCGTGCGCGGCGACACGCTCGGCTATCTGCAACGCTCCTTCGTCGGCTGCGTCTCGGATGTCGATGCGCGCGAGGCGCGCGAGGTCGGCGAAAAGGCCGTGCAATGGGCGATGTGGTCCAAAACCGACGGATCGGTCACCATCCATCGCACCGGCTTTTACTCGGTCGATTACCGGCTGACGCCGTTGGAGAAGATCGCCGGCAAAACCAAGGTGATGCCGGATGAGTTCATTGATCCGTCCGGTACCGACGTGACCGACGCCTTCCGCATGTATTTGCGGCCGCTGCTCGGCTCTGGCTTGCCCGACGTGCATCGGCTTCGGCTGCACCGGGTGGAGAAGATCATTAAGAAATAAACACCGAATTTCGGCGTCCCGACGAGCGGCCGGTATCAGACTTTTCATCTTGCGGCCTTAGATTCGAGCGAATTCCTTTGGGAGTTCGCATGGAGCGGGTGCCTGGCCGCCGCCTAGCCGCCATTCTGGCCGCCGATATGGTCGGCTATAGCCGCCTCATGTCCAGCGACGAGGTTGGCACCTTAGCGGTCCTCAACGCACTACGCCGCGAGGTCATCGACACCTCCATCGCCAAGGCTGGCGGCCGCATTGTCAAGACGACGGGCGACGGGCTGCTCGCCGAATTCCCCAGCGTGGTCGATAGCATTCAATGTGCGGTCGAAATCCAGCGCGAGATCGCGCTGCGCAACGAGGCCGTGCCGACCGACCGCCGCGCCCCGTTCCGCATCGGGATCAATATCGGCGACGTCATCATCGATAAGGGTGACCTGTTCGGGGATGGCGTCAATGTCGCCGCCCGATTGGAGGCAATGGCCTCCCCCGGCGGCATCTGTATCTCGGCGGCCGCTTACGACCAGGTCAAGACCAAGCTGCCGCTCGATTATGACGATCTGGGACTGCGACAACTCAAGAACCTCGGCGAGAAGGTGCATGTCTTCAGTATCCGCACCGCAGGTGGCATCGTGCCTCGGACCAATCCGAGGACCGGCCAAACCATGCGCCACGCCGCACTGCTAGGCGTGGCGGTGATGGCGGTCGGCCTTACCGTGTTCGCCTGGCGCGGCCTGCCGCTCCCGGCCGAGGTCTTGCCACCCGCGACAACGCTGGCGGCGGTGCAAAGCACACAAACCGAGATGCGCGCCCGAGCGAATATGCCCTCTCTGGCGGTGCTGCGCTTCACTCCGGTGCAACGCGGACCAAACGACACGCTGATTGCCGACGGTTTTAGCGATGAGTTGTCGGACCAGATCAGTCGTTTGCCCGGCCTGCTCGTCCTGTCCTCGACCGCGATCGGCCCGATTGTCGGCCGCTCCCTTTCTCCCCGCCAGGCGGCCAATTTGCTTGCCGTCGACCATGTGCTGAGCGGCCGCCTCGAATGGGTCTATGGCCGCATCAAGGTCACCGCCGAGCTGTGGGAGTCGCGCAGCGGAACGCGCCTGTGGTCGAAGGCGTTCGATCGGCCTTGGTCAGGGCAATACGAAATCCGCACGGCCATCGCGCGGGACGCGGCGGCAAGCCTGGGCTTGAGCGATACAAGTGTTGCCAAAGTCGAACGTAGCGCGCCGCCAAACTTCGACGCGTGGATCGCCTATCGCCAAGGCCTGCCGGCGCGCACCCTGCTCGAACAAGCGGTTCAACTCGATGGCGGCTTCGCCGAGGCCCAGGTCGCGCTCGCCGACACCTATCGCGCCCAGGGGCAAAGCTTTCCTGGCGACAAGCGCTCGCCTTTTTATTACGCGCTGGCCCATGAGCATCTGGAGCTGGCGCGCACCCTCGATCCGCTGCTGCCGGCGCTTCATGCCCGCCTTGCCACCCTGTTTGTCGCCGAGGGTGATTTTGGCAATGCCTTGGAGGCCGCGACCCGCGCGGCCGAACTCGACGCCAATAACTGGTATGTCCGTGCCGTCCTCGGCATGACCTTGGTGAACGCCGCGCGCCCGAGCGAGGCCATGGATCAGTTGGTCCTGGCGATGCGCCTCAATCCGCTGCAACCGGACTTGGTTCTGAACTCGATGGGCGAGGCGCTGCTGGTCGCCGGACGGCCGGCCGAAGCGAAGCCCTATTTCGAGGACGCGCTCGCCCGCAATCCCGCGCGGACCCAGGCCATGCTCGCGCGCTTATTCCTGGCGCTGGTCGAGGCCAAGGCCGGCGAGGCGGATCGCGCCAGGGAGCAAATCCGCCTGGTTTCGGAGCTCCTCCCGAATACCACCCTGCGTAGTCTCCGCAACCACCCCTGGTTCAAGGGGGCGGCGTTTGCCGAGGACTGGGCCATGGTGTGGCGCGACCTTGACCTCGGCGACTGAGACCGGCGTCGCCCGGCCGTTAGCGGGACTCCGGTGCGGCGGCAACCAGCCATTAACCTGCTGCTAGCGCTTTCTCTTTAGCTTTCCTGCGCAGGGATGGCCGCCGAGACAAAGCATACTTTTGCAAGCAGCTAATAAGTCAAGACGAGCGCAAACCGACCTCCATCCGGATGCTTGCTCGCAGGCAAAGAGACCATCATGCAAATTCAACAAATCTCATGGCAGGCGGAATCGGGCTGGTCGCCAGCCAGTCCCGTTGCGCTGCCCAAGGCGCCGCAAGTCGTCCTATATTTTACCGGCAAATCCGCCTGCGCCGAGATCAATTGCCGTAGCGAACTCAAACGAAAATATCCACAGGCGCTGATCCTCGGGTGCTCGACTGGCGGTGAAATTTTCGGCGCCGAAGTCAGCGATGACGGTGTCATCGCGACTGCGATCGCCTTCGAGCGCACCAAGGGCGCGGATTGAAAAGGTCGAAGTCGCGGGCGCTTCGGGTTCACATGCGGCTGGGCAGGCCCTTGGCCGCGCGCTCAAGGCGCAGGATTTGCGCTGCGTGTTCGTCTTGTCGGATGGAACGCGGGTGAATGGCAGCGAACTCGTCACCGGCATGATCGAGGGCCATCGGCGAAGAGATCCCGATCACCGGCGGTCTGGCCGGCGATGGCGACCGCTTCAAATCCACCCTGGTCGGCGCCGACTGCGCGCCGCGCGAGGGCATGGTCGCGGCGCTCGGGTTGTATGGCGACGCGCTGCGCATCGGCCACGGCAGCATGGGCGGATGGGACGTATTCGGGCCGGAACGCATGGTCTCGAGCTCTGCAGGCAACATCCTGTTCGCGCTCGATGGCGCCCCCGCACTGGACCTCTATAAGAAATACCTCGGCGAGCACGCGCGTGAACTTCCCGGCAGCGCGCTGCTGTTTCCGCTCACCGTGTGGGCGCCCGGTCAGCCGGAACAAGCTCTGGTGCGCACCATCGTTGGCATCGACGAACAGCTGCCCGACGGAGGCTGGATCGTCATTATTTCCGACATCCCCTTGCGCAAACGCGCGGACGAAGAACAGGTCGCGGCACGACTGGCGGCCGAGGCGGCCAATATGGCGAAATCACAATTTCTCGCCAACATGAGCCACGAATTGCGCACGCCGCTCAACGCGATCATCGGCTTTTCCGAACTCATGGAGCGCTCCACCTTCGGGCCGATCGGCGACGCCCGCTATGCCGAATATGTGTCCGACATCCATCGCTCCGGCATGCATCTTCTGAGCGTAATCAACGATATTCTTGATATGGCTAAGGTCGAGGCCGGCCGCGAGGAGCTCACCGAAGACCTGTGCGCCATCGGCGAATTGGTGAATGACGCGATCGCCATGGTGCGCGAACGCGCCAAGCTCGGCCAGGTAACTATCAACCAGGCGCTCTCGCCCAGCTTGGGAAAAGTGATCGTGGACCGCCACAAGATGATCCAGGTCCTCGTCAACCTGCTGTCGAACGCGGTCAAGTTCACCCGCGCCGGGGGTCGGATCACGCTCACCGCTTGGACCGGCAGGAACGGCTGCGTCATCCAGGTCGAGGACACCGGCATCGGCATGCAGCTCGAGGAAATACCGCGCGCCTTCATGGCCTTTACCCAACTCGACAGCGGCCTCAACCGCAAGCACGAAGGCACCGGCCTAGGGCTGCCGCTGTGCAAGGCGCTGATCGAGCTGCATGGCGGGTCGATCGACCTGCAAAGCACCCCGGCCGTTGGCACGATCGCCACGCTGCGCCTGCCGAAATCGCGCATCCTAGGCGACCAACCAAACTCTCTTTCCGTGGTCGGCTAACGCCCCTCCACTCGCTTGGAGACCTGCCGCCGGCGCATACCGCTCCGGCGTAGACTCGGTTTTGCGCTGCGGCCCGATTTAGGGCAGAGTGGTTGTCCCATTTTCCGAGGGAAACCGCGTCCGCCGCCATGACCGCGCCTGAAGCACAGAGCTTTGAAGCCCAGGGTTTTGCAGCACAGGGCCTCTACGACCCGCGCAACGAGCACGACTCTTGCGGCGTTGGCTTTGTCGCCAACATCAAGGGCCGCAAGTCGCACGCGCTGATCCGCCAGGGCCTGCAGATTCTGCTCAATCTCGACCATCGCGGCGCGGTGGGCGCCGATCCGCTGGTCGGCGACGGCGCCGGCTGCCTGATCCAGATTCCCGACGCACTGCTGCGCGACTGGGCGGCGAATGCCGGCGTCGTTCTGCCGCCGCCCGGCTTCTACGGCGTGGCGATGTGCTTCCTGCCGCGCGACGACAAATCGCGCGACGTGGCGGTCAAGCAGTTCGAGCATTTCATCCGCGCCGAGGGGCAGATCCTGCTCGGCTGGCGCGCGGTGCCGACCGACATCACCGGGCTCGGCCGCACCGTGCTCGAACAGATGCCGGTCATCCGCCAGGCGATCATCGGTCGCGGCACCAATGTCGCCGATCAGGACGCCTTCGAGCGCAAGCTGCTCACCATTCGGAAGCAGACGCAAAACCCACTGGACGAGTTGGCGAAGAAAAAGAAGCTCGCCGGGCTGCGTGATCTATACATCCCGTCGATGTCGACGCGCACCGTGGTCTACAAGGGGCTTTTGCTGGCGCCGCAGGTAGAGAGCTTTTACGCCGATCTGCGCAACCCGCTGACGGAATCGGCTTTGGCGCTAGTGCATCAGCGGTTTTCCACCAACACCTTCCCGTCGTGGAAGCTCGCCCATCCCTATCGGTTCATCGCCCATAACGGCGAGATCAACACCGTGCGCGGCAACGTCAATTGGATGTACGCCCGCCGCCGCACGATGGAGTCCGATCTGATCGGCCCCGACCTCGACAAGATGTGGCCGATCATCCCGCATGGGCAGTCGGACACCGCGTGCCTCGACAACGCGCTCGAACTGCTGATCGCTGGAGGCTATCCGCTCGCCCATGCGGTGATGATGCTGATCCCCGAAGCTTGGGCCGGCAATAAGCTGATGGATGCCAAGCGCAAGGCGTTTTACGAATATCACGCCGCGCTGATGGAGCCGTGGGACGGCCCGGCGTCGATCGCCTTCACCGATGGCCGGCAGATCGGCGCGACGCTCGACCGCAATGGTTTGCGGCCGGCGCGCTTCATTGTCACCGACGACGACCAGGTGATCATGGCCTCGGAATCCGGCGTGCTGCCGGTGCCGGAGGAAAAGATCACGCGCAAGTGGCGGCTCCAGCCGGGCAAGATGCTGCTCATCGATCTTGAGCAAGGCCGCATCATCGACGACGTGGAAATCAAACGCACGCTGGCCGAAGCCGCTCCCTACGACGATTGGCTCAAGCGCACGCAATATAAGCTCCACGATTTGCCAACATTAGCCCCGCCGCCGGCTCCGGCCGCAAGCAACGACCCGCAGGCGCTGCTCGATCGTCAGCAAGCCTTCGGCTACACGCAGGAAGATCTCCAATTCTTCCTCGAACCGATGGCCAGGGACGGCGACGACCCGGTCGGCTCGATGGGCACCGATACGCCGATCGCCGTGCTGTCGCGCAAGCCGAAGCTTTTGTTCAATTACTTCAAGCAAAACTTCGCCCAGGTCACCAACCCGCCGATCGACCCGATCCGCGAGGAATTGGTGATGTCGCTGGTGTCGATGATCGGGCCGCGGCCAAATCTGCTCGGCCATCATGCCGGCGCGCATCATCGCCTGGAAGTGTCGCAGCCGGTGCTAACCAATGCCGATCTCGACAAGATCCGCTCCATCGCCGAATTGGTCGATGGCGCGTTCCGCACCGCCACGCTCGACATCACCTGGCCGGCTACTGAAGGTGCGGCCGGTCTTGCGCTCGCGATCGAGCGCCTGTGTCATGCCGCGACGGATGCGGTTTTAGCCGACAACAATATCCTTATTCTCTCGGATCGTGCGGTTGCCGCCGAGCGCATCCCGATCCCGTCTTTGCTCGCAACCGCCGCCGTGCATCATCACCTGATCCGCCAAGGCTTGCGCATGCAGACCGGCCTCGTGATCGAAACTGGCGAAGCGCGCGAAGTGCATCACTTCTGCGTCCTGGCCGGCTATGGCGCCGAGGCGATCAACCCGTATCTCGCCTTCCAGACGCTCGATCAGCTGCGCATCCAGCAGGGCCATGCCCTCACTCCGCCGGAGATGCACAAGAACTATATCAAGGCGATCGGCAAGGGCTTGCTCAAGGTGATGTCCAAGATGGGCATCTCCACCTATCAATCCTACTGCGGCGCACAGATTTTCGATGCCGTCGGGCTGACGTCAAAACTGATCGAGGCTTATTTCACCGGCACGGCGACGACGATCGAAGGCGCCGGATTGCTGGAGATCGCGGCCGAAACCGTGCGCCGGCATCGCGACGCCTTCGGCGATAGCCCGCTCTATCGCAATATGCTCGACGTCGGCGGCGATTACGCCTTCCGCCTGCGCGGCGAAGACCACGCCTGGACGCCGGAATCCGTCGCCAAGCTGCAACACGCCGTGCGCGGCAAGCTGCCCGACGACTATCGCGCCTTCGCCGCAACGATCAACGAGCAGAGCGAGCGGTTGCTTACCATTCGCGGTCTGATGCAGTTCAAATGGGCCAAAAAGCCGCTCGATCTCTCCGAGGTCGAACCGACGCAGGAGATCGTCAAGCGCTTCGCGACCGGCGCGATGAGTTTCGGCTCGATCAGCCGCGAGGCGCACACCACGCTCGCGATTGCCATGAACCGCATCGGCGCGCGCTCCAACACCGGGGAGGGCGGCGAAGAGGCGGATCGCTTCAAGCCGCTGCCGAATGGCGATTCAATGCGCTCGGCGATCAAGCAAGTGGCCTCCGGCCGCTTCGGCGTCACGGCGGAATATCTGGTCAACGCCGACGACATCCAGATCAAGATGGCGCAAGGCGCCAAGCCGGGCGAAGGCGGGCAATTGCCGGGGTATAAGGTCGACAAGAACATCGCCCGCGTGCGCCATTCGACGCCCGGCGTCGCGCTGATCTCGCCGCCGCCGCATCACGACATCTATTCGATCGAGGATCTGGCGCAATTGATCCACGATCTGAAAAACGCCAATCCGGCCGCGCGCATTTCGGTCAAACTCGTGTCCGAGGTCGGCGTCGGCACGGTCGCCGCCGGCGTAGCGAAGGCGCGCTCCGACCATGTGACCATATCGGGCTTCGAGGGCGGCACAGGCGCTTCGCCGCTCACCTCCCTCACCCACGCCGGCTCGCCGTGGGAAATCGGCCTGGCCGAGACGCAACAGACACTCGTGCTCAATGGCTTGCGCGGGCGCATCGCCGTGCAAGTCGATGGCGGATTGCGCACCGGGCGCGACGTCGCCATCGGCGCGCTGCTTGGCGCCGATGAGTTCGGCTTTTCGACCGCGCCGCTGATCGCCGCCGGCTGCATCATGATGCGCAAGTGCCACCTCAACACTTGCCCGGTCGGGATCGCGACCCAGGATCCGGTGCTGCGCAAGCGCTTTACCGGCAAGCCGGAGCATGTGATCAATTATTTCTTCTTCGTCGCCGAGGAACTGCGCGAGATCATGGCCAAGCTCTGCTTCCGCACCGTCGATGAGATGATCGGCCGGGTCGACAAGCTCGATACGCGCCGCGCGGTCGGCCATTGGAAGGCGAGCGGCGTCGATTTGTCGAAGCTGCTTTATCAAGCGCCGGCCAAGCCGGGCGTCGCAGTTCGCAAATGCGAGCAGCAAAATCACGGGCTCGAAGGGGCGCTCGACCACGAGTTGATCGCCGCCGCCCGTCAGGCGCTCGACCAGGGCGAACCGGTGCGCATCGAGCGTGCGATCCGCAATGTCCATCGCACAGTCGGCGCCATGCTGTCAGGCGAGGTCGCGCGCCGCTACGGCCATGCGGGATTGGCGCCAAACACGATTGCCGTGCTTCTCCGCGGCACCGCTGGGCAGAGCTTCGGCGCATTTCTGGCCCGCGGGGTTTCGCTCGAACTCACCGGCGACGCGAATGACTATGTCGGTAAAGGACTTTCCGGTGGCCGCATCGTTGTGCGCCAACCGAAAGAGGCGCGGCGGGATCCGACCGCCAACATCATCGTCGGCAACACCGTGTTGTACGGCGCGATCGCCGGCGAAGCCTATTTCGAAGGCGTGGCCGGCGAGCGCTTCGCCGTGCGCAATTCTGGCGCACTGACGGTGGTCGAAGGCGCGGGCGACCATTGCTGCGAATACATGACCGGCGGCGTGGTTGTGGTACTGGGCGAGACCGGTCGTAATTTTGCCGCCGGCATGTCGGGCGGCATCGCCTATGTCTATGACCCGCAGGGCCGGATGAAGGATCTGTGTAATCTTGCCATGGTCGAGATGGAGAAAATTGCCGCGCCGGAGTCATCTGTGCCCGAGGACGTCGACCGGCCGCGCCAGCAATCGCCTTCGGTCGAAGACAGTGGCATGGGGGACATGCTGCGCTTCGACGCAGAGCGGCTGCGCATCTTGATCGAGCGTCACCAGTTGCACACCGGCAGCGCGCGCGCCCGCCTGCTGCTTGAAGATTGGCCGACCGCGTTGACGCGTTTCGTCAAAGTTGTGCCGAAAGACTATCGCCGCGCGCTCATGGAACTCAAGGCCGAGCGCCTCGCGGCCGTCGCCAGCGTCGCCGAATAACCGCGCATTCCGGGATAAACACCATGGGCAAGCCGACCGGCTTCCTTGAAATCGAACGTCATGATCGCGGCTACGCGAAGCCGGAGACGCGACTCAAGACCTGGACCGAATTCGTCAAGCCCCTGCCCTATCCGGAAGTGCGGCAGCAGGCGGCGCGCTGCATGGATTGCGGCATTCCCTTCTGCCACACCGGCTGTCCGGTCAATAACATGATCCCGGACTGGAACAATCTGGTGTATCACGACCAGTGGCGCACTGCGCTCGAGACGCTGCACTCGACCAACAATTTCCCTGAATTCACCGGGCGGATTTGCCCCGCGCCCTGCGAGGCGTCCTGCACGCTCAACATCGACGAGAACCCTGTAACGATCAAAACGATCGAGTGCGAGATCGTCGATCGCGGCTGGGAGGAAGGCTGGATCCTGCCAGAGCCGCCGGCGAGGAAGTCCGGCAAGCGCGTGGCAGTGATAGGCTCCGGCCCGGCCGGGCTGGCGGCAGCGCAGCAACTCGCACGCGCTGGCCATGACGTCACACTGTTCGAGAAGTCCGACCGCATCGGCGGGCTGCTGCGCTATGGCATTCCCGACTTCAAGATGGAAAAGCGCATCATCGACCGCCGCATCGCGCAGATGGAAGCCGAAGGCGTCACCTTCAAGACCGGCGTCGAGGTCGGCAAGGATGTGTCGTTCCAGTCTGTGGCCGAGGAATACGACGCCCTGGTATTGGCCGGCGGCGCCGAGGCGCCGCGCGACTTGGAAGTGCCGGGGCGCGAGCTCGCGGGCATCCATTTCGCCATGGAATATTTGGTGCAGCAGAACAAGCGCGTCGCCGGCGATGACGAGACGCGCGCGGCCCCGCGCGGCACGCTGTCGGCCAAGGGCAAGCACGTCGTGGTGATCGGCGGCGGCGACACCGGCTCCGACTGTATCGGAACGGCCAACCGCCAGGGCGCCGCCTCGGTCACACAGCTTGAAATCATGCCGAAGCCGCCGGAGCACGAAGACAAGGCGCTGACCTGGCCCGACTGGCCGCTCAAGCTGCGCACCTCGTCTTCGCAGGAAGAAGGCTGCGAGCGCGACTTCGCCGTGCTCACCAAGCGTGCTGTCGGCCAGGATGGGCGCGTGACGGCGATCGAATGCGTGCATGTCGAATGGGTCACGGGCGCCAATGGGCGGCCGCAGATGCAGGAAGTCGCCGGTAGCCGTTTCGAGCTCAAAGCCGATCTGGTGTTTCTTGCCATGGGATTCCTCGGGCCGCAGCGGGCAGGGCTGGTCGAGCAATCGGGCGCGGCGCTGGATGGGCGCAGCAATGTCAATGCGAACACCAACGACTATCAGACATCGGCGGCTAAGACTTTCGCCTGCGGTGATATGCGGCGCGGCCAATCGCTGGTTGTATGGGCGATCCGCGAGGGCCGGCAATGCGCGCGCGCCGTCGATACGCTTCTGATAGGAGCGAGCGAGCTTCCGCGCTAAACTCCCTTTACGTTTTTCCCTTCCCCAGAACAGGACCATCTCCATGTCGCTGTCGATGTATCAGGCCTCCGTGCCCGTGTTCGTTCAAATTCTGACCGCCCTGTCGGCGATCCTCGACAAAGCGGCCGCCTATGCCGCCGAAAAGAAGATCAATCCGAATACGCTTCTGACAGCGCGTCTTTATCCCAACATGTTCACGCTGACGCGCCAAATTCAGACTGCGACCGATCACGCCAAGGGCGCGGCCGCGCGTCTGGCCGGCGTCGAGGTGCCGAAATTCGCTGACGAGGAAAAGACATTCGACGAGCTCAAGGCGCGCATCGCCAAGACGCTCGATTTCATCGGCAGCGTGCCGGCGGCGAAGTTCGACGGCTCCGAGGAACGCACGATCTCACTCAAGGTCGGGCCACGGGAACTGTCGTTCAAGGGGCTGACCTATCTGTTTGGCTTCGCCTTGCCGAATTTCTTTTTCCACGCCACCACGGCCTACGATATCCTGCGCCACAATGGCTTGGATATCGGCAAGAGCGATTTCATCGGCAAGCCGGCCTAGGCCAGCTTTTTTTCCAGCCAGCGGGCGGTTCTGAGGAGCCGCCCGTCACGGCCGCGCTGGCCGATGAGTTGAGCGCCGAGCTGCTAACAAGGACATATTTCAATGCCTGAAATAGTCTATGTGCTTGTCAACGAGGCCATGCCCGGACTTATCAAGATCGGTCGCACGAATAACGATCTAGCCGCGAGAATTCGTAGTCTGTATCAGACTGGAGTTCCGCTCCCGTTTGAACCTTACTTCGCATGCGAGGTAAAGGATTCCGCCTTCGTAGAAGCACAGCTTCATGAAGCATTCGACGACCACCGCGTAAGCAAGAACCGTGAGTTTTTTCGGTTAGCTCCCGCACGGGCAAAGGCGGCACTTATGCTTGCTTCCATCCGTGAATCCGGGTCGGAGATGAAGTATACGAAACGCCGGAAGCGAAAGCCGAGGTCGAGGTAGCTAAGAGACGCACAAGATTCCGGTTCTCGATTATCGGCATGAACCCAGGTACTGAACTTCAACTTGCAAGAGATGCGACCATCGTTGCAAGACCGCCGATGACGTCAACAAGGTCGACTTCAAGGGAGATATAACCTCCTTGTCGGATGCGGCGTATCAAGCGATCAAGGGATTTGGATTCGATCCTAGTGGGATTTCTGGCCCGTGGGAGTGGACATATCAAGGCAAGCGTTTGGACAAAATTAGGCGAGAAATCGAAGAACGGGCTGACTAGATAAGCTAGCAGTCATACTCACCAGTTACTGAGCTAACGCGCCAGTTTCTTTTCCAGCCAGCGGGCGGTTCTCAGGAGCCGCCCGTCACGGCCGCGCTGGCCGATCATTTGCACGCCGAGCGGCAGGCCGTGCGATCCGCGCATGAGCGGCAAGGTGAGCGCGGGCGCGCCGGCGAAGGTCCAGATCGTGCTGAAAATCGGGCTGCCGGTGGTCGCGATCGCCGGCGCCTCGCCGGGCGCGGCCGGCGTCACGATCGCGTCATATTCGTCGAAAATCGCATCCAGCGCCGCACCGATGCACGGAATCATCGCCAGCGCCTGTTGATAGGCGAGCGCGGGGTGCTTCTGTCCATTTTCGATGATAGTGCGCAACCCGGCGCTGAGCTTGTCCCGGCCTTGCGCATATTCGCGCGCCAGGTTGAAGGCGATCCCGGCCTCGAACACGATTTTATGCCAGCCAGCCACCTGCTCGAAGAGCGCCGGCAAGTCAACGGCGACCGCGTGTTTGCCCAGCGCCGCTTCAAGCTCGGCGAAGGCGTCGCGCGTGTCAGGCTCGGCCTTGTCCCAGACCGGCGAGCGCACCACGGCGATGCGCGGCGTAACCGGCGGCGCGCTGGCCAGCAGCCGGACAAGATCGGGTGCGGCGGTCGGGCGCGAGTCCGGATCGCCAGCGTCATGGCCGATCACGACATCGCCAAGCAGCGCGATATCATCGAGCGAGCGCGCGAATAGCCCCGGCTGATCGAGCGCGCGCGAGAGCATCAGCATGCCGCCGCGGCCGATCGATCCGAAACTCGGCTTGAGGCCATAGACGCCGCAAAACGCTGCCGGGCGAATGACCGAACCATTGGTCTGCGTGCCGAGCGCGAGCGGAACCATGCTCGCCGCCACCGCCGCCGCCGATCCGCTCGACGACCCGCCGGGCGTGCGGCTCGCATCATAGGGGTTCCGGGTCTTGCCCGGCTCGAGCAGCGCGAATTCGGTGGTCACCGTTTTGCCGAGAATGATCGCGCCCGCAGCGCGGAGGCGCGCAACGACGGCGGCGTCGCGCAGCGGCCTGCGGCCGGCGCATAACACACTGCCGCATTCCGTCGGCAGATCGCCGGTGTCGATGATGTCCTTGATGCCGACCGGCACGCCGGCGAGCGGCCCCAGATTACGCCCCTCGCGCCGCAGCCGGTCGCTCTCGCGCGCCTGGCTGAGCGCATAATCTTGGTCGAGCTGCGCCCAGGCGGAGATGTTGGCATCCACGGCATCGATGCGTTCGAGACACGCCGTGACCAGCTCTTCCGCCGAGATCCGATGCTCGGCGATCCACCCGGCCGCGGTTGCGGCGGATAGCCCAGCCAATTCCGACGGCGCAGGTAAACGCGCCGCCTTTGGTTGTTTCGCCTTCGCCATCAATACAAAACCGAAGGCAGCCAAGTCGCGATGCCGGGGAAGATATACATCATCACCATGGCAACGATCACGACGCCCATGAACGGAACCATGCCCATGAAGATGTCGCCCAGCTTCACATGCGGCGGCGCAACGCCTTTGAGATAGAACGCGGACATGGCGACGGGCGGCGACAGGAACGATGTCTGCAAATTGAGCGCGACCATTACGCCGAAAAAGACTGGATCGACATTAAAGTGTTTTAGCAGCGGCAGGAAGATCGGCACAAAGATGATGATGATCTCGGTCCACTCCAGCGGCCAGCCGAGCAGGAAGATGATCGTCTGCGCCAAAAGCATAAAGGTGGTCGGGTTGAGGTCGAGCCCGAGTACGAAATGCTCGATCACCTGTTGCCCACCGAGATAGCCGAACACGGCCGAGAAAATATACGAGCCGACGAACAGCCAGCCGACCATCGCCGAGGTCCGAGCCGTTAGAAAGACGGACTCTTTCAAACCCTCGAAGGTCAAATTGCGATAGGCGGCGGCCAAAATGATCGCGCCCATGGCGCCCATCGCCGCTGCTTCGGACGGTGTCGCGAGCCCGAACAGGATCGCGCCCAGGACCGCGGTGATCAGCGCCGCCAGCGGAGCGAAGCCGAGCACGAGTTCCAACAGCACGGCGGCAAAACGCGGCTTTTCGGCCAGCACCAGCTTGGGCGCCATGCTCGGCTTGATGATCGCGACCGCCACCACATAAACGATGTACAGACCGGCAAGCATCAGTCCTGGAAAAAACGCGCCAGCATAGAGGCGAACCGGCGAGACATTGGCGGTCGCGCCATAGAGGATCAGCATGATCGACGGCGGAATCAGAATCCCCAGCGTGCCGCCGGCACACACGACGCCCGCCGCCAGCCGCGTGTCGTAGCCGGCGCGCAGCATCACCGGAAAGGCGAGCAGCCCCATGAGCGTGACGGTCGCGCCGACTATGCCGGTCGCCGTGGCGAAGATCGCGCAAGTCAGCAATGTCGCCACGGCCAGCGAAGCCGGAATGTTGTTCGACGCCAACTGCAGCGAACGGAACAGGCGATCGAGGATATTCGCCCGCTCGATGATGTAGCCCATGAACACGAACAACGGCACCGAGATGAGCACGTCGTTCGTCATCACCCCGTAGGTGCGCTGCACCAACAGGTTAAAGATGATGTCGCCCATGCCGAGGTAGCCGAAGAACACGCCGAGCGCCATGAGCGTGAAGGCGATCGGAAAGCCGAGCGAAATTGCCACCACGAAGAGCGCGAGCAGCAACAGACCGAGTTGCGGATCGGTCAGGCCGAGACGAAGAACTTCGCGCAACCCGTCCATCAGCGTATGCCTTCGGCGGCTGCGCGCTCGGCCGCGATCTTTTCCGCGACGACTTTTTCCAGCTCCTCGACGTCCTTGAGCCGGCGCGGCCACTCGCCGCTGCGCAGGCAAATAATGCAGCGCGTCACTTCGGCCAGGCCTTGCGCCAGCATCAGCACGCCTACTAGCGGAATGACGCCTTTGTACGGCCAGATGATCGGGCCATGCGGCGAGAAGGACGAATGTTCGTTCATCGAATAGGAGAAGCTGAAATAGGTCCAGCCGGCATAGGCGAAGGCGAGCATACCGGGAAAGAAAAACAGGACATAGAGCACGAGGTCGAAGGCCGCCTGTTTGCGCGGCGAAAAATTCCGGTACATGAAATCGCCGCGCACATGCCCATTGCGCGAGAGCGTATAGGCGCCGGCCATCATGAACAGCGTGCCATAGAGAATATAGCTGGCGTCGAAGGCCCAGCTGGTCGGGCTACGAAACAAATAGCGCGCGAACACTTCGTAGCTGACGGCTAGCGTCAGCAGCACGATGCACCACGCAAACAGCTTACCGACCGCGGCGCTCACGCGATCGACGCCAAGCAGAATCTTATCGATATGCACAAAGGTCTCCGCTATTCGGGCGGCGGAAGATGGCCGCGTCTAACGCACAGGCGGCGCCGAAATTTCGGCGCCGCCCGTCGTGTTTAGTCCCACAAGATGTTCAGGCACTACGCGCGGTTGAAGTAGTTCCAGGCCATTTCATTGGAGGTGTCGTATTCGCGATAGAAGCCGACCACCCGCTTGACCCAGGCGCGCTGTGAATCGAGCACCTTCTTGTTGTAGGGGTCTTTCTCAAGCTCGGCCAGAACCTTGGTCCATCCGGCGAGCTGCGCCTGCAGCACGGCATCGGTGACGCGGGAGGTCTTGACGCCCTGCTTGTCGCGCATCTCCTGCAGGTCTTTCGGATAGCGATCCTGCTGCTTCCACGACATGTCGGCCGACGCGGCCTCCGCGGCGTAACGCAGTGTCGCCTTGAGCTCCGCGGGCAGCGCGTCGTGCTTGGTCTTGTTGAACAAGACCTCGAAGGTTTCCATGCGCTGGTGATAGCTGCCGAGCACATAACTCTTCGACACGTCGGGCATGCCATAGGCTCTATCCGACGACGGGTTGTTGAACTCAGCCGCGTCCAAAACGCCGCGCTGCATCGACGGCACCACTTCGCCGCCAGGGATATTGGTGACCGCCAGGCCCATCGCCGTATAGAGGTCGCCGGCAAGCCCAACGGTGCGGAACTTGAGGCCCTTCAAGTCGTCGCCGGTGCGAATGTCCTTCTTGAACCAACCAAGCGGTTGTGTCGGCATCGGGCCGGTCAGATAGCCAACCACGTTGAGCTTGAGGTTGGTGCCGATCAGCTCGTTATACAGCGCCATGCCGCCACCGTAATAGAACCAGCCGAGCAGTTGGTTGGCGTCCCAGCCGAAGGGGGCGGTGGTGCCATAAAACGACGCCGCCTTGTGCTTGCCGTACCAATAGGCGGTCACGCCATGCGAGCCGTCGAGCGCACCGGAATGCGTCGCGTCCATGGTTTGGAAAGCGCCGACAACAGCGTTGGCGGCCAGCAACTCCAGCTTGAAGCGATTGCCGGCAATTTCGTTCACGCGCTTGACGTAGTCCTGCGCATATTCGTGAAAGATGTCCGTCGCGCCCCAAGTGCTCTGGAAGCGCCAGGTCACCGTCTGCGCGCGCGAAACGCTCGGCATCGCCAGCGTCGCCGCACCCGCCGCCACCGCAGCCGCGCCGCCCGTCAGGAACCGACGACGCGAGTTGCCCGTCTTCGCCGCGGCACCCTTATTGCCGGCGCCCGGGATCGTTTCAATCTTGGCCATCAGCTTGATCCTCCTATATACCGCCGTGCGTCTTAGCGCGGCGCTCACGCTTTGGTGAGACACATTTCCCTGAGTTGCGTATGGCGAGCGAACCAGTTGGGCTGTTCACCGCCAACGGCTCAAACTAACCGCAACTCTGGCGCATGCGATAGCGCTTAGCAAGGACGCACGGTAATACCGGGCCCGGTTGCAAACCACCCCGATGGTCGGCTCTAATGATCCGCGGGCCGAAACCGCTCAGAAACAAACGTACGCACGGCGCTAGCCAGGGGAGCCATGACCATGATGATCGAGCGCAACCTTCGCTCATTGGCCGCAAGCATGGCCGCCGGTTTTCTAGCGGCCTGCGTGCTGCTCGTTCCGTCCATTGGTCAGGCGCAGGACGCGAAGTTGGGCAAGGAAAGCTGGATCAACAAGGCGCCGTGCAAGAATTGCCACGGCTGGAGCGGGAACGGCGTTCCCGACGATCCGCAAGCGCCGGTCGGCTTTACGCTGCGCGGAACCAAGCTCACCCAGGAGCAAGTGGTTGAAGTGATTCTGTGCGGCCGCCCAGGCTCGGAAATGCCCTATTTCGACCGCAACGCCTATACCGACGCCCGTTGTTACGGCGTGACGCGCGAACAACTTGCGGGAGCCAACATCGGCCAAGGCGCGGTCACCTTGACGCAGCGCGAAGCGACGGCGCTGGCGATGTTCGTCTTCGCCGAACTCGTCGGCAAGCCGGCGCCGACTTTGGAAGAGTGCCTTTCGTTCTGGGGCGCCGGCGCCGCGCGTTGCAAGGAATATCCGCCCGCAGCGCGCTAGCTCCGTGGCTGCGCTAAAACGGGCGGCGCGCGGGCTTACGGCCCGTCGATCGGCCGGCTGTTGAATTCCCGCCAGACCCAGGGAATGGTGAATCCCACGCCGGTCTGCCAGATGCCGAGTTTCGCCGCCTTGGCGGCCTTTTCAAACTCGACGTATTTGGTGCTCTGCGGCAGAAACGCGAGCGCGTGGCCGGCCTTGACCATCTCTTCGCCGATGTCCTTGCCGTTGATCACGCAAGTCATATAGGCGAACTGGACGTAGTTCTTCTTGCCGGTGTCGGTGCAAGTGACCTCACCCAGGTCGAGCATCGCAGCCAGAAACCGGCGCGCATTGCTGAAGCAGCCGAAGGCCTGGCCGTTGAACCGGCATTCGCGATCCTGATCCGGATCCGGCGCATCGATGCCGAAAATCGAAATGCGCCGCGTGCCGATCGTGATCTGATCCGCTTGCAGTGGCACGGCTTTGCCTTTGACCACTTCCTGCGCCATGACCTCGCCGCCGAGTACGACGGCCAGCAACAGACTTAAGCAAACTCTGCGCATTACGACCTCTCGCATTGAACGTGACCGTCTCAGGATATCCAGGCGCGCCCGGATTGCAAAAGCGCCCCGGACCACTCGGACCACAATGAACAGGGCGGGCTGGTTTCCCGGCCCGCCCTGCCCTGTGTCAGAGGCTAACTAGAGCGCGAAGACATACAGCATCGCGCCTTGGATCATGTCCTTCAGTTCCGGCCAAGCAGCGCCGCCCGGTCCAGGAGAACCGGCGGCGATGGCGATGAACTGCTTGCCACCAACGGAGTAGGAAACGACCGGTCCCTTGGTCGGGATGCCGGAATTAAAGCTCCACAGCACGTCAAGCGTGTCGTCATTCAACGCCATGATGGTCCCGTCGATCGTGGCGGTGAACACCAACCCGCCGCTGGTGGCCAGCATGCCCGAGCGATTGGAGTATGGGACCCACTTACGCGTCTTGACCTGGCCAGTGGTCACGTCGGTGATCGTGTGCAGGCCACGCAGGTTCTGCGTCGAGGCCGTGCCCGGCTTGCGGCGGCCCTTCTCATCGATGGCGCCGTCGGGCAGAGTGATGGCGGGCACGATCTGCAGTGTCTGGCAGCCATCCTCGCCGCCCAGGTAAGCGTGGCGCTTGTCCGGGTTATAGGCATAGGGCTGCCAACGCACGCCGCCTTCAAGGGCAGGGCAGGCCTGCTTAGGTGCAGTGTCGGCGCGGGCAAAGCGCGTCGCCGGAATGTAAGTCTGCAACGCCCGCTTCGGGTCGTACTCGAGCGGCTTGCCCGTCTTCGGGTCGATGCCGGCCGTCCAAGTGACCTTCTCGACGTATTGCGCCGCGGTCAGGAAGTTCCCGTTCGTGCGGTCCAATTGGTAGTAGAAGCCGTTGCGGCCGAAATGCACGACCATCTTGCGTGGGCTGCCCTGGAACGGGGCATCGACCAGCATGTGCACGCCCTGCTCGTCATAGTCCCAGGATTCGTTCGGCGTGTACTGGAAGTACCACTTGATCTTGCCGGTATCGATATCGTAGCCGATCGCGCTGTTCGAGTAGAGGTTGTCGCCGGGACGGAATTCCGGGTCGAACATCGGCACCGGCTGCGCCGCGCCCCAGATCGTGGTCTTTAGATCCACGTCGTAGGAGCCAGTGGTCCACAGAGCCGCGCCGCCGGTCTTCCAGGCGTTGTGGTCGTCCTTCCAGGTGTCGTGGCCAAATTCGCCCGGGCCAGGAATGGTGTAAGTGCGCCACATTTCCTTGCCATCGGCGGCGTTGACCGCTGCCAGCCAGCCATTGGTGCCCGCGTCGCCCTTGGAATTGCCGACCAGGATTCTGCCATCGACGGCGAGCGGAGCGGCGGTGAAGCCTTCACGCTCGACGCTCACGTTCGAGCCCTTGGGATGCTTCACGCGCGCGATTTGCTTGTCCCACACGACTTCGCCACTCGTGGTGTTAATCGCCACCACGCGACCATCGGCCAGATTGTGATAGAAGTTGCTGCCCCACAGAGCGCCGCCGCGCGAACGCGCCACCAGATCCTTGGCGACAGTCACATCGGTCCGCCACACCGTCTTGCCCATGGTACCGGAGCGCACGTCGAGCTTGTAGAACACGCCAGCAGCGTCGTCGATATACATGAACCCGTCGTCGACCATCGGCGGCATCTCGAGCTGCGTGGCGTCGCGCCCGACCAAGCCGGTCGAAAGCGGCACGGAGAACGCAACCTTGAGATTCTTGACGTTGTCACGGTTGATCTGATTCAGCCGCGAGAAACGGTGCGAGCTGTAATTCTGGAATGTGGTGATCCAGTTTTGCGGCTCCTTGTCGGCGTTTTCCAGCCGCGCCTTGGTGACATCGGCTGCTTGACCGGCGCCGACCATGCCAAGCGCAAACGCGCCGGCAGCCGCCGTCGTGCCCAGCAGTCGGCGAAGAGACATGCGAGACATTCTGCTTCCTCCCAAAATCATTATTAAGCGTGGGCCATGCACCCGCGCGGCAAAAAACCTAGGCTCGCCCGGGCCAAGGGTCAAGCCCTAGTCAATCAGCGGGGGGTAAACCCAATCGGCAGATCGGCCTCGGTCCAGTTGGCGCCCTCGGTCTTCGCATCGGCCATATTGGCGCCGGTGAGACGGGAGTAAGCAAAATTACCGTTCGACATATTCGCGCCACGCAACATGGCGCCATAAAGATCCACCGCCTCGGCGATCACGCCAGTCAAATTCGCCTCGGTCAGATTGGCAGCCCACATCACCGCTTCGTTGAGCGTGGCGCGGGTGAAATTGGCGCGTTCAATGCGCGCGTCGTGGAACCAGGATGATGTGAGGTCCGCGCCGGTAAAATCGGCGTCGTTGAGCCGCGCGTTGCGAAAATCCACGCCCAGGAGCTTGGCCCCCTGCAGTTTGGCGCCGGTGAGCTGAATCTTGCCGGCCAAAGCGCCGGTCAAATCGGCCCCGCCAAGATCGGCGCCGTCGAGGCGAGAGTCGAACAGCATGACCTCGTGCATAAAACTCTTGCCCAGCTTGGCGCGGCGCAGATCGGCGCGATTGACATTGGCGTTGGTGAGTAGAGCGCCGGTCAGATCGGCGCCGGCAAGATTGGCGCCATGCAAATTGGCCAGAGTCAGATTGGCGCCGGCCAACTTCGCCCCGCGCAAATCGGCCCGCTTCAGATTGGCGCGCGTGAGATCGCAGCCCGGGCAATCGCGCGCGCGCGCAATCAGCGCGTCGCGCGGCGAGGCCGCATCGACCGGAAGCGCCGCGATTTTTGCCGCCGGATTTTCTATCGGCGCCGGCAGGAACATCTCGAGCCGGGTCGTGCTTTCGAACTGACCCTCGGTCGCGATATGCGTGACCGGATCGATGATCGCTTGGCCGGCGCGGCGTAAATAGCGCGCATCAAGCAACAGATTGAGCCCGGTCGCCTTGTCCGCTCGGCGACAGGAGCGCTTGATGAACACGTTGCGGAATTCGGAATCGCCTTCGAGGCGCGGCAGGTCTTGGCAGGTCCAATCCTCCTCGCCGAACCGCGCGAGCAAATAACCATTGAGGCTGATCGCGTTCTCGCGCACATCGACCGGCATACGCGGATCGGTCACCAGGCGCAGGCCGACCAAGAATCCGTTTTCATCGAACAGCCCGGAGGCGATCACCGGTACGGAATAGACCGAGGTGTATTCATAGACCTTGATCTGCGTGTCGGCGCCATTCGCGCGCGCCCAGAACTCGGGCTCATCGTCGTAACGGAAATAGACCTCGCGTAGATTGGTTCCGCGCTCAACCGGGCATTTCGCGAACTCGCGCCAGTCGCGCAGCGGGATCGACGGTGGACCGCCATTGGTGCCGCAGGCGAAGTCGATATACTCGTCGCGCGGCAGTTCGCGTGCATGCGCGCCGATCTTGAGTTCCCACACCGAGGGAGCATAGAGGCCGGCTTCCTTGGCGTAGTCGACGGCAGAAGCTGCGCCGCACGTCAGCGTGACGCCGAGCAGACTGGTAAGTGCCGCGCCTAGTCTCGTCATTGCAGGTCCCTGGCCGTATTGCCCACTGGCGCCACACTATCCCGTCACCGGGCCCTTAGCCAAGAGACAGGCCCGCCCCATCGGCCAATCGACCAACTGCGGCCGCCACGCACCATGCCGGTTGACACGCAATCGCCCGCACCCGTAGGCTGCGGCCAGCGGAGCGCTTCACACAGAAAGGCGGCGCGCGTGGTTGGCCTGAGTCTGCGGCTCGCCTTGGGCGCGGCGCTCTTATTAACCGCCCATTTTGCGCCGAGTGTGCGCGCGGCCGAGCTTGCCGTCGATCTGGAATTGGTTCTGGCGGTCGATATCTCCGGCTCGATGGATTTGCGCGAGCAGCAACTGCAGCGCGAAGGCTACATCCAGGCCATCACCCACCCAACCGTGCTCAAGGCGATCGCCGGCGGCTTGAACCGTCGAATCGCCGTAGCCTATGTCGAGTGGGCCGGATCGCCGGTGCAAATGACCTCGGTCGATTGGCGGGTCATCGACAGCGAAGCCTCCGCACGCAGTTTCGCGGCCGCGCTCGGAAAACTTCCCTACAATACGTATCGAGGCACCTCGATTTCCTCCGCCCTGGCCTATTCCTCGCGGCTGTTCGACGGCAATGGCCTTGACGGCGCACGGCGAGTCATCGACGTTTCGGGCGACGGCGTGAATAACCAGGGCTTACCGGTTGAGCTGGTGCGCAGCGCCGTACTGGCCGCCGGCATCGTCATTAATGGACTGCCGCTCGTGATCGACCCGGCCACGCGTGCGAATGATTTCTTCCCCGGCCTCGACAGCTATTATGAAGACTGCGTCATCGGCGGGCCGGGGTCGTTCATGATCGCGATCACCGCGCTCGAAAAATTCGCCGAGGCGATCCGACAGAAGCTGATCCTGGAAATCGCCGGGGTTGAGCCGACAGTGGTGCTGGTGCAGCAGCGCGGACGCACCGACTGCCTGTTCATCGAAAGTAACCGTTTTCCATTCTGAGCCGGGCATGTTTTCGCCCGTGAAGGCCTTGGCTTGCGCGCTCCTGCTGCTGTCCCTCGCCGCCTGTATTGAAAGCAAGCGATCCGCCAACGCTGACCACGGCCGACCTGGCCGAGGACGCGCGCCTGTCCGACCGGTTCACACTCGTGCCTCTAACCCCACAACCGGCCGACGCTCCGGCGCAAACCGCGCTCGGCTTTCGCAGCGCCGACGGCGCCTATCAATTCCTGCAGTTCCAGGGCACGCTTGAAGTTCCGCAGCAACTTTGGAATTCAGGCGACCGCGTCCGAATCCTCCGTGTCAACGCCGGAGTAAAAATGCGTCGGTGGGCCGGAGCAAAAATGCATCAGACGGGGTAGCACAAAGGGCCCCCGCGGGGGCCCTTTGTGCTGGCCGCATTCAGGCCGGGCTTCTTGCGTTGGATTGAGTGTCGGTCGGGGCGTGAC
>SHVS01000008.1 GCA_009694135.1 Alphaproteobacteria bacterium
GGCGCACCCGTCCATATAACTCCACGCCCTTCATCCCTCCGCCCCCGGCCCACCGGGCAAAAGGCTTTCTGCTGCCGGATTTTTACTCCGGCGCAACCGGACTCCCCGGCCGCTTCAGTGAGGGATTTTTACTCCGGCGCTTACACTGACCGGATGAACTGACTTGAAGTCTCGGTCGACAATACAGCGCTGCGCGGCCCTGTCCAGGGATTTTAGCATCTACTGATGTACAATGAGTTATATATACATCACATATTAGTAATGATGGCCGCTGGGTAACCTCGTTGGCGGCGCGCAAGCCTGCTTGTTGCGCTGCGAGTCGGCTCATAATGTGCATTGGAAACACCGTGCCGCGCTCGGCCGAGTCGGCTGGGTGGAGCCGCATCCGGGGGATACGGTCGTCTTGAGCCAGCTTGGCGTCACGATTGCGGTGGTGGCGGGTCTGGCGGCTGGGCTCAGCCTGTTTTTTGCCTGGCGCTGGCGCGATCCCATGGCGGCGACGTTCGGCCAAGCCGAATCCATTGCCCGCGAAATCTTCGACACTCTGCCCGGGGGGGTGCTGACCCTCGAACCCAATGGCCGCGATGTCCCTGACCCCGGGCTGATCGCCAATTTCGGCGACATTCGCACGCTTACCGACCTGTCCGCGCTGCTGAGCGTCGAGGACGAGCGCCATCTGCTGCAAGCGGCCGAAGCGCTGCGCGGCCGCGGCGAGCCCTTTGCGCTCACCCTGCCGGCGGCCGATGGGGCGTGCGTGCTCCAGTTCGATGGCGCGCGCGGGGCGCGCTCCGACCACGTTTGGGTGCGCGACGCGACCGAGACGGTCGAGCGGGCGACCGCTCGCCTGCCGCGGTTGGAAGCGCTCACCGCCGAGCGCGATGCGCTCACGACCCTGATGAATGCCCTGCCGTTGCCGGTGTGGCGGCGCGATGCCTCGGGCGCGCTCACTTATGTCAATCGCGCTTATGCCCGCGTGGTCGAACGCGCGCCGGATGTGGTGGTGGCCGAGGGGCGCGAGCTGGTCCCGCCGGAGGCGACTGCCGCGCCGTCGGGCGCCGGGGCGCATGCCGTGGGCGAAGCGCAACCGGCGCATCGCACCGTGGTCGTCGCCGGGGAGCGCCGGCGCTTCGCGCTGACCGAGATCGCGGACGGCGCCGGCACGCTTGGCTGGGCGCTGGACGAGACCGACGCGACCGAGGCCGCGAGCGAGCTGGCGCGCCACGCCGCCGCCCATGCCGATGTGCTGGAAAATCTCGGGGTCGCGATCTCGATCTATGGCCCGGACACCAGGTTGCGCTTCGCCAATCTCGCCTATGCGAAACTTTGGGGGCTCGAGCCCGACTGGCTCGCCGCCGGCCCGACGCGCGCGGAGGAACTCGACCGGCTGCGCGAGCGCCGCCGACTGCCGGAGGCCGCCGATCACAAGCGCGCCGCGCAGGCGGAGCTGGCGCTGTTCACCAGTGTCAATGCGGCGCAGGTAAGCCAGCTGCATTTGCCCGACGGCACGGCGCTCAATCGCCGCGTCGCGCCGCATCCGCTGGGCGGGCTGTTGTTCGCCTATGAGAATGTCACCGACATTCTTGCCCTCGAGCGCCGCTACAATACGCTGATCGCCGTGCAGCGCCGCACGCTCGATCACCTGTATGAAGGCGTCCCGCTGATCGGTCCCGACGGACGGCTGCAGTTGTGCAATCCGGCCTATGCGCGGCTGTGGCAGCTCGACGCCAAGACGCTCGCGGACGAGCCGCATATCGCCGCGGTGATCGAACGCTGCCGCAAGCTGTTCCGCCCGCGGGGCGAGTGGCCGGCGCATAAGGAGCGCATCATCGCCCGCTTGACCGGCGGTGAAGCGCGCAAGGGGAGGCTCGCGCGCAGCGACGGCTCGGTGCTGGCTTATACGGTTGAGCCGCTGCCCGATGGTTCGGTGTTCCTGTCCTATGCCGACATCACCGACCGCGACCAGGTCGAAAGCGCATTGCGCGAGCGGGCGGAAGCGCTCGAAGCGGCCGACCGGCTTAAAGCCGAATTCATCGCCAGCGTGTCGCGCGAATTGCGCGATCCGCTGACGGCGATCAACGGCTTCTCGCAGATGCTGCGGCTCGACATGTTCGGCAAGCTGAACGCCAAGCAGCGCGACTATGTCGACAGCATTCTCCAAGCCGGCGCGGCGCTGCTCAAGCTGATCGACGATATTCTCGACCTGGCGACGATCGAGGCCGGGCATATGGAGCTTACGCCGGCCCGGTTCGACGTTCATGCCCTGATGTCCGAGGTGTTCACGCTGACGCGCGACCGCGCCCGCCAGCGCCACCTCAAGCTGCGCTTCGATTGCCCGCCCTGCATCGGCATGATGGTCGCCGACGAACGCCGGCTGAAGCAGGTGTTGTTCAAGCTGGTGAGCAACGCGCTGCAATTCACGCCGGAAGGCGGCGATATCCTGCTCGCCGCCGCGCGCGACGGCTCGAAGATGGCGTTTTCGGTCACCGACACCGGCAGCGGCATTCCGGAGGAAGATCGCGAAGGGGCTTTCGACGTTTTCATGAGCGGCGGGACACGCTCGATTCGCCAGCCGGGGGCCGGCGCCGGGCTTGGGCTATCGCTTGTGCGCCGCTTCGTCGATCTGCATGGCGGCACGGTCGAACTCGAGCCCGGATCCGGTCGCGGAGAAAATCCCGGCACGCGGGTCGTCTTCCGCATTCCGGTCGACGCTGCGGCCGCGCCACCCAACCTCACTCCTTAGCCGCTCCATGGCGGGCGCGACCCACGCCCTCACGCTTCCCGGACCCGTGGCGACGGCAGCTCTGGCGCAGGCGCTCGCGCCCGCGCTGCACGCCGGCGATCTGCTGGCGCTGTGGGGCGATCTGGGCGTGGGCAAGACCAGCTTCGCCCGCGCGCTGATCACCGCCCGCACCGGCGAGCGCGTGGTGCCCAGCCCGACCTACACGCTGGTGCAGGCCTATGACGGCGCGCCGCCGATCTGGCACCTCGATCTCTATCGCTTGCGCCAGCCGGAAGAGGTGCTCGATCTCGGACTCGATGAAGCGCTTGGCGAGGCGATCGTGCTGATCGAGTGGCCCGAGCGACTGGGCGCGCTGCTCCCGTTCGACCGCCTCGATCTGCGTTTTGCCTATGCGGGCGCGGCGGAGGAGCGCGACCTCGTGCTCGCGGGGCACGGCGCGTGGGAAGCGCGGCTGGACGCACTGCTGCCCGCTTTGCGCGCGGCGTTAGCGTGAGTCCGACGCTCTATACGATTCCGCCCGAGGCGCCGTTCGCCGCGACATTGGCGGCGGGGCTGCTGCAACGTTTTGGGACGGAGCCCGAGGCGCTGGCGCGCGCCCGCATCCTGCTCCCGACCCGGCGCAGCTGTCTTGCCGTGCGCGATGCGTTCCTCGCCGCGACCGGCGGACGGCCGTTGCTGCTGCCGCGGCTGGTGCCGCTCGGCGATCTCGATGAGGACGCGCTGGCGCTCAGCGAGGCGGGCGGGCTCGATGCGGTTGGCGTTCCCCCGGCGATGACGCCGCTGCGCCGCCAGCTTTTGTTGACGCGGCTCGTGCTCGGCTGGTCGCGCGCGCGCGGCCGGCGCGAGGGCGCGGGCATGGCGCCCGACCAAGCGGCGCGGCTGGCGGGTGAACTCGCCCGGTTGCTCGATCAGGTCGCGACCGAGCGCGTGAGCTTCGCCGCGCTGGCAACGCTGGTGCCGGCGGAATACGCCGCCCATTGGCAGATAACGCTTAAGTTCCTGGCGATCCTCAAGCGTCACTGGCCGCGGCTGCTCAAATCCGAAGGCGCGCTCGAAGCCGCCGAGCGGCGCAACCGGCTGTTGGATGCGCAGGCCGACGCCTGGGAAAAATCGCCGCCCGATTTTCCCGTGATCGCCGCCGGTTCGACCGGAAGCATCCCGGCGACCGCGCGGCTGATGCATGTGGTCGCGGCGCTGCCGCAAGGCGCGGTGGTTCTGCCCGGACTCGACCTCACGCTCGACGACGGCGCCTGGCAGGCGCTGGCCGAAACGCATCCGCAATTCGGCTTGAAGCGTTTGCTGACGCTGCTCGCTGCGACGCGCGCCGATGTGCGCTGCTGGCCGGGATGCGAGTCCGCGCCGGCCGCAAGTCGCCCCGGCTTGTTACGCGCCGCGCTTAGCCCGGTGACACGCGAGCCGGAGCACGCTCCGCCGCTCGGCGCCGCCGCGATCGACGGCTTGACGCGCATCGATTGCGCCGATGTGCGCGAGGAAGCCGGCGTCATCGCGCTCGTGCTGCGTCAGGCGTTGGAGCCCGCGGGCGAGCCTGCGCGCACGGCGGCGCTGATCACGCCGGATCGGGATCTCGCCCGCCGCGTCGCGGTCGAGCTGCGCCGCTGGGGCGTGGCGGTGGACGATTCCGCCGGCGTGCCGCTGGGCGACACTCCGCCCGGCGTGTTTCTTCGCTTGCTGGCGGAGATGGCGGCAGCGGAGGCCGCGCCGGTGCCGCTTCTGGCCGCGTTGAAACATCCGCTGGCGCAAGGCGGGCTTGCTCCCGGCCGCTTCCGTGCGCGTGTGCGCGCGCTTGAGCGGCGCGTGTTGCGCGGGCCGCGCCCGGCGCCGGGGTTCGCCGGACTGTTGGCCGCGCTGGAAATCGCGTCCCGGCATGAATCGCCGGCAGGAGCGCGCGAACGCGCCGAACTGCGCGCTTGGCTCGCCGGCTTGGCGGAAACCGCCGCGCCCTTCATGCAAGCCGTCGCGAGCGCGGAGGTCACACTGGCGACTCTGGTCGCGCGCCAGCTCGCATTCGCCGAAGCGCTGGCGGCGAATGCCACCGCGCCGGGCGCGGCACAGCTTTGGGCCGGCGAGGCCGGCGAAGCCGCCGCCCTATTCATGGCCGAGCTGATTGGCAACGATCCGCTCGGCCCGCTTCCCGGCGGCGCCTATCCGCAGCTGTTCGGCACGCTGTTGCTCGGGCGCGCCGTGCGACCGCGCTACCGAACGCATGCGCGCATCGCGATCCTTGGTCCACTCGAAGCGCGGCTGCTGCGCCACGACGTGACCGTGCTCGGCGGTCTGAACGAGGGCATGTGGCCGGGCGAGCCGCCGGTCGATCCGTGGCTCAGCCGCCCGATGCGGCGCGACTTCGGCCTGCCGGCCGCCGAAGAGCGGATCGGCCAGGCGGCGCATGATTTCATGCAGGCGGCGTCCGCGGGAGTCGTCGTGCTGACGCGTGCCGCGCGGGTCGAAGGCTCGCCGTCCGTGCCCTCGCGCTGGCTGTTGCGGCTGGAAGCGGCGCTGACCGGCGCGCGGTTGCCGCAACTTGCCGGCGGCCCCTGGCTCGGCTGGCGGCGGGCGCTCGATCGCGGCTTGCCCAAACTGCCGCAGGCGGAACCGCCGCGTCCCACGCCGCCGCTCGCCGCGCGGCCGCGTCAATTATCGGTCACCGAGATCGAGACCTGGATGCGCGATCCCTACGCGACTTACGCCAAGCATGTGCTTGGCTTGCGCGTGCTTCCGGCGCTCGACGAGGCGCCCGACCGGGCCGATTACGGCAGCTTGCTGCACGACACACTCGCTCGGTTCTTGCGCCGCTGCGCGTCCGGCCCGCTGCCGGCGAATGCGCTCGAGCTACTGCTCGCCGACGGCGCGGCCGAATTCGCCGAAGCGCTGGCGCAGCCGGCGCTGGCTGCGTTCTGGTGGCCGCGCTTCGAGCGCGTGGCGCGCTGGTTCGTCGTAACCGAAACACAGCGCCGGCCGGAATTGGCGCGCGTCTGGACCGAAATAACCGGCACGCTTGCGTTCGACGCGCCGGGCGGCGCATTCACGCTGACGGCGCGCGCCGATCGGATCGATCAGCGCACAGACGGCACGCTGGCGGTGATCGATTACAAGACCGGCGCGGTTCCCAAAACCGGAGACGTCGAACTCGGCTTCGCGCCGCAATTGCCGCTCGAAGCGGCGATCGCCGCCGCCGGCGGATTTGCGGGCATTCCGGCGCGCCAAGTCGGCGCGCTCGAATATTGGAAGCTTGCCGGCGGCGAAATTGGCGGCGAGATCTCTCCGGGAACAAAGAACTTTGCGGCAAGTGAGATTGCGCAAGCGGCGTTCGACGGACTGGCGCGGCTGGTGGCGCGCTTCGATGATGCGCGCACCGGCTATCCCGCGCGGCCGCGCCCGGACTATGCGCCGAACTATTCCGATTACGAGCACCTCGCGCGCGTGAAGGAATGGAGTGCCGGCGATGGAGGCGACGACGCATGAGCGCGCGCCGGCAACTCGAAGAGCAAGCATCGACCGTGCAGCGCCGGGCCGCCGATCCGGGCGTGAGCGCCTGGGTCGCCGCTTCGGCCGGCAGCGGCAAGACCAAGGTTCTCGCCGACCGTATGCTTCGGCTGTTGCTCGCCGGGGTCGAGGCGACGCGGCTGTTGTGCCTTACCTTCACCAAGGCCGCGGCGGACGAAATGGCCAATCGGGTGCAGGGGATTCTGGCGCAAGTGGCGACCGAATCCGTGCCGGAGCTCGACCAGCGGTTGCGCGCGCTTCTTGGCCGCGCGCCAAAGGCTATCGAACGCAGCCGGGCGCGGGCGCTGTTCGCGCGCGTGCTCGATGCGCCCGGCGGGCTCAAGGTGATGACCTTGCACGCCTTCTGCCAGTCGGTGCTGCGCCGCTTCCCGCTCGAAGCTTCGGTCGCGCCGCATTTCGAGGTCATCGACGAACGCGCGGCGAATGAAGCGCTCGCCGCCGCCAAGCTCGCGACATTAGTGCGCGCAAGTGGCGGCGATCCGGCGCTGGCATCGGCGCTGGCGGTGATCACGCGCGAATTGGCCGAGGACGGTTTCGATGATTTGATGCAGGCCCTGGCGCGCGAGCGCGCGCGTCTGCAGCGCTTGTTGCAGGCGACGGGCGGCACGCGCGGCGCGATCGCCCGCACGGCACAGGCGCTTGGGATCGCGCTGGAGGTGACGCCAGAATCGGTGCTGACCGCCGCCGTGGCGGACGGCGCTTTCGACCGCGCGGCGCTTACGCGCGCTGCCGCGGCGCTGGCCGCCGGCGGAAAGCGTGACATCGAAAAGGCGGAGCGGATACAGGCCTGGCTGGCGCTCGACGAAGCCGGACGGGCACATGATTTCGACGCATATATCATCGCTTTCCTCACCAAGGAGCTTGCGCCGCGCGCCGACTTGGCCGGCAAGGCCGTGCTCGCGGTGGCTGGCGTCGAAGCCGCGCTCGCCGCCGAGCAAGCGCGCGTGCTTGAGGTGCTCGAACGCAAGCGCAAGGCCAAGGTGCTGGAAGCGACAGCGGCGCTGCTCACCCTCGGCGGCGCGCTCTTGGAGGCTTATGCGCGCGGCAAGATGGCGCGCGGGCAGCTCGATTACGACGACCTCGTGCTCAAAACGGCGGAGCTGCTCGGCCGGCCGGGTCTTGCCGCCTGGGTGTTGTTCAAGCTCGACGGCGGGATCGACCATATTCTGATCGACGAGGGCCAGGACACCAATCCGGAGCAATGGCGCGTGGTCGCCGCGCTGGCGGAGGAATTCTTTGTCGGCAAGACCGCCGGCGACGAGCGGCGCCCCGTGCCGCGCACAGTGTTCGCGGTCGGCGACGTGAAGCAGTCGATCTTCAGTTTCCAGCGCGCCGACCCGGCCGTCTTCGCCGCGATGCGCGCGCATTTTCGCGCCAAGGTCGAAGCGAGCGGCGGCAATTTCGCCGAGGTGCCGCTCGATTTTTCTTTCCGGTCCACATCCCCGGTGCTCGATGCGGTCGATCGCGTGTTCGCGCAGCCGCAGGCGCGCCAAGGCGTGATCGCGGGCGATGCGTCGCTCAAGCATCTGGCGACCCGATCCGGCGATGCCGGACTTGTCGAGCTTTGGCCGCCGCTTCCGCCGCCGCAGCCCGCGCCGCCCGAAGCCTGGGCGCCACCCATCGAGCGTGTCGCCGGCGACAGTCCGGCCGATCGCCTGGCGCGGCTGATCGCCAAACGGATCAAGTCCTGGCTCGCCACCGGCGAGATGTTGGATGCGAAGGCGCGCGCGATCCGGCCCGATGACGTGCTGATCCTGCTGCGTAAACGCAAGCCATTCGCGCCGCTGATGGTGCGCGCGCTGAAAGCGCTCGACATTCCGGTCGCCGGCGTGGACCGCATGGTGTTGACCGATCAGCTTGCGGTCATGGATTTGATGGCGCTCGGGCAATTCCTGTTATTGCCGGAAGACGATTTGACACTCGCCTGCGTGCTCAAGGGGCCGCTGATCGGACTCGACGAGGACGCGCTGTTTCGCCTGGCGCATGGGCGCAAATCGACGCTGCTGGCTGCGCTCGCCGAAAAGGCGGCGGAGGAAGAAGTCTTCGCGCGCGCGCATGACTATCTTTCGTCGCTGCTCGCGCGGGTCGATTTCCAGCGTCCGTACGAGCTTTATGCCGAACTGCTCGGGCGCGGCGGCGAGGCGCGCATGCTCGCCCGGCTCGGCCCCGACGCCGAAGACCCGCTCGAAGAGTTTTTGTCGCTCGCGCTGGCCTATGAGCGCGCGCACACCCCGTCGTTGCAGGGGTTTCTCGCCTGGCTCGTAGCCGGCGAGGCCGAGATCAAGCGCGATCTCGACCACGGCGCGGGCGCGGTGCGGGTGATGACCGTGCATGGCGCGAAGGGGCTGCAGGCGCCGATCGTGTTCCTGCCCGATACGCTTGGCCTGCCTCTGCCGCCCAAGCCGGCGCTGCTGTGGCTCAAGCCGCAGGAGGCGCTGCTGTGGCCGCCGCGCCGCGGAGATCAAGACGCGGTCGCCGCCGCCGCCTATGACCATGTGCGCGGCGAACAGATCGAAGAATATCGCCGGCTGCTCTATGTCGCGATGACGCGCGCCGCCGACCGGCTTTATGTGTGCGGCTTCCACAACAAGAAAGGGCCGCAGGCCGGCAATTGGCACGAGTTGATCGCCAGCGGCGTGTCACCCGTGGCCGAGCGCGTGCCGGCGCCGTGGCTCGATGGCGAAGTCGGGCCGGGTGCGGAGATTCTCCGCCTCGCCCGTCCGCAGACCGTGGAGCCACAGGCGGACACGCCGTCCGCCACACCGGGCCTGGCGCAGCCGCTGCCCGCCTGGGCGTCTAACAACGCGCCGCCGGATGCGCCGACAGCCGCGCCTTACACGCCGTCGCGGCCGACCCCATCCGATCTTGAGAGCGACGAGCCGCCGGTCCTGTCGCCGCTCATGGCGCAACGCCGCTTCCGGCGCGGGCTGCTGATCCATCGGCTGCTGGAGACCTTGCCGGAGGTGAGCAAGACCCGCCGCGCCGCCGCCTGCCGGCGTTATTTGAGCGCCCCGCTGCATGGACTCGCGCCGGAAGAGCAAGCCGAGATCGCGACCACCGTGCTTGACCTTTTGGCCGCGCCGAGCCTGGCTGCGCTGTTCGGGCCGGAAAGCCTGGCCGAAGCACCGCTGGCCGGGATCGTCCCGACGCCATCCGGGCCGGTCGTCGTGTCCGGCCAGGTTGATCGGCTGCATATCGGCCCGCAACAAGTCGTGGTCATCGACTACAAGACCAATCGCCCGCCGCCAGCCGACGAAGACGGGGTCAGCCGCGTTTACCTGCGCCAGATGGCCGCCTACCGCGCCCTGCTCAGGCTGATTTATCCCGGCAGAACGGTGCGTTGCGCCTTGCTCTGGACATCGGGCCCGCGGCTGATGTGGCTCGGCGACGCGCGCCTGGACGCGCATGCGCCCGGCCGGGGCGCGGTTGACCTTACCGCCTCCGCTTCCTAGATTCGGAGCACCCGGCCGCTGCCCGGCCGGCTTCAGCAACCCGGAAGGTCAAGAGTATGAGCTCGATCCCCGTCAGCGACGCCACCTTCGAGGCCGAGGTGCTGAAAGCCGGCAAGCCGGTCCTGGTGGATTTCTGGGCGGAATGGTGCGGCCCGTGCAAGCAGATCGGCCCGCATCTGGAAGCGCTCGCCGGCGACATGAGCGAGAAGCTCACGGTCGCCAAGGTCAATATCGACGATAGCCCGCGCACACCGAGCAAATATGGCGTGCGCGGCATCCCGACCTTGATCCTGTTCAAGGGCGGTGAAGTCGCCGCGATGCGCGTCGGCTCGATGTCGAAGTCGCAGCTCTATAGCTGGATCGAGTCGGAAGTCTCCGCATCGTCCTAGCACGATGCAAGTGACCGTCGCCGCGCTTCGCATTGCGCTTCGAACGGATCACCGGGTTTGGGCTGGCCGCTGCGCGCAACCCCTGCTTCCACGTCCCCGCCCTTGACGGCGGGCGACGGGACGTGATGCTGGGCGTCCCATTCGGCCAGCGAGAGTCCATGTCCAAGCGCGTGTTCATCAAGACCTATGGCTGCCAGATGAACGTCTATGACAGCGCGCGCATGGAAGATGTGCTCGCGGGCATGGGCTATGCCGCGGTCGCGGAACCCGCCGGGGCCGATCTGGTGGTGCTCAACACCTGCCACATCCGCGAAAAAGCCGCCGAAAAGGTCTATTCCGAGCTTGGCCGCTTGCGGATGCTGCAGCAGGCGCGGGCCGCGACGGGCGAGCGGATGGTCTTGGCGGTCGCCGGCTGCGTCGCCCAGGCCGAGGGCGAGGAATTGCGCCGCCGCGCGCCCTTCGTCGATCTGGTGCTCGGGCCGCAGACGTATCACCGGCTGCCGGACATGTTAGCCAAACTTGGGACGGGCAATGGTGTCGTCGACACCGAGTTCCCGCATGAAACAAAGTTCGATTTCCTGCCCGAGGAAACGCGCCCGTCCGGCGTGGCGGCGTTCCTCACCGTGCAGGAGGGCTGCGACAAGTTCTGCAGCTTCTGCGTCGTCCCCTATACCCGCGGGGCCGAGGCTTCGCGGCCGGTGGCCGCGGTGATCGCCGAGGCGACGCGGCTCATCGCCCGCGGGGCGCGCGAGCTCACGCTGCTCGGGCAGAATGTGAACGCCTACCACGGCGCCGACGACAGCGGCGGAACGCTCGGCCTCGGCGGGCTGATCCGGCGGCTGGCGGAACTCCCCGGCCTGCTCCGCCTGCGCTATACCACCAGCCACCCGCGCGACATGGCCGAAGACCTGATTACCGCGCATGCCGAGGTTCCGGCGCTGATGCCCTTCCTGCATCTGCCGGTCCAGTCGGGCGCGGATCGCGTGCTTGCGGCCATGAACCGCCGCCATACCGCCGCCGACTACCTGCGGCTGCTCGACCGGCTGCGCGCCGCGCGGCCGGACCTGGCCCTGTCGTCGGATTTCATTGTTGGCTTCCCGGGCGAGACCGACGCCGACTTTCAAGCGACGCTTTCGCTCGCGCGCGCGGTCGGCTACGCTCAGGCCTACTCGTTTAAGTACAGTCCGCGGCCTGGCACTCCGGCGGCGGAGGCCTCGCAGGTGCCGGAACAGGTGAAGGACGAGCGACTGGCTGAATTGCAAAGCCTGCTTCTGTCGCAGCAAGCGGCATTCAACGCCGGAAGCATCGGGCGCGCGCTGCCGGTTTTGTTCGAGCGGCGCGGCCGCTATTCGGGCCAGATGATCGGCCGCACGCCGTATAATCAGGGTGTCCACACCGCCGCCGCGGCCGAATTCGTCGGCCAGGTGCATGCTGTCCGCTTGCTGCGCGCCGATCGGCAAAGCCTGGCCGGCGCGCTCGTCCTGCCCTCGTCAGAGGTGGCGGCTTGAGTGGCGACGGGCTGGTCGACGGCAGAGGGGCGGGACCGCGGCCGGCGCAGATGCACTTCGACGACAATAGCCTTCTTCCGGCGCTGTTCGGCCGCCATGACGAACATCTGGTCGAGATCGAGCGCATGCTCGACGTCAAGCTGCGCTATCGCGGCAATCGGCTGGAGATCGCGGGGGCCGAGGCCAGCCGCGCGCTCGCCGACCGCGCCATCACCAGCCTCTATCGCCAGCTCAAGGAGGGGCGCGAGGTCGTGCCCGCCGACGTGCAAGCCGCGGTGCGCATGGCGGCGGTGAGCGACGAGCCGCCGGCTCCCGGCCAGGCGATCAGCACCCGCCGGCGGCGCATCACCGCGCGCTCGCCCGGCCAGGCCGGGTATCTCGCCGCGCTCGATCAGCACGAGCTGGTGTTCGCGCTCGGGCCGGCCGGTTCGGGCAAGACCTATCTCGCCGTCGCCAAAGCGGTCGCGCTGCTGCTCGAAGGCCGCGTCGATCGGATCATTCTCTCGCGTCCGGCGGTCGAGGCGGGCGAGCGGCTTGGCTTTCTGCCCGGCGATTTGCAGGAGAAGATCAACCCCTATCTGCGCCCGCTGTATGACGCGCTGTACGACATGCTGCCGGCGGATCAGGTGGCGCGCCGGCTCGCCAGCGGCGAGATCGAGGTCGCGCCGCTCGCCTTCATGCGCGGCCGCACGCTAGCGAATGCCTTTGTCATTTTGGACGAGGCGCAGAATACGACGCCGGTGCAGATGAAAATGTTCCTCACCCGGCTGGGCGAAAGTTCACGCATGGCGGTGACCGGCGACCTGTCGCAGATCGACCTGCCGCGCGGCGCGCGCTCGGGGCTGCAAGACGCGGTCGAAATCCTCGGCAAGGTCGAAGGCGTCGCTTTTATCCGTTTGACCGACGCCGACATGGTGCGCCACCCCTTGGTGACGCGCGTAGTCAAAGCTTATGACGCCTTCGAGGACCCGGCGCGGGGGCGCCCCGATGCCGGCTCGTAAACCCGCGCATCGGATTTCCGTCCAGATCGAAACGTCTCGCTGGCGAAGTGCCGTGCCGCGCACCGCCCTGCGCGTGTGCCAGGGCGCGCGCGCCGCGTTGGCGGCGGCCAAATGGCCGCAACCCGTGGCGATCGCCGTGCTGCTTGCCGACGATGCACGGCTGCGCGCGCTCAATCGCGATTTCCGCGGCTTCGACAAACCGACCAATGTGCTTGCCTTCCCCGCCGCCGCGGATGCCGAGGTCGATGCCGGCGCGCGCCCGGTCGGCGATATCGCGGTCGCGCTCGAAACCTGCCTGCGCGAAGCGGCGGCGCAGGGGAAATCGGTCGGCGATCACCTGAGCCATCTGATCGTGCATGCCACGCTGCATCTGCTCGGCCACGACCACCTGAACGCGCGCGAGGCGGAGGCGATGGAAGCGCTCGAACGCCGCGTGCTGGCCGGGCTTGGCGTCGCCGATCCTTATGCGCCGCCAGCGGCTCCATCGCCGCGCGCCGGAGCCATGCGATGAATGACGCCGGCCCATCGCCATCGGCGAGCGCGCGGGCGCGCTCCTGGCTGCGCCGCGTGTTTCGCCGCGGCGCGGATGACGGCGGCACGGTGCGCGGGGCGATCGCCGGGCTGATCAAACAACGCAACGAAGCCCAGATCGCGCCCGACGAACGGATGCTGATCACCAATGTGCTCGAGCTGCACGGCGTCACCGCCGCCGATGTGATGGTGCCGCGCGCCGATGTGGTCGCGGTGGCGATCGATACGCCGATGAGCGAGCTGGTGACGGTCATCGGCAAGGAGGCGCATTCGCGCCTGCCGGTGTTCCGCGAATCGCTCGACGACGTGGCCGGCATGGTGCACATCAAGGATGTGGTCGTGGCGCAAGGTCGCCAGCCGCCGTCCAAATTGGCCGATCTGGTGCGCGAGATCCTGTTCGTCGCGCCGTCGATCCGCGTGCTCGATCTGCTGCTCGAAATGCGCCAGAAGCGCATCCACATGGCGATGGTGGTCGACGAATACGGCGGCGTCGACGGGCTGGTGACGATCGAGGATCTGGTCGAGGAAATCGTCGGCGAGATCGAGGACGAGCACGACAGCGCGGCCGAGCTGGTCCTGGTCGAACGCGCCGACGGCACCTTCATCGCCGATGGCCGCACCTCGATCGAGGAGCTCGAAACGCGCATGGGAAAGCTGCTCAGCGAGGAAGAGCGCGAGGAAGTCGACACCGTCGCCGGACTGGTCATCTATCTGATCGACCGCGTGCCGCGGCGCGGCGAGATCGTGCGCCATCCGTCCGGCCTCGAATTCGAGGTGCTGGAGGTCGATCCGCGCCGCATCCGCCGCTTGCGCCTGCGTCGGGGCGCATCCCAAGCGCCCGCCGGGGACGCGACTCCGAACGCAACCGCGCTGACCAAGGCGTGAACCGCCTGCCGGCGCATCTGGCCGCGCTCGGCGGCTGGCGCTTGTGGGCGACGGGCGCGGGACTTGGGTCGCTCGCCACGCTTGCCCTGCCGCCGTGGAACCTGCTGCCGCTGCTGTTGCCGGCGGTGAGCGGGCTGTTGTGGCTGACGGCCGGGCGAGGCCCGCGCGCGGCGGCGTTCGCCGGCTGGAGCTTCGGCTGCGGCTTCTTCGCCGCCGGGCTCTATTGGGTCGGCGAGGCGATGCTGGTCGATGCCGCGCGCCACGCCTGGCTGATCCCCTTCGCGATCACCGGCCTGGCCGGCGGGCTGGCGCTGTTTCCGGCGGCGGTGATGGCGTGTTTGAGCGCGCTGGAGGCGAGCGGCGCGGTCAAAGGCGCGGCCGCGCGCTTGCTCGCCTTCGCCGCCTTGTGGGCGCTGGTCGAGTGGCTGCGCGGTTGGGTGTTCACCGGCTTTCCCTGGCAGTTGCTCGCCTATGCTTGGAGCGACGTCGCGGCGATGCGGCAGGTGGCGTCGCTGGTCGGCGCTTTCGGCTTGAGCCTGCTGACCGTGGCGATCGCCGGCGCGCCGGTATTGTGGATGGCCAATCGCGTCGCGCGCCGCATCGCGGCTGGACTCGTGGCCATGTTGGCGCTGGCCTGGGGCTGGGGCGAGCTACGGATCGACGCTGCGCCCGAAGCGGTGGGCGGCGCTCGGCTGCGGCTGGTGCAGGGCAATATCGACCAGCGGCTCAAATGGCTGCCGGACAATCGGCTTGAGGTGTTACGCAGCTATCTGCGACTCTCCAGCGCGCCGAGTGCCGATGGGGTCGCGCCGATCGCCATCCTCTGGCCGGAAACGGCGGTGCCCTTCGCCTTGGCCGAGGACGAGGCCGGCCGCCAGGCGGTGATGCGCGAGCTGCCCGCGGGGGCTTCGCTGATCACCGGCATCCAGCGATTCGAGACCCTGCCGGGCGACGAGCGCCGTTTTTACAATAGCATCATCGCGGTCGCGCTCGGCGGCGCGATCGAGGCCGTCTACGACAAGGAGCATCTGGTGCCGTTCGGCGAATACATGCCGCTGCGCGGGATCCTGCCCTTCGACCGGCTGGTGCCCGGGATCGGCGATTTCACCCCCGGACCGGGACGCGTGACCTGGCGGCTTACCGGACTGCCGCCGGCCAGCCCGCTGATCTGCTACGAGGCGATCTTTCCCGGTGCCGCGGTCAACGCGGCCGACCGTCCGGCGTGGCTGTTGAACGTGACCAATGACGGCTGGTTCGGGCTCAGCGCCGGCCCGCCGCAGCATCTGGCGATCGCCCGCATGCGCGCGGTGGAAGAAGGCGTGCCGCTGATCCGCGTGGCCAATACCGGCATCTCGGCCGCGATCGACGCTTACGGCCGCACCATAGGCGCGATCCCGCTCGGCCGCGAAGGCGTGCTCGACGTAACCTTGCCGCCGGCATTGGACGCGCCGCCCCTGTTCGCGCGCGCCGGCAATGCCTTGGCGCTTGGCCTCGCCCTGATGACTTTGGCGGCGGCCTTCGCCCTGCGCTGCCGCGCGCCCTGACACCCTAGCTGGCGCGCGCCTTGACGCCGCCGGGGGGGCCTGCCAAAAGGGCGCGGTTCAGCCAAAAACCTGTCGGGGGGAAACGTGTCCAGGCACCGCCACCTGTTCACCAGCGAGTCGGTATCCGAAGGCCATCCGGACAAGGTCTGCGATCGCATATCCGACAGCGTGCTCGATGCGTTCTTGGCCGCCGATCCGCTCAGTCGGGTGGCGTGCGAATCGCTCGTCACCACCAACCGGATCGTGATTGCCGGCGAAGTGCGCGGCCCGGCCTCGATGACGCATGAGCGCATCAAGGACGCGGCGCGCAAGGCGGTGCGCGAGATCGGCTATGATCAAGCCGGATTCGACTGGAAGACGGTCGAGATCGAATGCCTGATCCACTCGCAATCGGCCGATATCGCGCGCGGCGTCGATGCCACCGGCAACAAGGACGAAGGCGCGGGCGACCAGGGGCTGATGTTCGGCTTCGCCTGCACCGAGACCCCGGTGCTGATGCCGGCCGCGATCCATTTCTCGCACCAGATTTTACGCACCCTGGCGGCGGACCGGCACGCCGGCCGCGCCAAGGGGATTCTCCCCGACGCCAAGAGCCAGGTGACGCTCGAATATGTCGACGGCCGGCCGATGCGCGCCACCTCGGTGGTGGTTTCGACGCAGCATGAGGCGCGGCTCGACCAGGACGAGGTGCGCGAGATCGTGCGCCCGCATGTGCTCAAGGCACTGCCTGAAGGCTGGATGTGTCCGGAGGAAGAATTCTACGTCAATCCGACCGGGCGTTTCGTCATCGGCGGCCCGGATGGCGACTGCGGCCTAACCGGACGCAAGATCATCGTCGATTCCTATGGTGGCGCCGCACCGCATGGCGGCGGCGCGTTTTCCGGCAAGGACCCGACCAAGGTCGACCGCTCGGCCGCTTATGCCGCGCGCTACCTGGCGAAAAACGTCGTCGGAGCCGGGCTGGCGGAGCGCTGCCAGATCCAGCTCGCCTATGCGATCGGCGTCGCGCGGCCGCTGTCGGTCTATGTCGAATGCTTCGGCACCGAACGGGTCGATGAGGAAAAACTCTCCACCCGCTTGCAAGAGCTGGTCGATCTGCGCCCGCGCGGCATCCGCGAGCATCTGAAGCTCAACCGCCCGATCTATACCCCGACCTCGTCCTACGGGCATTTTGGGCGCGAGCCGACCGCCGACGGCGCCTTCTCCTGGGAAAAGCTCGACCTGGTGGACGAGCTGCGCCGCTCGTTCTGATAGGCGGTGAGCGCGTCCGACGCTGACGCCCGCGACCCTGGACCGCGCTATTACGGCCGGCGCAGGGGGCGGCGGCTCCGCGCCAGCCGCGCGGCGCTGTTGGCCGCGCCGCTCGCCCGGCTGGATATCTCCCCGGCTCTGGCGCAAGCCTCCCCCGGCACGCTCGATCCGAACGGCCTGTTCGATCCCGCGCCGGCGCAGGTATGGCTTGAGCTCGGCTTCGGCGGCGGCGAGCATCTGGCCGAGCAGGCCGCGGCGCATCCCGGTATCGGCTTCATCGGCGTCGAGCCCTACCTCAACGGCCTGGCCGCCTGCGTGCAGCGGCTTGCGGCCGAGCGCCTGACCAATGTCCGCCTGCTGCCCAACCCGGCCGAGGCGCTGCTGACGGCCTTGGCGCCGGCCTCGATCGGGCGGTTGTTCGTGCTGTTTTCCGACCCCTGGCCGAAGGCGCGCCACGCCCGCCGCCGCCTGCTGCGGCCGGAGACTCTGGCCGAATTCGCCCGCATCCTGGCCGATGGCGCCGAATTGCGGTTGGCGAGCGACGATCCCGGCTATCTGCGCTGGATGCTCACCCATATGACCGCGCACCCGGACTTCGCCTGGACCGCGCGCAAGCCGCAGGATTTTCTGCTCCGGCCGGAGGACTGGCCGCCGACGCGTTACGAGGCCAAGGCGCTGGCCGCCGGGCGCACGCCGGTGTTCCTCCGCTTCCTGCGCCGGGCGCGAATTGGCTGAGGCGGGCGGTTTTGCGCTTGCGGGCGGGCGTCAAATCCCTATATTGCCGGCAAGATCAATGCCTGATGGTCCGGCGACGGACTTAACAGGGTGGCCCCGGAAGGGCCGCTCTTTTTTGTTTCTGGCCGGGCGCGGGCGCTGGAAACAAGCGACGTGCATGACGCCCGGGAGCGCGAGATGCAGAGCGAGAGCGAGGAAGCGGGCCAAGTCGCCGCGCTGATCGCCGCGCCGCTCGCCGCGCTCGGTTTCGAGCTGGTGCGCGTCGTGGTCAGCGGGCGCAATCGGCGCCGGCTCGAAGTGATGATCGAACGCGCCGGCGGCGGCTCGGTCAATCTCGACGACTGCGCGCTTGCTAGCCGGTCGATATCGGCGCTGCTCGATGTCGAAGACCCGATCGCGGGCGCTTACGACCTCGAAGTCGGCTCGCCGGGGATCGATCGCCCGCTCACCCGGGCGCAGGATTTCGAGCGTTTTGTTGGCGCTCCGGTGCGCGTTGAACTGACCGCGCCGCAGGATGGCCGCAAGCGCTTCAAGGGCCGGCTCCTGGGCTTGGCGCCGGGCGGCGCTTCGGCGCGGATCGAAGACGACGGGCAGGTCGTTGACCTGCCGCTGGCGCGGATCGCGCGCGCCAGGCTAGCGATGAGCGATGCCCTGGGCCCGCAGCCCAAGCCGAGCGCGAAGCAGCGCAAACGGTCGGGCGAGGACGCGTAAGGGGTCGCAACGGCCCGCCCAGACTGGCTTGTCGGGGACACGAGGAGAGACCGATCACGATGGCCACCGAATCGAGCGCCGCACCGAGCCGCCTGGAAATGCTTGCCGTCGCCGACGCCGTCGCGCGCGAGAAGGGGATCGATCGCGCCGAGGTGCTGCAGGCCATGGAACAGGCGATCCAGAAGGCCGCGCGCGCCAAATACGGGCACGAACACGATATCCGCGCGCAAGTCGACAGCGCGACCGGCGAGATCAAGCTGCAACGCTGGCGGCAGATCGTTGAAGACGGCGCGCCGATCGAAAACGAATCCGCGCAGGTGCCGCTCAAGCGCGCCCTGCGCGAAAAGGACGACGCCGCCGTCGGCGAGTTCCTGGTCGACAACCTGCCGCCGATCGATTTCGGGCGCATCGCCGCCCAGACCGCGAAGCAGGTCATCGTCCAACGCGTGCGCGAAGCCGAACGCGAGCGCCAGTTCAGCGAATACAAGGACAAGGTCGGACAGATCGCCAACGGCATCGTCAAGCGGGTCGAGTATCGCAACGTCACCGTCGATCTGGGCAAGGCGGAAGCGATCATCCGCCACGAGGAGGTGCTGCCGCGCGAGAGTTTCCGCACCGGCGATCGCGTGCGCGCCTATATCTATGACGTGCGCCGCGAAACGCGCGGCCCGCAGATTTTCATGACCCGCACGCGGCCGGAATTCATGGCCGAGCTGTTCAAGGCCGAGGTGCCGGAAATCTACGACAAGATCATCGAGATCAAATCGGTGGCGCGCGACCCGGGCAGCCGGGCGAAGATCGCCGTCGTTTCCATGGACAACTCGATCGATCCGGTCGGCGCCTGCGTCGGCATGCGCGGCTCGCGCGTGCAGGCGGTGGTCGGCGAGCTGCAGGGCGAAAAGATCGACATCATCCCGTGGTCGAGCAATGCGGCCACCTTCGTCGTCAACGCGCTCGCGCCGGCCGAAGTGGCCAAGGTCGTGCTCGACGAAGAAACGCGCAAAATCGAAGTCGTGGTGCCAGAGAATCAGCTCTCGCTCGCCATCGGCCGGCGCGGACAAAACGTCCGCCTGGCGTCAATGCTGACCAAATGGGATATCGACATTTTGACCGAAGACGAAGAGTCGCGCCGCCGGCAGGAAGAATTCGCGAGCAAGACCGAGATGTTCATCGACGCGCTCGATGTCGAGGATTTGATCGCGCAACTGCTCGTCACCGAAGGATTCACCACCGTCGAGGAAGTCGCCTATGTTCCGCTGGAGGAACTGGCGGCGATCGAAAGCTTCGGCCAGAAAATGGCCGAGCAGCTGCAGGAACGGGCGCTGGTCTGGATCGCCGTGCGCAACGCCGAACTCGACACCAAGCGGCGCGAGCTCGGGGTCGATGACGCCGTCGCCGCGCTTGAAGGCTTGTGGCCGGAGCATCTGGTCACGCTCGGCGAAGCTGGGGTGAAGGCGCTCGACGATGTGGCCGATCTAATCGGCGACGAGCTGCGCTTCCTCTTGCTGCCCGACAAGGGCAACCAGACGCTCGACGGGTTGGCGCAACTGGACCCGACCAAGGTCGAGCGGCTGCTGGCGCCGTCGCCGCTCGGCGCGGCCGAGGCGGATGCGATCGTCATGGCGGCGCGCAAGCGCTGGTTCCCGACCGAATCGCCGGCGGCTTCCGTCACTGCGCCGCGAGCCGCCGATGCGGCTTCGCCGCGAGACGGGGCGTGACCGGAGAATGTCCCCTTCGGTCCAAGCTGGGGCGGCGGAAAATCCCGCGCGCCCGGCGCCTGAGCGGCGCTGCATCCTCTCGGGCGAGACTGGCCCGCGCGCGGCGCTGATCCGTTTCGTCCTGTCGCCATCGGGCGAGATCGTGCCCGATGTCGCCGGGCGGTTGCCGGGGCGTGGAATGTGGCTGCTCGCCCAGCGGCCGACCTTGGAAGAAGCGGCGCGGCGCAATCCCTTCGCGCGCGTGCTCAAGCGCCCGGTCTCGGTCGGCGCTGATTTGCCGGGACTGACCGAAAGTCTTTTGCTGCGGCGGTGCCTGGACTTCGTGTCGCTGGCGCGCCGCGCGGGGCAAGCGACCGCCGGCTATGAAGCCGTCGTCGAGGCGCTGCGTAAGGTTCCGCCCGGCGGTCTGCTGCTCGCGGCGCGCGACGCCGGCGCCGATGGACGCGCCAAGCTGGCGCAGTTCCAAGGTTCCGGCCTGCGCGTTGTCGCTGCGCTGTCGGCCGAGGAAATCGGCGGGATTTTCGGCCGCGCGCGCGTCGTCATCGCTTTGATCGCTCCCGGTAGGCTCGCCGATCGCTTGGTAGGCGAAGGCGCACGGCTTGCCGGAGTGCGGCCCCTGGCCGCATGATGTACCCACACGCCCTTTCGTTCACGCTCGAGCCTTCGTCGGGAAGATTATAAATATGGCCGATCCGCAGGACACGACCGACACCAACGACACTGACGGCGATGCACGCGCGGCGGCTAAGCTCGACAAGCTCGGCCGCTTCGAGGGACGCCGCACCGTCGAAACCGGCCAGGTGAAGCAGCTCTTCAGCCACGGGCGGACCAAAACCGTCGTGGTCGAGACGAAGAAGAGGCGCGGCATCGGCGGCGCGCTGTCCTCGGCTCCGGCCGATCCGTTCAAGCCGCAGAAGCCGGCCCCGGCCGCTGTCCAGGCGCCCGTATCGCAGACTGAACCGGCCCCGATGACCGATCCGCGGGAGCCGATCAGCGACGCCGAACGCGCGCGGCGCAAGGAAGCGCTCAAGGACGCGCTTAAATCGGCCGAAGTCGCCAAGAAGGTTTCCGAAGTGCAAGCGGTCGAGCAGGCCTTGCGCCAAGCGCAGGAAGCCGAAATCGCCGCGCGCGAGGCGGAGCGCAAGCGTAAAGAGCAGGACGAAGAGCAGCGCAAGATCAAGAACAGCAAGACGGCGGTGGCCGAAGATGACACGCGCGATATCGCCAATCGGGCGGCGCAGCGCGCGGTCGAACTCGAACAGCGGCGCACCGGCCATGGCCCGGCGGAAGAGCCCGAGGAGGCGCGTCCCGGCCGCAAGGTCAAGCCGGGCGCCACAGCGCGGCCGGCCCCGAAGGCCCAGGAGCCGGCCCGCCGCCAGGTCAAGCTGACCGTCAGCGAGGCGACTTCGGAAGAGAGCGAGGGGCGCATGCGCTCGGTCGCCGCCTTCCGCCGCCGGCTGGGGAAGGAACGCCGCGCCAAGATCTTCGCGCCCGGCATCCCGGCGCAAAAAGTGCTGCGCGAAGTCGTGGTGCCCGAGGCGATCACCGTCGCCGAACTCGCCAACCGCATGGCCGAGCGATCGAGCGAAGTGATCAAGGCGTTGATGAAAAACGGCGTCATGGCCACCATCAACCAGACGATCGACCAAGACACGGCCGAGCTGATCGCCAGCGAATTCGGCCATAAGGTCAAGCGCGTGGCCGCCGCCGATGTCGAAACCGGACTGGGCGGCACGGCGGATGCCGCCGATCCGCTGGCCGAGTCGCGCCCGCCGGTCGTGACCATCATGGGCCACGTCGACCACGGGAAGACTTCGCTGCTCGACGCGCTGCGCGAGACCGATGTCGCCGCGCATGAGGCCGGCGGCATCACGCAGCACATCGGCGCCTATCAGGTGGTAACCAAGGCGGGCAAGCGGATCACCTTCCTCGATACGCCCGGCCATGAAGCCTTCACCGCCATGCGCAAGCGCGGTGCGCAGGTGACCGATATCGTCGTGCTGGTGGTCGCGGCCGATGACGGCGTGCAGCCGCAAACAATCGAGGCGCTCAACCACGCGCGCGCGGCCAAGGCGCCGCTCATCATCGCCATCAACAAGATTGATAAGCCCGACGCCAATGCGATGAAGGTGAAAACCGATCTGCTGAAATACGAGATCGTCACTGAATCCATGGGCGGCGAAACCCAGGCCATCGAAGTATCGGCCCTGAAAAAGATCGGCCTCGACAAACTGGAAGAAGCGATCTTGCTGCAAGCCGAAGTGCTCGACCTGCGCGCCAATCCGACGCGCGCCGCCGTCGGCACGGTGATCGAAGCCAAGCTCGACCGCGGCCGTGGCGCGGTCGCGACCGTGCTGGTGCAACGCGGCACGCTCAAGGCCGGCGACATCTGCGTCGCCGGCACGGAAATCGGGCGCGTGCGCGCGCTCAGCGACCACCGTGGAAACTCGTTGCAAAGCGCCGGCCCGTCGATGCCGGTCGAGGTGCAAGGTCTGGGCGGCGTGCCGCTCGCCGGCGATGGTTTCGTCGTCGTCGAGAGCGAGGCGCGGGCGCGCGAAGTGACCGAGTTCCGCCAGGCGCAACTGCGCGACAAGCGGGCGGTGACCGGTGCGCGCGGCACGCTCGAACAGATGTTCACCAAGCTCAAGGAAGGCGTCGCCGCCGAAGTGCCGGTGCTCATCAAGTCCGATGTGCAGGGTTCGGCGGAAGCGATCGCCGCGGCGCTGGAAAAACTCGGCACCGGCGAAGTCAGTGTGCGCGTGATGCATGCCGCGGTCGGCGGCATCACCGAATCCGACGTCGCGCTTGCCGGCTCCTCGGGCGGGCTGATCATCGGCTTCAACGTGCGCGCCAATCCGCAGGCGCGCGATCTGGCCAAGCGGGATGCGGTTGATATCCGCTACTATTCGATCATCTACGAGATCATCGAGGACGTGAAGGCGCTGATGAGCGGCAAGTTGCGCCCGACCGTGACCGAGCACGCGCTCGGCCAGGCGCAAGTGCGCGAAGTGTTCACCGTCTCCAAGGTCGGCAAGATCGCCGGCTGCATGGTCACGCAAGGCATCATCAAGCGCGGCGGCAAAGTACGGCTCCTGCGCGACAGCGTGGTGGTGCATGAAGGCTCGCTGTCGAGCCTGAAGCGCTTCAAGGAAGACGCGCGCGAGGTGCGTGAGGGCTTCGAATGCGGCATCGGCATCGAGGGCTTTAACGACCTCAAGCAGGGCGATGTGATCGAGTGCTACGAGGTGCAGTCGGTTGAGCGGACGCTTTAAAAGCGCCGCGCCGCGCCGCGGAGGCGGCGGGCAGCGGCTGCTGCGCGTCGGCGAGGAGCTGCGCCACGCGCTGGCGGCGATCATCCAGCGCGGCGAGCTTAAGGATCACGCGCTGATCGGTCGCTCGATCACCGTGACCGAAGTCAAGGTCGCGCCCGACATCAAGCATGCGACCGTGTTCGTGACGCCGCTGGGCGGCGTCGATGCGGGCGGGACGGATTCGGCCGAACTGCTCGCGGCGCTGGGCCGGGCGCAGGCTTTCCTGCGCGCGCGGCTGGCCGAGGAGGTGCAGCTCAGATTCGCGCCACGGCTCAGCTTCCAGCTCGATCCGCGCTTCGAGGCGACCAAGGCGATCGAGACTTTGCTGCGCAGCGACAAGGTGCAGCGCGACTTATCCGCCGGCACGGAACCGGAGGATGGGGAGCCGGGCGATGGGGCGTAAGCGCCGCGGTCGGCCGATCGACGGCTGGATCAACCTCGACAAGCCGGCCGGTATCAGCTCGGCGCAGGCGGTGGCGCGCGCACGATGGGCGCTCGATGCCGCCAAGGCCGGCCATGCCGGCACGCTCGATCCCTTCGCCACCGGCGTCTTGCCGATCGCCTTCGGCGAGGCGACCAAGACCATGCGGTTCTTGACCGACGCGCGGAAGAGCTACCGCTTCACCGTGCGCTGGGGGGTGGCCAGCTCGACCGACGATTGCGAGGGCGAGGTGGTGGCTGAAAGTCCCAGCCGTCCGACGCGCGCGCAGATCCTGGCCGCGCTCCCCGGCTTTCTCGGCCCGATCCGGCAGATCCCGCCGATCTATTCCGCCATTATGGTGAATGGGCAGCGGTCTTATAAGCTCGCTCGCGCCGGGGTCGAAGTCACCTTGGCCGAACGCACGGTGATGATCCATGAACTCGAACTCCTGGAGCAGCCTGACGCTGATCATGCAACGTTTTCAGTCTCTTGCGGCAAGGGCGCGTATATGCGGGCGCTGGCCCGCGATCTGGCGGTCGCGCTTGGCACGCGCGGCCATTTAGAGGCCCTGCGGCGCACTTCGGTCGGGCGCTTCGCCGAGTCGGAGGCGATTTCCCTGGAAAAATTGGCTGAGCTTGGCCATAGTGCCGCCGCCAGTCCCCCGCTGTTGCCGCTTCCAGCCGCGCTGGACGACATCCCGGCGCTGGCTTTGCCGCGTGACGAGGCCTTGTGCCTCATGCGCGGGCAGGCGGTCGCAGTGCTGCGCAGTGATGTGCGGCAATGCGCTGCCGCGGTGGGGGAAGGCGGCGTGGTGCTGGTCACCACGGCCGCCAAGCCTGTGGCGCTGGTGCGCGTGGAGGGCATGCTTCTCAAGCCTCTGCGCGTCTTTAACCTGAGCGAGGGAGACACTGTCTGATGTCGTTTACGGTCGCTAACAAGCAAGAAGTCATCGCCGAATATCGGCTACAAGAGGGCGACACCGGGTCGCCCGATGTGCAAGTCGCCATTCTTACGGCGCGCATCAATATGCTGACCGAGCATCTGAAGACCCACGCCAAGGATCACCATTCGCGGCGCGGCTTGTTGCTCATGGTCGGCCGTCGCCGGCGTCTGCTCGACTACGTCAAGCGCAAGGACGATAAGCGCTATCAGGCGCTCATTGGTCGGCTTGGCGTTCGTCGTTAAGATCCGCCGTTTCATACGCACGTCACCCGTCGCAACTGACGGCGCTGCCGCCCGCATGCGCGGGTGGATTCATCCGCGGCAAGACGCTTGCCGCGGCGCGGGCGCTTTGCGCCCGTGATTTTTGACCGGGCGCGCGCAATCGGGCGCGTGCCGTATCTCGGATAGGAAAACCAATCGAATGTTCAATGTTACCCGCAAGGAAATGACTTGGGGCGGGCGCAAGCTTGTGCTCGAGACTGGGCGCCTCGCACGTCAAGCCGATGGCGCGGTTCTCGTTACTTATGGCGAAACGGTGGTGCTGTGCACCGTGGTCGCGAGCAAATCGCCCCGTCCGGGTGTCGATTTCTTTCCGCTGACCGTTCATTACCAGGAAAAAGCCTTCGCCGCCGGCAAGATTCCGGGCGGCTTCTTCAAGCGCGAAGGACGCCCGAGCGAGAAGGAAACGCTCACCTCGCGACTGATCGACCGGCCGATCCGGCCGCTGTTCCACAAGAATTTCCGCAACGACACGCAGGTCATCTGCACGACGCTGTCACATGATCTGGAAAACGATCCCGACATCGCGGCGATGATCGGCACCTCGGCGGCGCTCACCCTGTCGGGCATTCCCTTCATGGGCCCGATCGGCGGCGCGCGCGTCGGCTATGTCGCCGGCGAATATGTGCTCAACCCGCAGCTCGACGTGCTGCCGTCGTCCTCGCTCGATCTGATCGTCGCCGGCACCACCGATGGCGTGCTGATGGTCGAATCGCAGGCGCAGGAACTCTCCGAAGAGGTGATGCTCGGCGCGGTCATGTTCGGCCACCGGGCGATTCAAGAAGTGATCGCCCTGATCGTGAGCCTGGCGGAGCGCGCGGCGAAGGAGCCCTGGCCGGTCACAGAGACGCCGGAAGAAGTGCTCCATCTTGAGCGGCGCGTGCGCGAGATCGGCGAGAGCGCGATCCGTCAGGCCTATCTCGAACCGTCGAAGCAACTGCGCCACGAGAAACTCGCGGCGGCGAAGAAGCACGTGATCGACAAGCTGACCGAGGCGCAACTCAAGCCCGAGCTGGCCGCCGGCCCGCTCAAGCACCTCGAGAGCGATATCGTGCGCGGCAATATCCTCAAGACCGGCCGGCGCATCGATGGGCGCAACACCACGACGGTGCGGCCGATCGATTGCCAGGTCGGCGTGCTGCCGCGCTGCCACGGCTCGGCCCTGTTCACCCGCGGCGAGACGCAGGCGCTGGTCGCCGTCACGCTCGGCACCGGCCAGGACGAGCAGATCGTCGACGCGCTCGAGGGCGAGTTCCGCGAGCGTTTCATGCTGCATTACAACTTCCCGCCCTATTCGGTGGGCGAGGCCACGATGATGCGCGCGCCCGGCCGGCGCGAAATCGGCCACGGCAAGCTTGCCTGGCGCTCGATCCGTCCGCTCCTGCCGACGCCGGAGGGCTTCCCCTACACCATTCGCGTGGTGTCCGAGATCACTGAATCGAACGGTTCGTCGTCGATGGCCACCGTCTGCGGCGCCTCGCTCGGGTTGATGGACGCGGGCGTGCCGCTGACCAGTCCGGTCGCCGGCATCGCCATGGGTCTGATCAAAGAGGGCAAGGAGTTCGCCGTCATCTCCGACATTCTCGGCGATGAAGACCACCTCGGCGACATGGATTTCAAGGTCGCCGGCACCGAGAACGGCGTCACCGCCCTGCAGATGGACATCAAGATCACCTCGATCACCGAGGAGATCATGCGCATCGCGCTCGGCCAGGCGCGCGACGGGCGGCTGCACATCCTCGGCAAGATGTCGGACGCGCTCACCGGCGCCCGCACCGAGATCAGCGAGCATGCGCCGCGGATCACGACGCTAACCATCCCGAAGGAAAAGATCCGCGACGTGATCGGCTCCGGCGGCAAGGTGATCCGCGAAATCTGCGAACAGACCGGCGCGAAGATCGACATCGAAGACGACGGCACGATCAAGGTCGCCTCCAACGACGGCGAAGCGGCGCAGCGCGCGATCGATTGGATCCGCGGCATCGTCGCCGAGCCGGAGCTGGGCGTGATCTACACCGGCAAGGTGGTGAAGGTGGTCGATTTCGGCGCCTTCGTGAACTTCCTCGGCTCGCGCGACGGGCTGGTGCATATCTCCGAGCTCAAGATCGAGCGCGTGGGCAAGGTCACCGACGTCGTCAACGAGGGCGACCAGGTGAAGGTGAAGGTCATCGGCTTCGACGATCGCGGCAAGGTGAAGCTTTCCTTGCGCGCCGTCGATCAAGCGACCGGCGCCGACATCTCCAACACCCTGCCGCCAAGCACGCGTGGCGATGGCCCGCCGCGCGAGCGCAGCGGCGGCGATCGTCCGCGCCGGCGCGAACAGGTGTAAAGCTCGCTGAAGGTAGCCTCACCCGTCGAACACATGCGTTCGGCGGGTGAGGCGCTGGCCGCCTCCGCTCCCCCGCGCATGCCGCTTGACCGAAGCACGCAGCCGCGCAATGTGTCGGCGGCGGAATGCAGCGACTCGGGAAAATACTTTTTGCGCTCGTGCTCGCCGCCTGGATCGGCGGGGGCGACGGCGCACGCGCTCAGGATTGCGCCAAGGTCGTGCGCTTCGAAAGCCTGCGCGCCGGTGAAGTCTATTTTCGCGCCGGGCCGGGCGCCGACTATCCGATAGACTGGATTTTCAAGAAAAAATCGCTGCCGGTCGCCGTGATCGGCGAATTCGAACTTTGGCGCCGGGTGTGCGATTTCGAAGGCACCGTCGGCTGGGTGCATCGCTCGATGCTGTCCAATGCGAGCACGGCGATGATCATCGCGCCGGTCGCCACGCTGCGCCGAGCTCCGGTGGCGTCATCGCCGGCCGTGGCGCGGGCCGAGGCGTCGCTCGTTGGCGAGGTGCAGGGCTGCGAGCAGGGCTGGTGCCGCATGGACATCCAGGGCTTCAAAGGCTGGGTCGAACGCAAATCGATCTGGGGCGCGGTAAAGTAGCCCTTGCGCGCGGCCATCCGGGCCGGATCGACCCGCCTACTCAGGCGTGCGAGCCCTTGATTGCCAGCGCCAACTGGGCGATGAATCGCCCGACCCGGCTGGCAGTCCTGGCGAAACGGTCGAATTCGGCTTAGGGAACATCGGGTAGTCCATAATCGCAACACTCGGAGGGGAACTATGAACAAGCTTTTGATCGCGGCGCTGGTCACCGGCGTGGCCGTGCCGCAGCTCGCCTTCGCCGCGGAGAAGTCCGGCAAGGTGAAGAACTGGTTCGCCGCAACGCGCAACGTTATCCTGGTCGACAACACTGAGTGCTACCTCGGCGCTGACATCAAGGATGTTCCGGCCGCGCTGGCCGTCGGCAAGGACGTCATGCCGACTTACAGCACCGACAAGAACATCAACACCTGCACCAAGATCGAAGTTAAGTAACGTTACGCCGCGGCATGCGATCTTGGCTAGGCTGTCCCCTGGCCTTCGTCGCGGACTAGCGCGCCCATGGACAGGCGAGCCCCAGCGCCCAAAGTTAGGCGCATGATCCGAATCATCCTCGCCCTGCTGCTGTTCGTCGCGTCGCCCGCCGTGCTGTCGGACGCGTGGGCTGCCGCCGCGCCCGTTGCGTTGAGCGACGCCGACAAGGCGTTCCTCGCCCGCGTCGAAACTTATTTGAGTTCGATCGTCAGCATGGACGCGCGCTTCCTGCAGGTCGCCAATGGCCGCATGGCCGAAGGGCGCGTGGTCATGGCGCGGCCGGGCCGCATGCGCATCGATTACGACCCGCCGGTTCCGGTGCGCATGGTCGCGAACGGTTCCTGGGTGCTGTACTTCGATATAAAGCTCAATCAGATCAGCTATATCCCGGCGTCGCGCACCCCGCTTGCCGTGCTGCTGCGCGAGCAGGTCCGGCTCGACGACAAAGTGACCGTGACCAAGGTCGAGCGCGTCGCCGGCGCCGCGCGCGTTTCCCTCGTGCTGACCGACAACCCGGAATCCGGCACTCTGACCGTGGTGTTCGAGGACGCGCCGCTGCGCCTGGTCAAATGGGAGGTGCTGGACTCCACCGGCACGCGCGTCGAGGTCGCGCTGCTCGATCCGCATTTCGGCCTCCCGGTCGACAACAACCTGTTCGACATGGTCGATCCGCGCGCAAAAGTCGACCGGGAGTAACGCCCCGCCTTAAGCGCGCGGCCGGAACGGCCGCAGCAGCAATGCCGGCAAGGGTTGTTCGCGCACGCCTTCAACGCCGATCGCCAGATCGCGCGTGCGCGGCGTCGGGCTCGCCGTGCCGAACAGCCGGTCCCAGAAGCTCCACACCGTGCCGTAATTGGCATCGGTGTCGCTGCGGCGCGCATGATGATGCACCCAATGGATCGAGGGCGTGATCAGCACCCGCGCCAGTGCCCGCTCGAAGCGTGGCGCAAGCTTGACGTTCGAGTGGTGAAACACCGTCACCAGCAGCAGCACGGTCTCGAACACTAAAACGGCTTCCAACCGCACGGCGAGCGCCATCACCACCAGCGCGCGGGCGGCGGCCGAGAGCGCGACCTCGCCGAAGTGAAAACGCACGGCGCTGGACGCATCGAGAAACTGGTCGAGGTGGTGGATCTCGTGGAAGCGCCACAGGAACCGAAGCTCGTGGTTCCAGCGATGCCACCAATAGATCCAGAACTCGAGCAGGGCGACATCGAGCGCGAGCCCAAGCGCGCCGCCCCACCAGTCCGGCCGCTGCCACAGCGCGTGGGTGGTTGCCCAGGCCGTCAGCGGCACCGTGACCCAGAACGACAGACCGGCATTGAGCAGCCACAACGCTCCGTTGCGCGCGAGCCGGGGCCAGGCTGGTCCGGGCGGCGGCGCGGCCGACGGCCGTAGGCGTTCCAAAACCAGGAACAGCGCGAGCCAGCCAAGCGAGAGGACCGATTTGGCGGCCAGTAATATCTGGACGAAACCTTGCATGCGCCCGATCCTACACGTTCAGGCCAAGGCCATAAGGAAAGTTCCATGCTGGCGAAACGCCCCATCGTCGCCCTGACGGCCTGCCGCCGCGACATCGACGGCGTGCCCTTCCATGCCGTCGGCGATAAATATCTGACGGCGGTGGCCGATGCCGCCGGGGCGATGCCTCTCCTGTTGCCGGCGATGAGCGAAGACTTGGACATCGGTCGGGTGATCGCCTCGATCGATGGGTTGCTGGTCACCGGCAGCCCGTCCAATGTCGAGCCGCGCCACTACGGCGGGGAGACGGCGCGCTCCGGCACCCTGGCCGACCCGGCGCGCGACGCCACCACTCTGCCGCTGATCCGCGCCGCCGTCGCCGCCCGCCTGCCGCTGTTCGCCATTTGCCGCGGGATGCAGGAGCTCAACGTCGCCCTGGGCGGCACGCTGCACCAGCATTTGCATGAGCTACCGGGGCGGCGCGACCACCGCGCCCCGGCCGGCCAGCCCTTCGCTGTCCGTTATGCCCCGGCGCATCCGGTGGCACTGCGGCGCGATGGCCAAATAGCGGCATTGGCGCGCGCGGCCGGCCTGGATTGGGGCGGGCAGACGGTAAATTCGGCGCATGCCCAGGGAATTGACCGCTTGGCGCCCGGTCTGGTGGTGGAGGCCGAAGCCGATGACGGGGTGATTGAAGCGGTGCGCGTGGCGGATGCGACCGGCTTCGCCATTGGCATACAATGGCACCCGGAATATCGCGCGACAGAATATCCGCTGTCTTCGACAGTATTCGCTGCCTTTGGCGCAGCCTGTCGCACCCGACTCATTTCACGACTCTAAGTTTTGTTGCATGCATGACTCGCATGGCGGCTATGACAATTAACGATTGATTTCCGATCCGACTCGTTCCACATTGACGGCAAGGAGGCGCGTAGGTATGCGCGCAATGTCCAGGGATGGACCCTCCAGAAAGTCCCTGGCTCCGACGAAGCAGGGCGCCCGGTTTCCCCCGACCGGGCGCCCTTTTCGTCTGTCGGCCCTTCGGCAGGATTTCCTACGTGCAGCTGACCATCGCCACCTGGAACATCAATTCCGTCCGTTTGCGCATCGATAATCTCGCCCGGCTGATCGCCGAGGCGTCGCCGGATGTGATCGCGCTACAGGAAATCAAATGCCCGGATGAAGCCTATCCGCGCGCAGCGATTGCGGCGCTGGGCTATCCGCATCAGTACGCGCGCGGCATGAAGGGCTATAACGGCGTTGCGATCCTCTCGCGCCTGCCTTTCACGGCGACGCACGGCCTCGACTGGTGCGAGCGCCAGGACTGCCGCCATGCGGCGGTAAAACTCGCGGGCGGCATCGAGCTGCATAACTTCTATGTCCCGGCCGGCGGCGATAGACCCGATCCGGCGGCGAACGACAAATTCGCCCATAAGCTTCGGTTCCTCGAGGAGCTGGCGGCCTGGTCCAAGGCCGAACGCGCGCCGCGCCAGCGGCGGATCCTCGTCGGCGACCTGAATGTCGCGCCGCTGCCCAACGACGTCTGGTCGCATAAGGCGCTGCTCGATGTGGTCTGTCATACACCGGGCGAGGTCGACCGGCTGAATGCGCTCCAAGAGGCCGAATCCTGGGTTGATGCCCTGCGCGAATTCTACCCGCCGGAGCAGAAGCTGTTTACCTGGTGGAGTTACCGTGCGCAGGACTGGCGCGCGAGCGATCGCGGGCGGCGGCTCGATCACATCTGGGTCACCCCCGCCCTCCGCGGCCAATTGCGCGCGGCCCGCGTCTGCAAGGACGCGCGCGACTGGCGACAGCCGTCGGACCATGTGCCGGTGGTGGTCACGCTTGAGGTCTAGTGCGGCCCTACGCGCCTTGCGGCGATTCCGGCCGGTCCGTAAACTGCGGCTGATTAAGCGGGTGAAACCATGCTCGACGGGCGCCAAGTTCTTCTGATCGTCAGCGGCGGGATTGCCGCCTATAAGGCGCTCGACCTGATCCGGCGCTTGCGCGAACGCGGCGCATCCGTGCGCCCCGTTGTGACCAAGGGCGGGCAGGAGTTCGTGACGCCCCTCTCGCTCGCCGCCCTGGCTGAAAGCCCGGCCTATACCGACCTGTTCTCGCTCAAGGACGAGGCGGAGATGGGTCATATCCGTCTTGCCCGCGACGCCGATGTGATCCTGGTCGCGCCGGCGACGGCCGATCTTCTGGCGAAAATGGCGCATGGGTTGGCCGATGATCTGGCCTCGACCCTGCTGCTTGCCGCCGATAAGCCGATCCTGGTCGCGCCGGCGATGAACCACCGCATGTGGGAGCATCCGGCGACGAAGGCCAATGTCGCGATCCTCGCGGCGCGCGGCGTTGGGATCATCGCCCCCGGCGTCGGCGCCATGGCCTGCGGCGAGACCGGCACCGGCCGATTGGCGGAGAGCGAGGACATCCTCGCTGCCGTCGAGGCCGCGCTCCGCCGCCCCGGTGTCTTGAGCGGCCGACGTGCGCTGGTCACCAGCGGCCCGACGTATGAGCCGATCGACCCGGTGCGCTATATCGGCAATCACTCCTCCGGCAAGCAGGGCCACGCCATCGCCGAGGCGCTCGCCGCGCTCGGCGCGGAAACGGTGCTGGTCACCGGTCCGACCGCGCTCGCCGATCCGCGCTGCGTGCGTTCCGTGCATGTCGAAACCGCCGCGCAGATGTTGGCCGCCTGTCGCGCCGCCCTGCCGGTCGATGTCGCCGTTTGCGCCGCCGCCGTGGCCGATTGGCGCGCGGCCAAGCCCGCCGCGCAGAAGCTGAAAAAGACCGGGCGGCTGCCGGACATCAAGCTCGCCGAGTCCGTCGATGTGCTCCGGTCGCTTTCCGCCGCTGGCAATCTGCGCCCGCGTTTGGTGGTTGGCTTCGCCGCCGAAACCGAGGCGCTGGTCGAGCGCGCCCAAGCGAAGCGCGCGGCCAAGGGCTGCGACTGGATCGTCGCCAATGATGTGACCGCGGGCGTGTTTGGCAGCGATGACAACAGCGTCGTGCTGGTCACCGATGCCGCCGTCGAGACCTGGCCCAAGCTCACCAAGCGCGAGGTCGGCCACCGCTTGGCGGCGCGCATCGCCCAAGTCTTGACCCATGCGACCCTTGCCCCTCATGGCTGAGTCGGCGGTGGAAATCGCCATCACTCGCCTGCCGCATGGCGCGGATCTGCCGTTGCCGGAATATGCGACGCATGGCGCCGCCGGCATGGATCTGTTGGCGGCGGTGGGCGATCCGCTGGTGATCGCGCCCGGGGCGCGCGCCTGCGTGCCGACGGGAATCGCCATCGCCCTGCCCGAAGGTTTCGAGGCGCAGGTGCGTCCGCGCTCCGGCCTCGCCTTCAAGCAAGGCGTCACCTGCCTTAACAGCCCGGGCACGATCGACGCCGACTATCGCGGCGAAGTCGCGGTGTTGCTGATCAATCATGGGCAAGAGCCCTTCACGGTCACGCGCGGCTTGCGGATCGCGCAGCTCGTGGTCGCGCCGGTTGTGACCGCGCGCTGGCGCAAAGTCGCGGCGCTGCTCGACACGGCGCGCGGGGCCGGCGGCTTCGGCTCCACGGGGCTGAAATGAGCGCGCTCAGCCGGCGCGCGGTGGTCGCGGTCGAGGCGGTGCTCGACATCGCCTATCACGCCGGCGGCCAGCCGGTGCAAAGCCGCGAGATCACCCAGCGCCAGGGCATCGGCCCACGCGCGCTCGAACCCGTGTTGCAGAATCTGGTCAAGGCCGGCGTGCTGCTGGCCGAACGCGGCAAGCGCGGCGGCTATCGGCTGGCGCGCGAACGGCGGCGCATCAGTGTTGGCGAAGTCGTGCGCGCGATGGCCGAGCGGTCGAAGAAGCTCAAAGCGATAGAGGCCGGTTCGCCGCTGGGCGCGCAAGTCGTGCGGCCGCTGCTCGAAGGCATCGACCGCGAATTGGCCGAGCGGCTCGACCGCCTGACTTTCGAGGAGCTGTGCCAACGCGCGCGCGCGGCCGGCGTCGAAAGCCTGGCCGCCGAACGCCTCGATTATGCGATCTAAGAGCGGCACGTGACGCGTAACGCCGGGCGCATCTTCGGCTCGATCCTGGAAACGATCGGCGGCACGCCGCTGGTGCGCCTCAATCGCTTGCCGGCAAGCGCCGGCTGCAAGGCCGAAGTCTTGGCCAAGCTCGAATTCCGCAATCCCTTGGGCTCGGTCAAGGACCGCATCGGCCTCGCCATGGTCGAGGCGGCGGAGAAAGCCGGCCGCGCCGTCCCCGGCCGCACCGTGTTGATCGAGCCGACCTCCGGCAATACCGGCATCGCGCTCGCTTTCGTCTGCGCCGCCAAAGGCTATCGCCTGATCCTCACCATGCCAGATTCGATGTCGGACGAGCGGCGCAAGATGCTGGCGCTGCTCGGCGCCGAGTTGGTGCTGACCCCGGCCGCGCTCGGCATGCGCGGCGCGATCGCGCGCGCCGAGACTCTGGCGCGCGAGCTAGACGACGCGCTGATCCTGCAGCAGTTCAAGAACCCGGCCAATCCTAAGGCGCATGAGGACACGACGGCCGAGGAACTCTTCCGCGACACCGGCGGCGCGTTTGACGTGCTGGTGGCCGGGGTCGGGACCGGCGGCACGCTGACCGGCATCGGCCGCGCGCTCAAGCCGCGCCTGCCCAATTTGCGCATTGTCGCCGTCGAGCCCGAAAACAGCGCGGTTCTTTCCGGCGGCCTTCCCGGCCCGCACCAGATTCAAGGCATCGGTTCCGGCTTCGTGCCGGAAATTCTCGATCGATCGCTCATCGACGAGGTCGCGCGCATCGCCAACGAGAGCGCGTTTGCTATGGCACGCGCCTGCGCCAAGCTGGAGGGTATCGCTTGCGGCATTTCCTCGGGCGCGGCGCTGGCGGCGGCGCTGGAAATTGGGGCGCGGCCGGAGATGGCCGGAAAGCGTATCGTGGTCGTGCTGCCGTCCTTCGCCGAGCGCTATCTCACCACGCCGCTGTTCGAGGATGTGTGAGCGCGCTTGCCGGACACGGTTACGAGGCCCAGATTTAGCCCATGGACACGGCCAAACCGCTGCCTGAACTGACCGACGCGCAGCTGCAGCGTTACGCCCGCAATGTCATCCTCGATGAGGTGGGCGAGGAGGGCCAGGCGCGGCTGTTGGCGGCGCGCGTGCTGGTCGTGGGCGCGGGCGGTTTGGGCACGCCCCTGATCCAATATCTGGCCGCCGCCGGCGTCGGCACGCTCGGCGTGGTCGATGACGATGTGGTCGATCTGACCAATCTCCAGCGCCAAGTCTTGCACACGACCGCGCGCGTCGGCATGCCGAAGGTCGACAGCGCGGCAGCCGCGATCGGCGCGCTCAATCCGGAAACGAAGCTGATCCCGCATCATACGCGCCTCACCGTCGCGAATGCGGCCGAGCTGATCGGCGCTTATGATCTGGTCGCCGACGGCAGCGATAATTTCGCGACGCGCTATCTGATCAACGACGCATGCTATCTGCATGGCAAGCCGCTGATCACCGCCGCGCTGCTGCGCTTCGAAGGGCAGGTGTTCACCTTCAAGCGCACGGTGCCGCAAACCGCCTGCTATCGCTGCGTGTTTTCCGAAGCGCCGGCGGCCAATTTGGTCCAGCGCTGCGAAACCGCCGGCGTGCTTGGGCCGCTGTGCGGCGTGCTCGGCTCGCTGCAAGCGACGGAAGTGCTGAAAGAGATCATGGGCATCGGCGATAGCACGGCCGGCACGATGCTGCTCTATGACGCGCTCGGGCTGCTGTTCCGCAAGGTGAAGCTGAAACACGATCCGGCCTGCGCGCTGTGCGGCGATCACCCGACGATGACCGATCTCTCGCACCACGCCGACACCGGCAAGGTGTGCTGAGCGTCTACTCCGGCAGCCCGGCCTTGCGCAGCCCATCGGCGAAGTGATCGATGTCGGATTTCCGGCGCCAGCGCACCACCATCACCGCAGTCTCATCGTGCACGGTGTAATTCGGCTGCAGTTTCAGTAAATCCGCGACGGCCGCCTTGCCGGCCGCGGCCTGACACATTTGGCCGGCGGCGGCGATGCGCGTCAGGATGCACGACGTGTTCGTCGGCTCGCAGCGTTTCGCCATCACCACCGCCTGCGCGTAATTCTTCGCCAGAAACAGCGCCTTGGCATAGCTCGGAAAGCCGCTCGGCGATTGAAACGGATCGAGCTCCATGCGTTTGGCGCCCAATTCTACGGCCTTTTCCGGAAAACCGGAGCGGAACAGGATCGCGGCGGCGATTTGCAAAACGTCTACATCGTTGGAGTTGAGGCGCAACGCCCGTTCCAACTCCACCACTGCCTCGTCGTGGCGTCCGAGCTGGGTCAAGGCATTGCCGAACACCACATGCGTATAGGCATCGCCCGGGTCGAGAGCAACGGCGCGCGCGGCGGTCGCAAGCATCAGCTCGGCCAGCGCCGGCGTGCCCCATTCCTCGGTGTAACGGATGACCAGAAACGAGTTGTAAGAATCTGCCAAGCGCGCCACCGCCGGGGCATAAGTGGGGTCGATCTCAATGGCTCGCTCCAGCGCTTGCCGCCCTTTGATTGCGTTCTCCTTGCCGCCTTTCAACTTGAATTCGCGGCCTTGCAGGGTGAGGTCATAGGCGTCGAGTTTTTACGGCCCCTTGGCGGCAATGGCTTTTCGTTCCGCCTGATCAACATAGGCCGCGAGCGAGGACACCACCTTCTGCGTGATCTCGTCCTGAACGGCGAAGATGTCCTTATACGGCCGATCGTAACGCTCGGCCCACAGATGCGCCCCGGTCGCGGTCTCGATCAACTGCGCGGTGACGCGGATCTTGTCGCCGTCGCGCCGCACACTGCCTTCGAGAACATAGCCGACGCCCAACTCGCGGCCGACTTGCTTGATATCGACGTTCTGGCCCTTGTAGCGGAATGACGAATTGCGGGAGATCACCTTCAGCCCGGAAAAGCGCGACAGCCCGGTCAGAATGTCGTCGGAAATTCCGTCGCTGAAATACTCCTGCTCGGGATCGCCGGTGCTATTGGTGAAGGCCAGAACGGCGATCCCCGCCTCCTGGTCAGTTGTCTGCACCGGGGCGGCCGTGCGCGACGCGACCACCGCCGTCGCTGGCAGCGACGAGGGTGCCGCGCGCCACGGCGCCCACGACAGGACACCTAGCGCCACAAGCAGCGCTGCGCCGGCGCCGATCGCGGCAAAGGGCGTCTCTCGGTTGCGGGACAGCGCCCGACCGCTCGTCGCCAGCGCCTGCGCCGACATCGCCTCGGCGGTGAAGCGCACGCGATGCGCGCGCACCGGACGCGGGATGTTCTTGAGCGCTTGCTCGCCGAGGTCGTCGAAAGCGAGCTTGAGCTTGCCTTCGACCTGCTCGCGCACATTGCCGGCGATGACGATCCCACCCGGCTCGGCGAGTCCTTCCAGCCGCGCGGCGATGTTAACGCCGTCGCCGAGGAGATTGTCGCCTTCGACCATGACATCGCCGACGGCGACGCCGATGCGATAGACGATGCGCTGCGCCTCCGGCCGCTCGGCCTGACGCAGCCGGATGATGATCTGCAGATCGATGGCGGCGGAGAGCGCATCGACCACCGAGCCGAATTCGGCCAGCACGCTGTCGCCGGCGGTGCCGAAGATGCGCCCGCCATGGCGCGCGATCAGCGGGTCGATCAGCGCGCGGCAGGCGCGCAACGCCCTGACCGTGCCGGATTCATCCGCCGCCACCAGCCGGCTATAACCGACCACATCGGCCGCCAGAATCGAGGTGAGTCTGCGCTGGTCTTTAGCCATTCCGCCTCCTGCGAGTGAGTCTAAGGCAGGGCGGCGGAAGCGTCACACGTGTTTTGGCCGGCTAGTCGGCGTGCTTGCGGCCGTCGAGCATGGCCTTGACCAGGTTTTCGCGGTGCACCCAACTGGCGAGCAGCACCGCGGCGATGTGCAGAAGCACTAGAATCAGCGTCAGATTGACGGTGAGTTCATGCAAGCCGCGCGCCGCGCGCACCACGGGCGAGAAGCGGTTGCCCGCGCGCTCACCCTCCGTGAAGCGACGCTCAACACCTGCGGGCGGTGTGCGCGGCGTCTGACCCGCGGGCCGCGCGACTTGTGGCGCCTTGGCGACGAAGCTGGCGAACGGCCCGGCGCCGTCGCTGACGGCATAAAGCTGCATCCCGGTATAGGTGACGGCGAGCAATCCGGAGAGCAGGGCTAAGACCATCCAGCCGCCGGCCGGGCTATGGCCCAGATGGCGCTCGGCCCGCTTTCCGAACAGCGCCACGAGATAGGAGAGGCTTTGCAGCGGCCAGGTGACGAAGTCGCTGAAGCGTGCGTGCCGCGGCCCGATGAAGCCCCAGACGATGCGCGCCACGACCACGACGCCGACCCCATAGCCGGCCAAAACATGCAGCGCGATCGGCTCATCGAAGACATAGGCAATGGCGAAGGCGAGCACGACACTCCAATGCGCGCTCCGCACGAAGGGGTCCCACACCTTGACCCAGCGCGTCTCAGTCTGTGATCCCACAACTTGCGTGGCGGTCATGCCGCGCCTCCTTGGTCTGTCAGTCTAGGCATCGGCGGACACTTGGCCTTGAAACGGATCAGCGGCGCACCGCTCGCTCGCTAGAACATCGTCTCGATCACGCGATCGGGCGGGTTGTGGCCGTCGATCAGGCTCTTGATATTGATGATCACCTTCTCGCCCATGTCGCGCCGGCCTTCGATGGTCGATGAGCCCATATGCGGCAGCAGCACGACATTTTCGAGCTTGAGCAGCCGCGGGTTGACCGAGGGCTCCTGCTCGAACACGTCGAGCCCGGCCCCGGCGATCTTGCCGGCGGCGAGAAGCTCGGCCAGCGCTCCTTCGTCGATCACCTCGCCGCGCGAGGTGTTCACGATATAAGCGTGCGGCTGCATGAGCTGCAGCCGGCGGCGCGAGAGCAGGTGAAAGGTCGCCGGTGTGTGCGGGCAATTGACCGACACGATATCAACGTGGCGCAGCATCTGGTCGAGCGACTCCCAATAGGTCGCCTCCAGCTCGGCCACGAGGGCTTCGGGCGCCGGCTTGCGGTTGTGGTAATGCACCGCCAAGCCGAAGCCGCGCGCGCGGCGCGCGACCGCCGCGCCGATCCGCCCCATGCCGACGATGCCCAGCCGCTTGCCCCAAATGCGGCGGCCGAGCATCCAGGTCGGCGACCAGCCGCGCCACTTGCCGGCGCGCAACACGCGCTCGCCCTCGGCCAGCCGGCGCGGCACGGCGAGGATCAGCGCCATGGTCATGTCGGCGGTGTCTTCGGTCAGCACGCCCGGCGTATTGGTGACGATAATGTTCTTCGCCCGCGCGGCGGCTAGGTCGATGTTGTCGACGCCGGTGCCGAAATTGGCGATCAGTTTCATCTCCGGCCCGGCGAGCTTGAGCACTTCGGCGTCGAGCTTGTCGGTGACGGTGGAGACGATCACGGTCGCGGTCTTGAACGCCTCGATCAGCTCGACGCGCGACAAGGGCTTGTCGGCCTCATTGAGCCGGGTGTTGAACAGTTCCTTCATCCGCACCTCGACGGCGTCGGGGAGCTTGCGGGTAACGATCACGAGCGGTTTGGCGGCGCTGGTCATGGGGGGATCGCGTCCAGGTCGCAGTCAAAAGTTTTGGTCGGCGGCACTCTAACCGAACCCACGGAGTTTTCTATCCCAAAAGGGCCTTGCCTACCGTGGCCCTCGAGGCGCAAGCGGAGGCCATGACGCGGGCATCCTTCAGGCCGCTTGCCGCTTGGCCGCGTGTCGTCGGGCATCGCGGCGCGGCGGCGCTGGCGCCGGAGAATACGCTGGCCGGGATGCACATGGCGGCCAGGGCCGGTGCGCGCGCGGTCGAACTCGACCTGCGGCTCGCGGCCGACGGCGCGGTGGTGGTGCTGCATGACGCGACACTCGAGCGCACAACCGACGGCTGCGGTCTGGCGCGCCGGCTGAACCTGGCCGCGATCCGCGCCGCAGACGCCGGGGCATGGTTCGGCCCCGCGTTTGCCGGCGAGCCTGTACCGCTCCTGAGCGAAGCCCTGGCCCTGGCCCGCGATCTTGGCCTCGCCGTGAACCTGGAGCTCAAAGCCGATCGCGGGATGGCGGTCGCAACCGGCCGCGCGGTCGCGGCGGCGCTCAAGCGCTCGCGCTCGCGGCCAAAGCTCCTGCTGTCGAGCTTTTCGCCACGCTGCCTAGCCGCCGCCGGGGAGTTCCCGCGCGCTTTGATCGTCGGGCGCGGAACCGCTCGCGCCTGGATCAAGACGGCTCGCGCGCTCGACGCGCAGGCGGTCCATGTCCGTTATGCGTTGCTTGATCGCGTTTCAATCGCCGCGCTGCACGAAGCCGGGCTGGCTGTTGGCGCCTATACGGTCAACGCCAAGCCGCGCGCCAAAATGCTGTTCGGCTTAGGCGTGGATTACGTCTTCACCGACGATCCGCGGCGGATCCGGGCTTAGGCCGCGCTACTTGCCGTTGGCGTCGCCGTTCGTCTTGTCGGCCGGCGGCACCCCGATGGCGTGGAAGCCGCCATCGACGTAATGAATTTCTCCGGTCACCGCGCGCGACAGCGGCGACAGCAGATACAGCGCCGAACCGCCGACGTCTTCCAGCTCGACATTGCGCCGCAGCGGCGCGTGCTTGCGATAGTGATTGTAGACGTAGCGCGCATCGCCGACGGCCGAACCGGCCAGGGTGCGCATCGGCCCGGCCGAGAGCGCATTGACGCGAATGCCCTGCGGCCCGAGATCGGCGGCGAGATAGCGTACGCTGGCTTCAAGCGCCGCCTTGGCCACGCCCATGACGTTGTAGTTGGGCATCACGCGCTGTGCCCCCTCGAAGGTGAGCGTCAGCAGGCTGCCGCCATCGCGCATCAGCACGGCCGCGCGCCGCGCCACATCGGTGAAGGAGAAGCACGAGATCAGCAGCGTGCGGCTGAAATTCTCCGCGATGGTGTCGACATAGCGGCCCTTGAGCGCTTCGCGATCCGAATAGGCGATGGCGTGCACGACGAAATCGAGCCCGCCCCAGGCCTTGCCCACCGCGTCGAAGACGGCATCCAGGCTCGCGCGGTCTTCGACATCGCAGGGCGCGATCACGCCGGCGCCGAGCGATTCCGCCAGCGGCCGGACGCGGCGCTCGAAGGCTTCGCCCTGATAGGTGAAGGCGAGTTCCGCCCCGGCGCCAAAGGCGGCGCGCGCGATGCCCCAGGCGATCGAATGATCGTTGGCGACACCCATGATCAGCCCGCGCTTGCCGGTCAGAAGGCCCGGCGACTGGGTCACGGTCGTGCGCGGCATGACGGTCAATCGAGCCTCCGGAACACAAGCGAAGCGTTGGTGCCGCCAAAGCCGAAGCTGTTCGACATGGCCAGGGTGAGATCGATGTCGTCGATGCGCGTGCGCGCGATCGGCATGCCGTCGGCCTCGGGTTCAAGATTTTCGATATTGGCCGAGGCGGCGATGAAGCGGTGTTTTATCATCAAAAGCGAGTAGATCGCCTCGCACACGCCGGCGGCGCCGAGCGCATGGCCGGTGAGCGCCTTGGTCGAATTGATCGTCGGCAGGTAATTGCCGAAGGCCTGGCGGATCGCCTTGAGTTCGGCCAGATCGCCGACCGGCGTGCCGGTGCCATGCGTGTTGATGTAGTCGATCGGCTCCTTCAAGCCCTGCATTGCCAGTTTCATGCAGCGCATCGCGCCCTCGCCCGAAGGCGCCACCATGTCGGCGCCGTCGGAGGTGGCGGCATAGCCGACCAGCTCGCCGTAAATCTTCGCCCCGCGGGCGCGCGCGTGCTCCAGCTCCTCGAGCACCACCACGCCGCCGCCGGCCGAGATGACGAAACCGTCGCGATCGCGATCGAACGGGCGCGACGCCTTAGTCGGCGTGTCGTTGTACTTCGAGGACAGCGCCGGCATGGCATCGAACAGCACGGTCAGCGACCAGTGCAGCTCCTCGCCGCCGCCGGCGAACATTCTGTCCTGCTTGCCCATCTGGATCAGCTCGGCGGCATTGCCGATGCAATGCGCCGAAGTCGCGCAGGCGGAGCTGATCGAATAGGACAGGCCCTTGATCTTGAACCACGTGCTCAAGGTCGCCGAGCAGGTCGAAGACATGGCGCGCGGCACCATGAACGGCCCGACGCGCTTGGCGCCCTTCTGCCGCGTGGTGTCGGCGGCATTGACCAGATTCGAGGTCGATGGCCCGCCCGAGCCCATGATCAGGCCGGTGCGTTCGTTGGACACCTCGGCCGCTGTGAGGCCGGCGTCGGCGATCGCCTCGTCCATCGCGATGTGATTATAGGCGGCGGCATCGCCCATGAAGCGGCGCGCACGGCGGTCGATCAGCTTTTCCAGGTCGATCACGACCGGCGCATGCACATGGCTGCGGAAGCCAAGCTCCTGGTACTCGCTCGAGCCCGTGAGGCCGGAGCGGCCGTCGCGCAGCGACTGCAACACCTCGCGCTGGTTGTTGCCGATCGAGGAGACGATGCCAATTCCGGTAACGACGACGCGCCGCATTGAGATGCCTCCCAATTATTGCGCCGCTAGGCAGGGCGAGCGACGGGAAACAACCCGACACGCAGATCCTTGGCCTCGTGCACTTTCTTGCCATCGAGGAAGGCGATGCCGTCGGCGACCGCGAGCGTGAACGCGCGCTTGATCACCTTCTTGACGTGAATGTGGTAGCGCAGCGTATGGCCGGTGGGGGTCACTTCGCCCGCGAATTTGACCTCGCCGACGCCCAGCGCCCGTCCCGGACCGGGCTGGCCGAGCCAGCCGAGGAAAAAGCCGAGCATCTGCCACAGCGCGTCGAGCCCCAGGCAGCCGGGCATCACCGGGTCGTTGTGAAAATGGCAGGCGAAGTACCACTCATTCGGGCCGATGTCCTTTTCGGCAACGATCTCGCCATGCCCGTGCTCGCCGCCGGCGCTCGTGATCCGAATGATGCGATCGAACATCAGCATCGGCGGCAGCGGCAGCTTGGCATTGCCGGCGCCGAACAACTCGCCGCGCGCGCAGCGGAGCAAGTCTTCCTTGGAAAAGCTCGTCCGCTCGCTGACCTTGTCGTCCGCTTGCACTATGCGACCTCGACCGCTTGGGGCGTTGTCCAGGGGATCAGTTTACCACGACATGGCGGCAACGGTACCACCGGACATCGATTGTCAGGCGCCGCGCCCAGCTGTCAAAGCCCGGCTTCCATTAGCCGAGTTTGTCTCCTATATTGGGTTACTATGCGCTTCTGCAACCCCAATTGGCCAACCCCATGATCCGCCGGAGTCTGCGCGCGGGCGCCCCACTGCTCCAGGCCATGGAGCAGTTGAAGACGGTCGGGCTGCGCCCCACCCGCCAGCGGCTCGCGCTTGCCCAGCTGTTATTCGAACGCAGCTCGCGCCACGTGACCGCCGAGCAGCTGCATGGCGAGGCGCGGGGCGCCGCCGTGCGCGTGTCGCTCGCCACCGTTTACAACACTCTGCATCAGTTCACGAGCGCCGGCCTGCTGCGCGAAGTGGTGATCGATCCGGGCCGGTCGTATTTCGACACCAACACAAGCGACCACCATCATTTCTACGACCAGGCGCATTGCGCTCTGTCCGACATCCCCGGCCATGCGGTATCCCTGGCCTTTCTACCGCAGGCGCCCGACGGCTCGGTGGTCGAGCGGGTGGAAGTTATCGTGCATATCCGCAAGGTCCCGCGCTGACCTTAAAACGCTAAGCGCCCCGCGGCCCGACATAGTTAATTAGAACCATTCTAATCTATTGACAGGGTGCTCGGGCGGACCCATAGTCGCGCGCAGGGTGCTGCCGCTTCCGGCGCGCTCAAGCGAATCGACGATCCATTGAACAGGAGAGGGCGCATGTCGTCACTCAAGGGCAGCAAGACCGAAAAGAATCTCAAGGACGCGTTTTCCGGCGAGTCGCAGGCCAATCGCCGCTACCTCTATTTCGCTCAAAAGGCCGACGTCGAAGGCTATAACGACGTCGCCGCCGTGTTCCGCTCGACGGCCGAAGGCGAGACCGGGCACGCGCACGGCCATCTCGAATTCCTCGAAGCGGTCGGCGACCCGGCCACCGGCAAGCCGATCGGCGACACGCGCAAGAACCTTGCCGCCGCGATCGCCGGCGAAACCCACGAGTACACCGACATGTACCCGGGCATGGCGAAGACCGCGCGCGCCGAAGGCTTCGACGAAATCGCCGACTGGTTCGAGACCCTGGCCAAGGCCGAGAAAAGCCACGCCGGCCGTTTCCAGAAGGCTCTCAACGAAGTCTCCTAAGGCCGCCATCAATCGGGGGCGGCGCAGCACGCCGCTCCCGCCCGCTTCGCTCCTAGTTCGAGAGCACGGATGCCGCCACGTGAGGGTAGCCTCGAGCCGCCGCTGCGCCACCCGATCGATTGGCGCGACGCCAGCTACACCGATCCGACGGCGGTCGAGGCCGAACTGCGGCGGGTGTTCGACATCTGTCACGGCTGCCGGCGCTGCTTCAATCTCTGCGACAGCTTCCCGCGCCTGTTCGACCTGATCGACAAAGCGCCAACGGGCGAGTTGGATTCGGTCGCCAGCGAAGACTTCGGCCCGGTCGCGGAGGCCTGCACCCTCTGCGACATGTGCTTCATGACCAAATGCCCCTATGTGCCGCCGCATGAATTCAATCTCGATTTCCCGCATCTGATGCTGCGCGCGCGCGCGACGGCGGCGAAACAGGGCGGCGCGTCGTGGATGGCGAAACAACTCACCGCGACCGACCGCAACGGCAAACTCGCGTCCCTCGCGCCCGCGGTGGTGAATTGGGCGAGCCGGCGCGGCAACGCGCTGACGCGTCCGGCGCTGGAGGCGATCGCTGGCATCGACCGCGATGCGGCGCTGCCCAAGTTCCACAGCCGCACCTTCGTCAGCGAAGCAGCGGAACCGCTGGCGCCGAATGTGCGCGCGCCGGGATATGGGCGCCAGGCGCTGCTCTTCGCCACCTGCTTCGTCAATTACAACGATCCGGCGATCGGACGCGCCGCGCGCGCTGTGCTGGCGCATAACGGCGTTGCGGTCGAGGCGTCGTATCCCGGTTGCTGCGGCATGCCGCAATTGGAACAGGGCAATATCGCGCGGGTCGCGGACTCGGCGGCGCGGGTGGCAAAGGTATTGAGGCCCGCCTTGGACGCGGGCCTAGCGGTGATCGCGCCGATTCCGAGCTGCGCGCTGATGCTCAAATTCGAGTGGCCGCTGATTCTGCCCGACAACGACGATGTGCGTGGGTTGGCGAAAGCGACCCGCGATCTGCCGCAATATCTGATGGAGCTGGCGAAATCGCCCGGCCTCGCGCCTGGATTGAAACCGCTGCCCGGCGGCGTGACCATGCAGCTTGCCTGCCATGCGCGCGCGCAGAACATGGGCGCCAAGGCGGCCGAACTCCTGCGCCTTATTCCGGAGATCGAGCTGACCGTGATCGAGCGTTGCTCCGGCCATGGCGGCGCCTGGGGCGTGCTCAAGGATAATTTCTCGACCGCGCTTAAAATCGGGCAGCCGGTCGCGGCGAAAGCCGCGTCCGAGACGCGCAAATATCTGGTGTCCGAATGTCCGCTCGCCGCCGAGCACATCCGCCAAGGGATCGAACGCCTCGACGCGGCCAAAATGCCCGCGCGCAGCTGGCATCCGATCGAACTGATGGCGCTGTCTTACGGGCTGATCGAGGAGGGCGCGTGACCAAGCGCGCCATCACTCGCGCCGCTATTCTCGCGCCCGAAGTTTACGCCGAGCAGCGCGCCACGCGGCGGCGCGAGGCGATCCAGAAAAAAGCGCTGCGCCAGGTTTTGATCGGCCCATACGCCAGCGCGACCTTCGAGTCCTATGACTCGATGCTGCTGCAGGTGCAGGAAATGCTGCACATCGAGCGCGGCGGCGAGGCGCAGATCGCCGATGAACTCGCGGCCTATAACCCGCTCGTCCCCAATGGGCGCGAACTGGTCGCGACCGTGATGCTTGAAATCGAGGACGCCGACCGCCGCGCGCGCGTGTTGGCCACTTTGGGCGGCATCGAACACACGGTCTTCCTGCGCTTTGCGGATGCCTTGGTGGCAGGTGTGGCGGAGGCGGACCAGGACCGCACCGACGAGAGCGGCAAGGCGTCCGCCGTGCAGTTCCTGCATTTTCCGTTCACGGACGCGCAGGCGGACAAGTTCCGCAAGCCGGGAGGCGAAGTCACGCTCGGCTTTAAGCACCAGAATTACAGCCATTTGACGGTGTTGCCGGAAAAAATCCGCGCCGCCCTGGCCGCTGATTTCGCTTAGCACGCTGCAATTCAAGGTGTCGACGCACCGCCCTCGCACCCATCGTATCTATGCGTGAGAAGCCGCCAGTATTAACGTGGAACGAGTGAAGGGGTCGCCCCCCAAGTGATTTGCAAAGATTTTAGAAAGGTACGCTGCCGCACCTCACAGTTGAGTTGCTCGTTAAGAAAATCCCCGAGAAGACCGGGGCGCTCAGCTCCCACAAGGTAGTCTCGCGGAAGGTCTGCAATCTGGGTCGGCATCTCTTGTTCCGGGTGGGAAACATGCTGCACAACGGCAGGAGCGAATCGAATGCCCATCGAGCGAAGGGCGTAAAGTCGATGAAATCCGTTATTAAGAATGATGCGCCGCCCGAATTTAAATACGTTAATCGTTGAAATGCCGTAACCGACTAGCAATGTGACAACATGAAGCGGTTGGCCCCCGGGATGATTTTGGGTTAGAGGGCCGGTGGGATTGAGCGGTTCATGGTACGCCCCAAGAAGGCGCAGTCCAGGGTTCATGCTGCTAAATGTGTAGGCGTTTCCTTGGGTGCGACCGGCCTCTATCCCTGCGTCGTCCCGACCAGGATGGAGGCAGAAATCAAGCAGATTTTCGCTGATGGCGGGGAGTTGGGTGACGAGCGACTCAACATGAGAAATGTGAACCGTTCGCTGGGACGCAATTACTTTATCTATCTCGATTTGCTCGAAGGACAGGGGGGTAATTTTCGAACGTCTTGCGAAACGCGGGCATGGCCTGGAGCTCTTCCAGAAATGGAGCGGCATTCGGGGGAAGGGGCTCGGTACGGATTCGATCTGGCGCGCCAGCCTCGGTAGTAGTTAATTCTCGAAAGATAGCGGAAGCGTCTCGCCACTTCATTTTGATTTCTTGTTTTCTTTCTTCTCTACCTATCGAATTTCCATCAAGAAAATTGTTTAATTCAATTCGAGTAACGGCACCAAACATGTATCGGAGCTTACGTGCATTTGCGCCATCGTGACTTTCAACGTTCTCCATTGTGGATGGTACGGAAGGCAAATTCTGCGCGCTCATCTTTTTGCTCCAATGTCGCCAGTTTAATATGCGTAGAACCGGAATTTAAACATAGGGACATATTGGTGATGTGTCTTCGGAGCACAAGTAGCCCGAGAACAATGATACGCGAGCACCACTGATTTGGCGGCCCGCGCCGATCCGCGCCGCTCTGGCGCCAGATTTTGCGTAGGGGGCAGCGGATAACCGCGCCTTGCACTATAGTGAAGTCGCACCTCAGCGTTCGCGCGTGAGCCCGCGTTCGGCAATCGCGGCGAGATAGGCGGCCCAGCGCGTCGGCTGTTCCAGCCCGAGGGCGCGCAAAGTTTCCCAGCTGTACAAGCCGCTGTCGTGGCCGTCGTCGAAGACGATGCGCACGGCGTAATTGCCGACCGGTTCGATGCGGGTAATACCGATGGCGGCGCAACCGCCGATGATGCGGCGCACGCCGTCATGGCCCTTGAGTTCGGCCGAGGGGCTTTCGACGCGCAGATATTCCGCCGGCAGCACATAGCGTTCTTCGCCGGCGAAGGCGACTGCGAGGGCGCGTTGGGCTTTGTTGTAGCGCAGCTCAAGCGGCGCGGCGCCGGTCATTGCTTGCGTTCGTCGTCGGCGATTTGCCGCGCCTCGTCGATCAGCATGATCGGGATGCCGTCGCGGATCGGATAAGCGAGGCCGGCATTGTCGCTGATCAATTCCTGGCGGGCGCGATCATAGCGCAGCGGCCCCTTGGTCAGCGGGCAGACCAGAATCTCGAGCAGCTTGGGATCGACCGCGCCGGAGCGGGTTGCCGTGGGCGCGCTCAATGGCGCACCGTTTGCGCGGTGTCGCCCAACAACCCCATCTCCAAAAGCCCGACGAGGAGCTTGGCGCGCTCGGGCAAGCTGGGGGCTTCCAATAGCGCCTGCTTCTCGCTCGCTTCGAAAGGCGTGAGCATGGCGACGAGCGAAACCAGCGGCTCGGCCGGCAGGCCGGTGAGCGCCTCCCAGTTGGCGCTGATCCCGCGCCGCTTGAGAAAGGCCTTGAGCGCGCGCATCAGCCGGTCGCGATCGATCGGGGTCTCGGCATCGGCGACCAGATCCTGGCGGAACGGTTCGTAATCCACGCGCGCGCGGCGGAAGCCCTGGTACAGCGGCAGTTCCTCCAGCAGGCGGAAGCGGATCAACCCCTTGATCGTAATTTGCAGCCTGCCGCCTTCGGCCTCCTCGAAGCCGGTCACCCGACCCAGGCAGCCGATCGCGTGCAGCGGCGCAGTGTCCGGAGCGCTTGCGCCCACTTCCCCGGCGGAGCGCGGCTGCACCATGCCGACCAGCCGCCCGTTGCCGAGCGCCCACTCGATCAGGCTCAAATAGCGCGGCTCGAACACCTGCAGCGGAACCTGGCCATGCGGCAGCAGCAGCACGCTGACCAGCGGGAACAGCCCGATCTCGCGCGGCAGCTCGGCCGGGCCGGTATCGCGCACCGAAGAGGTCATGGGCGCGCGCTCATTTGAACATCATTGCCGAAAGTTTGCGCCGGCCCGTAACCGTCAGCGCATGCGTCGGACCAAGCGCCTCGAACAACTTGACCAGCTCCCGGCGCGCCGCGTCTTCGTTCCAGGCGCGGTTGCGGCGGAACAGCTCAAGCAGCAAATCAATCGCCGTCTCCGGCCGGCCGGCGCCGTATTCGGCCAGCGCCAATTCATAGCGCGCCTCATGGTCGTCGGCGCTGGCCAGCAAGCGCGCTTCTAGCCCGGCGTGCTGCCCAGCGCTGGCGGCGGCGCGCTCGGCCAGATCGAGACTGGTGCGCACCGATGTGACCTCGGCATCGCTCGCGGCCGCACCGGTCAGCCCATCGATCACGACCCGGGCGCGTACCGCGTCGCCGGATTTGAGCAGGGCGCGCGCGAGCCCGGCCGCGGCCTTCACATGGCCCGGCTCATGCGCCAGAATCTGATCGTAGATCGCCGCGGCTCCGCCCCAGTCTTCGGTTTGGGCCGCTTCGGCGGCGGCCGCCATCGCTTCGTCCACGGGCGAAAGCGCGGGGCCGCCGAATTTCTTCATCAGGCGATCGATGAACGCCTTGACCTGGGTTTCCGTCTGCGCGCCCTGGAAGGCATCGACTGGGCGGCCGTCCTTGAACGCATAGACCGTCGGGATCGAAGCGATACGCAGCTGGCGCGCCAGCTCCTGGTTCTCGTCGATATTGATCTTGACCAGACGGATGGCGCCCTTGGCGGATTTGGTCAGCTTTTCCAGGATCGGGGTGAGCTGCTTGCACGGACCGCACCACGGCGCCCAGAAATCGACCACGATCGGCTTGTCGATCGAAGCATCGATCACATCGGCCATGAAGCCGTCGGTCGAGGAGTCGATGACGGGCGCCTCGCTGGGGCCCTTGGCGGTGGTCAGATCGATATCCATGGCGCGGCGCCTCCCTGGCAGAATACCTATTTGGCGGGAGTCGCGCGATTCATCAAGGCCGAGGAATGAGGCGGGACGGCGCTCTAGAGCGTTTTGAGGAAGGCGATCAGGTCGCGTTTCGGCCCGGATTGCGGCGCATGATGGGTGGCGATGTAGTCCTCGAACGGGACGCCGCGCACGCGCGGGTCCTTGCCGGCGAAGCGCTTGGCGAAGACCGTCGGCACTTTATGGCAGACGCCGCAGTTGCTGCGATAGACGATCTCGCCGCGGTCTTTGTTGCCTGTGGGAGCGGTCTCCGGGGTCGCGGCTTCCGGGGTTGCAACGGCCGGCGCCGCCGCCGGCACGGCCTCCTGCGCCACCGCCTCGGCCAGGATGCATGCATGCCCGAACATGATCGCCGCCGCGAGCGCGACGCCCGACCCGATCCAAACTCTGCTGCGCATGCTCATCCTCATGACCGAGGCCGATTCCTTCTCGATTGGGCCAGCGCCCTTGCCATTCTTGTCGCGCCCGGCCTATATCCCGGCGCTGGAGCGCGGGAGTAGCTCAGGGGTAGAGCATCACGTTGCCAACGTGAGGGTCGCGGGTTCAAATCCCGTCTCCCGCTCCAACTTCCCCACCATACGACTTGGCGTGTGATTATCCGCTTTCCGCGGCCAAGCCTTCGTTAAGGCGGCGGTATTCCTTGCCCAAGGCCGAATTCCGCCCCGTCTCGCGGTAGTCATGCGCTCAGCGCTCGGGCGATGCGGTCTCTAATCTAGCGTTCGAGCCGGCGGCCGGGGTAAATCCGGTCAGGTTTCCGCCAGGCCGCGCTAGCCACGACCTCCCGGGCCATATCCTCGAAGTCGGTGCGGCCCATGCCGGTCCAGTAACTGATCGTGATATTCTGTCCATCGCTAAAACCGAGGCGGCGCAGCTCGGCATGAAACGCGGCAAAGTATGGCACGCCGGTCGCGCCCATCTCCGCGACCGGGCGGGTGAGCGTGAATAGCGCCAGCCGCTTCGGCTTTTGCTGCGCCTGCTGCGCGCGCACGATGCTTGGCGCCGCCATCAAGCTCGCCCCGGCGCCGGCGAGAAACGCGCGGCGGATCATTCGAACACATCGGTCGCGAGCGCGAGCAGCGGCGGCGGGAAGGTCAGGCCCTGCGCCTTGGCGGTGACGCCATGCAGCACGAGTTCGAAATACGCGGCTTGATCCCAGCGCAGATCGGACGGCTTGGCCCCCTTAAAGATCCGATCGACGATCCCGCCGGCGCGCCGGTACAGCTCCGCCAGGTTGGAGCCGTAGCTCATCAGCCCGCCGGATTCGACGAAGTCGCGCGTCGGATAGATCGCCGGCAGCTTGGCGAAATTTGCGCGCGCGACGATGGATTTACGGAAGCTGACGTTTTCCGCCGCCAGCCCGACATAAAGCCCGTCGGCCTTTGCCTCTATCGCGCGGCCGAAGGCGCGGGTGTAGGTCGCCTCGTCGATCTGTCCCTCGATCAGCGCCGGGGTGAGCGTGAGCCCGAGAACTGGGCCCGCCGCGCGCGCCGCCTCGGCCGCATCGACCGTCGATTCCCATTGGTCGCGACGGTCGAGATAGGCGATGCGCGTCAACTGCGGCGCGGTCTGCTTCAGGAGCTGCAGCCGCTTGCCGGCCATGCGCGCCTCGGGATCGACCATGACGCCGATGAAGTTGCCGCCGGCGACCGCGAGGCCGGGGGTCAAGCCGCGCCCGACCGGATCGACCGTCACCACCGGAATCGTCGTCGTCGCCGATTTGAGCGCTGCCAGCAGCGGCCCGGCCCCGCGCGCGACAATCAAATCCGGAGCGGATTTGACCACCTCCTGCGCCAGCGAGGGATAGCGGTTGAGATCGGCCGCGCCCGACCAGCGGGCGAGGTTCAGGTTCTGGCCCTCGCTATGGCCGAGGCGGCGCAGCTCGGCGAGCAGCGCGCTCCACAGGGGGTTCTTGCCCTCGAAGATCTCATTGGCCGATTCGGCCGCCTCGACCAAGGCCAGCTTGAACGTCCGACCGCGGGCCTGCGCGCGGGCGAGGCGCGGCAACGCCATTGCGGCGGCCGCTCCGCTAACGAAACTGCGATGGGTGAGCATCTGTCTGCCTCCAACCAGCCACGCCGAGCCTAGCATCCCGCGCGCGGCGCTACCACTGTCCGCCACCGCCGTTAGGATAGGGGCGCATGACCGAGTCGGGGGCAATTGCGGCGGGGACGGCAGGGCGGACATTCCCGCTCCGGCCGGTGATCGCTTGGTGCTTCTACGACTGGGCCAATTCCCCGTTCCCGACGGTGGTGACGACCTTCATCTTCGGCGCTTATTTCACCCAGGCGGTGGCCGCCGATCCGGCCGCGGCCGAAGGGCAGTGGGGCTTGGCCAATGGCATCGCCGCGTTGAGCGTGGCGATCTTGTCGCCGGCGCTTGGGGCGATCGCCGACCACACCGGCCGGCGCAAGCCGTGGTTGGCGATCTTTACCGGGGTGATGATCGCGGCCTCGGCGCTGCTTTGGTTCGTGCGCCCGCATGCCAGCGACACTTTCCTGCTGCTCGCCTTGGTGTGTCTCGGCACCATCGGCTTCGAGCTCGGCATGGTGTTCTATAACGCCATGCTGCCCGGCCTCGCGCCGCCCGGTTTTGTCGGACGGGTGAGCGGTTGGGCCTGGGGGCTCGGCTATGTCGGCGGGCTGGTCTGTTTGTTGCTAATTCTGTTCGGCTTCGTGCAAGCCGATCCGGCGCCCTTTGGCCTCGACCGGGGGCAAGCGGAGCAGGTGCGCATCACCGGGCCGTTGATCGCCCTGTGGATGCTGCTGTTCAGCCTGCCGGTGTTCCTGTTCGCGCCCGATCGCCCCGCCAGCGGCATCGGCGCAATGGTGGCCGTGCGCCAAGGGCTTGCGACCTTGTGGGCGACGCTGCAAAACGCACGCGCCTATCCGAACACGCTGCGATTCCTGATCGCGCATATGCTCTATGCCGATGGGGTCAACACGCTGTTCGCCTTTGGCGGCATCTACGCCGCCGGCACTTTCGGCATGTCGCTATCCGAAGTGATTCAATTCGGCGCCGCGCTGAATGTGACCGCCGGCCTTGGCGCTTTTGGCTTTGGCTGGCTCGACGACCGCATCGGCGCCAAGCCGACGATCGTGATCGCGCTCATCGGCATTATCGCCGTCGGCGTGCCGCTGCTGCTGATCGAAAGCGCCACATGGTTTTGGGTCTTGGGCGCGCTATTGGGCATATTCTTCGGCCCGGCGCAGGCCGCCAGCCGCTCGCTGATGGCGCGGCTGTGTCCGCCCGAGATGGAGACCGAGATGTTCGGCCTCTACGCCCTGTCGGGCAAGGCGACGGCCTTCATCGGCCCGTGGCTGGTCGGCGCGGTCGCGCTCTCGACCGGGAACCAGCGGCTCGGCATGGCCGTCGTCCTGCCGTTCATCGCCGTCGGCGGATTGCTGCTCCTCGGCGTCAAGACTAATGTCGGAAATGGCGCATCCCGGTGAGCACCATCGCCAGTCCGCGTGCATCGCCGGCGGCGATCACCTCCGCGTCCTTGATCGATCCGCCGGGTTGAATCGCCGAAGTCGCGCCGGCCTCGATGGCGGCGATTAGCCCATCGGGGAAGGGGAAGAACGCGTCGGAGGCGAGTGCCGCGCCCGTGAGGCGCGAGATCGTCTCGCCGGCGGCTTCGCCCGCCTCGCGCGCCTTCCAGGCGGCGATGCGCACCGAATCCACGCGGCTCATCTGCCCCGCGCCGATGGCGACGGTGGCGCCGCCCTTGGCAAACACGATGGCGTTCGAGCGCACATGCTTGCACACGATCCAGGCAAAGCGCAGGTCGCGGAGTTCCGCCTCGCTCGGCGCGCGCTTGGTCACGCATTTGAGCGCCGAAGGATCGAGCCTTCCGGCATCGCGCTCCTGCACCAGCATTCCGCCGGCGATGGTGCGCGCGGTGACGCCGGGCGCGGTGGGATCGGGCAGCCCGCCGACCAGCAGCAGGCGCAGGTTTTTCTTCTCGGCGAAGATCGCGCGCGCCTCCGCGTCGGCATCGGGGGCGATCACCACCTCGGTGAAGATCTGCGTGATGCGCCGCGCGCAGTCGGCGTCGATGATGCGGTTGGCGGCGACAATGCCGCCGAAGGCCGCGCCCGGATCGCAGGCGCGCGCCTTGTCATAGGCCTCGGCCAAGGTCGCCGCCGTTGCCACGCCGCACGGGTTGGCGTGTTTGACGATGGCGATTACCGGCTCGGCGAATTCCGCCACCAGCTCATAGGCCGCATCGGCGTCGCCCAGGTTGTTGTAGCTCAGCGCCTTGCCCTGCACCTGTGTCGCGCTCGCGACTCCGGGACGCTTCGCGCCGCCGACATAGAGCGCGGCTTTCTGGTGCGGGTTCTCGCCATAGCTGAGCGCCTGTTTGCGCTTGCCGCCGCTGGCGAAGAAAGCCAGGAAGGGCTCGCCCACCTGCTGCGCGAACCAGCCGGCAATCGCCGCGTCATACGCCGCCGTGCGGGCGAAGGCCTTGGCCGCCAGGCGCTGGCGCAAAGCGAGGCTGGTTCCCTGTCTGGCGGCGATCTCGGCCGCGACCTCGGCATAGTCGGCAGGATCGACGACCACCGCGACCGAGCCGTGGTTCTTCGCCGCGGCGCGGATCAAGGCCGGGCCGCCGATGTCGATGTTCTCGATCGCCATGCCGGGGGCCGCGCCGGACGCGATCGCCTGCTCGAAGGGGTAGAGGTTCACCACCACCAGATCGATCGGCCCGATGCCATGGGCGGCCATCGCGGCGATATGCGCCGGCAGGTCGCGGCGGCCCAGAATGCCGCCATGCACCTTCGGGTGTAGGGTCTTCACCCGCCCGTCGAGGATCTCGGGAAAGCCGGTCAGCGCGGCGACATCGGTGACGTCAAGCCCGGCCTCGGCCAGCGACTTTCCCGTCCCGCCGGTCGAGATCAGCGTGACGCCTTGCGCGGCAAGAGCGCGGGCGAATTCGATCAGCCCGCCGCGGTCGGACACCGACAATAGCGCGCTGCGGCAGGGGGCAAGCTCGAGGCCGGGACCGACCGGGGTGGTGGGCGCGCTCATGCGGGCATCTCGTGTGACGGGCGAGGGGCGAAGTCGCGCGTCCTGGTACAGGATCCGGCCCCAACGCGCCACCCCGCGCCGATTTGACGAGCCTGGCGCGGCGGGCGATAGCCGTGGCCGATGGAACAAGCGCCCAAAATCGCGATCATCGGCCTGGGCTATGTCGGGCTGCCCTTGGCGGTTGCCCTCGCCAAGCATTTTCCGGTCACGGGCTACGACATCGAGCAGCGGCGGCTGGCGGAGCTTGCATCCGGCCATGACCGCACCGGCGAGATCGATGCGGCGCGGCTCAAGGCCAGCGCTCTCGCGCTCACCGGCGATGCCGCCCGGCTCAAGGGCCAGGACCTCTATATCATCACCGTGCCGACGCCGGTCGATGCGCGGAACGAGCCGGATTTGAGCGCTGTCGAAAGCGCCGCCCTTACTGTTGGCGGCGCTATGACCAACGGCGCCATCGTGGTGTTGGAATCGACCGTCTATCCGGGCGTGACCGAGCGCGTGTGCGGCCCGATCCTGGAGCGCGCCTCGGGCTTGCGCGCGGGCGTCGATTTCTTCCTCGGCTATTCGCCCGAGCGGATCAATCCGGGCGACCGCGAGCATACGGTCGAGCGCATCGTCAAAGTCGTGGCCGGGCAGACGCCGGATGTCACCGAAACTTTGGCGCACGTCTATGGCGCGCTCAATGGCGGCAAGATTTTCCGCGCGCACAGCATCCGCGCGGCGGAAGCGGCCAAGGCGATCGAAAACGCGCAGCGCGACATCAACATCGCCTTCATCAATGAAGTGGCCGGGATCGTCGGACGCATGGGGCTGTCGATCTATGACGTGCTCGACGCGGCGGGGACGAAGTGGAACTTCCTGCCGTTCTCGCCCGGTCTGGTCGGCGGGCATTGCATCGGCGTCGATCCCTATTATCTGGCGCGGGCGGCGCGCGCGGTGGGCATCGAGCCGCAGGTGATCCTCTCCGGCCGGCGGATCAATGACGAGATGGCAGTGCATCTCGCCGAACGCATCGACGCCGCGCTCGCACGCAAGGGCGCGCGGATCCTCGTTCTCGGCCTGACCTTCAAGGAGAACGTGCCCGATCTGCGCAACAGCAAGGTCGCCGACCTCGTGCGCGCGCTCCTGGAGCGGGGCCACGGCGTGAGCGTGCATGATCCGCTCGCCGACGCGGGCGAGGCGCGCACGCATTACGGCATCCGTCTTATGCCGAAACTCGCCGGAGCGCCGCCCTTTGACGCGGTGGTGGCCGCCGTGCCGCACCAGGCCTATCGCGCGCTCGATGCGGCTGAGCTGGCGGCGCTGGTCGAACCCAACGGGCTGGTGGCCGACATCAAGGGGATCTGGCGCGGTCTCGCGCTTCCGCCCAGTCTGCGCCGCTGGACGCTATGAGGCGAGCGCTTCGCGGCCGACGACGCGCTTGATGGTCCAGCGCAGCCGGGCGGCGACCTCCCCCGGCGCGCCGGAGCCGGTGATTTCGGCGGAGAGCACGACTTGCTGCGTTGGCCGCGCCGCGCCCGGCCCGCCGAAATAAATGCTCTCCGCCAGCGCGAGCTGCGCTCCCGAGGCTTGCAGGCGAAACCCGCCGCCGTTCGGCAGACGCAGCAGCGCCGCCCGACCGCCGTCGACTAGCGCCGCGCGCACATTCGGGTGCAGATGGAAACGCGCGACACAGCTTTGCGCCACGCGCCGCCCGTCGCCGATGCGCGTAAGCGTATCCTCGCCGCGCACGTCGTCGCCGCCGGCATCGAGATAGATCCGCCGCCGGTGCAACAGGCCGAAGGCGTGCCGGTAGCCGTCATGCGCCGCGTCCAGCCAGTGGTTGCCATCGACTTCGGTGCGCGCGCGCGTGAACTTGCCCATCACGCGGCCGAAGCCGCCGGGCAGAAGCTCGACCGCGTTGGTGTCATCGACCGTGAGCGTCGAATGCGCGGCGGTCGAACGCTGCGCCATGCGCCAGCCGTCGCGCTCGCCCGGACGGCCGCCGGCATTGACGATCAGCCGCTCGCGCCCGGAGGACAGCTCGAAGGACAGCGGCCCGGCATGCGCGTGCTGGGCGTGGTCGACCGGCGGCGGGCGGCCGGTGTCGATCAGCAGCAGCGTGCGCCCGGCGGACATCCGGTCATAGCCCCATTCCGGCGCTTCGGCGGGCGTGCGCGCATGCGGCCACGCCTGGGCGAGCGCTTGCTCGACCTCCTCGCGCGCTTCCTCGCGCCCGCCGTTGAACTGCGCCAGCCGTCCGTCGCCGTGGCGCAACATGCGGAGCATCACCGACGACCGGTCGATGGCGCGATCCAACCCCTGCGGCGGCTCGCGTTCGCCGGCGCGCAGCGCGGCGCGCAGCTCGATCAGATGGCGCAGCAACTCGAGCTGGGCCGAAGGGTTGCGCGAGGCATGGCCGCCGTCGTGCAACAGCTGGCGGTCGAGTGTGCGCAAGACTTGGCGCAAGTTGCGCTCGATCCAGCTCTCGTACCCATCGAGCGCCAGGCCGGCGACCACCAGCGTCTTGAGCGCCGCAAGCCGGTCGAGCCCGTCGCCTTCGGGCAAAGTACGCGCCAGGTGGCGCGCCTGGCGGATGAGCGAGTCCATCACCCGCCGGCAGAAGTCCTCCTCCGCGCTGGCGGCGAAGAACTCGAAGGCGGCGAGCCAATTGTATAGCCGCCGTCCGAGCACATCCCCGGCCCAAGTGATTTCGTGCCACACCGGGAAATCGTCGATCCAGCGCGCAACCAGTTCGCGCGCGCGGCGGCGCGCATCGGCCCCGCCCTGAGCACGCAAATCCGCCAGCCACTCGAAGCCGTTGAGCGCCTTGATCGTCTGCCGGTCGGCGCCCGCCGGCGTCCAGGATTGGCCCAGATCGAGGCCAAGCCCGTCATCGCCGAGCGGCAGCCGGCCGCGCGCGAGCGCCGCGCCTTTGAGCGCGTCGCCGGCGAATGGGGTCGGTGGGATGAGCCGCAGCGCGACCGGCGCGCGCCGGGACAAAATGGCGTCGTAAAGAGCATGGCCGGATAGCAGCTTGCCGAGGGAGCCACGAAATGCGCCGACAGAGATCATCGGAACCGTGCCCCCGGGAGGATCACTGGGCTAGCCCGCGCGCAACGCCCGGATATTATCGGCATAGGCCGCCGGGCCGCCGGTAAAAGTGGCCGTGCCGGCGACCAGCACATCGGCGCCGGCGGCGATCGCCTGCGGCGCGGTTAAGCGGTCGATGCCGCCATCGACCTCAAGCGCGATCGGCGCGCCGCCCGCCTTCACCCGCGCGTCGATCATCGTCCGCACGCGGCGCAGCTTTTCCAGCGCGCTGGGGATGAATTTCTGTCCGCCGAAGCCGGGATTGACGCTCATGATCAAGACCAGGTCGAGCATGTCGAGCACGCCGTCGAGCGCCTCGACCGGGGTTGCCGGGTTGAGCACCACGCCGGCCTTTTTGCCCAGGGATTTGATGGTTTGCACCGTGCGATGCAGATGCGGGCCGGATTCCGGATGGACCGAAATCACATCGGCCCCGGCATCGGCGAAGGCTGGAATCAGCGGATCGACCGGGCCGATCATCAAATGCACGTCGAAGGTCTTCTTGCTGTGCGGGCGCAAAGCCTGCACCACCAGGGGCCCGATGGTCAGATTGGGCACGAAATGCCCGTCCATGACATCGATGTGGATCCAGTCGCAGCCGGCGGTATCGATGGCGCGCACCTCCTCGCCCAGCTTGGCGAAGTCGGCGGACAGGATCGACGGCGCGATCCGAATGGGCGACGCGGATTTCATAAGCCCTGGTAACAGGCGAGTCGCGAGGGAGCAAGCGGCAGCGAGACGCTTTAGCGGCCGCCTTCCCTGATGCCGCGCTGACGCATCAAATCGCCGAGGCGTGCCCCATCGAGGCGGCAGGTGGCGATCACGCGATCGTATGACGTGCATTGTCCCGGACGGCGGGCGCCTTCACAGGCGGTGCAGACCACCTCGCGGCCCGCGGCGATGCTGCGCAAGGCCGCGGTCGCCGTCTGGCCGCCGGGCTCGTTCCATTCGGGGGCGTCGAAATCGCCCAGGCGGATTTCGGTGCGTCCGACGACGATGCCATCGCCGTCGATGACCTTGTTCACGCGCCCCGAAATGGCCTCGTGTCCGGTCAAGAGGAAGGCGACTGTTCGCGCGGCATACGGCGTTTGCAGGGCCACGCCCACGCCCACGGTCACGAACAGCGCGACGATGGCGGCCAGCTGATACCAAGCTAAGCGCGCGTCACGATTGAGCGGCGGCCGTCTTCGCAGCGGTTTCGCTCGGCGCTGAGGCCAGCGCGGACCGAAACGTAAGACCTTTGTTTCGCGTGGCGGCTCCGACCCAAGGGACATGAAGGCTCCTGCGCGAGAGGGCACGGCATTGGAGCCAATATTCGCGCAGGAACAGCTTCGGTCCGGTTAATGCGAGGAAGCCGCGAACTGCGGGCCGAAGTGCGTTAATTTCGCCTGAGCCTACAGGCGTAAAATCCATCCCAGCCGCCAAGCTCGGCCAGTTGGGAGGGCAGGGTGCGCAGGTCGCCCAGAGGCGTGATGGCCTCGGTGATGCCGCCGATCTCCGCCGGCGCGATCGGCACGCGCTCGACCGTCGCGCCGCGCGCCAGCAAAGCCGCGATCCGCTCTGGCCCTTCGGCGGGTTCGAGCGAGCACACGGCATAGACCAAGACCCCGCCCGGCGCGGTCAGGCGCAGCGCAGCGTCGAGCAATTTGTCCTGGGCGGCGGTCAGCAAGGCGAAGTCGAGTGTGCCGCGCCGCCGGGCGATGTCGGGATGGCGGCGGATGGTGCCGGTCGCGCTGCACGGCGCATCGAGCAAGACCTTGGCGAAGGGCGCCTCGGGCGCGTAGTCGCTCGCATCCCCGGTGATCACCGCGGCCGTCAGGCGGCAGCGTGCAAGGTTCTCGCCGATCATGGCGGCGCGCCGTGGCGAGCGTTCGACGGCGGTCACACTCGCGCCGAATGCCGCGAGTTGCAGCGTCTTGCCGCCCGGCGCGGCGCACAGGTCGAGCACGCGATCAAACGGCTGGGCCTGCAACAGCTTCGCCGGCAGGGCGGCGGCGGCATCTTGCACCCACCAGGTACCGGCGGAAAAACCCGGCAGCTCCTCGATCCGCCCATCGAAATCGCGCCGCAGAGTGCCGGTGGGCAAAAGCTTCGCGTCCAGCCGCGCCGCCCAGTCGCGCGCATCGCCGGCGCAGGAAATATCCAGCGGCGGCTCGCCCAGATGCGCGGCCGCGATCGCCTGCGCGGTGTCCTTGCCGTAGGCCTTGACCCAGTCGCGCCACAGGAACTCGGGCGCATTCAGCCGCGCCGCGTCTTGCGTCGCAACCAGAGCCTTGCCCTCGCTATTGATGCGCCGCAGCACGGCGTTCACCAGCCCGGCCTGCGGCTCGAAGCCAAGCGCGCGCGTCAGGGCGACGGCGGTGTCGATGGCGGCGTAAGCAGGGGTGTCGAGGAACAGCAGCTGGGCCATGCCCAAGCGCAGCACGTCTTCGACCGGCGCCAGTTTCTCGGTCAGCGGGCGTTCCAGCCGGCGCGCGATCAGCGTGTCGATCTGCCCCAGGCGGCGTAGCGTCACCGTCGCCAGCAGCCTGGCGAAGGCGCGCTCGCGCCCCGCAAGCGCGGGGCCGCCGTGCGCCGCCTCGTCGAGCGTGCGTCCGTTGCGCAGGACCTCGGTCAGCGCGGCATGGGCCGCCGCGCGCGCGCCGATGGTAGTCGGGTCGGCTACCAGTGCCAGACCTGATCGTGCTGCGCGACCAGCTTGGGCAGGCCGGCGCGGCGCACGCGCTTCACGCCATCGACCAGCTGCGTGTTGCCCAGGCCGCGTTCGACCGCGTCCTCCTCGACCAGATAGACATCGACGCCCTTGCCGATCAGGGCGGAGATATCCTTGTCGATGCGCGGCGGCTCGCTTTGCTTCCAGTCGCCGAAGACGATGCCGGACGCGTCTTGCCCCAAGACGGCGTAATTGGTGGCGTTCCCGCGCAGCAGCACGGTGAAATCTCCGCCGGCGCCCTTCATCGCATGCGTGATCCAGACGACGGTGTCGTCCTGCTCTTCGATCGTCGCGCGATAAGCGGATTCGATGACCTGGAGGACTTTCATGACCGGCTCACTTGGTGGCAATCACGAGTGTATTGGTCGATTCCTGCGCGAATTTCAGGAAATCGCCCGGCGAGCCGCGCCGCACGCCCGCTATCGCATCCGCCGCGCCGCGTTCCTCGACGCAGAGTCCGCAGTTGACCCAATCGAGCTTGCCGCCATTGCGCTCCGTCTCGCGCATCAGCGCCGCTACCCAATCCTTGGGCAGCGGGTGGTTCTCCTGTTCGAGCGAGCGCCCATGCACGGCATTGGCGTGCGGCTTCTGCAAATTGAATGGCAGCCCGACCGCGCCCTCATAGGCGAAGACGTTGATCTTATAGCCGCGTTTGGCGGCGATGTGCATCAAGCGAAACGCCGTGGTGGTGCGCGACTGCTCGAAGGGCGCGTCCATCAGCGCAAAGGTGAGAGTCTTTTGTTCGGCCATGGGTGCGATTCCTCGTGGTCCGATCCCGACACAACCGACCTCGGACTGGTCGTTGTGTCAGGTGAATCGGCCCACCAAATGATGGCTCTAGTGCCAGATGACTTTACTGCTGGCGGCCATCTGGTCGACGACGAAGTCGAGCGGGGCGGCGGCGACGCCCGTGGCCAAGCGGTCGCGCGGGATGGCGCGTTCGCGTAAGCTGAACTCGTCGGCCAAAACCTTGACCCCGGATTTGACGATCGACGCCAGCTTGTCGGCTCGCGCGCCGAAACGGGCCGGCATCACGCCGTTCTGCACCAGGAACAGCGTCACGTCGTTGCCGTCCCTCGCCAGGCCCGCGGCCAGGTCATAATAGTAGCCGGCGACCTCGCTCGCTTCGAGCGGATCGCGCGATTCGATCAGAACATAACGCGCCATTTGTGCCGTCCTTTTATCTACGTGTACGACATGTAAATAGCTGCACGCAATCTACACGGACACTATGGCTTATTTCGCCGCTGCTGCCAATAGGCTGGAATTCAGACGGTCGGCGGGTGCGTGGACGAGGCATCGAGAAAGCGCTGGTACTGCGCCTTGCCGGCTTCGTCCGACATGAAGGACAGCAGCACATAGCGCAGGCCGCGCGTGATCGGCTTGGCCTCATGCAGCAGGCTGCAGGAGAAAATCACCGCCGTGCCGGTTCCCGGCCGGTATTGCGTGTTGCCATATTCCGGGAAGCGCAGCTCGCCGCCCTCGAATTCCTCGGCATTGAGGACCAGGGTCATCGCCAACCGCCGATGCGCGGTCTGCGGCGTGGTGTTGTCGCGATGCGGGCGGAAATAGCCACCCGGCTCGGCGTCGTAGCAGACGATCTTGAACTCCTCGACCCAGGCGATGCGGGTATTGAACGCGCGCTGGATCTCGGGCGCGATGCGGCGGCGGAAGCGGCTGCTGATCGCCTCCAGCAAATCGGCATCGACGACATGATGGTCCTGCCGCCGCTTCACGCCGTAGTTGGGCGCCTTGACCATCCGCCCCTCTTCCATGCGGAAGGTGCCGGAGTCCTGATGGCCGCGGCGGTGGAATTCGCCGATCAGGTATGTGCAGAACGCGGGTTCGAGCGCCTCGGGGATGAGCAGGATCGGCGGGTGCATGGTCAGCTCGACCGGGCTTGCCGGCGCGAGCGCCCGGGCGCCGTCGAGCGCATCGCCGATCATCTCGTCGTCGGTGAAGACGGCGCGCACGCGTGCATTGGGGTCGAGCACGAAGGCGATCCTGCGGCCGGCGACGCCATAGCGCCTGGCGACCATTCCGTCGACATCGGCGACCAGCCGGGCCGCCTCGCCGACCGCCACCGCGTCGGAGACGAGTTCGAGCGGCCTGCCGCCGCACACCAGAAACAGATGCGCGCCGGCGGCGGCGAATTTCGGCGCGGTGGCGATAAACGCCTGGCGCGTGCCGGCGGCGTCGCGATTCGGCAGGAAGACGATGACGATCGGCCCGCCCTTGACCTTGTCATACAGGCTGATGTGGATGTCGCGCTGATCGGGCAGAAAAAAATCCGGCGCGCGCTCGCCCGGCTCGAGCGGCCCGGGCGGCAACTGCGGATTGGCGCCGAAGGTCGGAACATTAGCCATGGTCACGCAACACCCATCCGGCCAAATAGAGCGAGCCGCAAATCAATACCCGCGCCGGAGTTTTGGCCTTCGCCATGACCTTGGTCAAAGCCGCAGACGGATTTTCCGCCACCTCGGCTTCGATCCCGGCCGCGCGCGCCGCGGCCGCGGCCGCCTGGGCGCTCATGGACGGCGACTCGCCGGGAATGGTCACCGCATGGAGGCCGGCAACAAAAGCCGCGAGCGGCGCGAGATATCCGGCCGCGTCCTTCGTCGTCAGCATGCCATAGATCAAATAAAGCGGCCGCTCCCGCCACAGCGCGAACTGCGTCGCCAGCACCGCGCCCGCGCCCGGATTATGCCCGCCGTCGAGCCACAACTCCCAGCCCGGCGGCAAGGCCGCGACCAGCGGCCCGCGCGCGAGGCGCTGCAAGCGCGCCGGCCATTCGACCGCTGCGAGGCCACGCGCGAGCGCGCCGGGATCGAGCGCCAGGCCCGGCACATGTTCCACACAGGCGATCGCCTGGCCGGCATTGCCCAGCTGATGCGCGCCCGGAAGCGCCGGGGGCGGAAGAGCGTAAGCGCCCGCGCCTTGATAGTGGAAGCCGCCGCTCGCCGGCGTAACTGACCACTCGCGCCCCTGGCGGAACAAGGATGCGCCGAGCGATTGCGCCCGCGCATCGATCACTCGCGCGGCTTCGGGCGCTTGCGCCGCGATCACCGCCGGCACGCCGCGCTTCAGGATCCCCGCCTTCTCGCCGGCAATCGCCGCCAGCGTCGGCCCCAGAAAATCGGTGTGGTCGATCGACAGCGGCGTGATCGCGGCGACCAAAGGGTGCTCGATCACATTGGTCGCATCCAGCCGCCCGCCCAAGCCCACTTCGAGCAGGGTGAAATCGGCCGGTGTCTCGCTAAAGGCGAGAAACGCGGCGGCGGTGGTGATTTCGAAAAACGTGATCGGCGCGCCCGCATTGGCGCGCTCGGCGCGCACTAGGGCCTCCGCCAGACGCTCATCGTCGATGATCGCGCCCGCGACGCGAATGCGTTCGTTGAAGCGCACCAAATGCGGCGAGGTGTAGACATGCACGCGCTTGCCATGCGCTTCGAGGATCGCGCGCAGGAAGGCGACGACCGAGCCTTTGCCATTGGTGCCGGCGACATGCAGCACGGGCGGCAGTTTGCGCTCGGGATGGTCGAGCGCCGCCAGCAGCCGCTCGATGCGGGTGAGCGAGAGATCGATCAGCTTCGGGTGCAGCCCGCCGAGCCGGGCGAGGATCGGCTCCGGCGCGGCGTCAGACGCCACGGGTCGGGTCGGCGCCCGGCGGCTGCGCTCGCTCGCCCTCGCCGTGCACGCGGACGACAGCGTCGGTGAGGGTCACCACCTCGCCCGCCGGTTCGGTCTGGCGCAACAGGCTGATCAGCCGGATGAGCGTCGACCGCAGCTCGCGCCGCGCGACCACCATATCCACCATGCCATGATCGAGCACGAATTCGGCGGTCTGGAATCCGGCCGGCAGTTTTTCGCGCACCGTCTGCTCGATCACGCGCGCGCCGGCGAAGCCGATCAGCGCGCCCGGTTCAGCCAAATGGACATCGCCGAGCATGGCGAAGGACGCCGTGACGCCGCCGGTGGTCGGATCGGTCATCACCACAATATAGGGCAGGCGCGCCGCTTTCAGCTCCTCGACCGCGATGATCGTGCGCGGCAATTGCATGAGCGACAGAACGCCTTCCTGCATCCGCGCCCCGCCCGACGCGGTGAATACGATCAGCGGGGCGGATTGCAGCTTGGCAAGCTTGGCGGCGGCGACGAAGCCTTCGCCCACGGCGACGCCCATCGACCCGCCCATGAAGGCGAAGTCGAGCACCGCGACCACGACCGGGTGTTGTCCCAACCGCCCATGCACGACGACGATCGCCTCGCTTTCTCCGGCGCGTGCCTGCGCCTCTTTCAGGCGGTCGGTGTAGCGTTTGGCGTCGCGGAATTTGAGCGGGTCGAGCGGCACCGCCGGCAATTCGATGCGCGTGTAGTCATCGTCGCCGAACAGGATCTCCAGCCGCCGCTTGGCGCCGATGCGCATGTGATAGCCGCAATGGCCGCACACGCGCTGGTTCGCCTCCAGCTCGCGGTGGAACAGCATCTGGCCGCACTTGCCGCATTTTTCCCACAGATTGTCGGGGACGTCTTTCTTGCCGACCAGCGCCTGGAACTTCGGGCGCACGACGCGGGTGAGCCAATTCATCGCGCTGCCTCCGCTTGTTGCACGCGCGCGCCGCGCACGCCTTCAGCCAGTGCGCGCACATGGTTGTGCACGTCGGCGACCAGACCCGGCGTGGCGCGCCCATCCTTGCCCAGGTTCCGCGCCAGCACTTCGACCAGCGCCGAGCCGACGACCGCCGCATCGGCGATGCGCACCGCCGCCGCCGCCTGCTCCGGCGTGCGAATGCCGAAGCCGACCGCGATCGGCAGCTGGGAATTGCGCTTCAAACGCTCGACCGCGCGCCGCATGTCCGCCTCCGCCGCCGAGCGCGTGCCGGTGATCCCGGCGATGGAGACATAATACAGGAACCCGGAGCTGTTGCCGAGCACCGCCGGCAGGCGCGCGTCATCGGTCGTCGGCGTCGCCAGGCGGATGAAATGCAGCCCCGCGCGGCGCACCAACGGTCGCAGCTCCTCGTCTTCCTCCGGCGGCAGATCGACCACGATCACGCCGTCGGCGCCAGCGTCGCGCGCGGCGGCGACGAACGCCTCGCCGCCCATGCGATAGATCGGGTTGTAATAACCCATCAGCACGATCGGCGTGTCCTGGTCGTGTCTGCGGAAGGCGTGCACATGCTCGAGCGTGCGCGCCATCGACGCGCCGGATTTGAGCGCGCGCAAAGAACCGGCCTGGATCGCCGGCCCATCGGCCATCGGATCGGAGAACGGCATGCCGAGTTCGATCAGGTCTGCTCCCGCTATGGGCAGACCATCAAGCAATTCCTGCGCCGTCGCGCGATCGGGATCGCCCGCTGACAGGAAGGTGACCAGCCCGCCGCGGTTTTCCGCCTTCAGCTTGGCGAAACGCTCGGCGATGCGGTCGCGCTGCCCGCTCACGCGTGCCTCTTGCCTTCCAGCAGTGCGCTGACCGTGAACACGTCCTTGTCGCCGCGCCCGCACATATTCATCAGGATGATGTGCTCCTTGGGCAACGTCGGTGCCAAGGTCATGACTCGGGCGAGTGCATGCGCCGGTTCGAGCGCCGGAATGATCCCTTCCAGCTTGGCGCAGAGCTGAAACGCCTCCAGCGCTTCGTCATCGGTCGCCGAGACGTATTCGACGCGCTTGGTGTCGTGCAGCCAGGAATGTTCCGGCCCGATGCCGGGATAGTCGAGCCCGGCCGAGATCGAATGCGCGTCGGTAATCTGCCCGTCCGCGTCTTGCAGCAGATAGGTGCGGTTGCCATGCAGCACGCCGGGCAGCCCGCCGGTCAACGACGCCGCGTGCTTGCCGGAATGGAGGCCCAGCCCGGCGGCTTCAACGCCGATGATGCGCACCTCCGGCTCGTCGAGGAACGGGTGAAATAAGCCGATCGCGTTCGAGCCGCCGCCGATGCAGGCGATCAGCGTGTCGGGCAGCCGGCCTTCGGCCGCTATGATTTGCTCGCGCGCTTCGTTGCCGATGACCGACTGGAAGTCGCGCACCATCATCGGATAGGGGTGCGGCCCGGCCACGGAGCCGATGATGTAAAAGGTGTCGGCGACATTGGCGACCCAGTCGCGCAGCGCCTCGTTCATCGCGTCTTTCAGTGTGGCGGTGCCGCTGGTCACCGGCCGCACCTCGGCGCCAAGCAAATTCATGCGAAAGACATTGGGCTTCTGCCGCTCGATGTCGGTCGCGCCCATGTACACGACGCATTGAAGGCCGAAGCGCGCGCAGACGGTGGCGGTGGCGACGCCGTGCTGGCCGGCGCCGGTTTCGGCGATGATGCGCTGCTTGCCCATGCGGCGGGCGAGCAACACCTGGCCCATGCAGTTGTTGATCTTATGCGCGCCGGTGTGGTTGAGCTCGTCGCGCTTGAAATAGATCTTGGCCCCGCCGAGGTGCTGGGTCAGCCGCTCGGCATAATACAGCGGGCTCGGCCGCCCGACGTAATGCGACAGGAACCCGTCGAGCTCGGCCTGGAAGCTCGGATCGGCCCTGGCGGCGGCGTAGGCGCGTTCGACCGAAAGGACGAGCGGCATCAGCGTCTCGGCGACGAAGCGGCCGCCGTAGAGGCCGAAATGCCCTTTCTCGTCCGGGCCGGCGCGGTAGGTGTTGACTTGCATGCTCTTGCACGGGTTGAAAACCAGCCGCTTCCTAGCCGATCACGCCCCGGCGCGCCACCCTTGAAGCGGGCCTTAGGGCAGGGCGGCCACGGCGGCCAGAAAGGCCGTGATCTTGTCGGGGTTCTTCTTGCTCGGCGCGTCCTCGACCCCGGAGGAGACGTCCACGATTTTCGCCCCCGAACGGGCGACCGCCAGACCGACATTGGCGATGTCGATCCCGCCGGCGATCATCCACGGCATGGGAAAAGAGCGGCCGTCGAGCAGCGACCAGTCAAAGGCGACGGCGTTCCCGCCCGGCATGCCGCCGGTGGGCGCCTTGGCATCGAACAGCAGCGCATCGGCGATGCCGACATAGGCCGACGCGATCTCGACATCGGCGGCGGTCGCGATCTTGAGCGCCTTCATCAGCGGGATGCCGAAACGCTCGCGGATCGACTGCACCCGGCCGGGGCTTTCCGAGCCGTGCAGCTGCAGCATGTCGAGCGGGATGGCGCTCAAGACCGCGTCGATCTGCATGTCATTGGGATCGACCAGAAGGCCGACGCGCTTGACCGTATGCGGCACCAGCGTCGCCAGGCGCTGCGCTTGCGGCCCGGTTAGGCTGCGCGGCGAGGGCGGGTAGAACACCAGCCCGACGTGGCTGGCGCCGCCCTTGACCGCCGCGCGCATCGAGGCTGGGTCGTTGATGCCGCAGATCTTGGCTGTCACGGGCATGGGCGCCTCAGGCGGGGGCGGCGGCGATGAGCTCGGCCGCGATCTCGGCCGCCGCCTTGGCCGGGTCGGGGGCGGCGGTGATCGGCCGGCCGATGACCAGGATAGTGGCGCCGGCCTTGGCCGTGGCCGCCGGCGTCAGGGTGCGCTTCTGATCGGCCAGCGCCGCGCCGGCGGGCCGCACGCCGGGGACGACCAGCTCCAGCTTCGGCCCCAGCCGCGAGCGCAGCAGCCGGACCTCCTGCGGCGAACAGACCACCCCATTGAGGCCGCAATCGCGCGCCAGCGCGGCCAGGCGCAGCACCTGTTCCTCGATCACCGCCACCTGGCCCACGGAGGCCAGGTCGCCCGCATCCAGGCTGGTCAGCACCGTCACGCCGAGCAGCTTGGGCGTTTCCGCCCCGCGTTCGCGCGCCGCCGCCACCGCCGCGTGCAGCATTCCCGGCCCGCCCGAAGCATGCACGGTCATATAGGTTACGCCCAAGCGCCAGGCGGCATTCACCGCCGCGGCGACCGTCGCCGGGATGTCGTGCAGCTTGAGGTCGAGGAAGATTGGCAAGCCGAAAGCGGTCATGGCGTCGACCCCGGCGGGCCCATGCGCGGCGTAGAATTCAAGCCCCAGCTTCAGCCCGCCGACATGCGGCCTGAGCGTCTCGGCCAAGCCCTTCGCGCGGGCGAGGTCGGTCGTATCGAGGGCGATGTAGATGCTCGGCGGCATGCGCCCGGTTCTAGCAGACGCCGGCCGCGCCGCAATCATCTCGCGCCCCGACCGACACTCAATCCAACGCAAGAAGCCCGGCCTGAATGCGGCCAGCACAAAGGGCCCCCGCGGGGGCCCTTTGTGCTACCCCGTCTGATGCATTTTTGCTCCGGCCCACCGACGCATTTTTACTCCGGCGTTGACAGACCACGATGACCTTCGCGCCCAGACTCGCGCCAGGCGCCTCGGTGACGTGCAATGCCGCGGGTTCAGCGGCTGCTCCGCTCGTTGTGACCCCCGCGATCAGGACGGAAATAGCCCAATGGGAAAAGTTGTTCATGGCTTGCCTCCGCAATGCTGGGCGCTGCGCCGAGGCCTAATCGCCGACGACTCGCGCGCTAGCAACACTTCTATTCGTAGACCGAACCTGCGTTACTCGGCTCCGCTGGAGATTCGGCCAGGCACAGGCCGATGCGCCTCGTGACTCAGCGCATCCCGACGAACCTAATGCGCTGATTCGGTCCTGGCGGCTGTGACCGCCTTCACAGGCGGTCGCCACGTCGATCGATGAGTCGCGGAGGGGTTGATGGCGACGACCGACCTGAGGGGACAGCAGGCGCCTGCCACGCTTCCGTCAATCTATTGATCCTACTCGGGATTTCTCTCCCTCTTGCTCCCCCCCCGTGCTCCCCTGACTTATGATCGATGGTCTGGAACGAAATAGGAAGCCCGCTAACTCATTGAGTTAGCGGGCTGAATTGGTGGAGCCAAGCGGGATCGAACCGCTGACCTCTACAATGCCATAGTGTATCAGTACTTAGCATTATCTATCCTAGACTATCATTAAGCCTGAAATATCTAGACAAATTTGAATTAATCGTTGCAGTGTCTATCCGCTATATTCACTCAGTTTCAATCGCCGTGATTGCTGGGTGATTGCTGGGAATCACACGGACGGAAGGCACGATGCGCGGCAAGATCACAAAACGCTTTGTCGATAGCGTGATTCCTGGCGGGCAGGACCAGTTCTGCTGGGACACGGACATCAAGGGCTTCGGCCTCAAGGTGACGCCGTCCGGCAAGAAAATCTATATGCTCCAGTACCGCGTTGGCCGGCGTGGCAGTATTCCGCGCCGATTCACGATCGGTTTGCATGGTAGTCCCTGGACGCCGGATGCGGCCAGGACCGAGGCTCGGCGCCTGCTAGGGCTGGTCGCGGGAGCGATCGATCCGGCGGAAGCTAAGGCCGCCGCGCGCAGCGATCTTTCGATCGCCGCGTGCTGCGATCAATACCTGGCCGACGCGCCAAGAATGGTGCTGCCTGGCAAGGGCCGCCCAAAAGAAGGCCTCCTCGCTCACGATCGACCGCAGCAATATCGAGCGGCACATCAAGCCTCTCATTGGCGCCAAGGGTATTCGCGAAGTCTCACGCGAGGACATCGAGCGGCTTCAGGCTGACGTTAACGGCGGGGTCACGGCCAAGGACGTGAAGACCGGCAAGCGTGGGCGCGCACGCGTCCGAGGCGGCCCCGGCACGGCCGCCCGCACGGTGACGGTACTCAGCTCGGTCTTGCAGTATGCCGTGCGGCTCGGGCTTCGGCGCGACAATCCAGCGCGGGGCATAGCGCTGCTGAAGACTCAGTCGCGCGAACGATACCTCAACGGGGAGGAACTTGGCCGACTCGGCGACGCCCTGACGGCAGCCGAGGCAGAGGGCGAGAACCAGTGGGCTTGCGCGGCGGTCCGTCTTCTCGTGCTCACCGGCGCGCGAAAATCGGAGGTCCTGGGCCTGCGCTGGGAATGGGTCGATGTGGAACGGAGCTGCCTGCGCCTGCCCGACTCCAAGACCGGCAAGAAGGTCGTGCCCCTAGGCGGGCCAGCGGCCGACCTGTTGCAATCGCTTCCCCGGTTTGAGGGTAGCCCCTGGGTGTTTCCCGGCGCACGCGAGAACAAGCCGCTAGTCGGTCTCCCCCGGGCCTGGACGCGTATCCGGAAGCTCGCGGGGCTAGATGGCGTCCGTCTACACGATCTTCGCCACAGCTTTGCGTCGGTCGCCGTGGCGGGCGGCGATAGCCTCTACCTAGTCGGCAAGGTCTTAGGACACGCGCAAGCGCGCACGACCGAGAAATACTCGCACGTATCGGCGGACCCGATCCTCCAGGTCGCTGACCGGGCGTCGCGAGTCATTGCTAAAGCCATGAACAAGGTACCCCCCCCTCAGGAAAAGGGACTCGCTATGACCGCAAATGGCGGGTAGGTGTCCCGCGCCCCATCCCGTTGCGCGATGCGAGTCGGTCCACTACACTGCAGTGGTTGGTGAACCGATGCTATAAAATGGTGACACGGGAGGACAGCTATGGGAGGACAAGGGATGACACGCGCGCAACAAGCATTACGGTCGGGATTGGCGGTCGTGGTTGCAAGCAGTTGCTTGGGGCTTGGACTGGCGGCCTCCGCCGCGGAAGTCACGTTCCAGCGCTTGCTAGACGCGCAGAACGAGCCGCAAAACTGGCTGCTGACCCACGGGAACTATAGCAGTCACGCAAATTCGAGCCTCAACCAGATCAATCGGAGCAACGTCGCCAATCTCAAGGTGAAGTTCCTCCACTCGATCGGAGGAATGAAAACGTTGACCGCGAATGCCGCGCCGCCGCCCGCGCAGTCAACGCCCGCGGTGGTCGATGGATTCATGTACGTCCACAACGGTTGGGGAGAGGTGCAAAAGATCGATGTGCGCAGCGGCACGCGCGCACGCACGCTATGGATCAACGATCCGAGGCAGGAGAAGCCCGGCTCGTACACACGCGGCACCAAAGCGATGCTCGGGAACTTTATCTACAACAACACGACCGACATGCGCCTCATCAAGATCGACACCAATTCCGGCGAAGCCGCTTATGATGTCATCGTCGCGGCGCCGCCTCCGCACCCGCAGGACCAGCTGAGTAGCGCAGGATCGCTTGCCATCAAGAACATGATCCTCACTGGCCAGAGCACCGGCGGTGGCCGGCGCGGCTGGCTCGCGGCGTTCCGCCCCGAGGACGGCAAGGAGCTATGGCGCTTCTACTCGACGCCGGCGCCCGGCGAGTTCGGTCATGAGACCTGGAAGGACACCTGGAACGCTTGGGCGATGGGCGGCGGCGGCGTCTGGACGACGCCCTCCTACGATCCCGATACCAACCTGGTGATCTACGGTACCGGCGACATCATTCCGTGGGGCGATCCCACCTTCCGCCCCGGCGACAACCTCTTCGCCGTCACCACCTTGGCGCTCCACGCGGATACCGGCAAACTGGCCTGGCATTTCCAGCAGGTGCCCAACGACACCTTCGACGGCGACAACGTCAGTCCGAAGCTGCTCTACAGCATCCCCGGCGCCGACGGTATGACGATGCGCAAGGTGATGGGCAACTTCATCCGCGGCGGCTTCTACACTACGCTCGACCGCGCAACCGGCCAGTTCATCAACGCGGAGCCCTTCACCTTCGTCAACTGGACGGCGGGCATCGACCCGAAGACGGGCAAGCCCGTCGAGTACGACTCCAAAAAGAACATCCAAGCCTATGCCAAGTCGATTGTCATCGGTAACCCGGCGCACTCGGCGAACACGTGTCCCAACTTCTCCGGGGGGCCCACCTACTTCCCACCAACCTTCGACAGCCGTCGCATGATCGCGTACGCGATGATGTCCGATGGATGCTACAGCCAGGAGAACGAGAAGGTGGCTGAGAAGGTGGACCAGCGGGGCCGCGGCCCGGGCAACCTTTCCAAGAGCACCCTGGATGCCCAGCCAATCGGGCGCATTGTCGCCGTCGATGTGCGCACCGGCAAGAAGGTGCGGCAAAACGCCTTCGAGCAACCTGGTGGATCCGGTCTTTTGGGCACAGCCGGCGACCTGATCTTCATGGGGCACGTCACCGGCATGTTCACGGCCTATGACAAGGATACGCTGAGCGAGTTGTGGGCTTTCGACACCGGGGCGCCGATCCGCGCTGCGCCGATCACCTACGCGTTCGACGGCAAGCAGTACGTCGCCGTCGTGTCGGGTGGAGCCAAGACTACGTCCCCGTTCGATCCCACGCTGGGCTTGCTCCAGCAGAACTCGCAGGTGATCGTGTTCGGGCTGTAGTTCTGTAGGGTCGTTTGGTCGGGGGAGCCCGCAAGGCTCCTCCGACCGGTTCGCAGCATCCGAGCAAGAGTTCATGTCCGACCTCAACACGCGTCTGCGGGGAATTGCGCTCGCTGCGGCGTTGCTCGTCAGCGTCACCGCCAGTGGCGCTTCGGCCCAGCAAGCGCAGCCGAGAATCTGGGACATCCCTTTCGGCACGCACGTCGACGACCTGCCGCAAGACGAGTTCGTCGATCCCGCCTGCGGCACGAACGGCGGGCCCGCCGGCTTCGCCATTGGCAGCTTCACCCAATTCGAGAGGTGCCCCGAGGAAGCAAGCGGGCTGCGCGAGGTCTGGTTCATCTTTGACGACACGCAGGAGTACATGGCCCGCGCGTGGCGGGATGCCGGCCTGGTCACCCGCTTTTCCGCCATGTCCCTCATGGGCCAGCCGCTGATCCTTTCGTTCCTGTTCAACCGGGACGGTCGCGTGCAGGGCTACCGCATCTTTACGGACACGCGCGCCGATCCGGCTGTGCGCATCGAGGCCTACATGGTGTCACTGCCCCTGAAGGCACGCTTCCTCGCTGGGGGCGGAGAGTGCCTTGAGTTGCCTCGCGCCGACGGTGAGACGAAGATCGAAGGAAGCCCCTTCATCAAGGAGCTCTGCCGGGGGGAATCGGCGGCAACGCGCGTCACGATCGAGACGCGGCTCTACTACCGGACCGGGCAGCAGAACGTTGGCCAATTTGGCGGCAAGACGACCGCCAACGAGTTCGATAGCTTCTCGCGCCTGGAAGTTCTTTACGTCGGACCCCTTCCCGATCTGCCGCCCGCCGCCCGCGCGGCGGCACGGCGCGATCAAGCCGCATTCGCCGGCCCGCGCGAGGCGTTTCTTGCCGGCGCGACCAGGGAGTGCCCCGGCTGCGATCTCGCCAATGCAGATTTGCGCCGGCGCGATCTCAGCGGCGCCGATCTGCGCGGTGCTAACCTCGCCGGTGCGGTGCTGCACCGAGCGGTGCTGCGGCGCGCAAACCTTGAGGGCGCCAACCTTCAAGGGGCGAATCTCAACCTCGCCGACCTTACGCTGGCGACCCTGCGAGGCGCGCACCTTTACGATGCAATGCTATTCCAGGCCGACGGCGGGCGCGCCGACTTCTCCGGCGCCGATCTCGGCCACGCCTTGATTGGGAAGGCGCACCTCAGCATCGCCAACTTCGAAGGCGCAAACCTCGAGTCGGCCGACCTCGGAGAAGCGCGAATGAACGACACCAAGCTTACCAATGCGACGCTGAATGGCACCTATCTGCGTTTGGCAGTTCTGTTCCGTGCCGACATGCGAGGGGTGTTCGCCGAAGGGGCAAGCCTGATCGAGGCAAGTCTGCGAGACGCCGACCTCAGCGGCGCCGTGTTTCGCGATGCGGATCTGCGCACTGCAGACCTTGCGGGCGCCGACCTGAGCCGTGCAGACTTTACCGGGGCCCGGCTCCTGTCGGCCATTCTTCTGAACACTAACCAGGCCGGCACGATCTTCACCGGGGCCTTGATGCCCGACAACACCATTGCGCCGTAGCCTCGCGGTCATCTGTATTTGGCGGTACTGTTCCGCGCCGACATGCGGGCGGGGGTCGCTGAAGAGCTGAAGGTGCGTTCCTCGTGAAAGGTAATTGCTCAACCCTATGACGCTGGCGCCGGCAGCGGCAGGCCCTGGAGCGTGAGGCGGAAGGCGTGGAGGGCGCCGATGGCGCGGCGGCGTGCGGTTTCGATGACGGAGTGGATGTCGGCGTAGAGGCGCGCGCCCCACTCGGTGCGAAATCCCCCAAGCTGGGGCAGGCTGTTGGTGATTTTGCGGAAGGTGTCAACGCCGGAGTAAAAATGCGTCGGTGGGCCGGAGCAAAAATGCATCAGACGGGGTAGCACAAAGGGCCCCCGCGGGGGCCCTTTGTGCTGGCCGCATTCAGGCCGGGCTTCTTGCGTTGGATTGAGTGTCGGTCGGGGCGCGA
>SHVS01000009.1 GCA_009694135.1 Alphaproteobacteria bacterium
GGCACGGAGATGGTGATGCCGGGCGACAACGTGCAGATGACGGTGAACCTGATCGCGCCGATCGCGATGGACGAAGGCTTGCGCTTCGCCATCCGCGAAGGTGGGCGCACGGTCGGCGCCGGCGTCGTCGCTAAAATTCTCGAATAGCGCGGGTCTGATTAGGCACGCCGAGGACGATACGATGGAAGGCCAGAATATCCGCATCCGCCTCAAGGCGTTTGATCATCGCGTGCTCGATCAGTCGGCGCGCGAGATCGTCGGCACGGCCAAGCGTACCGGCGCGAAGGTGCGCGGTCCGATTCCGCTGCCCACGCGCTTCGAGAAGTTCACCGTTCTGCGCGGCCCGAATATCGACAAGAAGTCGCGCGAGCAGTTCGAAATTCGCACGCATAAGCGCGTGCTCGACATCATCGACCCGACGCCGCAAACCGTGGACGCGCTCATGAAGCTCGACCTCGCCGCCGGCGTGGACGTCGAGATCAAGCTGTAAAGAGGGACGCGCCATGCGCACCGGTCTCCTCGCTAAGAAACTCGGCATGTCGCGCGTGTTCGACGCCGACGGCAATCATGTGCCGGTGACCGTGCTCAAGGTCGACCAACTCGATGTCGTTCTTCGTCGGACCGCGGCCAAGGACGGCTATGACGGCGTTCAAGTCGGCTCCGGCACCGCCAAGCCGAGCCGTGTATCGCAGCCGATGAAGGGCCACTTCGCCAAGGCGAAGGTCGAGCCGAAGAAGAAGCTGGTCGAGTTCCGTGTCGATGCCGCGTCCGGGTTGGACGCGGGGACGCGGCTGTCGGTCGCGCATTTCGTGGCGGGCCAATTCGTCGACGTCAGCGGGACGACCATCGGGCACGGCTTCACCGGTGTGATGAAGCGCCACCATTACCACGGCTTGCGCGCCAGCCACGGCGTCTCGGCCTCGCATCGCAGCGGCGGTTCGACCGGTCAGCGTCAGGATCCGGGCCGCGTGTTCAAGGGCAAGAAGATGGCCGGCCATATGGGCGACGTACGTCGCACGGTGCAGAACCTGAAAATCGTGGCGGTCGATACCGACAATGCGTTGGTGATGGTCAAGGGCGCGGTTCCAGGCTCGGCCGGCGGCTGGGTTTTGGTGCGCGACGCAATCAAGCGCAAGCTGCCGAAGGAAGCGCCGATGCCAGCTGGCATCGTTGCGGCGGGAGCATAGCCATGAAACTGCCGGTCATCAGTCTCGATAATGCGCGTGCGGGTGAGATCGAGCTCAGCGACGCGATCTTTGGCCTTGAGCCGCGCGGGGATATCCTGGCGCGTATCGTCGATTGGCAACGCGCGAAGACGCATCGCGGCACGCACAAGACCAAGGTCGTGTGGGAAATCCGCGGCAGCACGCGCAAGCCCTACAAGCAAAAGGGCACCGGACAGGCGCGTGCGGGTCAGATGCGTTCGGCGCCCTATCGTGGTGGCCAAACCACCTTTGGTCCGGTCGTGCGCAGCCATGCCTATGACCTGACCAAGAAGGTTCGCAAGCTCGCGCTCAAGCACGCGCTTTCGGCCAAGCAGCGCGATGGCAAGCTGGTGGTGCTGGACGCGGCGACGGTCGCCGGGCCGAAGACCAAGCCTTTGGCGGAGAAAGTAGCGGCGCTCGGTTGGCGCTCGGCGCTGGTCATCGACGGGCAGACGGTTGACAAGAATTTCCAGCTCGCGGCGCGCAACATTCGCGGGCTTGATGTTCTGCCGCAGCAGGGCGCCAACGCGTTCGACATGCTGCGCCACGACGTGCTGGTGCTGACGCGCAGCGCGGTTGAAGCCCTTGAGGAGCGTCTCAAATGAGCACGGTCAAGCCGCGCGGGCGGATCACCATCGGGCGCGAGCGGATGTACGAAGTCGTGCGCGCGCCGATCATCACCGAAAAGGCGACCCGGTTGTCGGAATTCAACCAGGTGGCCTTCAGGGTCGCGGTTGACGCGAGCAAGCCGGAAATTCGCGCTGCGATCGAAGGGCTGTTCAATGTCAAGGTGGTGGCCGTCAACACCATCCGCCAGGCCGGCAAGGAGAAGCGCTGGCGCGGGCGGCTTGGGCGGCGCAACCACTTCAAGAAGGCGATCGTGACGCTGGCCGAAGGCCAGTCGATCGACGTCACCACGGGAATCTAGCGGGCGGATCGGGACCTATGGCGCTCAAAACATTTAATCCGACAACGCCGAGCCTTCGCGGGCTCGTGCTGGTCGACCGCAGCGAGCTGTGGAAGGGCGGACCGTTCAAGACCCTGACCACGGGCGTCGCCAAGACCGGCGGGCGCAACCAGCACGGCCACATCACGTCGTTCAATCGTGGCGGCGGTGCGCGCAAGCGGCTGCGGCTGGTCGATTTCAAGCGTCGCAAGTTCGATATCGGCGCGACGGTCGAGCGGATCGAGCATGATCCGAACCGCAGCGGTTATATCGCGCTGATCAAATACGATGATGGCGAGCATGCCTATATCCTGGCGCCGCAGCGTCTTCAGCCGGGCGACCGGGTGATTGCCGGCGAGCGCGCCGACATCAAGCCGGGCAACGCCATGCCGCTCAAGTCGGTGCCGCTTGGCACCATCGTGCATAATGTCGAGATGCAGCCGGGCCGCGGCGGACAGATGGCGCGTGCCGCCGGCACCTATGTGCAGCTCGTTGGTCGCGACCGTGAGTTCGCGTTGCTGCGACTGACCTCGGGCGAAGTGCGCATGGTGCGCAGCGATTGCATGGCGACCATCGGCGCCGTGTCCAATCAGGACAAGGCGAACCAGAAAATCGGCAAGGCGGGCCGCAACCGCTGGCTCGGCTGGCGCCCGCATGTGCGCGGCACGGCCATGAACCCGGTCGACCATCCACATGGCGGCGGTCAGGGCAAGACCAAGGGCGGCCGTCATCCGGTCACCCCATGGGGCAAGCCGACCAAGGGTAAGCGGACGCGACTCAAGAAGCCGTCCGATAAGCTGATCCTGCGCCGTCGTCGGCCGTAGGTTGGAGGACTGAGATGGCTCGCTCCGTTTGGAAAGGCCCGTTCGTCGACGGCTATATGCTCAAGAAGGCTGAAGTGACGCGTGCGTCCGGCCGGAAGGAGATCATCAAGACGTGGTCGCGGCGTTCGACCATCCTGCCGCAGTTCGTCGGCCTGACCTTTGGCGTGCACAACGGCAAGCAGCACCTGCCGGTTTTGGTGACCGAGAATATGGTCGGCCACAAATTCGGCGAGTTCGCGCCGACGCGGACCTTCCGCGGCCATACCGGCGATAAGAAAGTGAAGAAGGAGTAGCGCCATGGGCAAGCCCGCGCGGCCGCGCACGCTCCCCGATAACGAAGCCACGGCGATCCTGCGCAGCCTGCGCACGAGCCCGCGTAAGCTGAATCTGGTGGCGCAGCTGATTCGCGGCCGCAAGGTTGCCGATGCGCTCGCTCAGCTCAAGTTTTCGCATAAGCGCATCGCGCATGCGGTGCGGAAGGCGCTCGAGAGCGCGATCGCCAACGCCGAGACCAACCACGAGCTCGATGTCGATCGGCTGGTGGTCAAGGAAGCGACGGTCGGACGTGCGCTGGTCATGCGCCGCTTCAAGGCGCGCGCACGCGGCCGGGGCGCACGGATCGACAAGCCGCTGTCGCATCTGACGCTGATCGTGCGCGAAGTCGAGGAGGCGTAAGACTATGGGTCACAAGGTCAATCCGATCTCACTGCGGCTCGGGATCAATCGCACCTGGGATTCGCGTTGGATGGCGACCGGTCCGGCCTATGCCGATCTGCTGCACAGCGATCTGCGGCTGCGCAAGTTCCTGGAGAAGCGTCTGGTCGGCGCGGGCGTCTCGCGGATCGTGATCGAGCGGCCGGCGAAGAAGGCGCGCATCACGTTGCACACGGCGCGGCCGGGCGTTGTGATCGGCAAGAAGGGCACCGATATCGATAAGCTGCGCGCCGATCTCAGCGCCTTCACCGGCTCCGAGGTCAGCCTCAACATCGTCGAAATCCGCAAGCCGGAACTCGACGCGCGGCTGGTCGCCGAGACGATCACGCAGCAGCTTGAGCGCCGGATCGCGTTTCGTCGCGCGATGAAGCGCGCGGTGCAGAACGCCATGCGCCTCGGCGCGCTCGGCGTGCGTATTCGCTGCTCCGGGCGGCTGGGTGGGGCGGAAATTGCCCGCACCGAGCAATATCTCGAAGGCAGCGTGCCGTTGCACACGCTGCGCGGCGACATCGATTATGGCTACGCGATCGCCCGCACCACCTATGGCACTTGCGGCGTTAAGGTGTGGATCTATCGCGGCGAAGTCTTGGCGCATGATCCGATGGCGCAGGACAAGCGGTTGTCCGAGCAGTCCACGACCACCTCTTCGCGTCCGAACTAGAAGCACGTTGAGCTAGAAGTAAGAGGCGATCATGCTCCAACCAGCGCGCAGTAAGTTCAGAAAACAGCGCAAGGGCCGCGTGAAGGGAAAGGCGACCAGTGGCGCCAATCTCAATTTCGGCGCATTTGGGCTGAAGGCGACGGAAGCCGGGCGGCTGACCGCGCGCCAGATCGAAGCCGCGCGCCGCGCGATGACGCGCAACATGAAGCGCATGGGTCGCGTCTGGATCCGGATTTTCCCGGACGTGCCGGTATCGAGCAAGCCGCTCGAAGTGCGTATGGGCAACGGCAAGGGCGCGCCGGAATACTGGATGTGCCGGGTGAAGCCGGGCCGCGTGATGTTTGAAATCGATGGCGTGTCGCGCGAGATCGCGGAGGAATCCTTCACCCTCGCCGCCGCCAAATTGCCGATCTCGACGCGCTTTGTTGCGCGTTTGGGACTCTAGGAGACGGTTATGAGCGCAACCGACATCCGTACCAAGACCGACGATGAGCTGGCCGATCAGCTCGGGAATTTGCGCAAGGAAATGTTCAATCTGCGTTTCCAGCGCGCCTCCGGGCAGCTCACCGGGACTTCGCGCGTGCGTATCGCACGGCGCGAGATCGCGCGCATCATGACGATCATCGGCGAGCGCAAGCGGGTCGGGAAGGCGTAAGGGCAGTGACGGCGAAGCAAGACAATCAGACCAGCCACGGCAATCTGCCGGTGCCGGGTAACCAGATGGGCGGCCAAAGCCGCAGGGGCGTTTACTATGCCGCGTAGGGTTTTGACCGGAACGGTCATCAGCGACAAGAGCGTTAAGACCGTGATCGTGCGGGTGAGCCGGCGCGTGATGCACCCGCTCTATAAGAAGATTGTGAGCAAGTCGAAGAAGTACGCCGCGCATGACGAGACGCGCGCGTGCAAGGTCGGCGATACGGTCAAGATCCGCGAGTGTCGGCCAATCTCCAAGCGCAAGACTTGGGAAGTGGTCGAGCGGGTGACCGTTACCCCAGCGAGCGCGTGAGGACCCGTCCATGATCCAGATGCGCACCAATCTCTTGGTCGCCGACAACAGTGGCGCGCGGCGCGTCCAGTGCATCAAGGTGCTGGGCGGATCGAAGCGCAAGACCGCTTCGGTCGGCGACGTGATTGTCGTTTCGATCAAGGACGCGATCCCGCGCGGGCGTGTGAAAAAGGGCGAAGTGCATAAGGCGGTGATCGTGCGCACGGTGCAGGATGTGCATCGCAAGGATGGCACCACCATCCGCTTCGACACCAACGCCGCCGTCCTGATCAACCCGCAAGGCGAGCCGATCGGCACGCGTATTTTTGGGCCGGTGACGCGCGAATTGCGGGCGAAGAAGTACATGAAGATCATCTCGCTCGCGCCGGAGGTCCTCTAAATGGCCGCCAAACTCAAAATCCGCCGCGGCGATCGCGTGATCGTCCGCACCGGCAAGAACAAGGGCCGGGTCGGCGAAGTGCTTAAGGTCATCCCGAAGGAAAATCGGGTGGTCGTGCAGGGCGTCAATATCGTCAAACGGCATCGCGGCGCGCGCCCCAACCTGCCGGGTGGCATCGACGAGCGCGAGGCGCCGATTCATGTTTCCAATGTGGGGATCGTTGATCCGCAGTCGAACAAAGCGACGCGGGTCGGTTTCAAGACCTTGGCCGACGGCAGCAAGGTGCGTGTCGCCAAGCGGTCCGGTGAAGTGATTGCCGAGAAGGAACGCGCATGACCACGCGGCTTCAAGAACACTATATCAAGGTCGTCCGGCCCAAGCTGACGGCCGAGTTCGGCTATGCCAACCGGCACCAGGTGCCGCGCTTGGATAAGATCGTCATCAACATGGGTGTTGGCGAGGTGATCCAGGACGGCAAGAAGTTGGACGCGGCCGTGCGCGACATGACGGCGATCGCCGGGCAGAAGCCGGTGATCACCAAGACGCGCAACTCGATCGCCAATTTCAAGACCCGCGCCGGGATGAAGATCGGCTGTAAGGTCACGCTGCGCCGCGCCCAGATGTACGAGTTCCTTGACCGGTTCGTTAACATTGCCCTGCCGCGCGTGCGCGACTTCCGCGGCGTGAATCCGAAGAGCTTCGACGGCCGCGGCAACTACGCGCTGGGCATCAAGGAGCAGATGATCTTCGCCGAGATCGACTACGACAAGGTCGATGAAGTGCGCGGCATGGACGTGATCATTTGCACGACGGCCAAGACCGACCGCGAGGCCAAGGCGCTTTTGGCCGCGTTCGACATGCCGTTCGCGACCTAACGCATAACCCTTGTAACGCAGAGACCGGATCCATGGCGAAGGTAAGCTCTGTCGAGAAGAACAATCGGCGCAAGCGCATGGTGAAGCGCTTCGCTTCGGCCCGGGCCAAGCTCAAGGCGATGGCCAAGGATCAGGCGCTCCGTCCCGAGGAGCGCTTCGCGGCCCGTCTCAAGCTGGCCGAGCTGCCGCGCAACAGTGCGGCGGTGCGTGTGCGCAATCGGTGTGAATTGACCGGGCGCGCGCGCGGTTACTATCGGAAGCTGCGCGTGTCGCGGCTGATGTTGCGTGAATTGGCTGCGTACGGGCTCGTGCCCGGCATGGTCAAGTCGAGCTGGTAAGATTTTGAGTGAGCTGGAAGTTCTAGGAGGGGCGGCCATATGGCGCTGAGCGATCCTGTCGGCGATCTTCTGACCCGAATTCGTAACGGGCAGAGTTGTCGCGACGCCACCGTGAATTCGCCGGCCTCGCGGCTGCGCGTTGCGCTGCTCAACGTGCTGCAGAAGGAAGGCTACATCCGCGGCTATAGCGAGGCGGAATTGAAGCCGGGCATCCGCGAGCTCACGATCGAGTTGAAGTATCATGAGGGCGAGCCGGTGATCCGCGAGATCAAGCGGGTCTCTTCGCCCGGACGGCGCGTCTATTCGCAGATCAAGACGCTGCGCCCCGTCCATGGCGGACTCGGGATCGCGATCCTGTCCACGCCGATCGGCGTGTTGTCGGATGCGGACGCGCGCGCGGCCAATGTCGGTGGCGAAGTTCTGTGTCAAGTCTTCTAAGGGCTGACGTCAGGATGCAGACCGAAATGGGAAGGGCGTAGAGATGTCGCGGGTTGGTAGAAACCCTGTCGCGGTTCCAAGCGGAGTCGTGGTGCAGGTGGCGGGACAGACCGTGACCGCCAAGGGCAAGTTCGGCGAGATGCGTCACGAAGTGACGCCCACGATCGAGGTGAAGCTCGACGACGGTAAGCTGTGGGTCAAGCCACGGACCGATAGCTCGCGCCTGCGTCCGATTTGGGGCACCGAGCGCGCCTTGTTGAAAAATTTAGTGCAGGGCGTCGGTGCTGGCTTCCAGCGCGCGCTGGTGATCAACGGCGTCGGCTTCCGCGCCGCGGCCCAGGGCAAAGTGCTCACGCTCCAACTCGGCTTCAGCCATGATGTCACCTACAAGCCGGCCGATGGTCTGACGGTCACCTGCACGACACCGCAGAACATCACCATTGCTGGCGCCGACCGGCAGAAGGTCGGTCAGGCGGCGGCGGAAATCCGCGCCCTGCGCAAGCCCGAGCCGTATAAGGGCAAGGGTATCCGCTTCGCCGAGGAGACGGTGCTGCGCAAGGAAGGCAAGAAGAAATGACCGGTCATACCGAAAAGCTGTTCACGCGCCGGCGCGCGCGCACCCGGGCCAAGCTCAGGAAGCAGGGCCAGGGGCGTCCGCGGCTCAGCGTATTCCGCTCGGGACGGCACATTTATGTGCAGGTCATCGACGACGGTCAGAGCCGTACGCTTGCCGCCGCGTCCACGCTCGATGCGGATCTCAAGGGCAAGCTCAAGAAGACTTCGGATATTGGCGCCGCCAAGGAAGTGGGCAAGCTGATCGCGACCCGCGCCGTGGCCGCCGGAGTTACCGACGTGGTCTTCGACCGCGGCGGTTTTCGCTACCACGGCCGGGTGAAGGCCCTGGCCGATGCAGCCCGCGAAGGCGGGCTTAAGTTCTAGGAAAGGCAGGGCCGATGGCACAGCAGGGACGCGGGCGGCGCGGCGAACGCGGCGGGCAACGCGAGCGCGCAGAGTCCGACCTGCAGGAGAAGCTGGTCAGCATCAACCGCGTCGCCAAGGTGGTGAAGGGCGGTCGGCGCTTCGGCTTCGCCGCAGTGATCGTGGTCGGCGACGGGAAGGGCCGTGTCGGTTTCGGCACCGGCAAGGCGCGTGAAGTGCCGGAGGCGATCCGCAAGGCGACCGAGCAGGCGAAGCGCGACATGATGCGCGTGCCGCTGCGCGAAGGCCGCACCCTGCACCACGACATCGATGGCTATTACGGGGCGAGCAAAGTCACCCTACGCGCGGCCGAGGCCGGCACCGGCATCATCGCCGGCGGCGCCGTGCGCGCGATTTTTGAATGCATGGGCGCCAAGGACGTGGTCACCAAGTCGATCGGCACGACCAACCCGCATAATGTGATCAAGGCGACGTTCAGCGCGCTCAAGAACCTAACCTCGCCGCGTGCGGTCGCCAGCCGGCGCGGTCTGAAAGTCAGCGAAGTCCTGGCGCGGCGTGGCGGCGACGAGAGCGCCGAGGCGAGGGAGTAGGTCATGGCTAAGGCGACGACCAAGGCTCAGGGTACAAAAGCAAAGGTCAAGGCTGCGCCCAAGGTGGCGAAGGCCAAGAGCACGAAACCGATGATTAAAGTGACGCGGATGCGGAGCGCGATCGGCCGGCGTTACGATCAAGAGCAGTCGCTGCGTGGGCTGGGACTCAGCCGGCGCGGCATGAGCAAGCTGGTCGAGGATACGCCTTCGATCCGCGGCATGATCAACCGGGTCAAGCATCTGGTCGTGGTCGAGCAGGCTTAGGCGCTAAATTTAGGTCCGCTTCCGGCACTACGGAGCGGACGGCAGAGGTTGCAGGTTTGGTCCCCGCTGCCCACATCGTGGCGCGGGCCCTTGGCAAGGAAGCGGCGGATGCGGCTCAACGAAATCAGAGACAATAAGGGCGCGCGCAAGAAGCGCATGCGCGTCGCGCGTGGCATCGGCTCGGGCAAGAAGAAGACCGGCGGTCGTGGGCAGAAGGGGCAGTTGTCCCGCTCGGGCGTGCACATGAACGGCTTCGAAGGCGGGCAGATCCCGATTTTCCGCCGCTTGCCCAAGCGCGGGTTCTTCAATCACGCTGGCTTGGATTTCAGCGAGTTGACGCTCAAGGATTTGCAGCGCGCGATCGATAGCAAGCAGATCGACGCCAAGAAGCCGCTCGACGAAAAGTCGCTGCGGACGGCCCGCGTTATTCGCCAGCGCAAGGATGGCATCCGGCTGATCGGCAAGGATGGGCTCAAGGCCAAGGTAACGATCACGGTCGCTGGTGCGAGCGCCGGCGCCGCAGCCGCCGTCGCGGCTGCTGGCGGCACGCTCACGATCGAGGCGCCGCGCAAGGTGCAGGCCGCGCTGGCCGAGGCCGCCGAGCCCAAGGGCAAGCGGGGATTGCGCCGCAAGGCGGCCACGGCGAAGAACGAGGCCCGCTTCGCGAGCTAGCCGTCGCGGCGTTGGCGGGGATGCTCCGGTTTCATGGGGCGGGCAGTTGAGGCCGCGGTGCGGGTTTTGAGGGAGTAGTCATGGCATCCGCCGCCGAACAGCTCGTCGCCAATCTCAATCTCGGGGCCTTTGGCAAGGCGACCGAGCTCAAGAACCGGATCTGGTTCACGCTCGCCTGCTTGGTTGTATACCGGCTCGGCACCTATATCCCGATGCCGGGGATCGATCCGGCCGTCATTCGCGACATATTTAGCCGACCATCGGGCATCGTCGGCATGGTCGACGCTTTTGCCGGCGGCGCCCTCAGCCGCATGAGTATCTTCGCTCTCGGCATCATGCCGTACATCTCGGCCTCGATCATTCTCCAACTCATGTCGGCCGTATCGCCGCAGCTCGAAGCGCTGCGCAAGGAAGGCGAGGCCGGGCGTAAGAAGATCAACCAGTACACGCGCTATTCGACCGTAATCCTCGCTATCATGCAGGGTTTCGGTATCGCGATGAGCCTCGAAGGCACGACCGGTACGGGCGGTGCGGCCGTGATCGATCCGGGCTTCGTCTTTCGGCTGACAACGGTGATCACCGTCGTCGGCGCCACGCTGTTCCTGATGTGGCTTGGCGAGCAGATCACAGCGCGCGGCGTGGGCAATGGCATCTCGCTGATCATTTTCTCCGGCATCGTCGCCAATATTCCGGTATCGACGGGCGAGATTCTCGAGCTTGGCCGTACCGGCGGCATGTCGGTGATCACCATCCTCGCGCTGATTATCGGCGGCATCGGCGTGATCGGCGCGATCGTCTTTCTTGAACGCGCGCAGCGGCGGATCATCGTGCAGTATCCCAAGCGTCAGGTCGGGACCAAGATGTTCGGCGGCGAGGCGAGCCATCTGCCCCTCAAGCTCAATACTTCGGGCGTGATTCCGCCGATTTTCGCCTCGTCGCTGCTGCTGTTGCCGGTGACGGTCGCCGGTTTCTCGGGCACCTCCGGCCCGGAGTGGCTCGCGGATATCAATGTCTATCTCGGCAGCGGGCAGCCGCTGTTCCTTGCGCTGTATGTCGCGCTGATCGTGTTCTTTGCCTTTTTCTATACCGCCATCATCTTCAATCCGACAGACACGGCGGATAATCTGAAGAAATACGGCGGGTTCATTCCCGGCATTCGCCCAGGCAAGAACACGGCCGACTATTTCGACTATGTCCTTACGCGGCTGACGGTGGTCGGCGCCGCTTATCTGGCTGGCATCTGCGTCTTGCCCGAGTATCTGATCGGCGGCATCGGCGTGCCGTTCTATTTTGGCGGAACGAGCCTCTTGATCGTGGTGTCGGTGACTATGGATACGGTCTCCCAGATCCAAGGGCATCTGCTGGCGCACCAATACGAAGGCCTGATCCGCAAATCCAAGCTGCGCGGGCGGCGCGGGTGAACCTGATCTTCCTCGGCCCGCCGGGGGCAGGTAAGGGTACCCAGGCGCAAAGGCTCGAAAAGGAAGCCGGCGCGCGCCAGCTGTCCACCGGCGACATGTTGCGGGAAGCGGTCGCCTCAGGCAGCGAGATCGGCCGGCGCGCCAAGGCGATCATGGATAAAGGCGAGCTGGTTTCGGACGAGGTGGTGATCGGCATCGTCGGGGAACGCCTCGGGCAAGAGCGTCAGGGGTTCATCCTCGATGGCTTCCCGCGCACGGTCGCGCAGGCCGAGGCGCTGGATCGGCTCCTGGCCGAGAAAAAGCTGAAGCTCGACCGGGTGGTCGAGTTCGCGGTCGATGATGAGGCGCTGGTCGATCGCCTGAGCGGCCGCTTCAACTGCAAGTCCTGCGGCGCTATGTATCACGACCGGCACAAGCGGCCTAAGGTCGCAGGGTTGTGCGATCGCTGCGGGGGGCGCGAATTCCTGCGCCGGCCGGACGACAATCCGGAGACGATCCGTACCCGTCTGGCGGCCTATGCGCGGCAAACCGCGCCGCTTTTACCATACTATCGCGGGAAGGGGCTGCTGTTGACGGTCGATGGGATGGCCGATATCGCCCAGGTGGCCGGATTAATCGATCGGGCGCTGGGGCAGAAGGGATAGCGCGATCGGCCGTTGACCGACCGGCGTGCTCACCTATAATCGGTTGCCTTTCCGCCCGGAGGAGTCGCGGTAGGCTGCGCCTGTGCAGGAGCGGGCGTCAGGAGCTGGTCATTCGCCGCGTAGTTTACGGTCGGCCGACGGACTAGAGACTGAGCACGCTGTGACCGAGCCCGGCCGCAGATCGCTCGCAGACAGTGAGGACCACAGTGGCTCGTATCGCGGGCGTGAATATTCCGACCCAGAAGCGCACTCATGTCGCGCTGACCTATATCCATGGGATTGGGCCGAGGCTGGCGAAGGAAATCATCACCAAGTGCAATATTCCGGAATCGCGCCGGGTGCAGGAACTGAGCGAAAGCGAAGTCATCCGCATCCGTGAAGTGATCGACCGCGACTACACCGTCGAAGGCGATCTGCGCCGCGATGTGGCCATGAATATCAAGCGGCTGATGGATCTCGGCTGCTACCGTGGGCTGCGTCACCGCAAGGGTCTGCCGGTCCGCGGCCAGCGCACGCACACCAACGCGCGCACCCGCAAGGGCAAGGCGCGTCCGATCGCCGCCAAGAAGAAAGCCTAAGTTTCACCGCCGACCGCCTGGAGCATTGAAGTATGGCCAAGCCGCCAGCCGCTGCCGCCGCTGCACAGACCGGCGCACCAGCCGCCCGCGCGCGCAAGCGCGAGCGTAAGAACATCACATCGGGTGTGGCGCATGTGAATGCGAGCTTCAACAACACCAAGGTCACGATCACGGACGCGCAGGGCAACACGATCGCCTGGTCGAGTTCCGGCACCAAGGGTTTCAAGGGCTCACGCAAGTCGACGCCGTTCGCCGCGCAAATGGCGGCCGAAGACGCCGGCAAGAAGGCGCAGGAGCACGGTGTGCGCCAGATCTCGGTGTTGGTGAAGGGCCCGGGCTCGGGTCGCGAATCGGCTCTGCGCGCCTTGCAGGCGGTCGGTTTTGAAATCAGCTCGATCCGCGATGTGACGCCGGTTCCGCATAATGGGTGTCGTCCGCCCAAGCGTCGGCGTGTCTAACTGCCGGCGACGAGACGAACCGCGCCGAAACTCGAAGCGAGTATTCCGCCAAACTTCCTAACCCGGTCAGGGATGAACATTCCGGGAGCGGTTTCACCAGCGTTCTGCGGCCAAGAAGCGGCGCGGAGCGCACAAGCAAGCAATTCCCGGTCCCGTTGGGGGCCGGGCCGAATGCGGGACGCCACGCCGATGAGGGCAAGCCAAGGACCCTCGCGGCGCCCAATACCGTTCTTGGAACTCAAGGTCGCAGCGCAGCGGCCATCGCCTATGGAGGCAGCACTTGAAGCAAAACGTTTCCGCGCTGCAGAAGAATTGGACTGAGCTGATCAAGCCGCCGCGGCTCGATGTCACGCACGGGGCGCGCCAAGGGCGCGATGCGACCATCGTGGCTGAGCCGATCGAACGCGGCTTTGGGCTGACGCTCGGCAATGCTCTGCGCCGCGTGCTGCTGTCCGCCTTGCGCGGGGCGGCAGTGACGGCGATCAAGATCGAGGGCGTTCTGCACGAATTCTCGTCGATTCCGGGCGTGCGCGAGGACGTGACCGACGTCGTGCTCAACGTAAAGCAGATGGCTTTGCGCATGCATGGCGAAGGCCCGCGACGCATGACGCTGACCGCGACCGGTCCCGGCGAGGTCAAGGCCTCGCAGATCGAGACGGGGCACGACATCGAGATCATGAATCCCGATCACGTACTCATGACGCTCGACCAGGGCGCGCGTATCGTCATGGAACTGACGGTTGAATCCGGCAAGGGCTACGTCCCCGGCTCGCAGCATCGCGGCCAGGACGATCCGATCGGCCTGATCCCGGTCGATGCCCTGTTCAGCCCGGTCCGCAAGGTCGCCTATCAGGTCGGCAGCGCGCGCGTCGCCGAGCGTACCGACCTCGACAAGCTGACGTTGCATGTTGAGACCAACGGCGCCCTCACGCCGGAGGATGCGGTGGCGCTGGCGGCTCGTATTCTGCAGGACCAGCTGCACCTGTTCGTCAATTTCGAGGAGCCGAAACAGGCCCCGGTCGTGGAAGCGCACGAGGAAGAACTTGCCTTCAACCGCAATTTGTTGCGCAAGGTTGATGAGCTTGAACTTTCGGTTCGCTCGGCTAACTGTCTGAAAAACGATAATATTATCTACATCGGCGACTTGGTGCAGAAGACCGAGCAGGAAATGCTCCGGACGCCCAATTTCGGTCGCAAGTCCTTGAACGAAATTAAGGAAGTGCTGTCGCAGATGGGCCTGCATCTGGGGATGGAAATTCCCAACTGGCCGCCGGAAAATATCGAGGAGTTGGCCAAACGGATGGAAGAGCCGTTCTAGCTCTTTGATCTGAATCCTGTACCTGGCGCGGCGTGGGCGATATGGTCCGCGCCGCAGCCTTCGTGACCGAAGTTTAAGAGGCAGTCAGATGCGCCACGGATTTAAGGGTCGTCGTTTCAACCGTTCGAGCTCGCATCGGCGCGCTATGTTCAAGAACATGGCAGCGGCGCTGATCAAGCATGAGCAAATCACCACGACCTTGCCAAAGGCCAAGGACTTGCGGCGCGTCGTTGATAAGCTGGTCACGATCGGCAAGCGCGGCGGGCTGCATGCGCGCCGTCAGGCGATTTCCGCCCTGCAAGACACCTCGCTGGCGGAGAAACTCGTCACCATCCTGGCGCAGCGCTACAAGGACCGTAAAGGCGGCTACACCCGCGTGTACAAGGCCGGCTTCCGCTATGGCGACAACGCGCCGATGGCGGTGATCGAGCTGGTTGATCGCGACCCGGCCGCCAAGGGCCTGGACTCCGGCCCGCGTCAGGTCGTTAAGCGCTCCGAAGAGGAGAAAGTGGAGGCGGCCGCCTGACGGCGAGCGCGCCTCACACGACTCTCCGCGGTCGCCTCGCGCGCGTCGCGGGGAGCAAGATTGCCTGCGGCGTTGCCCTCCTCCTGATCCTTTGCGGCGGGGCCGCGGATGGCGCCGCCCAGCCGCTGCCTGTGGTGCCGGGCACGGCGGCCGAGATCAAGCTCAGCTTCGCCCCGCTGGTGAAGAAGGCGGCTCCGACCGTCGTCAACGTCCTCACCCGCACGCCGACCACGCAGCAACCGGCGCTACTTGAAGACCCGTTCTTCCGCCGCTTTTTTGGTGATGATACGCCGCTAGCGCCGCCCCGCGAACGCGAGCAGACGTCGCTCGGCTCGGGCGTGATCGTGCAGCCTGACGGGCTGATCGTGACCAACCATCACGTCATTGCCGGCGCCGACGAAGTCACGGTCGTGCTGTGGGACCGGCGCGAATTCAAGGCCGGGGAGGTGCGCGATGACCAGCGGACCGACATCGCCGTCTTGCGCATTGCCGTGAACGGGAAGGCGCTGCCGTTCCTTGAATTGGCCGACAGCGATGCGCTTGAAGTGGGCGATCTGATCCTGGCGATCGGCAATCTGTTTGGTGTCGGCCAGACGGTGACTTCGGGAATCATCTCGGCGCTCGCCCGCAACAATGTCGGTATCGCCGATTACAATTTCTTTATCCAAACGGATGCCGCGATCAATCCAGGCAATTCAGGCGGCGTGCTGGTGACCACTGTTCAGCGCGGGTCGAGCGCCGCGCGGCTTGGCATCCAGCCGGGCGACATCGTACTGACGATCAATGGCAATGACGCCGGCGACGTCGCCGCCCTGCAACGGTTGCTGCGGAACGGCACCGGACGCTGGCAGGTGACGGTCAGGCGCGGCGAGCGCGTGCTGACCGCCTCGGTGACCGGATGAGCAACGCCGCGAGCGGGCTGTTCGATGCCCAGGCCCCGCGTCCGCTGGCCGATCGGCTCCGCCCGAAGAGCCTGGACGAGGTCGTCGGTCAGGACCATCTGCTTGCCCCCGATGGGCCGATCGGGCGCATGCTGCGCCAGAAGCGGCTCGCGAGCCTGATCCTGTGGGGGCCGCCAGGCACCGGCAAGACCACCATCGCTCGGCTGCTGGCCGCGCATGTCGGGCTCGCCTTCGAACCGCTCTCGGCCGTGTTCGCCGGGGTCGCCGAGTTGCGCAAGGTGTTCGACCGCGCCAAGGATCGGCGCCATGGTGGGCAGGGGACGCTGCTGTTCATCGATGAAATCCACCGCTTCAACCGCGCGCAGCAGGACGGGTTCCTGCCTTATGTCGAGGACGGCACGGTGACGCTGGTCGGCGCGACCACCGAGAATCCGTCCTTCGAACTGAATGGCGCCTTATTGTCGCGCTGCCAGGTGGCGGTGCTCAAGCGCCTGGACGATGCGGCGCTCGATGCGCTGCTGGCGCGCGCCGAGCGCGTCTCCGGCCACCCGCTGCCGCTCGAGGCCGAAGCGCGCCAGGTGCTCAAGGCGATGGCCGATGGCGATGGGCGCTATTTACTCAACCTGGTCGAGGAACTGTGCCTTCTGCCGGCGGATACGAAGCCGCTCGACGCTCAAGCGCTTGCCCGCGCGGTCGGGCAACGTGCGCCGCTTTATGATCGCAACCGCGAGGAGCATTTCAATCTCATCAGCGCGCTGCACAAATCGGTGCGCGGTTCCGATCCCGATGCGGCGCTCTATTGGCTCGCGCGCATGCTCGCCGGCGGCGAGGAGCCGCGTTACATCGCCCGACGGATGGTGCGCATGGCGGTCGAGGATGTCGGACTCGCGGAGCCGGATGCGCTCCCCCAGGCGCTCGCCGCGTGGGAGACCTATGAGCGGCTCGGCTCGCCCGAGGGCGAACTCGCGCTCGCCCAATGCGTGTTGTTTCTCGCCGCCGCGCCCAAGTCGAATGCCGCCTATTCCGCTTTTGGCGCCGCGAGCGCGGCCGCGCGCGAGACCGGCTCACTGATGCCGCCGCGCCATATCCTGAATGCGCCCACGCGGATGATGCGCGAGCTGGGCTACGGCAAAGGTTATGCCTATGACCACGATGCCGAGGACGCGTTCTCCGGCCAGAATTACTTCCCCGAAGGCATGGAGCGGCGCAAATTTTACCGGCCGAGCGAGCGCGGCTTCGAAGCCGAGTTGAGCGCGCGGCTGCAACGCTTCGCCGCGCTGCGCGCGGCGCGCCAGGACAAGAGTTAGGATCGACGCATGCGACTTCTTCTTGCCATAGCGCTCGGCGGCGCGCTCGGGTCGGTTGCCCGCTATTTGCTCGGCGGCCAGATCGGCCAGTGGCTTGGCGCGGGTTTCCCCTGGGGAACGCTGGGAGTGAATGTTTTGGGCGGCTTGGCGATGGGCGTGATCGCGGCGGCTCTGGGGCAAAACAGCGCGCCGGAATTACGCGCCTTTTTGACCGTGGGCGTGATGGGCGGGTTTACCACCTTCTCGGCTTTCGCCTTCGATGTGGTCGCCTTGGTCGAGCGCGGGGCCGGGGTGCTGGCGGCGGTCTATATTGGCGCCTCGGTTGCGCTCGCCGTGCTCGGATTGGCGTTAGGCATGGCCGCCGTCCGTGCTCTCGCGGGCTAGACCCGGCCTTTTGCTTGGCTCCGCGTCGGGTTAAGCTGTCACTCGCCGCAGCGGAACTAACGAGACAGCGTGGATCGTGCCATGCGGATGCGCGCATTGCTTCTCGGCCTGGTAGGGGCAAGCGTCGTGGCCACGGCCAGCGCCGGACCGGAATTGGTGGACTTTCCGCAGGGCTGGGAGACCAGCTTTTCCTTGGCGGCGACCCGCGACATGCACCGCGGCGGCAAGACGATCGCCGAAATCTTCGTCAATGCGACCGGAGTTACTAGCGGTCCGGGCGATGTTCCACTGGCGAGCGGAACGGTGATCGTGATGAAGCTTTATCGGGCGCGGATCGATGCCGGTGATCAGCTTGTCCGCGACGATGCCGGGCGGCTGGTTAAAGGCGACGCCACGGGCGCGCTGCTGGTGATGGAAAAGCGCTCCGGCTGGGGTGCGGACTACGGCGCAGTGCGCAACGGCGAGTGGGAATACGCGAGCTTCGGCATCGGCGGCGAACGGCGGCAGATCGAGAACAAGGGATGCCTCGAATGCCATGGCGCGCTCACGGAATTCGATTACGTCTTTACGCGCTATGAAATCGCCGAACTACGGCGTTAACGAACACCGTCTCCGATTGTGAACGGCGCGGCGGTCAACAAAAGGTACAGGGTCATCGGACAGGATATGACGGAGGGCGCGGGACTGGCGGTGCAGCTGGTCGAAGTCAAGGCGGATGAAGCCGATCTGCGTCTCGATCGCTGGTTCAAGCGGCGCTACCCGGCGGTGTCATTTGGCAATCTGGCGCGCCTGTTGCGCACCGGACAAGTGCGGCTTGACGGCAAGCGGGTTGAGCCCGGCAAGCGTGTAAGCGCCGGCCAGATCGTGCGCATCCCGCCGATGGACTCAGTCGACATCGACACGACGCCGCGCGAATTTCGGCGCACCGATGCGCGCGCGGAAGAAAAGCTCCGCGCCTCCGTGCTGTATCGCAACGACAATATTTTAGCGATCGACAAGCCGGCCGGTCTCGCGGTGCAGGGCGGCACCGGCACGGTGCAGCATCTCGACGCCATGCTCGATGCACTGCGCTTCGACGCCGAGGAACGGCCGCGGCTGGTGCATCGGCTGGACAAGGACACGAGCGGGGTCTTGCTGCTGGCGCGCACGGTCGGCGCGGCGCGCGAGCTGGGTGAAATGTTTCGCATCGGCCGCGCGCGCAAGACTTATTGGGCGCTGGTCGTCGGCGTGCCGCAGCCGTCGCACGGGCGCATCGAATTGCCGCTGTCGAAAAAGCTACACGCCGGGCGCGAGGCGATGATGGCCGGAGAGGACGATGGCCGTCCAGCGATCACCACTTATGTCGTGATCGACTCCGCCGCGGACAGTGCCGCTTGGGTTGCGTTGCGGCCGCTGACCGGTCGCACGCATCAGCTGCGCGTGCATATGGCGGCGCATGGGACGCCGATCCTCGGCGACGGCAAATATGGCGGACAGAAGGCGTTTCTCGCCGGGTTCGGCAAGAAGCTGCATTTGCACGCTTGGTCGATCGAGTTGCCGCAAGCCAAGGGCCGCTCGCTGCGCATCGAGGCGCCGCCGCCGCCGGAGATGGTCGAAGACCTCGAGCGGCTCGGCTTCTCCTATAAGGACGGCGCGCGCGATCTGCGGCGCGAGCTTGGGCGCATGCTCGATGAACTCTAAGCTCCGGCCGCGTCTGGTCGTGTTCGATTGCGATGGGACGCTGGTCGATAGCCAGGCGACGATTCTGGCCTCGATGTCGGCGGCCTGGGCCGAGGCGGGGCTCGACGCACCCAGCCCGGAGCGCGTGCGCGCGATCATCGGCTTGTCGCTCGACGAGGCGATGCAGCGCTTGGCGGGCGACATCGCGCCGGAACGCGCGCGCGCGTTAGCGGACAATTACCGGCGCGCCTTCAAGGTCCGCTTGTCGCGCCCGGAGCACGAAGATCCGCTCTATCCGGCGGTGGTCGAGACCTTGGATGCGCTGACGCGCGCGCAAGTGGTGCTCGCCGTCGCCACCGGCAAGGGAAGTTCGGGATTGCGTGCGACGCTCGGTCAACACGGGCTGCTCGACCGCTTCGTCAGTTTGCAGACCGCCGACCGCGCGCGCGGCAAGCCGCATCCGGAAATGCTGCACAATGCCATGCGTGACGCCGACATCGGGCCGGAGCGCACGCTGATGGTCGGGGATACGGTGCATGACGTGCAGATGGCGGCCAATGCCGGCGTCGCGGCCATAGGCGTGAGCTGGGGCTATCATGCGGCCGAAGATCTGCGCGATGCCGGGGCGCGTGTCGTGATCGATAGCATGACAGCATTGCTGCCCGCGGTTGATCGCCTGTTGCCGCCGTGAGTCGTGCGTTGCGCCGCGTCTATCGCCAGGCGCAGGCGGGCGAGGCGGCTGGCGGCTTCGACGTGCGGCTCGACGGCAAGCCGGTTCGCACGCCGCTGCGCGCGCCCCTGATCGTTCCAACGCAGGCGCTGGCCGCGGCGATCGCGGGCGAATGGGAGGCGCAGTCAAAAACGATTCGGCCGGAGACGATGCCGCTTACGCGCCTGGCCTCCACGACCATCGACCGCGTCGTGCCCGCGCCGGCGGCGGTGCTGGCGCAGGTGTTGCGCTACGCCGACAACGACCTTCTGTGCCATCGCGCGCCTGGACCGAAGGCGCTTGTAGCCGCGCAGAGTGCGGCCTGGGACCCGCTGCTCGCCTGGGCGGCGGAGGCGATTGACGCGCGGCTCGCCACCAGCACGGATTTGGGTCCCGTCGTGCAGCCGCCGGAAGCGCGCGCGGCGTTTGCGCGCGCGTTGGCAGCTCTCGACCCCTATCGCTTGGCGGCGGTGGGCGAGGCGGCGCTAGCCACCGGATCGCTGGTCATCGCGCTGGCCCTGGCGCGCGGGCGGCTCGATGCGGCGGGAGCCTTTTTGGCCAGCCATGTCGATGAGGACTTCCAGCGCGCGAGCTGGGGCGCGGAAGAGGACCAGGACCTGAGGCGTGCAACGTTGCGCGTGGCCCTCGATGGCGCCGAACGCTTTTTGCGGCTGATGGACCTGAGTTAGCTCGTCCTGGCCCGCAAAAGCGCGACACGCTAAAGAGCTTCGTCATGACCGAGAAGCCGGAACCTAAGCCCATCTCCGTCCGCATGCGCGTTTATGGCGAGGTGCAGGGCGTGTATTACCGCGGCTGGACCGTCGAGGCGGCGGCGCATTTCGGCGTGCGCGGCTGGGTGCGCAACCGCAAGGACGGCAGCGTGGAAATCCATGCCGAAGGTCCGGCTCCGGTGATCGAGCGGTTTTATTTTTCCTGCCACAAGGGCCCACCCTTGGCGCTGGTCGAATCGATTGAGCGCGCGGACAGCGAGTCCGAATCCCCGACCGGCTTCGAGCAGCGCGCGACGGTCTAGCCGATAATCAGCTCGGAGCCGAAGGCGTCGGCGAATGTCGCCAGCAAGGCCGCGTCGAGCTCCGCCATCGTCGCCTCGTGGCCGCGCGCATGCAGGCTGGTCACGCCAAGTTCGCCCGGGGCGATGCCGCAAGGGACGATGCCGGCATAGCGCGCGAGGTCGGGGGCCAGATTGATCGCCACCCCGTGATAGCTCACCCAATGGCGCACACGGACACCGACCGCCGCGATCTTGTCCTGACCCGAGGCCGGAGGTGGCCGGAGGAGCCAAACACCGATCTGGTCGGCGCGGCGCTCGCCCGCGACCCCTAACCGGGCCAGGGCGCGGATCACCCAGTCTTCCAGCCGATGCACATGCGCGCGCAGATCGGGGCCGCGCTGGTGTAAGTCGAGCATCACATAGGCGATGCGCTGGCCGGGACCGTGATAGGTGAATTGCCCGCCGCGCCCGGTCTTGAACACCGGCAGCGCCTGGGGATCGAGCAGGTCCTGGTCACGGGCGCTGGTGCCGGCGGTATAAAGCGGTGGGTGTTCCAAGAACCAGACCAACTCGGGTGCTGCGCCTGCGCGGATCGCGGCGACACGCGCCTCCATCGCCGCTACGGTTTCGGGATAGGGCACCAGCCGGGTGGAAATTCGGCGAGCGATCGCTGGAAAATGGCTCATTGGCGCGGAAATGCTTGCAAGCCGCCGAGTCCGGGCGTAGCAGCCGGAAAGGCAGCGAGCGCGCGGTCCGGTCGCGCGGCGGCCATTCGCGGGCCGAAGATCGAGGAGTCGCGCGCATGAGCGTGTCGGATCCAGGGAACCGCCCGGACGAAATGCCCGAGGCTCCGATCGTCGGCGCCCCCGCCGCGGTGACGCCCCCGGCTGAATCCGGTGAACGTCGGTCGCCCGCACCCGCCGTCGCCGCCGCGCTGGCGGCCGGTGACCGCGCGCGCGCCATAGAACTTTCCGTTCATTTGCACGCGGCCGATCTCGCCGACTTGTTGCAGGAGCTTTCGACCGAGGATCGCCAAACGCTGATCGGGCTGCTGCGCGAGCGCTTCGATCCTGACACCCTGGTCTATCTCAACGAAACGGTGCGCGAGGAGGTGCTCGCCCGCCTCGGCAGCGCCGAGGTCGCGGCGGCGGTCAGCGCGCTCGACAGCGACGACGCCGTCGATCTGGTCGGCGAGCTCGAACCGGATGCGCGCGCCGCGATCATGGCGCGGCTCGCGCCTTCCGATCGCGCGATCCTCGAGACCGCGCTCAGCTATCCCGAGGAGAGCGCCGGCCGCCTGATGCAGCGCGAGGTCGTGACCGTGCCCCCGCATTGGCGGGTGGGCGACGCGATCGATTATATGCGGGCGCGCGCGGAGCATCTGCCTCGCGATTTCTATGAAATTCACGTCGTCGACGAGCAGCGACGGCCAGTCGCCGTTGTGCCGCTCTCGCGGCTGATGCGCAACCGTCGCCTGACGCCGCTCACCGAAGTGATGCAGCGCAAGATGCGGCTGATTTCGGTCACCGCCGACCAGGAGGAGGTCGCCTATCAGTTCCGTCAATACGGCCTGGTCTCCGCGCCGGTGGTCGATGCCGAGGGGCGGCTCCTTGGCGCGATCACGGTCGACGACGTCGTCGAGGTGATTCAGGAGGAAGCGGAAGAGGATGTCTTGCGCCTCTCCGGCGTGCGCGAAGACGATTTCTATGCCGCCGTCGTCGACACCACGCGCGCGCGTTTTTCTTGGCTATTCATCAATCTGTTGACCGCGATCCTGGCCTCGATTGTCATCGGCTTCTTCGAGGGCGTCATCGAAAAGGTCGTTGCGCTGGCGGTGTTGATGCCAATCGTCGCCTCGATGGGGGGCAACGCCGGCACTCAGACTCTGGCCGTCGCCGTGCGCGCGCTGGCGGTGAAGGAGCTGACCGCGACCAACGCAGCGCGCATCATCGTCAAGGAAACGATCGTCGGCGGGATCAACGGGTTCCTGTTCGCGATCCTGATGGGCTTGGCCGCCTGGGCCTGGTTCGGCGCGCCAGTCCTCGGCGGCTTGATCGCGTCGGCGATGATCATCAACCTGCTTGCCGCCGGTTGCTGCGGCGTGCTCATCCCGGTGGTGCTCGATCGCTTTGGTGTCGATCCGGCGGTCGGCTCCGCGGTGGTGTTGACGACAGTCACCGACGTGGTCGGTTTCATGGCCTTCCTCGGCCTTGCCTCGCTCGTCTTACTGTAGGCGTCAGCGCTCGAGAATTTTCCGGCGCTCTTCGAATTCGTCCTTGTCGATTTCGCCGCGCGCGAAGCGCTCCTTGAGAATATCGACCGGATCGCGGCCGCGATGATGCTGCGGCGGCGCACCGGCCGGGCCGCGCACCAGCCAGACCGTGAGCGCGACGATGCCGCCAATGACAAACACCATGAACAGCGGCCCGAAGAAGCTCATGCCCCAGCCGCCATGCCAGCCATACATCATCCGATAGGGAGCGTCCTGGATGCGGATGGGCGCGTCCTGGGCGAGTGCCGGCGCCGCGGCGAATAACGCGAGCATAAGTCCGGTAGACAAGCGAAACATGGTACACCTCGCAGCTGGTTCTGACGCCGCATTCGACCGGAATGCGCGGGCCTGGTCATTGATCTGGCGCAGGCGGCGGGTCATGGCTAGCCAGTGTAGGTGAGCGTCGTCGCCATGCCAACGGCTTGATGATACAGGTTCTGGCAGGCGAGCGGCCAATCGCCGGGATTGTCGGCATCGAACGCGATCGTGACTGAAGTGGCCGGCGGAATGAGCACAGTGTCGCGCAGCGCGCCGCCGATGCGCCGCCCATCGACCGCCACGATCTGAAACACATGCCCATGCAAATGCATCGGGTGCGCCATGTTGGTCGCGTTGCTGAAGGTGAGTTCGACCCGCTCGCCGCTGCGTACCGGCAATCGGCCCTTGGCGTCTCCGCTCGGCAAATCCAGGCGCCAACGATAGAAGCTGTGCTCGCCCGTCAGGCGAATGACATGCGTGCGTGTCGCCGGACGGGTCGCCAGCGACGATGTCGGAACGAGGCGCTGTTCGAGCGCAAGGTTTAACGCCGGAGCGTCAGCCTCGGCCCGTTCGGCGATGCGGCGCAACTCCGTCCCGCGCGTCGCCAAAATGATGCCGGTACGCGCTTTGTCGCCTTCGCGCCGCGCGAATAGCGGATAAACGCCGGCGCCGGCGGGCAAGGCCAGGCGGAGGTCGAACCGCTGGCCGATGGCCAGCGGGAACTGGCGGCCGGGAATCGGGACGACCGGCTGTCCATCCACCGCGATCACCCGTGCCTCGATCGCGCCCAGATCGATGACGAAATTGGTCGCCGCCGCAGCATTGATCAGGCGCAGGCGCACGCGCGCGCCCGGCTCGACGCGCACCACCTCGGGGTCGGCAAGTGTGCGATTATTCGCGAGGTAGGCATCGAAGGTCACGTCGTTGAGGCGCACGCCGCTCGCGGCGGTCACGTTGCAACAGCCCGGTGCGGCCGGCGCGACTGGGACCGGCACCAGGTCCATGGCCGCGCCGCCGGCGGGCATTTGCGTCATGCCCGCGATGTCGGGCGGCAATTCGGGGTCGGCATGGCCTTGGCCGGCGACGCTGCCGAGCATCAATTCGCGCTGGATCTCACGCGGATCGCGGAAGGTGAAATCCTGCAGCAGCACGGTGACATCCTGCTCGTCGAGCCCGGCTTCGGCCGGATCGCGCACGATCAGCGGTGCGGCCAGCAGCCGTTGGAGCTGCAATCCGTGCCGCGCCTGCATCCAATGCGTTCCCGGGCGCGCGAGAATAAAATCGTAGTCGCGGCTTTGGCCGGGAGCGATCGGACGCGAAGACGGTCCTTGCGCGTTATCCTGTGCTGCCGGCGGCGTTAGCCCATGCCAGTGGAGCAGGGTTTCCTCCGGCAGCGCGTTGGCCAGGCGGATATTGAACCGCTCGCCCGCTCGGAAGCTCCACGCGTTCGTGCGCGCGTCAACAAGGCCGAACATGCGCGCGGCGCGGCCGGCGACCTCGATCACGCGCGTATCGGCGACGATGCGCACCTCGGGCTCGTCGGCGAAAACCCGCGGAACCGCGCCGAAACTGGCAGCGAGTGCGCTGCCTGCAAGAAGAAACCGCCGTCGGCTTAGCTCAGCCATGCGTGTCTCGCACCTCCATCCCGTTGCGGAGCGTCACAAGCGGGTTCGCTGCAACCGAAGCGCGTTACCGACGACCGACACCGAACTCAGGCTCATGGCCGCCGCGGCGACGATCGGGCTCAGCAGCAGCCCGAACAGCGGATAAAGGACTCCGGCCGCCACCGGCACGCCCAAAACATTATAGACGAAGGCGAAGAACAGGTTTTGCCGGATGTTGCTCAGCGTTGCCCGCGACAACCGCCGGGCGCGCAGCAACCCCGCCAGATCGCCTTTGAGCAGTGTGACCGAGGCGCTTTCAAGCGCCACGTCGGCGCCAGTCCCCATGGCGATGCCGACATCGGCCTGCGCCAGCGCCGGCGCGTCATTGACCCCGTCGCCGGCCATGGCGACGATCCGCCCCTCGGCTTGCAGCCGGCGGATAACCGCCGCCTTCTGGTCGGGCAGAACTTCGGCCTCTACGGCGTCGATACCGAGCTTGCGGGCAACGGCTTCACCGGTCGCGCGCGTATCGCCGGTCAGCATGATTAGCCGCACGCCCTCGGCCGTGAGCGTGGCCACGGCTTCTGGCGCGGAGGCCTTGATCGGATCGGCAACGGCGATGAAACCCGCCGTGTGGCCGTCGAGCGCGACGTAGAACACGGTTTCACCTTCGCTCCGCCGTGCATTGGCGGCGGCATCGAGCGGGCCAGAATCGGCGCCGAGCGTGCGCAGCAGCGCTTGGTTCCCGATGGCAACCCTACGCCCGGAAACTGTGCCCGTGATGCCCTTGCCGGGCAGCGAGGCGAAGTCCGCGACCGCACCCAGATCAAGGTGGCGTGCCGACGCTCCGTCCACGACTGCTTCCGCGAGCGGATGCTCGCTGGCGCGCTCCAGGCTGGCAGCGAGGCGCAGGAGCTCGTCCTCGGTGATGCCGGGATTGGCGACCACGCCGACCAGACGCGGCTTGCCCTCGGTCAGCGTGCCGGTCTTATCGACGACCAGCGTATCGACCGCTTCCAGTCGTTCGAGCGCCGCCGCGTCACGGATCAAAACGCCGGCCAGCGCGCCGCGCCCGGTTCCGACCATGATCGACATCGGCGTCGCGAGGCCGAGCGCGCAGGGGCAGGCGATGATCAGCACCGCCACGGCGTTGATCACGGCATAGGCCAGCCGCGGCTCCGGCCCCCAGATCCCCCAGACGATCGCGGTCGCCGCGGCGACCGCGATCACCGCCGGGACGAACATTCCCGCGACGCGATCCGCCAGCCGCTGAATCGGCGCCCGGCTGCGCTGCGCCTCGGCCACCAGCCGGACGATGCGCGCGAGCATTGTATCGGCGCCGACCTTGTCGGCGCGCATGATGAAACTTCCGGTACGGTTGATCGCGCCGCCGGTGACGCACGCACCCGGCTGCTTCTCGACCGGCAAGGGCTCGCCGGTGAGCAGGGCCTCGTCCACGGCGCTCGATCCTTCGAGCACCACGCCATCGACCGGCACGGACGCGCCCGGCCGTACGCGCAGGCGGTCGCCGACATGCACCGCATCGAGCGGGACATCCGATTCTTTGCCATCTTCTGCAATGCGGCGCGCCATTTTGGGGGCGAGGTCGAGCAGCGCGCGGATGGCGCCGCCGGTGCGCTCCCGCGCCATCAACTCGAGCACCTGGCCGAGCAGGACCAGGGTTACGATCACCGCCGATGCCTCGAAATACGGTTCGACCAGCCCATCATGATCGCGCAACGCAAGCGGGAACAGCCTCGGCAGAAACACGGCCGCCAAGCTGTAGACGTAGGCTGCTCCTGTGCCGAGGGCGATCAGCGTGAACATGTTGAGCGCGCCGGTCATGACCGAGGCCGCGCCGCGTTGAATAAACGGCCAGCCGCACCACAGCAACACGGGGGTCGCGAGCACCAGTTGCAGCCATTGGCTCACGCGCGGCGACAAAAACGCCGGTAGCCCGACGGTCATTGGCGCCGCCACCAAAAGGACAACCGGAACGGTGAGCGCGACGCCCACCAAAAAGCGTCGGCGCATATCGTTCAGCTCGGCATTTTCGCCCTCGACGAGCGCGACATCCTTCGGCTCGAGCGCCATGCCGCAGATCGGACAAGATCCCGGCCCCACCTGCACGATCTCCGGATGCATCGGACAAGTGTAGAGCGTCCCGGGCGAGGCCGGCGGTGCGGCGTCTCGTTTCGGCGCAAGAAAGCGCTGCGGATTGGCGGCGAAAGAATCGCGACAATGGGCGCTGCAAAAGAAGTAATCGGCGCCCGCGTGATGTGCACGGTATGGCGTGGTGGATGCGTCCACGCGCATCCCACAGACCGGATCGAGCGCGCCACCGCTCGCGGGTTCGGCTGCCATCGCCGGCGCGGGGGCGGCTGGTTTGAGGTATCGGCCGGGCCCGGCGCGGAATTTCTCTAAACACTTGGCGCTGCAAAAATAATAGGTTGTGCGCGCATGGCGATGCTTGTGTGCCGCTGTCGCCGGATCGACCGCCATGCCGCAGACCGGATCGACCGCCGGCGGCGGAGGGCTTGGAGGCGAGGAGTCAGCCGGATGCGCGTGGCTCATGTTCTCCCCGTGTTCAGCCGCGCTGGCCGGCGTTGATGCGCGCCTGGCGTTCGCGGATTTCCTGCGGCCACCGGCTCTTAATATAGGCAACCACGGCGCGAATGTCCTGGTCGGAGAGAGTTCCGGCAAACGCGGGCATGCTGGTGCGCGCTCGGGTCTGACCTTCGGCGCCCCCGCCGTTGCGGACCACGGCCCATAATTCACGGTCCGAATGGTGCCAGGTGTGGCCGGTGGCATCATGCGGCGGCGCCGGCAAGGTGCCGTCGGGAAGGCGGCGTTGCCAGTCCGGTTGGCCCTCAAGTTTGGTGCCGTGGCACGAGGCGCAGTGATCGGCATAGATCCGCTCGCCTACCGCAAGCGTCGGCGCTTGCGGCGATAAAGCATCGGTCGAGGGCGGGCCGAAGCGCCAGGTCAATACGGCGGTCAGCGCGAGCAGGGCAAAGATGACAAAGGCGGCAATTCGAAGTCCGGGCGACATATCCGCGTCCCTGCGTTAAAACGAATCATTCGGTACGTTAAGACGAGCATTAACCTGACCGCCGCGCCGGGAAAATGCCGCGGCGGCCTGTGGGCGAGCGTCACGGGAGCATGGCATGTCGCGAGAGCTGGCGCACATTCGAGCTATACGACGCTGGGGCGATTCGGGAAATGTCACTTAGCCTAGGCCAGTCTCCTCCCGCGACTGTCGCGGTAGTCGGCGCCAGCCGAGGAATTGGCCTCGCCTTCGCGCGCGCCTATGCGGCCGACGGGGCGCGGGTGCATGCCTTGTGCCGTGACCCGCGCCAAGCGGCGGACATATCCGGCGTCACGGGCGATGTAACCGTGCATCGGCTGGATGTCGCCGTTCCGCAGGAGAGCGCTTCGGTCGCGCGCTCCATCGGCGAGCCGATCGATATTTACATCCACAACGCCGGCATTTACGGCCCCGATGATGCCGAACCGATCGATGCCGAGGCTTGGGCGCAAGTCATGCAGGTCAATGTCATCGGCGCGCTCAAATGCGCCGAGGCGTTTCGCCCGCTGGTCGCCGCCGGCAAGCGCAAGCTGATGGTGTTTCTCACCAGTCGCATGGGCTCGATCGGCGACAACCGCAGCGGCGGATCGATCATCTATCGCTCATCGAAGGCGGCGCTGAATGCGGCGGTCAAAAGCCTGGCGCTCGATGCGGCCGGGCAGGGGATATGCGCCTGTGTCATGCATCCCGGCTGGGTACGAACGGAGATGGGTGGTCTCTCGGCACCGCTCAGTCCGGAGGCAAGCGTCGCCAATATGCGGCGGGTGATCGCGCGTCTCGGCTCGGCCGACTCAGGCCGCTTCTGGAACCACGACGGCGCCGAGCTTCCTTGGTAAGCCACAACTATCCGGCACGCGGGCGCGCGATGCCGCGGCCCAGGAGCACGACCGGCAGCAACCCGAACAAGACGATGCCGAGCGCCGCCGGCGAGGCCACCGCCAGACGTTCGTCATGCGCGAATTGGTAGACATGCGTGGCCAATGTTTCGAAGTTGAACGGGCGCAGCAGCAGTGTCGCCGGAAGCTCCTTCATGCAATCGACGAAGACGAGGGTCGCGGCGGCGAACAGACTCGCGCGCAAGAGCGGCAGATGCACGCCCGTCAGCGTTCTACCCGGCGAACGCCCGAGGCTGCGGGCGGCCTGATCGAGCGAGGGAGAAATCTTGCCCATGCCTGAGGTGACGGCGGCCAGCGATACGGCGAGGAAGCGCACCAGATAGGCAAATACCAATGCCGCCAATCCGCCACTCAGCAGCAACCCGCTTCCAAGGCCAAAGATGCTGTGCAGCATGCTATCGAGCGCATGATCGATCGCGGACAGTGGCGCGAGCACGCCGATCGCCAACACCGCGCCGGGCAGCGCATAGCCGACTCCCGCCAAGTTGACGAGCGTGCGCAGAGCGCCATCGTTATGCAGCCGCAGACTGTAAGCGAGGAACAGGGCAAGTGCGACCGCCGCTCCGGCGGTGATGGCCGCCAGCAATAGCGAATTGACTCCCGCGACGAAAAACGCATCCGGCGCACCGGCCAGAAACTGGCCCAAAGCGTAGCGTGCCAGGATTAGGAACGGGAGGCCGAAACCGAGGACGACCGGCAGCGCGCAGACCATCAGCGCCGCGCCCTTACGCCAACCGGACAGCTTCTGGCCGGGCAGGGGCCGGTAGCGCTGCGTCGTGTGGTGGAACAGTTGCTGCCGTCTGGCGGCGCGTTCGATCGACAATAACCCGATGACCGCGGCGAGCATCACGGCGGCGATCTGCGCCGCGCCGCCGAGATTGCCCATGTGCAGCCAGACGTCGAACACGCCGCGCGTAAGCGTCTGCACGGCGAAGTAATCGACCGTGCCGAAATCGTTCAACGCCTCCATCAGCGCGAGCGCCGTCCCGGCAATCAGCGCCGGCCGCGCGAGGGGCAGCGCGACCGAGAAAAAGCTCTGCCATGCCGTGCGGCCGAGCACGCGGCTGGCCTCCAGCACGCACACCGATTGTTCGAGGAACGTGGCGCGCGCCAGCATGTAAACATAGGGGTAGAGCGCGCAGCTGAGCACGAAGATCGCGCCGGGGAGACCACGGATTTCCGGAAACCAATAATCATGCGGCGCGCTCCAACCGAAGGCCGCGCGCAACGCGCGTTGCAGCGGCCCAGAATAATCGAGCAGATCGGTGTAAACATAGGCGCTGATATAGCCGGGTACGGCCAGCGGCAGCAGAAGTGCCCAGGCGAAATGGCGCCGCAGCGGAAAGTCGCACATGGTGACCAGCCAGGCGCTGGCGGTGCCGAGCAGCACGGTGCCGGCGCCGACGCCGAGCAGCAGCAGGGCCGTCGTGCTCAGATAGCGTGGCAACACCGTAGCGGCGAGATGCGGCCAGATGTTTTCGCTCGGGAACAGCGCCAGCCATAGCACGGCGGCAAGTGGCGCGAGCGTCAAGGACGCGGCGGCGAGTGCGCCGAGGAACCAGCGCGAACGCCAAGCCGGGGCGAAGAAGCCTCGCCCCGGCCGGCCACCGGCGAATGCGACCGCGGTCATCCGGCGTCTTTACCCGTCGAAATCGACTTCATTGGTCATCCGGATCGCGGCCGGACGCTGGCGCGAGACACTTTCCAGATTTACGGTGTCGATCTTGAACTTGCCGCCTAGGCGCTGCAGAACCGGCGACCAAGGCACAGTGTCGAGCATCGGATATTCGAAATTGAGCTCGGCGTAAGTTTTCTGCGCCGCGGGCGAGAGCATGAAGCGCATCAGTTTGATCGCGTCGTCGCGATGCGGTGTGGCAGCCGTCAGCGCCATGCCCGACAGATTGACATGCGTGCCGTGGTCAGCCTGGTTCGGGAACACGGCATAGACCGCTTCGGCCCAGGCCTTCTGTTCCGGATCGGCGAGCATAAGCCCATAGTAATACGTGTTGCCGATAGCCACGTCGCAGAGTCCATCCATTACCGCCTTGACTTGCGTGCGGTCATTGCCCTGCGGGCGGCGGGCAAGATTGGCCTTCACTCCGCTGAGCCATTTCTTCGCAACCGCCTCGCCATCATGCGCGATGATGGAGGACAAAAGCGCGATATTGTAATCATGGCCGCCGCTGCGCGTGCAGACGCGCCCCTTCCATTTGGGATCGGCCAGATCCTCGTAGCGGGTGATCGCGCCCGGCTTGACACGCGCTTTCGACGCATACAGCACGCGGGCGCGCGTGGTGACGCCGAACCAGTGGTTGGTCGTGTCGCGATAGGCGGCCGGGATCACGCGTGTGAGTTCGGCGTCATCGAGCGGCTGGGTGACGCCCGCGTCCTTGGCTTCGGCCAGGCGGGAAATATCGGCGGTGATGATCAGATCGGCCGGGCTCAAGCGCCCCTCGGATTTGAGCCGCTCGGTGATGCCGGCTTCCGGCAGCGTCACCAGATTGACCTTGATGCCGGTCGCTTTCGTGAACTCGGCGAGGATCGGCTCGATCAAATCGGGTGTGCGCGTCGAATAAATATTGACCTCGGCCAAGGCGGGCGTTCCGGCCAAGGCGATAGCCGCTAAAAGCAGGCGAGCGAGGCGTTTCAGTCGCAGCTGCATGGGTGTCATCCTGTATCCGGTCCTAAATGCTATTAAGAATTACTCGCAACTGACCTTCATATGCCCCCCGTAGGGCGGCGTCAAGCGTATCGAAATCGGCGTCCCGAATATCCTCACGGCTCGCAGCCGGCCATGACTTCGATCAATTGCACGGAAATCCAGCGTGATTTATGCCGCGCGGCGGAAACGGTCCTCGGCCATACGGTCGGCGATCCGGTGCGTCGGCGCGTGCTCGGCATCGGCGCGGCCGAAGATTTCGAGCAGCGTCGCGCGAATGCCTTCGACCCGCTCGCGGATGGTGGCATCGCCCTTTTTCGCCAGGGCGATTTCGATCACCCCACCGGCGTTGATGGCGTAATCCGGCGCATACAAAATCCCGCGCTCGGCCAGCATGGCGCCGTGCCGGTCAGCGGCGAGCTGATTGTTGGCGGCGCCGGCGACAATACGCGCCTTGAGCCGCGCGATGGTGCGGTCATCGAGAATGCCGCCGAGGGCGCAGGGCGCGAACACATCGGCGTCCGTGTCAAAAATCGCGTCGGGGGCAACGGGTGTGGCGCCGAACTCTTTCGCCGCGCGCGCGACCCGATCGGGCGCGATATCGCTGACGAACAGGCGTGCGCCAAGTTCCTTGAGGCTATGGCGCAGCGCATAGCCGACTTGACCCAGACCCTGCACGGCGACGCGCACGCCATCGAGATCGCCGGCGTTGCGGTTGAGTTTGTATTGCACGGCGGCTTGGATGCCGCGCAGGACGCCCAGCGCCGTATAGGGAGATGGATTGCCGCTCCCTGCCGAAGTGCAGGCGACATGTTTGGTCGTGGTCGCGACGGTATCCATGTCGAATACCGTGGTGCCGACTTCTTCGGCGATCACATAGGCTCCGCCGAGGCGATCGACCGCGCGCCCCATGGCGCGCAAGAGCTCGGGCGTTTTGTCGCGCTTGGAATCGCCCATGATGACCGATTTGCCGCCGCCAAACGGCAGCTCGGCCAGCGCCGACTTATAGGTCATGCCGCGCGCCAGCCGCAGGGCATCGGTCAGCGCCGCGCCTTCATCGGCATAGGGCCACATGCGGCAGCCGCCGACGGCGGGTCCACGCACGGTATTGTGAATCGCGATGATCGCCTTGAGGCCGGAGGCGGGGTCGTGGACGAAATGCACGCCTTCATGGCCCACGCCTTCATGGCCCACGCCTTCATGGCCCACGCCTTCATGGCCCACGCCTTCATGGCCAAGAAATTCAGGGTGCGAAAACACCGACATCACTCTGCTCCAGGGCCTTGAGGATCGGGCGGCGGGGATCGCAGCACTGTGGCAGGCAAATGGTTGCCGAGGCATGAATTATCAAGGCGATTTCAGCGGCCTGGACGGTTTCTCGGCCATTGCGCGGCGCGTTCCTTGCGGGCAATCTGATCGCCGGACTGAGCCGGGAGTCTCATCAGTGCGCGTCAAGCCGCCGCAATGGCGCCAGCCCGATGGGGCGCCAGTTTCCTGTATCGAGAAGCTCAAGGTGCTCAACGAGAACCTGGGCGAGATCGAAGCGATTTGCCAGGAGGCGCTCGAAGACGGCGTGCTCATGGGCTGCGACGAGACGCAATTCTGCAGCTATCTGCATGCGTTGGTCGATGGGCTGGTCAATCCCTACAAGCGTGGTTGATCCCGCGCTAGAGATACTCTGATGGCGGCGCGGCCGATCATCATCGACTGCGACCCAGGGCAAGACGACGCCGTCGCGCTTCTGCTGGCGCTGGCGTCGCCCGCGGACTTGGACATACGCGGCATTACGGCGGTCGCCGGCAATGTTCCGCTCGCCCTGACCGAGCGCAACGCGCGGCTGATGGTCGAGCTGTCCGGGCGCAAGGATGTCCGAGTGTTCGCCGGATGCTCGCGCCCGATGCTCCGCAAGCTCGTGACCGCCGAAGCGGTGCATGGCCAGACGGGGCTTGATGGCTGCCCGATCCATGCCCCCACGGTTCCCTTGGAGCGCCAGCATGCGGCGACCTTTCTGGTTGAAGAGTTGCTCGCCGCTCCCGACGACGCGATCACGCTGGTGCCGGTCGGGCCGCTGACCAATATCGCGCTGGCGCTGATCATGGAGCCACGCATCCTTCCCAAGATCCGCGAGATCGTGTTGATGGGCGGCGCCTTCCGGGAAGGCGGTAACACCACCCCGGCGGCCGAGTTCAACATTTATGTCGATTCGCATGCGGCCGATGTCGTGTTCCGCTGCGGGCGGCCGATCACGGTCTTGAGCCTCGATGTCACGCATCAGGCGCTCACCACGCCGTCGCGGCTGGCCGCCTTTCGCAAGCTGGGCACCAAGGTGGGCGGCATCGTCGGCGATATGCTCGCTTTCTACGACCGGCACGATATCGCCAAATACGGCATGCCGGGCGGGCCGCTGCACGACCCTACGACGATTGCCTTTCTGTTGGCGCCCGACCTGTTCACCGGTAAGCGCGTCTCGGTCGAGATCGACATCGCCGACGGCCCGTCGCTTGGGGCCACGCGCGTGGACTGGTGGGGCGTCACCCAAAAACCCGCCAATGCGCTCTGGATCGAACGCTTGAACGCCGATGGATTCTACGCGCTGCTCACCGAGCGCATCGGGCGGCTGTAGGCCGTTGTGGCGAGCCGGCCGCAGCCGGGTTACCCTCGCGACTCCTGTGCGCGCGAGTCGGACGGTTGCGAGGGGGATAGTATGGCGGACAAGAAGTCGGCGCGGCCGCATATCATCGTTCTCGGCAATCAGAAGGGCGGCACCGGGAAATCGACGACCGCCATGCATTTGATCGCGAGCTTGTTGCATCGCGGCTTCAAGGTCGGCGCGATCGACCTCGATGCGCGCCAGGGCACGCTGACCCGCTATGTCCAAAACCGCCGCGCCTTCGTAAAGCGCAAGGGCGTCGCCCTGCCGCTGCCGGAATTGGTGGCGGTCCAGGCTTCCGAGGTCTCCGACCGCAAGGCGGCCGAGCGCGAGGAAAACGAACGACTGGGGGAGACCCTGGAGGGGCTGTCCGCCTGCGCTTTCGTGGTCATCGACACCGCCGGCAATGCCGATCATTTGTCGCGCCTCGGCCATTCGCATGCCGACACGCTGATCACGCCGATGAACGACAGCTTCATCGACCTAGACCTGCTGGCCGAGATCGATCCCGAAACGCATAAGGTGATCCGCCCTAGCCAGTACAGCGTCATGGTCTGGGAGCAGCGCAAGGTGCGCGCGGTCAAGGATCGCGGCACCATCGACTGGGTGGTCAGCCGCAACCGCATCTCCTCGATTGCCTCGCGTAACCAGAAGCGGATTGAGGGCGCGCTGGCCGAGCTGGCGCGGCGCATCGGCTTTCGCCTGGCACCCGGTTTTGGCGAGCGCGTGATTTTCCGCGAGCTGTTCCTCAATGGGCTGACGCTACTTGACGTAAAAGACAGCGGCGAGGCGCTGACCATGTCGCATGTGGCGGCGCGGCAGGAGGTGCGCGCGTTGCTTGACGCCATCGGCCTGAAGGCACCCGAGGAGGCGGAAGCCGCCCCCACCGCGCGCGCCCCGGCGGAGGTTGCCGCCTATGCGTAGCGGGGCTTGAGGGCGGGGGCGTAGGGGCGCACATAATGGGGCGCAGGCGAGTGCCCCGGCGATGAAAAAAACCCAGCTTCCAGCGACGCCCTCCTTGAAGTCGGAGGTCGGCGCCTTCCTGGCCACGCTCAAGGCCACGCCGCAAGCTCCGGCCGGGCGTGGCCGCCTGCTGTTCGCCATCGATGCCACCGCCTCGCGCGAGCCGACTTGGGACCTTGCCTGTCAGATCCAGGCCGAAATGTTCGCCGCGGCGGAATTGCTCGGCGGGATCGAAATCCAGCTCTGCTTCTATCGAGGTTTCAGCGAGTGCAAGGCGACCCCGTGGCTCGGCAGCGCGGCCGAACTCGTTCGGCGCATGATCGGCGTCCGCTGCCAGCCCGGCCGGACCCAGATCGTCAAAGTACTGCACCGCGCCCTCGCCGAAACGCGCGCTCAGAAAGTCAATGCCCTGGTCTTCGTTGGCGATGTGATCGAGGAGGATATCGACGAGCTCGACCATCTGGCGGGCGAACTGGGGTTGCTCGCGACTCCGGCCTTTGTCTTCCAAGAAGGCGGTGACCCGATCGCGCGCCGCACCTTCGAGACCATCGCGCGATTATCGGGCGGTGCCTACAGCCCATTCGATACCGGGAGCGCCGCGCAGCTCAAGGCCTTGCTCACCGCCGTCGCCGTGTTTTCGGCGGGCGGGCGCGCGGCGCTCGAAAATCACGCGCGCAGGGCCGGCGGGCCAGCGCTGGCGCTGACGCATCAACTCGGCGGGCGAAAGTGAACCGCGGCCGTCGGATCATACGATGAGCGGGCTACTGCTCGGCCTATTGCTGCCGCTGGCCGTTCTCGGCGTCATCTGGTTGTTCACGCGCGCCGACGTGAAGCGCCTGGCGCAGTATCTTCCCGCCGTGGCGCTGGTTCTTGGCATTGGCGTTGCCGCCTTCCTGCTCACGAGCGGACGCTGGGTCTTCGTGCCCTTCGTGTTGCCGGCATTGATTCCATGGACGACGCAGCGGGCCAGGCAGCGCGCCAGTAAAGCCGGCGGAGAGGCAAGGGGGCAAAGCTCGACGGTCGCGGCCCGTTTCCTGCGCATGACGCTCGATCACGCCAGCGGCAAGGTGGATGGCGAGGTGCTGGAGGGAGCCCTCGCCGGACGGCGGCTGGGCAGATTATCTCTGGCCGAGGCGCTGGCCCTGTGGCGCGAATGCGCGGCCGATGATGCGTCACGGCTGCTGATGGAAAGCTTTCTCGACCGCGCGCATGGGACCAAGTGGCGCCAGCTCGAAGACGCCCCGCCACGCAGCGCCGGCGAGGGTCCGATGACGCGCGAGGAGGCGCGGGCCGTGCTCGGCGTTCCCGCAAGCGCGAGCGAGGTCGAAATCGAGTCCGCCTTCCGCCGCGTGATGCGCCGCGCACACCCCGATCAGGGTGGCTCGGATTGGCTGGCGGCCAAGGTCAACCGCGCGCGCGAGGTGTTGCTCGGGCGGTAGGCGCGTTACCTTGCTCTGCCGGTCGGCGCTATGGCAGAAGCAAGGGCGCCAGCGGACAGTGCTCCGCGCCGCGCGGAGGGGGAGAGTACAAGTCGATGGCGCAGCGCGTCCGCAAGGCGATATTCCCCGTCGGCGGTCTTGGCACGCGATTCCTGCCGGCGACCAAGGCCATGCCCAAGGAAATGCTGCCGATTGTCGACAAGCCGCTGATCCAGTATGCGGTCGAGGAGGCGGCGGCGGCCGGGATCGAGGAGTTCATCTTCGTCACCGGGCGCAACAAGCACGCGATCGAAGATCATTTCGACCGTTCCTTCGAGCTGGAAGCGAATCTGGAGCAACGCGGCCAAGGCGAACTGCTGGCGGCAATTCGTGATTGCGTGCCGTCGGATACCCGGCTCGCCTACACGCGCCAGGGTCAGGCGCTGGGGCTTGGTCACGCGGTGTGGTGCGCGCGCGGCCTGGTTGGCGACGAGCCCTTTGCTGTGCTGCTGGCCGACGATTTGATACAGAGCGAGACACCCTGCCTCAAGCAGATGATCGAGGCCCATGCTCCGCTCGGCGGCAATCTGGTGGCGACGATGGAAGTCGCCCGTGCGCATACCCCGAACTATGGCGTGATTGCTCCCGGCGCCACCCGCGACCGGCTGATCGAGGTCAAGGGCCTCGTGGAAAAGCCGAAGCCTGACCTGGCGCCCTCGAATCTGGCCGTGATCGGGCGCTACATTTTGCAGCCGGAGGTATTCAGCCACCTTGATCGCCAACAGGTCGGAGCCGGCGGCGAGATCCAGCTCACCGACGCGCTGGCATCCTTGATCGGCGCGCAGCCGTTTTACGCGCTGCGCTTCGCCGGTCGCCGATTTGACTGCGGCAGCAAGATCGGGTTCCTCGAAGCGAATTTGGCATTCGCGCTCGAACGCGCCGATCTGGGGACCGAGTTCCGGCGGCTGTTGCGCCAATACGCCGATGCCGGTGCGCGTTAGCCGATTAGGCGCAAGTTTTGTGATCGTTCAAAACCACTAGGTTCCGCAATGCGTATCGCAATGGTTGGCACCGGCTATGTCGGACTCGTCTCCGGCGCTTGCTTCTCCGAATTCGGCTGGTCGGTGACCTGCGTCGACCGCGACCGCGAGAAAATCGCCCGGCTGGAAAAGGGCGAGATCCCGATCTTCGAGCCCGGGCTTGGGCCGCTGGTCGAGAAAGGTGTCGCCGATGGGCGGCTGAAATTCACCACCAACCTCACGCAGGCGGTCGCCCAGGCCAATATCGTGTTCATCGCCGTCGGTACGCCCTCGCGCCGCGGCGATGGCCACGCGGATCTGAGCCATGTCTTTTGCGCCGCGCGCGAGATCGCGGCCGCGATTAAGCACTACACGGTGATCGTCACCAAATCGACGGTTCCGGTCGGCACCAGCCGCAAGATCGCGCAACTGGTGCGCGAAGTCGCGCCCAAGGCCGAATTCGATGTGGTCTCCAATCCGGAATTTCTGCGCGAAGGCTCGGCGATTACCGATTTCATGCGGCCCGACCGGGTCGTTATTGGCTCGGATAGCGCGCGCGCGGTCGAGGCGATGAAAGTGCTCTATCGGCCGCTGTATTTGTTGGAAACGCCGGTGGTCGTCACCTCGCTGGAATCTTCCGAGCTGACGAAATACGCCGCGAATGCGTTTCTCGCGACCAAGATCACCTTCATCAACCAGATCGCCGATTTGGCCGAGCGCGTCGGCGCCGATGTGCAGGATGTGGCCAAGGGCATCGGACTCGACGGCCGCATCGGGCGCAAGTTCCTGCATGCCGGTCCTGGATTCGGGGGTTCCTGCCTGCCCAAGGACTTGCGGGCGTTACTTAATACAGCGGATGAAGCTGGTGCCGAGTTGACCGTGATTGCCGCCGTAGCCGGGGCCAATGAGGCGCGTAAGGCCGACATGGCGAGGCGCATTCTCGACGCCTGCCAGGGAATCAAGAAGCCAATGATCGCGGTCCTTGGGGTCGCCTTCAAACCGGGCACCGACGACATGCGCGAAGCGCCGAGCTTGGAAATCCTGCCGCGCCTGCAACAAGCGGGCGCGAAAATCCGCGCCTTCGATCCGGCGGCGATGGCGGCGGCCGAACCGATTATGCCCGGCGTGCATTGGTGCAGCGATGCCTATGACGCGATGCAGGACGCGGATGTGGTGGTCCTGCTCACGGAATGGAACGAATTTCGTGGCCTCGATCTGGAGCGGGCCCGCAGGCTGATGCGCACGCCGGTGATGGTTGATCTGCGCAACGTCTATACTCCGGCCGCGATCGCGGCAGCCGGGTTCAAATATACCAGCATCGGTCGGCGCTCCGAGGACCCGGCACAGAAGTCGAGCCTATGAGCACGCATCGCTTCGAACCGACCATCCTGCGCGAATACGATGTGCGCGGCATTGTTGGTGAGTCGTTGTTCGAGGCCGATGCGCTGGCGCTCGGCCGCGCCTTCGGCACGCGCCTGATCCGCGCGGGCGGACGAACAGTCGCGGTCGGTTTCGACGGCCGCCCGACTTCGCCGGCGCTCGAGACCAAACTGGTCGAAGGGTTGCTGGGCTGCGGATTGCAGATCGTGCGCGTCGGACTTGGGCCGACGCCGATGCTGTCTTATGCCGCTAAAACCCTGCCCACCGATGGTGGGGTGATGGTCACCGGCAGCCACAACCCGGCCCGGCATAACGGCTTCAAGATGACGCTTCAGGGCAAGTCGTTCTTTGGCGCCGATATTCAGGCCTTGGGAACACTGGCGGCGGAGGCCGATTTCGAGCGCGGTGCTGGAAGCAAACGCGATTACGATCTGCAGGACGCTTACGCGCAACGGCTGGCGGATGAATTCGACGGCCCGACTTGCGCGCTCACCATTGGTTGGGATCCGGGCAACGGCGCGGCCGGGGAAATCCTCACGCGGCTGATCAAGCGTCTGCCGGGACGGCACCATGTCATCAACGGTGCGATCGACGGCACCTTTCCGAACCACCATCCCGATCCGACGGTTCTAGAGAATCTGGCGCAGTTGCAAACGCTGGTGCGTGACAAGCGTTGCGACCTCGGCATCGCCTTCGACGGCGACGCCGACCGCATCGGCGTGGTCGACGGCAAGGGCCGCGCGCTTTATGCGGATCAGCTGATGCTGATCTACGCCGAGGAATTGCTCGCGCGCATGCCGGGCAAGCCGATCATCGCCGATGTGAAATCCTCTCAAGTGCTGTTCGACGGCGTGGCTAAGCTCGGCGGCCGGCCGGTGATGTGGAAGACTGGCCATTCTCTGATCAAGGCGAAGATGGCCGAACTCAAGGCGCCGTTTGCCGGCGAGATGAGCGGCCATCTGTTCTTCGCCGATCGCTACTACGGTTTCGACGACGCGCTTTACGCCGCGGTTCGGCTGATGCGGCTGCTGACCGTCGGGCACACGAGCCTGGCCGCGCTGCGCGACCGCATTCCGGCCGTGGTCAATACGCCGGAGTTGCGTTTCGCCTGCCCGGAAGAGCGCAAATTCGCCATCGTCGCCGAGGTGCTGGCGCGGCAAAAAGCAAAGGGCGCCGAGGTCAGCGACATCGATGGCGCGCGCGTGCGCTCTAAGGCAGGCTGGTGGCTGTTGCGCGCGTCGAATACTCAGGCGGTCCTGGTCGCGCGCTGCGAAGCGGCGGACGAGGCCGGCCTGGCCGAACTCAAGAGCACGCTGGTGGCTGAGCTTGATGCGAGCGGGGTCGCGCCGCCGCCTGGCCTGTAGATTACGGGCCGCGATGCGGCCGCGCCGGCTATTCGTCTATGGTACCTTGCGCGACGTGAAACTTCGCGAAGCGCTGCTCGGCCGAAGCGCCGCGCGAGTGCGTATCCGCCCCGCACGGCTCATGGGTTTCCGTATCCTGCGATCGCCGCGCGGCGATTGGCCGGTCCTGCGGCGCTCACCAAAATCCCGCGTCATTGGCGAATGTCTCGAACCCTTGGTCGCGGCGCAGTTGCGGCGGCTTGGACGCTATGAGGGCGTGGAGTATCGTCTGACGGTGGTGCGGGTGAGGGGGCTGATGGTCGCTGGCTCAGCGCCCTCGCCTATCTGCCGCGCCGCGCGTTGGCCGGCGGCCGCGGCTGGGATTTTGCTCGCTGGAGCGCACTCCGCTCAGCGGCGGGTGATTAACCCCGAACCGGGCCGAAGGTGACGGCACCCGAAGGCTTAACCACCGAGCAAATCTGCTTCATCTGCTCGAGCGCGATACAGGCGGCCTCGGCTTCATCGGCAGCCAGCCCGACGATGCGGGCGCGATAGAAAGTGCGGCCGGCGGCGCGCACTTGCAGCAGCTTGATTTCCGCCGTGCCGAGGAGTTCGGGCGCCATGTCGGTGGCGCTGATCGCCGCGTGGCCGGCGGCGACCGGACCGGTAAAACCGCCGAGCTGCACGGCCCAGTCGCGCGTTTCGGCCGCATCCTCGGAGCCGATCGACCCGGTATCGTTCGGATCGCCGGCGGCGATGGCGATTTTGGTGGGCGCGGTGTTCGAGCGCGGTTTGGACTTAACCTCGACGATCGGACGCGCGCGCACTATCTTCGGGCTCGCGGCTGACGGGCTAACGGCCTTCGGGCTCTCGGTCGGGCGCGGGCGCGGCACGGCGGCCACCAACGGCCGGTCCTGCGCCGTCGCGAAGCCGTGATCGAGCAGCGCCCGCATCTCAAGGTCGCGCGAGCGCGCCGTTCTGCCGCCAAAGATCACGCCAATCAGCCGCCGCCCGTCACGCTCGGCCGAGGCGACAAGGTTAAACCCTGAGGCATTTATATAACCGGTCTTGATGCCGTCGGCGCCGTCATAGGCCGCCATCAGGTGATTGTGCGTCCGAAAAGTGCGACCGTTATAGGTGAACTCTTCGACCGAAAAGAATTTATACTCCTGCGGAAAATCCCGCAGCAGGGCTTGGCCGAGGGTGGCCATGTCGCGTGCCGAGGTCATTTGCCCCCGGTTGGGTAGGCCGGACGCGTTCTTGAATGTCGTGCGCGTCATGCCGAGCGCACGCGCCTTGCGGGTCATCATCTCGGCAAAGCGGCCTTCGTCGCCGCCCAGCGCCTCGCCAATGGTCACGGCGGCGTCATTGGCCGATTGTACCGTGATCCCCAATATAAGCTGGCGGAGCGGAACCTTGTCGCCTGCGCCGAGGCCGAGCTTGGACGGCGCCTGCGCCGCCGCATGCCGCGACACCTCGAGCGGAGTGTCGAGCTTGAGCCTGCCCTGGTGCACGGACTCGAACGCAAGATACAGCGTCATCAGCTTTGTCAGCGAGGCCGGGTACATCGTGGCGTCGGGGTCGAGTGCGGCAAGCGTTTGCCCGGTGCGGTTATCCAGCAGGAGGTAGGCGCGATGCGGCTCGGCCGCGCCGGCGGGCGTGCCGATCAGCACGCATAGCCCGAGCACTGTCGCCACCGACCGCCCCCAAGCCCGCAAGAGGCGCGCCTCCGTCATCCGTGAACCCTGCTTATTTCTCCGCGACTCTAGCATGCCGATATCTAGCGATTGTTAGCTTGCATTGTCCATAAGGCATCTTGCGTAAAGGCGTATTAACCATTGAAAACCAATATTAATTGTTAATCAGAGGCTGTTTTCGGTAGATTCGAGGGAGCGCGGATGTCGATGTCGCCAGCGCGGGCGCGGGTGACATTTAAGCGAGCGTCGAAGGCGCAAGGGTCTTCCCTTGGCGGGGCGCGTCACGATATTGAATGATGGTCGCAACTTGCTAACCATGAGAGAGTACACGGTAAACGCCATGGCGACTCTCGGCAGCCGCAATCGACCACCCGGGCGCGGTCCCGGCGACCCGAATACCGGCGTCGTCACCCGCACGCGGCCGAAGACCAAGCAGCCGTCGATGTATCGCGTGCTCATGCTCAATGACGATTACACGCCGATGGAGTTCGTCGTACTGGTGCTCGAAAAGCTCTTCTCCAAATCCTATGAGGAGGCAGTGCGCATCATGCTGCATGTCCATAATCATGGTGTCGGCGTCTGCGGCATCTTCACCTTCGAGGTGGCGGAGACGAAGGTGGCGCAGGTGATCGAGTTCGCGCGCCAGAACCAGCACCCATTGCAATGCACGCTGGAGAAAGAAGGGGAGTAGGCGTCTTGGGTATGTTGTCGCGCAATCTGGAACAAAGCCTTCATCGCGCCCTGGCCAGCGCCCGCGAGCGCCGGCACGAATACTCGACCCTCGAGCATCTGTTGCTCGCGCTGACCGAGGATACCGACGCAGTGGCCGTGCTCAAGGCGTGCGGCGTCGATCTCGCCCGGTTGCGCTCCGAATTGACCGAATACCTCGACAAGGAACTCAAGAGCCTAGTTGTTGCCCGCCAGGAAGACCCGCGCCCAACCGCCGGCTTCCAGCGCGTGCTACAGCGCGCGGCGATCCACGTTCAATCCTCCGGCCGCGAGGAGGTCACCGGCGCCAATGTGCTGGTGGCGATGTTCTCCGAGCGCGAGAGCCACGCCGTCTATTATCTCGATCAACAGGGGATGAAGCGGCTGGATGCCGTCAATTTCATCTCGCATGGCATCGCCAAGGTGCCGGGCGAGGAGGCCGATCGCACCGTTACCGGCGCCGAGGAAGAAAGTCAGGCCGAGCGCGTGGTCAAGAAGGGGCAGGAGGCGCTGACCGCCTACTGCGTCAACCTCAACAAGAAGGCGCAAGCCGGCAAGATCGATCCGCTGATCGGGCGCGAAGCCGAGGTCGATCGCACCATTCAGGTGCTCTGCCGGCGCAGCAAGAACAACCCGTTGTTCGTCGGCGAGCCGGGCGTCGGCAAGACCGCGATCGTCGAGGGGCTGGCGCGCCGCATCGTCGAAGGCCAGGTGCCCGATGTGCTTAAGCCGGCGGTCATCTTCACGCTCGACATGGGCTCGCTCTTGGCCGGGACGCGCTATCGCGGCGATTTCGAGGAGCGGCTCAAGGCGGTGATCTCCGAGCTCGAAGCGATGCCGCATTCGGTGCTGTTCATCGACGAAATCCACACCGTGATCGGCGCCGGCGCCACCTCCGGCGGGGCGATGGACGCCTCCAATCTGCTCAAACCGGCGCTGTCGAATGGCAGCCTGCGTTGCGTCGGCTCGACCACCTACAAGGAATACCGGAACTACTTCGAGAAGGATCGCGCGCTTGTGCGCCGTTTCCAAAAGATCGACGTGCAAGAGCCCTCGGTCGAGGACGCGATCAAGATTCTGCGCGGGCTGAAGCCGTATTACGAAGAGCACCACAACATCCGCTACACCGAGGAGGCGATCCGCGCCGCGGTAGAGCTGTCGTCCAAATATATCGGCGACCGCAAGCTGCCGGATAAGGCGATCGACGTCATCGACGAGACCGGCGCGGCACAGATGCTGCTCCCGCCGTCGAAGCGCAAGAAGACCATCGGCGTCAAGGACATCGAGGCCGTGGTGGCCAAGATCGCGCGCATCCCGCCCAAGTCGGTGTCGCGCGACGACAAGAAGTCGCTCGCCAATCTCGAGCGCGACCTCAAGACCATGGTCTTCGGCCAGGACAAGGCGATCACGGCTCTGTCGGCGGCGATCAAGCTCGCCCGCGCCGGCTTGCGCGAGCCGGAAAAGCCGATCGGCTGCTACCTGTTCTCCGGCCCGACCGGCGTCGGCAAGACCGAAGTCGCGCGCCAGCTGGCGCGGTCGCTCGGCATCGAGCTCAAGCGCTTCGATATGTCGGAATACATGGAGCGGCACTCGATTTCGCGCCTGATCGGCGCCCCGCCGGGCTATGTCGGCTTCGATCAGGGCGGCATGCTGACCGACGCGATCGACCAGCATCCGCATTGCGTGCTGCTGCTGGACGAGATCGAGAAGGCGCACTCGGACCTGTTCAACATCCTGTTGCAGGTGATGGACCACGGCAAGCTGACGGACCACAACGGCAAGTCGATCGATTTCCGCAATGTGATCCTGATCATGACCACCAACGCCGGCGCGCAGGAGATGGCTAAATCGGCCATCGGCTTCGGCCGCGAGACGCGTGAAGGCGAGGACATCGAGGCGATCAATCGCATGTTCTCGCCCGAGTTCCGCAACCGGCTCGACGCCACCATCGCCTTCGAGAGTCTCTCACCCGAAGTCGTCGCCAAGGTGGTGGACAAGTTCATGTTCCAGCTCGAGGCGCAGCTCTCGGACCGCAACGTCACCATCGAGCTGAGCGATGAGGCGCGCAAATGGCTGGCCGAGCGCGGCTTCGACCGCACCATGGGCGCGCGCCCGCTGTCGCGGGTCATTCAGGAGTACATCAAGAAGCCGCTCGCCGACGAGCTGCTGTTCGGCAAGCTGCAAAAGGGCGGCACCGTGCGCGTCACCGTCAAGGACGATGTGCTCGCATTCGAGTACCATGCCTCGCCGTCGTCCTCCAAAGGTGCCGACGCCAAGGAGCCGGCCGAGGCGGAGTAGGGCGCGCCTACTCCGTCGCGCGGTAGGGCGACTCAGCCGTAAGTTCTTCGATTTCGAGCTGGAGCGCGCTCGCCTCCCGCCGGCAATAGGTAGCAACCGCATCGCGCAAGCCCGCATGCTCGATCCAATGCGCGCTCCAGGTGAGTGCCGGCAGATAGCCGCGCGCGATCTTGTGCGGCCCCTGCGTGCCGGCCTCGACCCGCGCCAGTTTGTGCGCGATCGCATAGTCGATGGCTTGGTAATAGCATGCCTCGAAATGCAGAAAGGGCACGTCTTCCGACGCGCCCCAATTGCGTCCGAACAACGAATCCGCGCCCTTGATGTTAAGCGCGGCGGCAATGGGATCGCCAGCGCGCTCGGCCCAGATCAGCACCACGCTCTCGCCCATGCTATCGCCGAGAAAATCGAAAAAGCGGCGGGTGAGATACGGCCTTCCCCATTTGCGGTCATAGGTCGAGGCATAGAAGCGGTGGAAGCGATCCCATATCGCGGGCGTCAGATCATCGCCGCCGAGCACGCGTAACGTCACCCCGGCGTCGGCGACCGCCTGGCGCTCCTTCTTGATCGCCTTGCGCTTGCGGCTGGTGAGCGTGTCGAGGAAATCGGCGAAATCGCGATAGCCGCGATTGTTCCAATGGAACTGCACCCCCTGGCGCAGGATCCATCCGGCGGCGGAGAAAGCCGCGCGGTCGTCCTCGTCGATGAAGGTCGCATGCACCGAAGAGGCCGCGCACTCGCGCGCGCAGTTCACCAGCCCGGCGATCAATTGCTGACGGAGCGCGGGGGCTTGCGGCCCCGGCGGCACGAGCAAACGCGGGCCGGGCACGGGCGAGAATGGCGCCGCCACTTGCAGCTTGGGGTAATAGGCGCCGCCGGCGCGGGCGAAGGCTTCGGCCCAGCCCCAGTCGAACACATATTCGCCGTAGGAATGGCTTTTCAAATAGGTGGGAACGACGCCGAGCACCCGCCCATCCGCCCCTGCGGCCAGCAGATGCAGCGGCCGCCAGCCGGTTTCCGCGACCGCCGAGCCGCTCGCTTCGAGCGCGTGCAGAAAGGCATGGCTGACGAACGGATTGGCACCGCCGGCGCAGCGGTCCCACTCCGACGGTGCGAGCGCAGCGATCGTGTCCAGAGTCCGCAGCGTCAGACCGCCGTCGCCATCGGGCATCGCCGCACCTGCCTAGCCTCGGTTATTTGACCTCGAAAGTGCCTTCGACCTCGACCGCCACGCCCATCGGCAACGTGTAAACGCCGACGGAGGAGCGGGCATGGCGCCCGGCATCGCCGAACACGGCGACCATCAGGTCGGACGCGCCATTCACGACTTTCGAGTGATCGGCGAAATCTTCGGTCGAGGCGACGAAGCCGATCAACTTGACGCAGCGCACCACACGGTCGAGATCGCCGTCGCACGCCGCCTTAAGCTGCGCCAGCAGCGACAAGCAACAGGTGCGCGCCGCCGCGGCGCCCTGATCGACCGTCAGCTCGCGGCCAAGCTTGCCCTTCGGCCCCGGCTTGCCGTCCTGCATGGCGACTTGGCCGGAAACAAAGACGAGCGAGCCGGTTCGCACCCAAGGCACATAGTTGGCCACTGCCGCCGGCGCTGCCGGTAAGGCGATGCTAAGCTCATTCAAGCGCGCGTCGATTCTGCCCAGCATGCGTGCCTCCTGATTGCGAATGCGCCGGATGGGACGCCAGCCGCACGGCGGATGCAAGCGCCTCGCCCGGCAAATTGACAGTCCACAAAATAAGAGGGTGCGCGGCCGGCCGCGCACCCTGAAGTTGCGTCGACGGCAGCCGTTGCGCGGCCGCGGGCCGAGGGGTCCTGGTACCCCCCCGGCCCATCATCCGCTCTTCCGAGGGAGGTCGTCGGAGCGGATGCGGCAGCGGCGCCCGGACGGTGCTGCGTTCGCGAACGAAGCCTCGCCCGGGCATTAGCCCCCGATGTCGCCAGTCTTTGGCGACGCATGAACGTATGGCAGGAAATACGGGCGCGACAACTAGATATTGTGGGTGGGCATTCCTCGTTCTACTAGAATAGCTTGTAGTGGTCATGCTCCGCCCAGGAGTGATCGGGTCAACTATCCGAATCGCGCCGACTCGATCCTAGCCGCTGGACCGGAGCGCGGGTCGGTGCGATATATCGCGCCATCGAATCAGCGACGCGGCGGGCGCAAATGACAGGCCTCGGAACGCGCCTCATGACCTGGATCTCGGGTCGCTATGTGGGGACGGACGAGTTCGGCAATCGTTACTACCGGGGACGCGGGCGGCGCGGCTATACGCGCGAGCGCCGCTGGGTCATGTACAAGGGCGCGGTCGAAGCCAGCCGTGTGCCGCCCGAGTGGCACGGCTGGTTGCATTACGTCAGCGACAACGCGCCACTGGAGGCGCGCAGCCGCTTCGCCTGGCAACAACCGCATCAGCCCAATCTCACCGGAACGGCGGACGCCTATCGCCCGGCCGGCAGCCTGTTAAAGGGTGGTACGCGGGCGAAGGCCAGCGCCGACTACGAACCATGGACGCCGCGTTGAACGGCTTTGCGCGCGGCGAAGCCAAGGAAATTCTGGCCGGCTTGGCCGCGCTGGTCTTACTCGGCGCGATCTTCTTTTTTAGCGTGCTCGGTCAAGGCCTGGGGCGGGTGGCTTCGACGGAACTGATCGCGCGCTTCTCTCGCGCCGACGGCATTACGCTCAAAAGCGAAGTCCGCATTTCCGGCGTGCGTGTCGGACGCGTCGTCGGCCAGTCGCTCGACGAGTACAGCCGCGTGGTGCTCACGCTTGGGCTGGATCCTGGGGTCAAGCTCGACACCCAGGCCTCGGCCTCGATCGCTACCGATGGGCTGTTCGGCGCCAAACATGTCGAAATCAAACTGGGCGGCGGTGATGCGGACATCCCATCGGGGGAAGAAATCGCCTACACCGAACCCGCGATGCTTATCGAGGATCTTCTGGAATTGATATTGTCGCGCGCGCGCGAGGCACGCGCGAAGCCCAAGCCGGGAGAAAAAGATGCACCGCAGCGTCCTTGAAACATTGATCGGTGCCGCTGTCATGGTGATCGCGGCGACGTTTCTGGTCTATGGCGTGCTCAATGCGCGCCCCGCCGAAGGTACGGGCTATGTTGTCACCGCCCGCTTCCTGCAGGTCGGCGGGCTTGAGGCCGGCAGCGATGTGCGCATCAACGGCATCAAGGTAGGCAGGGTGCTCAGCCGCACGCTCGACCCCGATAAAAACTTCGAAGCCGTGATTCAGTTGTCGCTTGGCAATGGAGTGCGCGTTCCGAAGGATAGCGAAGCGGCGATCGCCGGCGACGGGCTCTTGGGCGACAAATATGTCCGCATACTTCCAGGCGATTCCCCGGTATCGCTTAAATCAGGCGATACCGTGATGAAGACAAAAAACTACAAGAGCCTGGAGGATGCCGTAGCCGAAATCATCTTCCTCGCGACCGGGGCCAATTGAGAGCGCAAGCGGCCGCCCTTGCCCTTGCCTTGGCCGCGAGCATTTCCGGCGCGGCGCGGGCCCAAGACGCGCCCCTGACGCCTCCGCCGCCGGATCGCGGGATGCTCGTCGGCAGCGGCGCCGTGCTGCAAGGGCTCGACAAGATCACAGCGCGGGTGCGGTCGCTCGAACTCGAGTTCGGCGAAACCCTGGTTTTCGGCACCTTGCGTATCACGCTGCGCGCCTGTCGCAAGGCGCCGCCCGAGGACGCGCCGGAAGCGGTCGCCTTCCTCGAAATCACCGAAGTGCGCCCGCCACAGTTTCCGATCCGTATTTTTAGCGGCTGGATGTTCGCCTCCAGCCCGGCCTTGTCGGCGCTCGAACACCCAGTTTATGACGTCTGGGTCACTGACTGTAAGAACGTGAGCAAGGCCCCGGGCGGCAACTCGCGCTGAAATTCGGCCTGGATTCGGAGCGCGCGCCCGAGCATCAGCTTGTAGCGGCGGCGCGGCACTTCGATCGCTCCAAACCGCCGCAGATGCGCGGTCACGAATTGCATGTCGAGCAGCACGAAGCCGCCGGCGCGCAGGCGCATCACCAGTTCGACCAGCGCCACCTTGCTGGCATCGGTCACGCGGCTGAACATGCTCTCGCCAAAGAATGCGCCGCCGAGCGTCACGCCATACAGCCCGCCGACCAGCGAACCGTCGCGCCAGCACTCGACCGAATGCGCGAAGCCTAGCTCGAATAATGCGCTATAGAGCCGCTCGATCTCGGCATTGATCCAGGTGTCCGGCCGATCTTCGGAACTCTCGGCGCATTCGGCCACGACTTGCGCGAAGGCGGTGTCGCACCGCACCTCGAAGGGCGCTTGGCGAAGCGTGCGCTTGAGTCGGCGCGAGACATGCATTTGATCGAGCGGCAGCACGCCGCGGAATTCCGGATCGATCCAGTGCAAGGAGCTGTCGGCGCGGCTTTCCGCCATCGGAAAAACGCCGGCGGCATACGCGCCAAGCAGCAGCTGCGGGGTAAGCCCGGACATTCTCAGGCCCCCGCAACGCTAGGTTTGGCCGCTAAGCAGTCGCTCCAGCCAATGAATGTCGTAGGCGCCATCGAGGAAGGAGCGCTCGGCGATGATCCGCTCATGCAATCGGATATTGGTCTCGATGCCGCCGACCACCAGCTCAGTCAAAGCGCGGCGCAGGCGCATCAAGCATTCAGTCCGCGTCGCGCCATGCACGATCAGCTTGGCGATCAAGCTGTCATAGAACGGCGGCACGGTATACCCGGAATAGACGGCGGAATCGATCCGCAGTCCCGGTCCGCCCGGCGGGTGGTAGTCGGTGATCCGCCCCGGCGAGGGCTTGAAGGTAAACGCGTTCTCGGCGTTGATGCGGCACTCGATGGCGTGCCCGCGCGGCGCGACGCGCGCCTGATCGATGCCGATTGGCGCCCCGCTGGCGATCGAGATCATCTCGCGCACGATGTCGATGCCCGTGACCATTTCCGTCACCGGATGCTCGACTTGCAGGCGCGTGTTCATTTCGATGAAAAAGAACTCGCCGTCCTCGTAAAGGAACTCGAGCGTCCCCGCGCCGCAATAGCCGATCTTGGCCATCGCCTTGCGCACGATTTCGCCCATGCGGGTGCGGGTTTCGGCATTCAGAGCCGGCGAGGGGGCCTCTTCGAGCACCTTCTGGTGGCGGCGTTGCAGCGAGCAATCGCGCTCGCCGAGCTGCACGACTTTGCCGTGCGTATCGGCCAGGATCTGGAACTCGATATGCCGCGGATGTTCGAGCCAGCGTTCGAGATAGACCGCGTCATTGCCGAAGGCGGCCATCGCTTCTTGCTTCGCTTGCAGAAGCATCGGCTCCAACTCGCTCGGACCGCGCGCCACGCGCATGCCCTTGCCGCCGCCGCCCGCCGCCGCCTTGACCAGAATCGGATAGCCGATGCGCGCGGCCTCGGATTTGGCCTCGGAAATGCTGTTGACGGGCCCGTCGGTTCCCGGGACGACCGGAATGCCGACTTTGCGCATGGCCGTCTTGGCGGCGATCTTGTTGCCCATGAGCTGGATGTGCTCGGCGGTCGGGCCGATGAAGGTGATGCCATGCTCGACCACGATCTGGGCGAAGCTGGCATTCTCGGACAGAAAGCCGTAGCCCGGGTGGATTGCATCGGCGCCGGTGATATTGGCCGCGGTCAGGATCGCCGGGATATTGAGATAGCTCTGCCGGGCGGGCGGCGGGCCGATGCACACCGACTGGTCGGCCAGGCGGACATGCATGGCGTCGGCGTCGGCGGTCGAATGCACGGCGACGGTCTTGATGCCCATTTCGCGGCAGGCGCGATGGATGCGCAGCGCCACTTCACCGCGATTGGCGATCAGGACTTTCTCGATCATCGAGCGCGTCCGAAGCAAGCGGGCGGGGCGCCGGCGCCTTGCGAGCGCCCGATCATTCGATGATCGCCAAGAGCTCGCCGTACTCCACCGCCTGACCGTTGCTGACCAGCATGCGGGCAAGCGTGCCCGAGCGATGCGCCTTGACCTCGTTGAAAGTCTTCATCGCCTCGATCAGCAGCACGGTCTGGCCCGCGAGCACGGCCTGGCCGACGGCCACAAAGGCCGGCTCGCCCGGTCCCGTGCTGAGATAGACCGTTCCGACCATGGGCGACGGGATGGCCCCGCTGTGATCGGCGACCACGGGCGCCGTCTCGCTCTTTGCCGGGGCGGACTCGGGCGCGCCGCTATGCGAATGCACCACGGTCGTGCCGGCGGCCACATGCGGCAGCGCCACGCGGATGCGGCGGCCTTCCGACTCGTACTCGATCTCGCCCAGCCCGGCTTCGCGCAGCAGGCTGGCGAGCTTGAGCACCAGATCGCTATCAACCTCGAATCGCGCCATGAAGCTCAGCCCCCCTTGCGTGCGGTGATCATGCGGGCTAGCGCCGCGACTGCCAAGACATAGCCATGCGAGCCCAACCCGCAAATGACCCCGGTGGCCGCCGGGCTGATATGTGACTTCCGCCGGTACGACTCGCGGCGATAGGGGTTGGTCAGATGCACTTCGATCACCGGGACCTCGACCGAGCGCAGCGCGTCGAGGATGGCGATCGACGTATGCGTATAGGCTCCGGCATTGAGAATCACTCCGGCGGCTTTCTTGCGCGCCTCCTGCAGCCAGGTGACCAGCTCGCCCTCATGGTTGCTCTGGCGGAAGACGGATTGCAGCCCGGCCTCGGCCGCCGATTCGGCGCACATCTGCCCGATTTCAGCCAGTGTTTCGCGACCATAGATCTCCGGCTCGCGTTCGCCGAGCAGGTTCAGATTCGGGCCGTTGAGGATGAAGATCGTTGGCTGTTCGGGCACGGTGCGCGCTGTAAAAGGGAAGACTGGACGCTTAGCATGCGGCGGCGCACACCCGCAACGTCGGCAGGGGCGGGGCTCGGGGGGGTAAGAAATTTTTACCTGACCGGATTTTTTTGTACCCTTGGCGAGGTTTTCCTGTATAACGCGCCCGCGCTGAACCGGGCCGAGACGCCCTTCATTTGCTTTCGCTGGGTGCTGTGGGTGGATCACCGCCGCGCTTTTGGCGTTCCGGTTCAGGCAACTGGGTCGTGTAAAACCTGGGTGAGGGGCGATGGAATGAATTCCAAGCTCGCTGAGTTCGTCAACTCACGTCGCGGCGAAACGCCGTTCCTGGTGGTCGATCTCGACCAAATCGGGTCCAACTATCTGCGCCTGAAACGGTTAATGCCGGCCGCCGAGGTGTTTTATGCCGTCAAGGCCAACCCGGCCGCTCCGGTGCTCGATCGGTTGCAGGCGCTCGGCTCGAGCTTCGATGCCGCGTCGCTGACTGAAGTGGAGATGTGCCTCACCGCCGGCGCGCCGGCGAAGCGCATTTCCTTCGGCAACACGATCAAGAAGCAGGCGCATATCGCCCGGGCGCATGAGCTTGGCGTCGACCTGTACGCCTTCGACTCGCTGGGCGAGCTGAAAAAGCTTGCCCAGGCGGCGCCGGGCGCGCGCGTCTATTGCCGCATCGCGCTCGACAACATTGGCGCCGATTGGCCGCTGTCGCGCAAGTTTGGCTGCTCGCTGCGCATGGCCGCCGACCTGATGCAGGAGGCGGGCGAGCGCGGGCTCACGCCGCTCGGCATCTCCTTCCATGTCGGCAGCCAGCAATGCGACCCGCAGCAATGGGACGTGGCGATCGCCAAGACGGCGATGGTCTTTTCCGACCTGCGCGCGCGCGGGATCGAGCTGCTCATGATCAACATGGGCGGCGGCTTTCCGGTGCGCTATCGCAAGCCGATCCCGGCCATCGAGGCTATCGCCGCCGGCATCCATGGCGCGCTGACCCGTCACTTCGGCAACGACCTGCCGGACACGATCATCGAGCCGGGCCGCGCCATCGTCGGCGACGCCGGCGTTTTGGCTGCCGAGGTGGTGCTGATCTCGGAGAAGGACTACGGCGCCGCGGAGCGCTGGGTCTATCTCGACGTGGGTAAGTTCGGCGGTTTGGCCGAAACCCAGGGCGAGGCGATCCAATACACCTTCCGCACCCCGCGGGACGGGGGCGCGAATGGGCGCGTGGTGATTGCCGGCCCGACCTGCGACGGCGCCGATATTCTCTATGAAACGAGCGGTTATGAGATGCCGAAGGCGCTGGAAACCGGCGATCAGGTGCAGATTATGGCCGCCGGGGCCTATACCACGACCTATGCCAGCATCGGCTTCAACGGCTTCGCGCCGCTGAAGGAATACTACATCTAATTGACGCTGGCTGGTGGCCCGCCTAGGCGGGCCGCGGGCTTAGCCCTGCGCCCGCGCCGTGCGGATCAGGCGCTTGAGGATGTCGTTCTCCATCGCCCCCGGATAGACCGACGAGCCAATGACGAAGGCCGGCGTGCCGCTGATGCCGAGCGAGCGCGCGAGCGCGAGATTGCGGTCGATGACCGCTTGGGTCTCGGGCGCGTCCATCTGCTTCTTGAGCTTGGCGAAGTCGATGCCGAAGGAGGCCGCGATCTTGCCCACGGTGGTCTCGTTGAGCGGGCCGTGGGCGGCGATCATGGCGGAATGGAATTCGGCGAATTTGGCGTGGTCGCGCGCCGCCAGCGAGGCCTTGGCCGCATAGATCGAATCCGGCCCGAGGATCGGCAACTCCTTGAGGACGATGCGCAGCTCCTTGTCCTCCTCGACCAGCTTGCGCAGGTTGGCGGAGATGCCTTTGCAATAGGGGCAGCGATAGTCGACGAACTCGACGATCACCGTTTTTGCCTTGGGATTGCCGAGGCTCCCGTCTTCCGGGGCCGTGAAGAGCTGACCCTTGCTGTTGGCCACGGTGAGCTTCTGCTGATCCTGCTGCACCTGCTGCTCGCGCTTCTGCATGGTGGTAAGCGCATCCAGCACGGCCTCGGGATGATCGAGCAGATACTCGCGGATGATCTGCTGCATCTCCTCGCGTTGTTGCGCGGTGAAGGCGGATGGTTGCGGCGTGAAGCCGGGGGCTTGCTGCGCCGACACGGCGACGGGCAGCGTCCATCCGGCGACGAACACGGCGAGCAGGGCGATCAGGCGCATCATTCGAGACCCCAGTTGCGATTGCGGGCCGCGGGGCGAGCCGCTGTAGCGGCGCAAGCATAACCGAATAAGGTTAATGGCGAAACCACTACGCCTGCAGCGAACTACTTGATCTGGCTGCGAATGTCCTGCGCGCGCTGCCAGGCCGGGGAACCGGCCGCCAATATCCCGGTTGCGCGCTGAGCGTGCGAGCGGGCGGCGCTCTTGTCGCCTTCGCGCAGGGCGAGTTCGGCTTGCGCCAGCGCCAGCTCGCCGCGCGCTCCGCGCCGGCCTTCGGCAATCACCAGCAAGCGCCACGCCTGCGTTTGTTCCGACTCGGAGCGTAAGGCGGCATTGAGCCGGTCGGCGGCGCTCTTGAGCAGCGCCGGATCGCCCGTCTCGATTTCGACCTGCGCCAGCGAGATCGCGATCAACGGCTCCTCCGGCGCCAGTGCGACGGCGCGCCGATAAGCCGGCAGGGCGGCAGCGACGCGCCCGCTTTCGAACAGCATCTGGCCATGCAGTTCATGAAAATACGGGTTTGTCGGCTCTTCCGCGATCAGCCCGCCGATGATGGGCAGGGCGACATCGATTTCTCCTCGACGATAAAGCGCGATCGTATGCGCATAACGTGCGACCAGGCTGGTGTCGCCTGGCGGGTAGGAGAGCATCACCTGGTCGATCGAGCGGGTAAAGCCGATCAGCTTGGCCCGCATGCGCGCATGGCGGTCGATCAGCGCCGGCGGGTCAGGCGTGTTGGTGTAGCGCGACAGCGCTAGATGATTGGCGATGGCGACGGCGCGCTCGGACGAGAGTGGATGGGTCCGCGAATAGGGGTCGGGCGCCAAACCGGCGATCTGCTCCTGCTGGGTGAGCATTTGCAGGACTTCGAGCATGCCGCGCGAAGACACCCCGGCGCGGTCGAGAAAACCGAGCGCGGCCGCATCGGCGGCCGATTCTTGCGTCCGTGAATACTGGAGCAGTGAATTTTGCGCCGCTTGTTGCCCGCCGGCGATTACCGCGGCTCCGGCTCCGCCGTTGCCGGTTGCGACGGCGACCGCCGCCCCGAGCAACAGTCCAATGATCGCCTGCGCGGTCGAATCGCGGAGCTGTTCGTGCAACCGCGTCAAGTGACCGCCGGCGATATGGCCGGCTTCATGCGCGATGACGCCCATGACCTGGTCCGGCGTCTCGGTGCGCATCAGCAGGCCGGTATTAATGAACAGTTGCCGCCCGCCGGCGACGAAGGCATTGAGTCGGTCGTCGCCGATGAGATTGACGTGGATGGCTTTGGCGTCGAGCCCGGCGGCGGCGAACATGGGGGCGGAATAGGCGCGAATGGTCGACTCAATCTCGGCGTCGCGGATGAGCGACACGCGCTGCGCGGCGGCCGGCGACGAGCCGATGCCTACGGCGGCCATGAGCCCAAGGAGCGCTGCTCGCTCCAACCCTTTCCTTGTCCGTATACGCATACCCACCCTTTTCGGCGCTGCTTGCGCCCTGGCCTTGATATTGGCCGGATGCGCGGCCGTTCAAGCTCCCGTGCCCCAGGCCTCGCCGCTGATCCTGGGCGGAATTGCCGCCGACGAGCCGATCGCGGCCCAGATCGGTCGGGACATCATAGCGACCGGCGGCTCGGCTGCCGACGCAATTGTTGCGGCCAGTTTCGCGTTGGCGGTGACCTATCCGGGCGCCGCCAGTCTTGGCGGAGGCGGCATCTGTTTAGTCCATGACGCGGTGAAGGGCGAGACTGTCGCGCTCGAATTTCTGGCGCGTGGCGCACGATCGGTCAACGGAGCCGCGCCGGCCGCGATCCCCGGGATGGTACGCGGATTGGCGGCGCTGCATGCCCGTTTCGGTCACGCTGCTTGGTCGGGCTTGCTCCTGCCCGCCGAACGCTTGGCGCGGGATGGGCACATGGTTTCGCGCGCGCTTGCAAGAGAGTTGTCGGTCACGCTCAATTTGTTCGCCGATCCGGTGGCGCGGCGCATTTTCGCGCACGCCGATGGACGGCCGATCGATGAAGGCGAGAAGCTTGTGCAGCCTGAATTGGCGGAGGTGATCCGCACGCTGCGCTCCATCCGGGCAGCAGCCGAATTTTACTCTGGAGCCTTAGCCGCGCGCTTGCTTGAGGACAGCGTGGCCGTTGGACGGCCAATCTCGGCCGAGGATTTGCGCGGGTATGCGGTCGATTTACGCCCGGCCGAGCAACGCCCCTATGGCGCGCATAGCCTGGCCTTTGTGGGATCTACTCAGGCCGGCGCGCGCGCGGCCGAACTGGTCCTGATGCTTTCCAAGGAACTGAGCTGGCGCGGCGCGGACGCAGCAAGCCGGGCGCATCTGTTCGCCGAGGCGGTCGCGCTCGTCGGCGAGGGCGAGGCCAAGGCTGAGGCGGAGCGCGTGACGCGCCTGGCGCGCGCGGTCGATACGGCTCGCCATCGCGGCGCGAGCGGCCCACGGCGGTTGCCCGAGCAGCCGAGCGCGACCGGGCTGGTCGCCATCGATACTTACGGCCAGGCGGTTGCCTGCGCCTTCACGCTCAATGCGCCATTCGGCAGCGCCAAAGTCGGCTCCGGGACGGGGATATTGTTTGCCGCCCCGCCCGCGCCCGACGGGCGCAGCACCGACGCGCTCGGCGTGCTCATGGTGGTCAACCGCAACACCAAGGACGTGTATTTTGCAGCCGCCGCCGCAGGTGGCGCGGCGGTGGCGCCCGCCCTGGCGCGCGTGGTGCTCGAAACGCTCGAAGCGAACCATAATCTCAAAGAGGCGCTGGCGGCTCCGCGCGTGCTGTCGTCGGCGGCCAGCGACACTCTGTGGATCGAGCCCGAGGTCACGCCGGCTGTGCGCAGCAAGCTGGTCGCGCGCGGACATCGTCTGACCGAGGTCGAAGAGCTCGGTCACGCGGTCGCCTTCCTTTGTCGCGAAGGCGTTCCCCGAACGCGTCGCTGCGAGGTCGAGGCCGACCCGCGTTGGTTTGGCCTCGCGCTCACCGCGGCCGAATAACGATGACCACAAGGCGCGGTCCGGCGACGCGCGGTGGGATCTCGCCCTTCATCGTGATGGAGGTGATGCGCGCGGCCAATGCGCGCGCGGCGGCGGGCGGCGGCGTGGCGCATCTTGAAGTCGGGCAGCCGGGAACGCCCGCGCCCGCCGGCGTGCTGGCGGCGGCGCGCGCGGCGCTCGACCGCGACCGGCTCGGCTATACCGAGGCGCTGGGCCTGCCGCGCTTACGCGAACGCATCGCGCGCCATTATGGCGAGCAGCATGGCCTTAAGGTTGCGCCGGATCGCATCGTGGTGACGACCGGATCATCGGGTGCGTTCCTGTTGGCGTTTCTTGCCGCCTTCGACGCCGGTGACGCGGTCGCCATGGCAGCGCCCGGCTATCCCGCGTATCGCAATATCCTGACCGCCTTGGGCAACCGTCCGGTGGCGCTGCGCACCGGCGTGCATGAGCGCTTTCAGCCGACGCCTGAGCTATTGGCCTCGGCCGGGCCGCTCGCCGGGTTGATCGTCGCCAGCCCGTCGAACCCGACCGGGACCATGCTCGGCCGCGCGGAACTGGCGGCGTTGGCGGAGGCCTGCGACCGCCAGGGCGCTTGGCTTGTCTCCGACGAGATTTATCATGGCATCACCTATGGTCGCGCTGCCGTTTCGGCGCTTGCGGTGACCGATCAGGCGATCGTCGTGAACAGCTTTTCGAAGTACTATTCGATGACCGGCTGGCGCATCGGCTGGCTCGTGCTGCCGCCGGAGCTGGTCCAGCCGGTCGAGCGCCTGGCGCAAAATCTGTTTATTTCGCCGCCGACGCTCGCGCAGATCGCGGCCGAGGCGGCCTTCGACTGCCGCGCCGAGTTGGACGCCAACGTCGCCGCCTATGCGCGCAACCGGGCACTGCTGCTCGATGCTTTGCCGCGCGCCGGCTTCGATCGCTTGGCCCCGTCCGACGGGGCTTTCTACCTCTATGCCGACATCGGCGCGCTGACCAACGACAGCGCCGAGTTCTGCCGCCGCATGTTGGCCGAAGCCGGCGTGGCGGCAACGCCGGGCATCGACTTCGACCCGCAAGAGGGGCACCGCTGGCTGCGCTTCAGCTTTGCAGGCAGCGAGGCCGAAGTCCGCGACGCGATCGCGCGCTTGGCGGCGTGGCGCAGCTAGCCGCGGTCTAATCCGGCTTGAGCGAGCGCGCGCCTTGGATCACCGCGCGCACCGGCGAGGCGCGCCGCTGCTGGGCCGGTTCGCGTTCGGCGACGGCGGCAAAAAGTTGCTTGCCGGCCTCGACCAGCGTCACGCCGGCGAGCGGCTGGAACCAGCGTTCGCCCAGGCGCTCGAAGGCGGGCGCCGCGGCCAGCACAAAACGCCAGTTTGTCGGCGGCACATAGAGCGCGCGACCGGTTCTGAGCGGCGTAAACATGGCGTGGCGCAGCACGCGCTTGAGCTGGCGCACGGAGTAGGGCTGGCCGTGGCCAAAGGGGGTGTGCTCGCCGCGGGCCCAGATGCTGCGCCGGTTGGGTGCGATTACCATCAGCCGCCCGCCATCGGCCATCACGCGCCAGATTTCGCGCAACAGCGGCTGCAAGTGCTCGCTCGCCTCGAAAGTGTGCGCCAAAAGGATGCGATCGAAGGATAGATCGGAGAACGGTAGTTCGGTTTCGCTGCCGATGATCGACAGGTTGCGCCCCTCCGACGGCCAATGCATGACACCCATCGGTGCCGGCATTAGCGCGACGACGCGCTCGGCCTCTTGGGCGAAGGCGCGCAAATAGGGCGGGGTGAAGCCGAGGCCGAGCACGCGCTGGCCGCGCAGCTCCGTCCACAGCTTGCGCAGCTGACGACGGATCTGGCGCTGCGCCACCTGCCCGAGCGGGCTGTCGTAGAAGTCCCGGAGATCGAGAACGTCCTGCCACATGGGGCAAAACTAGCATAATATGTTCAAAGTTTCCTAGCGTGCCGCTCAGATCAGCCCCTTCGCCTTGAAACTGACATGTCCGTGTTTGCCGATCACACTAAATGATCGTGCACGGAGATGCCGAGAGGCTTACCGGCGGCGATCACCGCGCGCGTGATTTCGATATCGTCGCGCGACGGCGTCGGATCGCCGCTTGGATGGTTATGCACCAGGATGACCGCCGTGGCGCCGAGTTCGAGCGCGCGCCGCATCACTTCGCGCGGATAGAGCGGCGTGTGATCGATCGTGCCGCGCTGCTGCCTCTCGTCGCCGAGCAGCTGCAACTTGCGGTCGAGGTAGAGCAGGTGAAAATTCTCGACCGGTTCATAGGCCAGCGCCGCGCGACAATAGCTGATCACCCGCTCCCATGAACTGAGCACCGGCATTTCGCTCGCTTCCTCGCGCGCCAGCCTGACCGCCGCCGTGCGCATGCTCTTGAGCAGCACGATCGCCGCCTCGCCCATGCCTTCGACCGCGCCGAGCGCCGCCGCGTCGGCGCTGACGATCGCGGCGAAGCTGCCGAAACGTTTCAGCAACGCCTTGGCCAGCGGCTTGGTATCGCGCCGCGGCAAAACGCCCATAAGCAGAAGTTCGAGCAGCTCGTAATCGGGCAGGGAGGCGCCGCCGTCTTTGAGAAAGCGCTCGCGCAGTCTCTGGCGATGCCCGGCGAGTTCGGGTTTCTTATCCGCCTCGGCCTCAGGCATAGGGCGGCTTGGACAGACCGGCCGGGGACAGGGTGAACACTTCAAAACCATCCTCGGTCACGCCGATCGAGTGTTCGAATTGGGCCGAAAGCGAGCGGTCGCGCGTCACCGCCGTCCAACCATCCTCCTTTATCCACACCTCGAAGCCGCCGGCGTTCACCATCGGCTCGATGGTGAAAAACATGCCCGGCCGTAGTACGACGTCGCCGGGCCTGCGCTTGCCGTCGCTGGGCCTGGGCTCGCCATAGTGCAGAATGCTCGGCGCGTCGTGGAACACGCGCCCAATCCCATGGCCGCAAAAATCGCGCACCACGGAGAAGCGCTCCGCCTCGACATGGCTTTGGATCGCGTAACCGAGATCGCAAAGCCACGCCCCCGGCTTAACGGTCTTGATCCCGCGCCACATCGCCTCGAAGGTAACATCAATCAACCGCGCCGCCAGCCGCTTCGGCTCGCCCACCGCGTACATGCGGCTCGTGTCGCCATGCCAGCCGTCGAGAATGACGGTCACGTCGATATTGATGATGTCGCCCTCGACCAGGCGCTTGTCGCCCGGGATGCCGTGGCACACGACATGGTTGACCGAGGTGCAGATCGATTTGGGAAAGCCCTTGTAGTTGAGCGGCGCCGGAATCGCTCCGCGCTCCACGATAAAATCGTGGCACAGGCGATCGAGCGCACCGGTGGTCACACCGGGCAGGACTTGCGGCGTGATGAAGTCAAGCACCTCCGCCGCCAGCCTTCCGGCCCGGCGCATGCCTTCGAACGCGGCGGCATCATGGATTTTGATCCGCCGCGGTTCCGGTTCGCTACGCTCGATCACCGTCGTGCTCAAGTCCTTACGCATGTCATTCACTGCCTCCGGTCCCTAGAAATCGGGCTTCGCCGCGCCAAGTCAATCCCTTTAGCAGTCTGTGCCCCGGGCCCCAGGTGTTATACGCTTGGCAACCCGCGGGCTTCTGAGGTACCCGGCCTTGTCGCGCTTGGCCCTAACCGAGTCGCCCCGACCTTAACCGCGGGGGGGGGCTGGCGGATTACTCTATGAGGCGGAGCATGAACCGAATCCTGCCGCTTTTATTGCTCTCACTGGCGGGTTGCGCGGATACGCAACCATATTCCAGCCAATGGTCGCGGTCGGCAACTTCGGGGCAGACTCAGCAAGCCGATCTGGACGACTGTCGTGGAGAGGCGATGGAGGGCACTGCGCGGGCGCGCCGGATCGACGACGACACGACCCGGCAACGCGATCAGACACGCGATGCCTATGCTGGCACGCTGGTCGGCAACCTGCGCCGCTATGATACCGACCGCACCTTTTATGAATCGATCGATCGTTGCATGCGTGGTCGCGGCTACGCCCCGGTCAGTTTCACCCGGTAGGCCGTTTCGTCCGCATCCGGCATGAACGCGCGCCCGGTCGAGGCCGCCGTTCTGATCGTCGGCAATGAAATCCTGTCTGGCCGCACGCAGGACTTAAATCTGGCTTGGCTCGCGACCCGGCTTGGCGAACACGGCATTCGTGTCACCGTGGCGCGCGTGGTGCGCGATGAGCAGCCGGCGATCGTCGATGCCGTGCGCGATTTGGCGGCTTCCCATGACTACGTCTTCACCACTGGCGGCATCGGGCCAACACATGACGACATCACGCCGGGCAGCGTCGCGGCGGCCTTCGGCCGCCCCTTGGTGCGTCATGCGGCGGCGGTCGAGAAGCTCGCAACCTATTATCGCGGACGTGGCGACGCTTTGAACGCGGCGCGGCTGCGCATGGCCGAAGCCGCCGAGGGCGCCGAGCTGATCTGGAGCCCGGGCGCCGGCATCGCCTTCCGGGTCGAGAATGTCTTCGTTCTCGCCGGCATTCCCAGGGTGATGCAGGCTCAGTTCAACACCCTTGCGCCCACCCTGCGCCGGGGCGCCGTGGTTTTGTCGCGCAGCGTCGATTGTGCTCTCGCCGAAGGCAATTTCGCCGAGGGGCTGGGACTCATCCAAGAAGCGTTTCCGGCGGTCGAGATCGGCAGCTACCCTTACGACCGGAATGGCGAATACGCGGCGCGCATCGTGCTGCGTTCGGCAGACAATGATGCGCTAGAGCGGGCGCTCTCCCGGGTCACCGCCTTGATGGAATATTTGGGTGGTTCGCCTAAACTTGAATGAAACGGGCTTTGTACCTGCGTCGCCCCGCATGTTAATCTTTTCGTGTCGATGTCCGGGGCCGGCCAAAATGGGGATGCGATCCATGATCAAGGGCGTTGCCTTTGTCGCTCTTGCCGCCGGCCTCATGTCCGGCGCCACCGCGGCCGAAACGCTCAAGATCGGCATCGCCGCCGACCCGATTACGCTCGACCCGCATGTGCGCAGCTCGACCAATGAGGTCGCCATGCTGCGGCTGCTGTATGAGCCGCTCACCTGGGTCGACAAGAACCAGGAGGCGCAGTCGGTCCTGGCCAAGACCTGGCGGCGCATCGGACCACTCACCTGGCAATTCGAACTGCGCGACATTGCCCAGTTTTCCGACGGCACGCCGGTCACGGCGCGCGACGTGATCTATTCCTTTTGCCGGGTGAAGGCGCAGGGCGCCGGGCCGGAGTCCTTCGCGCCCTATATCGCCGGCATCACCTCCATCGAGGCGAGCAACACGCGCGAGATCACCTTCAAGACCGTCGAGCCGGATGCGGCGCTGCCGGTCTCGATCGCGACGATCGCGGTTCTTCAGGCGACTAACCTGACCGGCGAGCCGAAATTCACCGCCGCTGGTTGCCAGGGCATCGCCAGCTATCCGACGCGCGCCGAATTCGACGCCGGCCAAATGCCGTTGGGCAGCGGCACGCATCGTTTGCAGAGCCGCACGCCCGGCAAGCAACTCATGCTCAACCGCGTCAACGACTACTGGGCCGGGGTGAAGACACGCTGGGACGTGCTCGACTTCGAGGTGATTCCCGATCCGGCGGCGCGCGTGGCCGCGCTGCTGACCAAAGTGGTGGCCGTGGTCAGTGATCTTCCGACCGAATCCCTGCCGATGCTCAAATACGAGGGCAGCTTTTCCTACTCGCTGGTTCCGACCAACGGACGCTTGGTGCATGTCCAATTCAATCACGCGGCGAAATCGCGCACCGGAGACGCTCCCAATCCCTTCGTGGATGTGCGCGTGCGCCAGGCGCCGGCGCTGGCGCTCGACCGCCCGCAACTGATCGCCGGCTTGTCGCTTGGCATGGGTCAGGCAGCGGACAACATTGTTCCGCCAAATTTCGATGAGGGCGTGGTGCGCTGGCGGCAGCTCTATTTCTACGGCCCGCTCAACGACGCGTCTGAGACCGGACCGGACCCGTCCGGCGCAAAGCACCTGTTGGCCGAGGCCGGCTTCGCTTCCGGCATCAAGACGACGCTCGCGGCTCCGGATCGTTTCCACGACGTTGCCAAGCTCGTGGTGGCGCAGCTCAAGACCGTCGGCATCGACGCGACGCTCGTTCCGCTGAGCGCGGCCGCGACCGCCGATCTGCGCCTGGGCGATTTCCCCGGCTGGACTGGCGAGCTATCGGCGCCGCTCAAGGCGCTGGCGTTCCGGCCCGACGCGGCGAAGGGGCTCGGCGTCGATAATTGGGGCGGCTACTCCAGCCCGGCGATCGAGGACGCGCTCGAGGGGGCGTCGGCGGTGGAGGACGACCAGAAGCGCCGCAGGGCGATGCGTCAGGTCGAACAGATGCTTCTCAAGGACGCGGCGCTGGTGCCGGTGATGTATGTGAACGATAGCTGGGGCCAGTATCAGGGCATCGCCTTCGACTCGCGCATGACCCAGCGCTCGATCTTCGCCCAGCACCTTGTCACCTGCGTGCCCTGCCACGATCTTAACCCCTAGGCGGGGAACGCCGTCAGGCGGGAATAATCACGCGATAGAGCAAAGCCGCCGCAAGGGCGAGGGCGAGCCAGATCGCGGCGTCGCGCAGCGCGGTTCCCCGCCCGCGCTGGAGCGCATAGGCGGAGGACCCGACCAGCGCCAGTAGCGCCAGCAGATAGGTCAGGCGCAGCCAATCCCATTCCCCCATCACGACCTCCGCGGCAAGCATAGACGCGGTGTGTCTGGCCGCAAGCGCGCCGGGCGGCTACAAAGGATTCGCGCGGGCGTGGTGAAACGGTAGACACACGGGACTTAAAATCCCGTTCGCCTAACAGCGAGTGCAGGTTCAAGTCCTGCCGCCCGCACCAAGGCCATTATCCTATAAGGGTCGACCGCCCGACGAATGCGGGCGGGTGGCATCCGAAACCGCCTGCCGCCGCATCCAAAAAGCGCCGCCATGCGGACGCAACCCAGCCAATGCCGGCGGGTCGAAAATGCCAGCGAGCGAGGCGGCGAGTGCCGCGTCTTCGGCAATGTATTTGCACGGAAAGACGATCTCGTCGCCGCCCGCGCCCGCGAGCAGGAAAGACGCGAGCAGATATTGCTCGTTATAAAAGCGCTTGTGCCAGATCTCCGGATAATCGCCGGGCAGGAAGATGTCGTGCACCCCGTAGGTGATTCCGGCCGGCAACACGGGCAGCAGCTCGGTATAAAAAACCGTGGCATCCGAATTGGTGAACAGGTGATGGCTACCGTCCTGGAACAGCACATCGCCCGGCCGCAGCCAGTTGAGCGCGTCCTGGCCGACGTCCTGGAATGGCTTGCGGATCACCTCGTCGCATAGGGCATCGACCTCGGCCCGCGGATTGGGATCGATCGAGACGATGCGCGTCGGCAAGCCGTGATCGCGGATCGCCTTGCGCGCGATTTTGGTCGAGTTGCCCGAGCCGATCTCCAGATAGGTCCGCGGCTTGAGCATGCGCAGGAACGTGTACAGGCTCATCGCATCCAGCGGCGGCAGATAGCCATTCACCCAATGCGGGGCGGGATCGGCCTTTTCCGCCTTGCGGGGGACATCTTGCAGGAATGCGCGATTGCCGACGATCTCGCCGCACAGGCGCTCATAGCCGGCCCGATTGCGGTCCAGAATACGGATCAGCGCTTGGCCGGCGAGCGATGTCGCGTAGGGGCGCGGCGACGGCGTGAACGGATAGGCCCGCGCGCGAATCCGCTTGATGAGCTTCGGCCCCGGCCGCCTCAGCCCCAAAAGATCGCGCCAGCGCATGGCCAGTCTCCTAGCCCGAGTGACTCGAGCCAATCGCCTGATAGGGTGTGGAGGCCCGGGCCGGAATCGAACCGACGTACGAGGATTTGCAGTCCTCTGCATGGCCACTCTGCCACCGGGCCGCCGTTGACGGCGGCGACATCTAGGGCTGCGAGGGGCGCAGGGTCAATGCGCCCGTGTTCTCGATAAGGCGGGGCTCAATTTGGCTGCGGGCGGCGTGGCAGCGGAGTTACGTTGCTCCCTTGCGTTGCCGGGGCCGCCTCGGCGGGGAGGGGTTCCGCCGCTGGGGTCACATTGGGCAGCGGCATACTGGCCGAAATCAGCCCGCGGGCGCGCGGATCGGGAAAACTCACGGTGGTTTGCTCGACGGCGACGAAGCCGAGCTTCTGCAACAACGGCAACCCGCGCGGATGGTCGAGCGAACACACCTTGGCCTCGAGCCGCAAGGGGTCGCGTCGCCAAGCGGATTCCACCATCCAATCGAGCAACGCGCGGCCGAAGCCTTGGCCCAGGAACTCGGGCAAGAGGCCGAAGCGTTCAAGCACGATGCAGCCTTCCTTCGCCAAGGCGGACAGGTCGAGCTCGGCCATGCCGGCCGGCGCGCCGCGACAATAGAGCACCGACAGCTCGATGTTGGGCTCGGCCAGATGCACGGCGATGCGGGCATCCGACCACTCGCGCCGTTCCCACCAGAACCACGCCTCGCCGATGGTTGAATACAGGTAGCGATAGAACGACGGCGGCGGCGCCTCGGCGCGCAACAGCATCAGTCGGGCTTGCGGCGGCGGCGGCGGTCGGCGCTGCGGACGCTCGCGCATCGCCAGGGTGGTAATGGTGGCGGAGAGCATGTCCGCCATCAGTGGGTAATCGGCAGTTCGTGATGCGCGCCCCAATCCGCCCAGGAGCCGTCATAGACCGACCAGCGCGCGTGGCCGAGCTGGTCGAGCGCAAGGCCCAGGATGCAGGCGGTGATTCCCGAACCGCACAGCAGAGTGGTCGGCGCCTCGGGCCTAATCCCGGCATCGGTAAAGGCGGCTTGCAGCTCGGCGGCTGGGCGCAAACGCCCACGGATTTGGTCAACCAGCGACGCGAAATGCAGATTGCGCGCACCCGGAATATGTCCGCCGCGCACGCCCGGCCGCGGTTCCGGCTCGGTCGCGGCGAAGCGACCCGGCGCGCGCGCATCGATGATCTGGCTATTGCCGCGTTGCAGGGCGCTCAACACCTGCGCCCTGTCGCGCACCAAGTCCGGGCGGAAGTGCGGAGTGAAGTGGCGCGTTGGCGGTGTTTCTTCGCCGCTGGCGAGCGGGCGCCCCTCGCTGCGCCACTGCCGTAATCCGCCGGCCAGAACCGAGACACGATCGAGGCCCATGGTGCGCAGGCTCCACCACACACGCGCCGCGGAATAGAGGCCAGGCTGGTCATAAACGACCACCCGGTCTCCGTCGCCGATGCCAAGCGCGCCGACGGAGGCGGCAAATACAGCCGGGGCGGGCAGCATATGCGGCAGACCGCTCTTGGTGTCAGCGATCGCGTCGATGTTGAAGAATACGGCGCCGGGGATATGCGCCGCGCGATACTCGGCTTGCGCGTCCCGGTGGTCGGTCGGCAGAAACCAACTCGCGTCGACGATACGCAGGTCCGCGTCGGACAAATGCTCGGCCAGCCAGCTGACTTCCACCACCGACCCAGGGCCTGATCCGCCGGCGGCGCTCATTGCGCCAGCCAGCGCGGCACGGGCAGGTTTTTGGAGCGCAAGAAACCCGCGTTGAACAGCCGCGACTGGTAGCGCGTGCCGAAATCGGCCGCGATGGTGACGATCGTCTTACCCGGTCCCATTTCGCGCGCCAGGCGGATCGCGCCGGCGACATTGATGCCCGAGGAACCGCCGAGCAGCAGCCCTTCATGCTCGACCAAATCGAACAGAAGCTGGATCGCCTCCGCATCAGGGATCTGGAAGGCGCGATCGACGGGCGCGCCTTCAAGGTTCTTGGTGATGCGTCCTTGGCCGATGCCCTCGGTAACCGAGGAGCCTTCGGATTTGAGCTCGCCCTTGGTGTAATAGTTGAACAGCGCGGCCCCCATCGGATCGGCTAGGCAGATGGTGATGTCCGGGTTCTTTTCCTTGAGGAACATGCCAACGCCGGCCAGCGTTCCGCCGGTGCCGACCGCGCTGACGAACGCATCGACCTTGCCGTCGGTTTGCCGCCAGATTTCCGGGCCGGTAGTTTCCATATGGATGCGGCGATTCGCGACGTTGTCGAATTGATTGGCCCAGATTGCGCCATTCGGCTCGGTCTTGGCCAGATCTTCCGCCAAGCGGCGCGAGACATGCACGTAGTTGTTGGGGTCCTTGTAGGGGACCGCCGGCACCTCGCGCAGTGTGACGCCGCAGGCGCGCAGAGTGTCCTTCTTCTCCTGGCTCTGGGTTTCCGGGATGACGATCACGGTGCGATAGCCGCGCGCGTTGCCGACCAGCGCCAAGCCGATGCCGGTATTGCCCGCGGTGCCTTCGACAATCACCCCGCCTGGGCGCAACTCACCCGTCTGCTCGGCGTGCGCGATGATCCCCCAAGCGGCGCGGTCCTTGATCGAGCCGCCCGGATTAAGGAACTCGGCCTTGGCCAGAATCGTGCAGCCGGTATCGGCGCTCGCCTTGTGTAGCTTGATCAGCGGCGTGCGCCCGATGGCGCCGACGAATCCGTCGCGAATGTCCATGGTCCGATCCGTATCCCGTCAGAAGGCGCGGAGGTTACCGGCCATCCGGAGACCCCGCAAGTCACTCGCGACGCAGCCACTCCGTGCGCAACCGGCGGCGGTTGAGCGCGAGCCATTGCAGCGCGATCACCGCCGGAGCGTTGGCGATGCGTCCGGCGCGTAGCATGGCAAGCGCCTTGCGCACCGGCACCCGTTCGGCACGGATATCCTCGCCTTCTTCGCTCAGCCCGTGCAGGCCGCCGGCGCTCTCTGCGGCAATCTCGCCGCAGTACAGTCGAAAAGTCTCGCTCAAGGCCCCGGCGGAGAGCAGCAGATCGGCAATCAGGACCAATCGCCGCAGCTTGACCCCAGCCTCTTCCTTGGCCTCGCGCCGCGCGACTTGTTCGTGGCGTTCGCCCGGCTCGACGATGCCGGCCACCACCTCGATCAGCCACGGGTCGCGCCCGGCGGCAAGCGCCCCGACGCGGAATTGCTCGATCAACACCACCGCATCGCGCACCGGATCATAGGGCAAGACCCCGGCGGCGTGGCCGCGCTCCGCCACCTCGCGCGTGATCACAGCCGACATGCCACCGGCGAACAGCCGATGGCGCAGGCGATAGCGATCAATCTGGAAATAGCCCCGATAGACGCGCTTGCGTTCAAGCACCTCCACGCCGGTTGTCCTCGGCGGGGCAGTACGCTTTCGGCCTGGCTTGATCACGGCGTCTTGGGGCGAAAAACTTCGAGGCGCACGCGGCGGCCGTTGCCGATGTTGAAGCCTTCGACCACTCCGACGGACTCGACAGCCAGCGGTACGCGCGCCAGCGCTGCATTGAATTCCGGGAGTCGGCGGCCCTCGACGATGGCGAGCGTACAGAGATCGCTGTTCAGCCGCGCGACCGCTTCCCCTACATCGGCGAACCGGCTCGAAGCACCGGCGAGGAACAGCAGGCTTTGTTCGTCGAACCCGACCGACAGAAGTGGCGCCTGGTCGCATGGCGAGGCGTCTTTCGTCAGCGCTGTGACGCGCGATGACACCCAGAGATCCGCGACTTCGGGGAATATCCCCTGGTAGATCGCAAGATAGACTGGAATGACCGCAACACTGGTGAGCGGCCATGCGGACCAGGCGCCGTTGCGCCGCAGGCGCAGGACGGCAAGGACGGCCAGAGCGCTGGCCAGGATGAGGCCGATGATCGCAAGCGGTGTTATCCGTCCATAGACGGTCATAAAACCCGCCGCCGCGAAGATGGGCAGCACGCCGATCAGGGCTACAAATGCGGTCAGCACCCAGCCGATCCAGCCGCGTATGCGCGCCGATGTTTGTTCGAGCAGGGTGCTCGCGGCCAACATCGCCACCGCTGGATAGAGCGGCAGCACATAATGCGGCAGCTTGGTCGCGACCAATTCGAAGACAATCCAGCCGGGAACCAGCCACGCCAGGAGGAAAGTCACGGCGGGATCGCGCCGCCGCTCCCAGATCCGCCGCACGCCGGGCAGGACGAAGGCCGCCGCCGGCCAAAAGGTAAGCCAAAACATCGCCAGGTATTGGCCGGGCAAGCCGCCATGCGATTCCTGTCCCTGGAAAACTTTCGCCAGCCCGTCGCGGCCGATTGACTGGACAAAAAAGTCTCCCCCGCTGCGGATCGCGATGGCGATGTACCACGGAAGAATGAGCGCCAAGGCGAGCGGTAAGCCCCAGCTTGTTCCCAAGCCGCGCAACCACGCGGTGCTGCGCCCGGCCACGCTTACGATCGCCATGGCCGGTGCGACGAACAGCAGAATAATCGGCCCCTTGACCAGCATCCCTGCGGCGAGCGCGACCCAGAAGATGATCCGGCTTCCCAGCGTGACCGGTTCGAACGCCGCCATGCGGACCCGCGCCAGGGCACCCATGGCCGCGAGCACCGTTGCGGTCAGCACGGCATCGGTCTTGGCCAGCCGCGCCTCGACGCCAAGCAGAATGCAACTCGCCATCATCATGGCGGCAATCAGCCCGGCGCGGCGTCCGACCAGCGGCAGCGCCGCCCAATAGGTCAGCAGCACGACCAGGCAAGCGCCGATCAGCGAGGGCAGCCGATAGACCCAGATGGGTGCATCGGCCCCGCTGCCGGACGCGGTCGCGGCTAGGCTCTGCAACCAATAGATACCGATCGGCTTGTTGTAGCGCGCCGCGTCCTGGTTGCGGATGTCGATGAAATCACCGGTGGCGAGCATCTGTCTTGATGCCTGCGCGAAGCGGGTTTCGTCGCGGTCGACGGGCGGGATCGCGAAAAATCCGGGCAGGAAACAGGCGAGAGCCAAGGCAAGCAGCGCACCCGCCGCGCGCCCATGGCTGCGCTCCAGCCACCGCATGACCCGCGCTACCATATCGGCCGACGAAAAGCCTGCCATCGGGACATCAGTCTTTGTCGTCATAGCGGGTGCAACGGCAAGGGGCCGGGCATGGCGCCCGGCTCCCTGTCGCAAATTGGCTCCGCGGGCAGGACTCGAACCTGCGACCTAGTGATTAACAGTCACGTGCTCTACCAGCTGAGCTACCGCGGAATAGACGGTCCCGGCATCGCTGAGATGCGCAGGCCGGCGCCTTCATAGCAAAGCGCTTTCCTCGCGCCAAGCTCGGCTCGCGTCCTTGCGTCGCTTTGCCAAGCCCGACCGTTCGGGCCAATCTACCTCGCATCGATCCATGGAGGCGGAAAAAATGGTTAAATGGGCGCTCGCAGCGTTATGCGCGGTCCTGTTGTTCGGGGCGGACGGCGCCTTGGCGCAGCAGGTCACGCTCAAGCTGCATCATTTTCTCGGCGCCACGACCTCGACACAGAAGAATTTCCTCGAGCCCTGGGCGAAGAAGGTGGAGGCGGCGAGCGCCGGCCGGATCAAGATCGAGATCTACCCGGCCATGCAGCTTGGCGGCACGCCGCCGCAGCTCATCGACCAGGTGCGCGACGGTGTGGTCGATCTTGCCTGGACGCTGCCCTCATATACCCCAGGGCGTTTTCCCAAGTCCGAGACCTTCGAGCTACCCTTCGTCGGTGCCGACGCGGTAACGACCAACCGAGCGCTGGTCGAGTTCGGCGAGAAGTCCCTGGCCGACGAATATGCCGGCTACAAGGTGCTGCTGTGGCACGTCCATCGCGGCAATGTGCTGCATATGCGCGCGGGCAAGGCGATCCGCAGCGTCGAGGACTTCAAGGGCAAGATCATCCGTACGCCGGGGGCGACCGGTACGCTGCTGCTCGAGGCCCTGGGCGCGGTCGCCTATCAGTCGCCGCTGCCGGAAGTATCGCAGCTTCTTTCGCGCGGCGTCGTCGACGGCGTCTTGGCGCCCTTCGAGGTCACGCCCTCCTACAAGGTCGAGGAAATGACCGCTTCGCACAGCATGACCGATCCGCGCACGGTGACCTCGGTGTTTCTGCTCGCCATGAACCGCGCGAGCTATGACCGTCTGCCCGCCGATTTGCGCGCCATCATCGACGCGAATTCCCAGGCGGGCCTCGCCGAATTCGCCGGTCGCGTCTGGGAAGAAGCCGAGAAACCGGGCGAGGACGCGGCGCGTGCGCATGGCAATGAGTTCATCACCTTTTCGCCGGCCGAGACGGAAAAGCTTCGCCGCGCCACCGAAGTGGCGACCGACCGCTGGGTCGAGCAGATGCGCGCCCGCGGGCTTGACGGGCGGCGTCTGATTGAACAAGCGCGCGCCTTGATCGCCCAATATCGTCCGAAGCCGTAACGAGACCTTGATGGACGGCGTTCCACTGGGCAACGGCCCGCTTGGGCGGGCGATCGAGCGCTTGGCGATCGGTCTGGCGGCGATCGGCGGATTGATCCTGCTCGCGCTGGCTGCGCTTACCGTGGTCAATATCGGGCTGCGGGTCGGCTTCGGTTTTCAGCTGCGCGGCGAGTTCGACCTGGCCAGCCTGGGCGGGGCGGTGGCGGTATTCTGCTTCCTGCCTTATGGGCAGGTCAGCGGCGCGCATGTGACGATCGATTTCATCACCAAGGGCGCCCCGGAGCGCGTCAAGGCATGGCTCGACGCGCTGGCGTCGCTGGCCTTCGCGCTGGCGGTGGCGATCCTGGCTTGGCGCATGGCCGTCGGCGGGATGGAACTCGCTACGGCGCGGCAGGAAACGGCCGTGCTGCGCCTGCCATATTGGGCTGCGTTCGTGGCCGCCGCGCCGGCGATGGCGCTGCTATTGGTTGCCTGCGCGCATGATGCCTGGCGGCGGCTGCGTCGGGTGGGCGCGTGAGCGCGGCGGCGCTCGGTTTCGCGCTCTTATTCGTGCTGCTCCTGGCGCGCATGCCGATCGCGCTGGCGATGCTGCTCGCCGGGGGAGCGGGCTATGCGCTCATGGTCGGTGTCGGTCCGCTCCTGAGCGTGCTCAAGACGCAGTTGTTTTACCAGTTCCTCAATTACGACTTGGCGGTAATTCCGCTGTTCCTGCTCATGGGCAACATCGCGGCGCGTGCCGGGCTTTCGGCGGCGTTGTTTCGCGCCGCTAGCGCCTGGCTCGGGCATTTTCGCGGCGGTGTCGCCATGGCGACCATCGGCGGCTGCGCCGGTTTCGCCACCGTGTGCGGTTCCTCGCTGGCGACGGCGGCGACGATCGCGCAAGTGGCCTTGCCCGAGTTGCGCCGCAAGGGTTACTCCGGCGCGCTATCCACCGGCGCGCTGGCGGCCGGAGGGACGCTCGGGATTTTGATCCCGCCGTCCTTCGTGCTGATCGTCGCGGCGGTGATCGTCGAGGCGAATATCGAGACCCTGTTCCAGGCGGCGCTATTGCCCGGCTTGATTGCCGCCGGCGGTTATCTAGGCGCGATCGCCGTCACCGTGCGGCGCGATCCAATGGCTGGACCGCCGAGCGAGCGCGTGGATTGGTCCGAACGCTGGGCCAGCCTGATCGCCGTCTGGCCGGTCATGGTGCTGTTCACGCTGGTGATCGGCGGGATCTATTTCGGCTGGTTCACTCCCAACCAGGCGGCGGCGGTTGGGGTGATCGCGGCGCTGTTGCATGCTTGGATGGCCGGGAAACTCGACTTCTCCGGACTGCTCGATGCCTTCACCGCCACGGCTGGCGCGACGGCGATGATATTCATAATCGTGTTTGGCGCCGGGGTGTTCGCCGCTTTTCTCGGCTTCACGCGCCTGTCGTTCACCCTGGCGCAGACGATCGAGGGCGCAGGACTGGCCCCGATCGTCGTGCTGGCGCTGATGATCCTTTTGTTTCTGGCGCTCGGCTGCGTCATGGACAGCCTGTCCATGATCCTGCTGTTCATGCCGATCTTCTGGCCGATCTTAAAAGGGCTCGGCTTCGGCCTCGGACCGGAGGAACTCAAGGTCTGGATCTCGATCCTGGTCTTGATGGTGGTCGAAGTCGGGCTGATTACCCCGCCGGTCGGGCTCAATGTGTTCGTGATCAACGCTTTGGCGCGCGACGTGCCGATGAGCGAAACTTTCCGCGGCGTCACGCCGTTCCTTTTGACCGACCTCGCGCGCATCCTGCTGCTGGTCGCGTTCCCGGGAGTGACCCTGCTGCTGCCTCGGTTGCTCGGCTAGCGCCCCATCCCAAACAGCAACCGGGGGCCATAACTGGCCCCCGGTTGCTGGATTTGGGCTCGCTGCAATACGAGCTAAGTTTATCGGGAGGGCAGCGGCGGAGAAAATGCGTCACCGAAGATCGGCGCTGGCTGGGGACGGTGTCGCTCTCCGCCGCCGAGAAGCACTATGACCGAACGCGCGTGACTTTGGTGTGATCAGGCTGTGACATTCCCATGTCGGGCACCGGGAATGCGCATCAGAAGCGGGCTTCGAAATCCCACAGGCTGCACCAGCCGGTCGGGCTGACATCGCCCTCGACGATTTTGCAAGATTTCGGCGGCTGGAAATAGGCGCAGGCCTTGCAGTAAACGCCCTGATCCGTCGTTTCCTTATATTGTGCTAGCTCTTTCGTGGCTTTTCCCTGTGCGCGGCTGTTCGCGCCGCACAGGGCGAGGACGAAGCCGGCTAAGCTGGAGGCGATGGTACGTGTTAGGAAAGACCGGCGCGAGGATAGGGCGGGCGCGTTCTTCTTTTGGCAAGCTTTAGGCTGCATGGCGAAAACGCTCTCCTCGGATTCAAACACTAACAGGCTAGCTTCATAGATTTAAGGAGCCGCTGCCGCAATGGCACGGGGCGCCCGCTGTTGCCCGCCATCAATGCCACTAGCCGACCTTATGGAAAGGTCGGCTAGAGACTAAAATCTTAAACCATGGTGGGCGCGCATGGGATCGAAGCTTGGACCGCCTCGGGCCTCCTCGGCGTGAACGAGGCGCGCTCCCGCTGAGCGATGCGCCAGGAACTATTGGTTGCCCACAGGGCAGAGGTTTCGGGTGGAGCTGCGTGAAGCCTGCCCGTTGGCCGGAGCAAGGGTGCTTATAGCCAACAGCAATTCATTGGTCTGGCAAGAATCAATTAACCAGCCCGATGGTACCGAGTTCCTCAGGCCCTCTTTGGTGAGGTTGGCCGTAACTCGAAAGATCAAGCTATGCGCCCTTTGCGAATTGCTCTCGGCGACCTCAGCTACTTTAATAACTACACGAAGTTTGGGCTTTATGTTCCACTAAACATAGGATTACTTGCGGCGCAGGCGAAGCAAAAATTTGGCGAGGCCGTCGAGATCCGGCTGTACAAGGACCCACGCCTGCTGCTTGAGGATGTGCGGCAGTGGCAACCCGATCTTGTCGGGCTATCGTTCTACTATTGGAATTCGGCGCTCAATCATCTCGTCACAAAGCACATTCGCGCCGAACTTGACGATCGCGTTACAATAGTTTGGGGCGGGCCTTCGGTGGATACCGATACAAGCCAGCTCAAACTGCTGTGCGAACGCTTTCCCGAGGTCGATGCCTTCGTGCCCAACGAAGGCGAGGCGGGTTTCTACAATGTCGTG
>SHVS01000010.1 GCA_009694135.1 Alphaproteobacteria bacterium
TCGCGCCCCGACCGACACTCAATCCAACGCAAGAAGCCCGGCCTGAATGCGGCCAGCACAAAGGGCCCCCGCGGGGGCCCTTTGTGCTACCCCGTCTGATGCATTTTTGCTCCGGCCCACCGACGCATTTTTACTCCGGCGTTGACACTGGTTGACACCGGCCGCTTCAGTGAGGGATTTTTACTCCGGCGCTTACAGACGAGCACGTCACCTTCGATGCCACGGTCGCCGGCACGCTCAAGCTGCATCACGCCACTGGCTTCAGCGGCGATATCACCGGCCTCAACCTCGATGACCTGCTCGATCTGGCCGATATCGACCACGGCGACGCGCTCACGCTGAGCTATCAGGCCAATGGGAATAGCGACGGCGGCACGCTCACCATCAGCGACGGCGTCGATACGGCGCAGATCAGGCTGGTGGGCCAATACGATGCGGCCGGCTTCCACACCGTGGCGTATAGCGGCAGCGGGACGCTGCTCAGCTATCTCTTGGATCAGACCCCGCCGGTCGTCTAAAGCGGCGCCGATAGCGCAAGAAAAGGGCGGGCCGGTTGGTCCGCCCTAATTCTTTGCGCGCGGCTTAGCGCGGCGGGATGCGGGTTTCTTCTTCGCCGAAGCGGATTTGCCGACGGGTTTCTTGGCGTTGGGTTTCTGCGCGGCCGGTTTCTGCGGCGCGTTCTTAAGAGTCGCGCCGAGAATCCGCCCGGCGACGACCGCGAGCTTGGCCATCAGCTTCGCATCGCGTTTTTCCGGCGCGGTGATCAGCGCCGCGTCGAGCGCCCGGTGGCAGCCGCAGCGGCAGGCATGGGCGCGGGCCTTAAGCCGCGGCGCGACAGCTTGCAACAATCCGCGCGCGCGTTCCGCATTGCCGAGCAAAACCTTGACCACCTGGTCGACAGTCACGTGCTCGTGGTGCGGGTGCCAGCAGTCGTAATCGGTGACCATGGCGACGGTCGCGTAGCAAAGCTCAGCCTCGCGCGCGAGCTTGGCCTCGGGCATGTTGGTCATGCCGATCACGCTCGCGCCCCAGTGGCGATAGAGTTCGGATTCGGCGCGGGTGGAGAACTGCGGCCCCTCCATGGTGAGATAAGTCCCGCCGCGCAGCACCTGAATGTTATGCGCGGTCGCGGCGGCGGCGATTTCATCGCCCAAACGCGCGCACACCGGATCGGCCATGCTGACATGCGCCACCAGCCCGCGCCCGAAGAACGACTTGCGACGGGCGAAGGTGCGGTCGATGAACTGATCGATCAGGACAAATGCGCCCGGCGCCAACTCCTCGCGCAGCGAACCGACCGCCGACAGCGAGACAATCTCGGTCACGCCGGAGCGCTTGAGCGCGTCGATATTGGCGGCGAAGTTGATTTCCGTCGGTGGGATCGGATGCCCGCGCCCATGTCGCGGCAGGAACACCAAGGGCATTCCCTGATACTCGGCGAACATCAACTCGTCCGAAGGATCGCCCCACGGCGTCGCGACCTTCTGCCAGGCGACCTTGGTCAAGCCACCGATATCGTAGATGCCGCTCCCGCCCAGAATCCCGAGGACGGGCGGCGTGCCGGGTTCGGCCATGTCTCTCTCCGCGCGCGCTGAGTTCGACCGCCAGTGTCGCAACCGCAGCCGCTATCGGCAAGTAGCTAAGCGCAAAACAAACCGGGCACGACCCCAGCCGGAATCCGATCCGGCGAGAGCGCCGTTCGGCCCTTCGTTGCCGAATCGGCGAACGGATTCACATGCGCCAGGCAATCGCTGGCGCGAGTCGCCTAGAGCCTGATGATTTTGGTTCGAAGCGCTCCGCGTTTCGAACCAAAATCTGAATCAGGCTCTACTTCAAATGTTTAGAGCAAGATTCACACAAAGGATCGAACCGGAACGATCCGATCCATTGTGATCTTGCTCTAGCTCGCGATCCGGTCGCAAGGAGCACCCGGAGGAAAGCCTCCGAAGCGCCCCCTTTGCAGCGGGACTCGGCCTTACTTGACGACGACTTCCGTGCAGGTGTTGACGGTGCCGATCGTGGTGTAGGTGAGAACGACGTCCTTGCCCACGGCGAGCCCGGCCGGAATCTGAACCGCCGCACCCAGGGCACAAGCGGTGTTATTATCGAGGGTGATAACCTTGGCGACGTCGTTCCAGGTCTTCACTTTGCCCATCGCCCCAAGCGCAAAGGCGGCAACCGGAACCAGAGTCGCGGCCACAACCGCAGCAACAAACACTTTACGCATAATCGAGTCCTCTTGTTCATTGATGAGTACGGTGGCTACGCCACGGCATTTTGGCCTTTGCGAGTTCAGGCCTCGCGCTCGGTGCGCGCTAAAAATGCGCTCGTAGCCCTGGCAGATCAAGGATGCGCATAGGGCCATTCGCATGGCGGGTGGGCGCGTACCGCTAGGCGTAAAACGAGCCCAGGCGCGCCTGTGCAGACGCGCCCGGGAGGAGCCGAAACACTCCGCAGAGTCGTTTCGTATCGAAGCTTGGCCTTACTTGACGACGACGGCCGAGCAGGTGTTGGCAGCGCCAGCAGTCGTGTAGGTCAGGACGACTTCCTTGCCGGCGGCGATGCCGGTGGTCGCGACAGTCGCGGCCAGGGTGCAGGCGGTGTTGTTCTCGAGGGTGACAACCTTCGTGGCGGCGTCGAAGGACTTCACCTTGCCCGTCGCCTCGGCGGCAAAGCCGGCAACCGGAACCAGAATCGCGGCAACAACCGCGGCGACAAACACATTACGCAGTATCGGATCCTCTTGTTCATTGTTACGTGCACTGTACGCGCCTGAACTTGCGGGTCCTTGACATGCCTGAACAAGCCTTCCGGCGCGGGCTACACATGCCGATGAAGGCACAAAAAATCAAGGATTCCTGGGTGCGTCATTTGTGTGTCGGGCGACGGGGAAGTCGGGCGCTGGTCTAACGCACGCCCAAACCCTACCCCAAAAAGCAACTGGGCGCGCCATAAAGGCGCGCCCAGGGGGCCGATAAACTCCGAAGAGTCGATCTTTACTTGACGGCGACGGCGGAGCAGGTGTTGACGTTGTTCGCCGTGGTGTAGGTCAAGGTGACGTCCTTGCCAACAGCCAAGGTCGCCGGGGCGGCAGCGGACAAGGTGCAGGACGTGCCGTCTTCGAGCGTCACGACTTTGGTGGCGGCAACCCAGGTCTTCACCTTGCCAGCCTTGTCAGCAGCGAAAGCAACCGACGGAAGCACAAGCGCCGCAACAAGGGCAGCGCCTAGAATCTTATTCATCTCACTCTCCCAAGACAGGTTTGTTTCCCAGTGCGTCCGACGAAGCCTTTCCCTAAACCAGCCATCGGAAGATTTGCATCGGCGCGCGCCAAGTAATTACGCTCTTGGCGCATTAGATCAAGTCCATTTCGGCCATGACACAAAAATCACTCACGGGATCACACAAAATTATCAAAATCTTGTTATCGAGGCGCCGAGGCTTGGAAAAGAGCATGGCGGGTCCGCGTGACGCGCATGAGGATCCAGACAACTCTTTGATATCAGTCACTATTCTAAATGACTATTGCGAGCCTGATTTTTATAGTACCGCTCTCGACCGCGCCCGGTTAGCGCTTCAAACATGCGCTGATACGGCAATTTACTGCCTGGCGCTACTCGACCGTAACCGATTTCGCGAGATTGCGTGGTTGATCGACATCGGTACCGCGCAGCACCGCCGTATAATACGCGAGCAGTTGCACGGGCAGCGCATAGAGAAATGGGGCAGCAAACGGATCCACATCCGGCATCTCGACCGTCGCCAGCGCCCGATCCTTGAATTGAGCGGCGCCACGTGCATCGGAGATGAAAATCACCTTCGCGCCGCGCGCGATGACCTCCTCGACGTTGGAGGCGGTCTTTTCATAAAGATGGTCGGGCGGCGCCAACACGACGACCGGCATGACGTCATCGATCAAGGCGATCGGGCCATGCTTCAGCTCGCCGGCGGCATAGCCTTCGGCATGAATATAGCTCACTTCCTTGAGCTTGAGCGCGCCTTCGAGCGCGAGTGGGTAACATGTGCCGCGTCCGAGATAGATCACGTCGCGCGCGGCCGCCAGAGTCTGCGCCAAGGTGCGGAACTGCGCCGCCCGCGCCAGAACCTCGGTCATGCGCGCCGGCACTTCGATCAGTGCTTCGGCCAAGGCCCGCGCGCGTTTCTCATCGATCGTGCGCCGCGCCAGACCGATCGCGATCGCCAGTGTCGCCATGACGGCAAGCTGCGTCGTGAAAGCCTTGGTCGAGGCAACGCCGATTTCCGGCCCGGCATTGGTCGGCAACGAAACTTCCACTTCGCGCGCGATCGAGCTCTCGGGCACGTTGACCACGCCAATTGTATGCAGGCCATTCGCCTTGCAGTGGCGCAGCGCGGCCAAGGTATCGGCCGTTTCGCCCGATTGGCTGACGAACAGAGCAATGCCCTTTGGATCAAGCGGGGCGCGACGATAACGGAATTCAGAGGCCAGTTCGGATTCGACCGGCACCTGCGCCAATTCTTCGAGCCAATATTTGGCGACGCGCGAAGCGTAATGCGCCGTTCCGCAGCCGATCAAAGTCCAGCGTGTCGCCTCCTCCGGCTTGAAAGCCAGCGGCGGCAGTCGTGGCAGACGCATATCGAGCGCCAAGCAACCTTTGAGCGTATCGCCCAGCACCACCGGCTGCTCATGGATCTCCTTGAGCATGAAATGCCGGTAATTGCCCTTGCCGACCAGCGCTCCGGTGCTTTCCGCCATGCGCACCGGACGCGCCACGACGCGGCCGGCTTCGTCATAGATAGTGGCGCCGTCCGGGGTCACTTCGGCCCAGTCGCCTTCCTCCAGATAAGCGATCCGACGACTGAGCGGAGCGAGCGCCATGGCATCCGAGCCGATGTAGGTTTCGCCCTGGCCGAAGCCGAGCGCCAGCGGACTGCCGCGACGCGCGACGATGATCAAGCCCGGCTTGCCGACAAATACGATCGCCAGCGCGAAGGCGCCTTCCAGCCGCTTGAGCGCGGCGGCGACAGCGTCTTTCGGACTCGCGCCGCCGGCCAAGAGATCGGTGATCAGGACAGCCGCCACCTCGGTGTCGGTTTCGCTCGAAAAGCGGTGGCCGCGCGCGATCAGTTCCTTCCGCAGCGCGGCGTGATTTTCGATAATGCCGTTATGCACCAACGCCAAACGGTCGGTGGCATGCGGATGCGCATTCGCCTCGCTCGGCGCGCCATGCGTCGCCCAGCGGGTATGGCCGATGCCGGTCGTGCCGGCGAGCGGCTCCTCGGCCAGCCGCGCGGCCAACCGGTCGATCTTGCCTTCGGCGCGGCGGCGCTCGATGCGGCCATCGACCAGGGTCGCGATCCCAGCCGAGTCGTAGCCCCGGTACTCGAGCCGCCGCAGCGACTCCAGCAACCGGTCCGCGACCGCCGACTGCCCGGCGATGCCAATGATTCCGCACATGACGCAGACCTTACTGAGGCTTGATTAACTATATCTTGTCCGCCGGCGGTTTGGCCTTGCGCTTGCGGTAGCCAATCGCCCAGCCTGCGCGCAATTCCAGCGGCGGGCGGTTCACCGCCAGCGCATCGGCCGGCACGTCCTTGGTGATCGTGCTGCCGGCGCCGACGATCGCGCCTTCGCCGATCACAACCGGAGCCACCAAGGCCGAATTGGAGCCGATAAAGGCGCGCGCGCCGATCTCCGTCCGGTGCTTGGCGAAACCGTCATAGTTACAGGTCACCGTGCCGGCGCCGATGTTCGCGCCGGCGCCGATATCGGCATCGCCCAGATAGGTCAGGTGATTGGCCTTGGCCCCCTCGCCCAGCCGCGCTTTTTTCATCTCGACGAAATTGCCGACATGCGCGGATTTGCCTACAACCGCGCCGGGGCGCAGCCGCGCGAAAGGCCCGACAATCGCGCCGGTGCCAATCTCCGCGCCTTCAAGGTGGCTGAAGGCATGAATGACCACACCGGAAGCGACGCGCACGCCTGGGCCGAAGACGACATTGGGATGCACGGTGACATCGGCGGCGAGGTCCGTGTCATGCGCCAACCAGACCGTGTTCGGATCGATCAGCGTCACGCCGCCATCCATGGCGCGCGCACGCAGCCGCTGCTGCAACGCCGCTTCGGCGACCGCAAGTTCCGCACGCGTATTGATGCCGAGCAGTTCGCCCGCCGGCCCCTCGACGATGGCGACCCGCGCCCCGTCAGCGCGGGCGATCGCCACCAGATCTGGCAGATAGTATTCGCCCTGGGCATTGTCGCGTCCGACCAGCGCCAGCCAGCGCGCCAGGGCCTCGCCGTCGAGCGCCATGATGCCGGCATTGCACAGCCCAATCGCCAGCTCGTCCGACGATGCGTCGCGCGCCTCGACAATGCGCTCCAGCCCGCCGTCGCGACCGAGCACCAGCCGGCCATAGGCGCCAGGAACCTCCGGCCGGAAACCGAGTACAACAATGCCAGGCGCCGGGGCCTTGCGGCGGGCATCGAGCAGCCGGCGGATTGTTTCGGCGGACAGCAGAGGCACGTCGCCGTTGAGCACCAAAACGGTGCCGCGCCAATCGGCGAAGGCGGCGGTCGCCGCGCGCAGCGCATCGGCGCTGCCAAGCGGGCGCTCTTGAATGACCGTCGGGACCGGCGCGACCGCGGACGCGACCTCGGTCATCCCCGGAGCGATCACCACGAATGCCCGCTCGGGCTTGAGCGCGCGCACAGTTTCCAACAGATGCAGGATGAGTGGCCGTCCGGCCAGCGGATGCAGAACCTTGGGACGCGCCGAACGCATGCGGGTGCCCTGTCCCGCCGCGAGAATGACCGCAACGAATGAAACGGACGGCGTCACGCTGATGGCACTGTTCCTGAGTCGCGCCTTAACCGACCGCGACATTGCCACAGCGCGCGCAGCGGCTCCAAGACACGATTTGCAGCGATATATCGCGGCGGGATAGCCCGCCCGGATTGCCTAGGACCAGGACTTCCCGTCGGTGCGGCAGCCGGTGTTGAGCGCTTCAGCCCGCTCGATGCCGATCGAGATGACTTCCCGATACTCGCGGCAGAAGACACCCGCCTCTGTGACAAATGTGCGCACGGGCGTGATCGAGCCGGGATTGCCGGTCTTCACATTGCGCCAGGCGATCGCCTCGCCGTCGCGCCGCGTCTCAAGCGCCTTCTGCTTGGCGTCGTTCGCCAGCTTGAGGTCATCGGCCGCAAGCCGCTCAGAGGGCTTCTTTTCGCCCAGCCCGAGCGCCTCGTCGATCTTGTGGCCCGCCGTATCGAAAAAGCTTTTCGTGCTCTCGAACGCTCCGCTGGTATCGCAGCCCGCCAGTGACATGCCGGCTAATGCCAAGGCGACGGAGGTCACGCACCCACGCCAAAGCTGCTTGCGACGTTTAGAGGAGCTAGGTCTCGGCATGTGCATCCTTCATCGATCAAAGAGCCGCGCCACCGCCTATTCTACGCGATCAAAGTTAGCGCGAGATTGTGGTTGTGCAAGATCCTGAACGATTCTTCGCGGGAGGCGGCGCCCGGAAAAGACCGCGCCCGCTCCCGACCCTTCAGGGTCGGAACGGGCGCGGTAGAAAACTTGGATAGGGCTTAAGGGGTCGGCGTGGTCGTCGTCACGGAATGAGGAGGAGATCGGCATTATAGTCGTCGATATCCTGCTGATTGACGACGCCGTCGCCGTTCCTGTCGAGATTGACCGTCGCCCATTCGTCGCCTAGCGGCCCATTGCCCGGCTTAAAATCCGCGACCGACGCGCTCAACTCTGCCTCAAGCTGGGCAATACGAGCGCGCTCGGCCAGCGTCGGAATCGGCGTCGTGATATCCAGCAGCGCCTGTAGCTCGGCCTGCTTGGCGTACCAGTCAAGCGGCAGGAAATTCGCCTGCAATGCGCCGTCGCGCGCGCTGTAACCGAGCGCGAACGCAACCTTGACATGGTACTTACGTATTCGCCGTGATTCTTATAGCTGTCCGGATATAGCGACCAGCCCCGGCTCAACAGCAGGTCCGATTCCCTCTTGCTGAAGGTATAGGCAATCGTTCCGGCGCCGTGGTCGTCTTTCTTGCCCAATCCGGTCGCCAAAGGCTTGCCAATGGTCGACGGCTTGCCGCCACCGCCGGCGCCATGGCCGCCGAAAACATTGCCATCACCGCCGCCTGTGCCGCCATGGTCGCCACCGGCTTCGCCGCGATCCGCAGCCGCCGCGGCCGCGGTATCATTGCCCACGCCGCCACCGCCGCCACCGCCGCCCTGAGCCGCCGCTGTCTGGGCGACCAGGGAAAGCCCGCCGGCGCTGACACGCCTTCGCCCGATGCAGGAACAACGTCCGCCGATAGGAATTATTCCTCAACCGAAGCTGCAATCCAACTTACGAATCCGTGGCAATACTATGGCTTTGCGCGTGTTTAGTGCAAACGGTACCGAGAGGCATCGAAATAGGGCAATTGCTCCCCGGGGAAGATCAGCCGCTATCTGGACCGTTGCCTTCCCGGGACCATGAGCGAACGGTCGGAGCCAGGTTGTTTGGGCAACCAGCGCGGTTCCCTCATACCGTGGCTCCGACGTTTCACCATCGAGCTTACAACGTCGGCAGATAGACCTCCGCCGGCGGGAGTCCGGCATTTTTGGCGTCAACATCCTGTTGGTCGACGACGCCGTCGCCGTTCCAGTCGAGATTGACCGTCGCCCATTCGTCGCCTAGCGGCCCATTGCCCGGCTTCCAATCCGGGATCGAGTTGGCGAGGGCGTCGAGGTCGCTCTTGAGCGCATCGAGCTGATCGGCGAGCGCATCGATTTGCGCCTGGAGCTCTTCCGCTGTCGGTAGCGCGTCGAGCGCGGCTTGAGCCTGCGTTATGGCCGCATTGGCGGCGTCGATCGCGGCAGCCTTCGCGGTCTGCTCGTCAGAGGTGGCCGAAGGAAGCGCATTCGCAGCCGTCAAGGCATCGTTGGCCGCATCGAGGACGTTTTGCGCCGCCGCCAACGCGTCAGGCAGAGAATCAAGCTTTACCTGCAAGGCCGCTACTTGGGAATCGATCCCGCGCAACTCGGCTTTCTTGGAATACCAATCGGCGGGCATGAAATTCGCCTGCAAAGCGCCGTCGCGCACACTGAAACCGAGCGCCTTGGCGATATGCACATAGGTGCTGACGGTCGCGCCGTGGTTGCCTTGTGCATGCGCCGCCCAGCCGTTGCTTAACAGCAGGTCGGATTCCTTCTGACTGAAGGTATAGGCGACCGTGGCGGCACCGTGCTCGTCCTTCTTATCCTGGCCGGTAACCGACGGTTTCCCCTTGTCGGCGGAGATATTCGCGCCGAAATCCTTGCCGCCGCCATTGCCGCCAGCAATGCCATGATCCGCGGCAGCCGCCGCATGATAATTGCCGCCGCCGTTGCCGCCAGCATTGCCGTGATCACCATCGTTTTTCGCCTGCGCCCGATTGGCGACCAGGGACAGCCCACCGGCACCCAGTTCTAGTCCGGCCGGAGTCACGACGAACACAAGCGCGAGCGCCGAGGAAGCAAGCAGAACACGCACCCTGGCAGCCTGCGTTCCGACCGACGGGTCAAGAGCTTTATCCATTCGTCGTCCTCCATTTTATACGGGCGCAGAGCCGCCGAAATTATTCGGGCGGGACTTTGCGCGATAAGCGAACAACGTCCGCAAGGCTGGATTATTCCACCGCCTGCGCTACGCGTTTGATAATACAGACGTGTCATTTTAGTGTCCGCGTCGTCTGAACATTAGAAACAAATGCCGCTATTACAATATATGAATAAAATTTGTCTCAATGCTTTACTTTGAATAATCCGCTAACCGATCCATTGTATAGTCACAGACATGCATGAATCGTCGGAAACAAGTAGTTTCGGCGACCAGCTCGTTTCCCTTATGCCGCGGCTCCGACGTTTCGCCATCGGGCTGACGTCGTCGACGCATGAGGGTGACGATTTGGTCCAGTCTGCGTGCCAGCGCGCGCTCGAACGCACCGAGCAATGGCGGCCGGGAACCCGGCTCGATAGCTGGATGTACCGCATCATGCAGACGATCTGGCTCGAACGGCTGCGCGCAGGCGCCATTCGCACCAGTTTCCTGCGCGAGCAGATCGAGGGGCCGATTGTCGATGGCGTCCGCGACGCCGATGCCCGGACTACCTTCGGCAAGGTGCGGCGAATCCTGGATGAGATTCCGGATCAGCAACGTTCCGTGCTGTTGCTGGTCTGCGTCGAGGGGCTGTCCTATCGCGAGGCGGCCGCGGTGCTCGATGTTCCGACCGGAACGGTGATGAGCCGCCTCGCCCGCGCGCGCAAGACGGTCATGGATCGGCTGGACGGCATGCCCTCGACTGCGCCAGCGGAAGCCAGCACTGACAAGGAAGCAGCCCATGCGTAAGCGTTTTCCGATGCAGATACCCGACGACACGGTGCTGATGGCCTACGCCGACGGCGAGCTCAGCGCCGATGTAAGCGATCAGGTCGAGGGCTGGATCGCGCGCATGCCGGCGATGCAGGCGCGGGTCGCTGCCTTCATGCACAGCCGCGCCTTGCTGCAGGCCGCGCTCGCCGCCCCGCTGCACGAGCCGACCCCGCATCAGTCGGCCGCGCTGATCGGCGCGCTCGGCGCGATGATCGCCAGCGAGCGTAAGCGTAAAGTCGTGCCGCTGCGAACCCCTCGAGGTGATTCCCCGATAATCGGCTACGCACTCGCGGCCGGGCTGGCGGCGATTATCATCGGCTTCGGGAGCGGTCTGGCCTGGCAATCTTCGGTCGACTATGCCGTGCGCATGGCGGCGCTCGATGCGGCCAGTGCCGCGGCTTTGAGCCAGGCGGTCGCTCTGACCCTGGAGACCTCGCCCAACTACAGAGCGGTCATGTTCCATAGCGCCTCCGGCATACGGCAAAGCATTACGCCGCTTGCGACCTTTGTGACCGACGATGGCGCGATTTGCCGCGAATACCTGCTCGCCGGCCGGAGCGAAGAAATCGCGACCGCTTGTCGTGATGACAATGGTCGCTGGCTGCCGCGCCCGGTGACCGGGCGTCGCACCTAGCCTAAACTCTTTTCTCCGCTAGGCCGCGTGCTACGGTCCACCCCGGATGAATCTTGGGCGGAGCGCAGTTCGTGCGGCATCTCAAAGCGGTGGTGTTTGATCTCGACGGGACGCTGGTGGACAGCGCGCCCGACCTCGCCGCCGCATCCAATCAGCTTTTAGCCCAGCTCGGGCGCTCACCGCTTGCGCTGGCGCTAGTGCGGCCGATGATCGGCGATGGCGTGCGCGTTCTGGTCGAGCGCGTTGTCGCCACGACCGGCGGGATGCCGGCGAACACCGAGCTTGGGGGGCTCACGGAACGCTTTCTTGCGCTCTATGAGCCGATCGTCGCGCGCGCCACCCGCCCCTATCCCGGCGTTGCCGAAACCCTGCCGCGGATCGCCAAGCTCGGCCTTACCCTCGCCGTCTGCACCAACAAGCCGGAGAGATTGTCGCGCGCGCTGCTGCGTGCGCTCGGGTTCGACACTCTGTTCGCCGCCGTCATTGGCGGTGACAGCGCGCCAGCGCGCAAACCGGACCCGCGCCATCTGCTGTTTGCGCTCGACAAGATCGGCGCGAGCGCCGCGCAAACGCTGTTCGTTGGCGATAACGAACATGACGTCGCCACCGCGCGCGGCGCCGGCGTGCCGGTCGTGGTGGTCAGCTATGGCTATTGCCGCACACCGATTGCAGAACTTAAGGCCGACGCCGAAATCGCGGAATTTTCGGCCCTGTATGACTTATTGCCGCGCTTCGACCGCTAGACGGGCTTGCGCAAGGTCACGAATTCTTCCGCCGCCGTCGGGTGAATGGCGAGCGTGGCGTCGAAATCCGCTTTTGTCGCGCCCGCGGTGAGCGCGACCGCCAGGCCCTGAATGATCTCCGGCGCCTCGGGCCCAAGCATATGGGCGCCGAGCACGTGGTCAGTCGAAGCGTCGACCACCAGCTTCACCAGCGTTTCTTCCGTGCGCCCGCTCAGCCGGCTCAAGAGCGGCCGGAAGGGCTGCCGGAAAATGCGGATCGGCGTGCCGGCGGCGCGCGCTTGCTCCTCGCTTAGCCCGACCGAGGCCAGAGTTGGACGGCAGAACACCGCTCTCGGCACGCGCGCATAGTCGAGCGGACGCGCGTTTTCGGCGAAAATCGCCGCCACCGCCGCCCCGGCTTCGGCCAGCGCGACCGGCGTGAGCTGCAAGCGATCGATCGCATCGCCGATGGCAAAGGCCCAAGGCTGGCTGGTACGAAATCGTTCATCGACGCGCACGGCGCCGGAGGGCGCGCAGTCGATCCCGGCGCGATCCAAACCAAGCCTCTGCGTCACCGGCGCGCGGCCGGTGGCCAGCATCACCGCCGGGGCCGCCACACGCCGCCCGTCCTGCATTTGTGTCACGATGCCGCTCGCGTCGCGTTCGAGCGCCGTTGGCTCCACGCCGGCCATGACCTCAATCCCGCGCGCCGCCAGCGCGGTCGCCAGTCTCGCGGTGAGTTCGTGATCGAAGCCCTTGAGCAGACGCGGCCCGCGATGCGCGAGCACCACCGCGGCGCCCAAGCCGGAGAAAATTGACGCGAACTCCGTCGCGACATAGCCGCCGCCGATGATCAGCACTTTCGCCGGCACGGCGGGCAGGTGAAACGCCGCGTCCGAGGTGAAGGCCAGCTCGCAGCCGGGAATGTCGGGGAGCAATGGCGCTCCGCCCGTCGCGATCAGCACTTGGCGTGCGCGCAAGCTACGCGGGCCGATGGCGACACGCTGCGGTGCTTCAAATGCGGCACGGCCAAAGATGATCTCGACCCCGGCCTTCTTCAGCACGCGCTCATAGACCCCGTTCAGCCGGGCGATCTCGACATCCTTGGCGGCGACCAATTTCGCCCAGTTGAATGCCGGCGCCGCCCGCCCCCAGCCATATCCGACCGCGTCGGCGAATTCATCGGCATAGCCGGCGGCATAGGCAAAAAATTTCTTCGGTATGCACCCGGCATTGACGCATGTTCCGCCGAGCGCCGTGGCTTCGACGAGCGCCACGCGTGCGCCGCGCTCACCCGAGAGGCGCGCCGCGCGTACCCCGCCCGAGCCGCCGCCGATGACCAGAAGATCATAGTCGAAGTTGTCCATCAGCGGTCGATGTCGCCGAGGCAGACGTATTTCACTTCGAGATATTCATCGACGCCGTAGCGCGAGCCTTCGCGCCCGATGCCCGATTCCTTCATGCCGCCGAAGGGCGCGACCTCGGTCGAGATGATCCCCGTGTTGACGCCGACGACGCCAAACTCCAGCCGCTCGGCGATGCGGAAGATGCGGCCGATGTCGCGGCCGAAGAAATAAGCGGCGAGCCCGAACTCGGTGTCGTTGGCCATGCGCACGGCCTCGTCCTCGTCGCGGAAGCGAAACAGCGGCGCGACCGGACCGAAGGTTTCCTCGCGCGCGATGCGCATCTTTGGCGTCACCTCGGCCAGAACCGTCGGCTGGAAGAAAGAGCCGCCGAGCGCGTGCCGCTGGCCGCCGATGAGCACGCGCGCCCCGCCCGCGCGCGCGTCGGCGATATGCGCCTCGACCTTCTCGACCGCGGCCATATCGATCAGCGGACCTTGGGTCACGCCGGCGTCGGCGCCATTGCCGACCTTGAGCGCGCCCACGGCTTTGGACAGGAGCTTGGCGAACTCATCGTATACGCTGTCCTGGACCAGAAGCCGGTTGGCGCAAACGCAAGTCTGGCCGGCATTGCGGAACTTGGACGCGATTGCGCCCTCGACCGCGCGCGGAAGATCGGCGTCGTCGAAGACGATGAAGGGCGCATTGCCGCCCAATTCGAGCGAGAGTTTTTTCACCGTGCCGGCGGCGGCGACCATCAGCCTTTTGCCGACCTCAGTCGAGCCGGTGAAGCTGAGCTTGCGCACCGTCTGGTTCTCGGCCAGCTCGGCGCCAACTTCGCCAGCAGGGCCAGTGATGATATTGAGCACGCCGCGCGGAACGCCGGCACGCTCGGCCAGAACGCCCAGCGCTAGCGCCGAAAGCGGCGTCGCGCTGGCCGGCTTGACCACCAGCGTGCAGCCGACGGCAAGCGCCGGCCCGGCCTTGCGCGTGATCATCGCGGCCGGGAAGTTCCAGGGCGTGATCGCCGCTACGACCCCGACCGGCTGTTTCATGACGATGATCCGCTTGTCGGCCTGATGTTGCGGAATCGTATCGCCATAGATGCGCTTGCCCTCCTCGGCAAACCACTCGATGAAGGACGCGGCATACAGGATCTCGCCTTTGGCCTCGGCCAGCGGCTTTCCCTGCTCGGCGGTCATCAGCCGCGCCAGATCCTCCTCTGCAGCCACGATCAGATCAGCCCAACGACGCAGGATTTTAGCGCGCTCCTTGGCCAGGAGCCCGCGCCATGCTGGCAGCGCCGCCTCGGCCGCCGTGATCGCTTTTTGCGCATCGGCGCGAGTCAGGCGCGGCACGCGCCCGACCAGCGTTCCATCGGCCGGGTTCGTGACCGCGATCGAATCCTTGCCTGCAATCCACTCGCCGCCCACCAGGCAGCGGTCGCGTAACAACTCGCCATCACAGAGCTTGAGCATCCTGGGCCCTTTCGTCAGACGCGCATCGGAAGGATCATCATCTGCCGCCCGGCCAGGTGCAGCCGGCGCTGGAGCGCGATCGCCGTCTGGTTATGCAACAGCCGCACGATCCAATTGTCCCGCTCGAACACCAGCTTGGTGCCGAAGAAGACGGCATGCGGATAACTTGCCGCCACGCGGTCGCAGAGCGTTGTCAACTCAGCCACCAAGTCGGTGCCGAAGCCGATCACCGCTTCGGCCGCCACCCCGTGCCGATGCGCATATTCCATATAGAAAGCGATCCTCTTGCCGACCTTGCGCTGCAACTTTTCCAGCGCCTTGGCGCCGCCAAAGCTCTGCGCATCGACCTCGCCCACGCTAATGAACACGTAGGATTTGAAATGGCCGGGAAACAGCCGCTCGACCCAAAGCAAGGTGTGCATGCCGGCGGCGAGCGAAGGGCCCATCAAGAACACCGCGATCGGCCGCGTGGGATCGGGCTTGGCCGGCGGCAGCGGCGGCAGCGGCGAACCTGGGCGCACCACGAACAACTCGCCGGCGCGGTCCAGCTTGGCCTTGACCCCTTCATAATGCTGCCGCAAGAGCATGCAGGTCCCGACCAAAGTCGCCAACAGCACGAGCGCGAGCAGCCCGCCGTCGCGCAAGCGTTCGACCAGCATCACCGCCAGGATCAGCCCGCAAATCGACCCCGACAACAGCGCGAGCGCGAGTTTGCGCCAGGCTCCGGGGGACGAACGCTGGCGCAGCCAATGCGCCACAAGCCCGGCGAAGGAGAGCAGAAACCCGGCAAACACGGCGACGCTGTACAGCACCACCAGGATCGCGACTTGTCCGCCGGTGAGCAAAAGCGTGCCGATCGCAGCCGCGCCCATCAGCAGAACGCCATTCTGTGTCACCAAGCGCGTCGACAGATAGCCAAAGGCATGCGGCACCCAATAATCGGCCGCCATATTGGCAAGGGTCGCCGGGCCGCCGACAAAACCGGTATTGGCGGCGCTGAACAGCAGCGCGGAGGCAGAAACAAGAGCAAAGGAAAGCACGGCTTGAGACAACGCGCCGTCGCCGAACAGATCCGCAAGGATCGCGCGGAAGGCCACCGCGTTCAGCGTCTGGCCATGCGTCGGCACTGCGTTCCACAGCAGATAGACCAGCATGATCCCGACCGCGGTGAAGGCGAGCGACGCGGCGGTATAGGCCATGGCCAGCTTGGCGGTGCGCACACGCGGTTCGGCGAGGGTATGCACCGTATTCGAAAGCGCTTCGATCCCGGTGTAGGTGCCGGCGCCGATCGCATAGGCGCGCAGCGCGAGAGCCAGCACGCCGGTCGCGCCCAGCTCGGAGGCGAGCGAACGCGTATCGGCGAGGCTGCTGGTGACCAAGCTGCCCATCGATCCCGCCTGCACGGCGATGCCATAACCGATCAGCAGCGCGTGGCTGGCGAGAAAGGCGATGAAGATCGGCGCCAGCACCAGGATCGATTCGCGCGCCCCGCGCAGGTTCAGCGCAACCAGCAGCGCGACGATGGCGAGTTCGAGCGGAATTTTGATCGCGACCAGTTCGGGCGCTAACAGGCTGAACAGCGCATCGACGCCGGCGGCGACCGAGATCGCGATCGTCAGCACGTAATCGATCGCCAGCGCCGAACCGGCGACCAGCCCGGCATGCGCGCCGAGCAAGCGGCTGGCGGCTTTGTAGCCGCCGCCGCCCGAGGGAAACAGCTCGACCACTTGGTTGTAGCCGAGCGCGATCACGAACACCGTAAACCCGGTCGCGAGCGCAACCCCAAGTCCAAGACCGCCATGTTCGCCGAGGGCGAGAAACGCTTGCTCTGGACCATAATTCACCGAGGATAAACCGTCGGCGCCGATGCCGACCCAGGCCAGAACGGCGATCAGCGCCATGCGCCGCCGGGTGAGCGGCGCCATCGGGTCGCGCGGCGCGCCGAAGAGCAGGTTTCCGAGACTGCGCATGCGCGCGGCCGCGGCGGACACGCCGGCTAGGAGCGGGTTGTCGCTTGTTCGGCGCGCGGACCGCCAGGGGCCACCGACTGGCGCACCGATGGCAGATAGAGCATCAGCGACGACGCGACATAGACGGTCGAATAGGTGCCGATAATGATGCCCCAGGCCATCGCCAGGCTGAACCCAGCCAGAACCGGGCCACCAAAGAACAACAACGCCAGCGTCGCCAGCATCGTCGTGCTGCTGGTCACGACGGTGCGCGCGATCGTTTCATTGACCGACAGGTTGATCAGCTCCGCCAGCCCCATCGTCTTGAATTTGCGCAGGTTCTCGCGAATGCGGTCGAACACCACGACGGTGTCATTCACCGAATAGCCGGCGATGGTCAGAATCGCGGCGATCGAGGTCAAATTGAACTCGATCCCGAACAGGGAGAAGAGTCCGACCGTGGTGACCACGTCATGCAGGGTCGCGACCATGGCCGCGATCCCGAACTGCCATTCGAAGCGGAAGGCGACATAACCGGCGATCGCCAGCACAGCCACCGCCGCGGCGAGCAATCCTTGATTGAACAGTTCGGTCGAGACCTTGGGCCCCACGGTTTCGACGCGGCGATATTCGACGCCCGGGCCAAGCAATTCCTTGACCTTGTTGGACGCCGCGAGCTGCGCTTCGTCGCCGCCGTCTTGCTTTTCGACCCGAATCAACAGCCGGTCGAGCGTGCCGAGATCCTGCAGCTCGACCTCTCCGACCCCCAGCCCGCCGAGCTTTGCACGCAGATCGCCCAGATCAAAGGCTTGCTTGCCGGCGACTTCGAGCAGGATGCCGCCGCGGAAATCGATGCCAAGCGCCAGGCCCTGGAGGGAAAGCGATACCGCGGTGAGCGCGAACAGCGTCCCCGTCAGCAAGAACGCATACAGCCGCACGCCGACGAAATTAAACTTCGATACGGCCGGAAATAAGCTGAACCCGCGCATTCCGTCTGCCTCAGCCTGTGTTCGCTACAATACCCCGCCCGCCCAATCGTTATGGGCCGACGGCGCCATGGAATGCGCCCGTCGCTCAAACTTGTAAAGCGGGGCGGCTAATGCAGCCGCGCCCAGAGGCGCTGCTGAATAGCGAAGACCAGGGCGGCGAAGGTAAGCAGGAACAGCAGCACCCGCGTTCCGACCCGTTTGCGCTCTTCGAGCGTCGGCTCGGACGCCCAGGCGAGGAAGGTCACGACGTCATGGGCCGCCTGCTCGACCGACGCCGGGGTGCCGTCCGTGAAAGTGACCGCACCCGCACTTAAGGGCCGCGGCATGGCGATCTGATGGCCAGGGAACACCCGGTTGTAATTCAGCCCTGGCGCCACGGCGAAACCCTGCGGGGCCTTGTCATAGCCGGTCAAGATGCCGAACACATAATCCGGACCGCCATTGCGCGCCTTGATCATCAGCGACAAATCCGGCGGCAGCGCGCCATTATTGGCCGCGCGCGCCGCCTTTTCATTGGCGAAGGGAGGCGGCATGCGATCGGAGACCCGCGCCGGCCGCTTGAACATATCGCCATCGTCGTTGGGACCATCGAGGACTTCTCGCGCGGCGGCGATGGCGCTCAGCTCGCTTTCGTCGAAACCGAGAGCGGCGAGGCTGTTGAAGGATAGAAACCGCAGCCCGTGGCAAAATTGGCACGCCTGGGTATAGACCTCGAACCCGCGCCGCGCCGCATTACGGTCGAAGCGATCAAACGGGCCGGAAAACGACCATTTGATGCGCGGGAGTTCGATCTCCTCCGCCGCCCGCACGGGAGCCAGCCAGAGGCCGACGCCGGCAAGCATCAGGGCCGCCAAAGGGCGAATCATACGGCGCGCGCGCATTAGGCGGCTCCCGACTTGATGGCGGCGGAGATGCTCGCGGGCAGCGGCAGAGTCTTCTCACGCCTCCCGAGCAAAGGCAGCACCACGAGAAAATGCGCGAAGTAGTAGAGCGTCGCCGCCTTGGCCACCCAGAGCGCGGCGCCTTCCGGCGGGCGCGAACCGGCCCAGCCGAGCGCCACGATGGCGGCAATCAACACCCAGAAGAAGCCCCGATAGATGGGCCGAAACCGCGCGCTACGCACCGGCGAAGTGTCGAGCCAGGGCACGAAAAACAATACCAGGATCGAGGCGCCCATGGCGATCACCCCGCCAAGCTTGGCATCGATGATCCACAGATTGGGGACGGCGCGCAGGATCGCGTAAAACGGCCAGAAATACCATTCGGGCACGATATGCGGCGGCGTTTGCAGCGGATTGGCCGGCACATAATTGACCGTCTCGCCCAGCATGTTGGGCGCGAAGAAGGTGAACAGCGAGAAGGCGATCAGCGCGACCACGATGGCGAAGCCATCTTTGGCGGTCAGGTAGGGATGAAACGGGACCGTTTCATCCGCGCTCTTGGGCTCAATGCCGAGCGGGTTGTTCGAGCGAACGATGTGCAATGCGATGACATGCAGGCCGATCACCGCGGCGATCACGAAGGCCATCAGGTAATGCAGCGCATAGAAACGCGTGAGCGTCGGGTTATCGACCGAATAGCCGCCCAGGATCCAGCTCACGAGCATGTCTCCGACCAGCGGAATGGCGCTGAACAGGTTGGTGATGACGGTCGCCGCCCAGTAGCTCATCTGCCCCCAGGGAAGCACATAGCCGAGAAACGCCGAGGCCATCATGCACAGCAGCAAGACCACGCCAAAAATCCACAACAGCTCGCGCGGCGCCTTGTAGGAGCCGTAATACAGTCCCCGCAGCAGATGGATATAAACGGCGGCGAAAAAGAACGACGCCCCATTCATGTGCATGTAACGCAGCAGCCAGCCCCAATTCACGTCGCGCATGATGCGTTCGACCGAATCGAAAGCGAGGTCCTTGTGCGCCGTGTAGTGCATCGCCAGGAAAATTCCGGTCACCATCAGAATGGCGAAAAAGACCGAGGCGATCGCCCCCAGGCTCCAGAGATAATTGACGTTGCGCGGCATCGGAAACTCGCCGTACTCGCGCTGCAGATAGGTGAACACCGGCAGGCGTGCGTCGATCCACTCAACGATGCGCGGGCGGTTGCCGCCGTTGGATTTGACCTTCATGGGAGGTGCCTTCGGCTAACCGATACGCAGGACGTTACTGTCGCGAAAGCTATAATGCGGCACGGCGAGATTGGCCGGCGCCGGTCCGCGCCGGATGCGGCCGGAGGTGTCGTAATGCGAGCCGTGGCACGGGCAGAACCAGCCGCCGAAGTCGCCGCGGCTATCGCCCGGCCGCTGCCCGAGCGGAACGCAGCCCAGATGGGTGCAGACGCCGACCAGGACGATCCATTCCGGCTTGGTCGCGCGCGCTTCGTCGCTCACCGGGTCGCGCAGTTCCGCCGCCGGAACGGCGCGCGCCGCGGCGACTTCCGCTGGCGTGCGATGGCGCACGAACACGGGCTTGCCGCGCCACAATACGGTGATGCTTTGACCCGCGGCGATCGGATCGAGATCAACATCGGTTGTCGATGCTGCGAGCACATCCTGGGCCGGGTTCATAGAATTGATGAACGGCCACAACGCCGTCGCGACGCCGGCCGCGCCAAATGCGGTCGTTACCAACGACAGGAATTCGCGCCGGCTATCCTCGCCGGCCTTGTCCGTCTCCGACTCTTGCATCCTGCCCCCTCGCTGTCCGCCGGCGCCGCGAGTAAGTTCTTGCTGGCGCGCCCCGAATCGCCCGCGCGCGACCCTATGGCGAGGCCCTATAGATCAAGTTAACGGCCCAGCAAAGGCCTATCCCTATGCGCCTTGCCCTCTACCAGCCCGAGATCCCGCAGAATGCCGGTACGCTGCTACGTCTCGGCGCATGCCTCGGCGTTGAAATCGACATTATCGAGCCGTGCGGCTTCGCCTTCACCGATCGCCTGTTCCTGCGCGCCGGGCTGGATTACCTGCCGCGCGCAACCTATTACCGCCATGACTCGTGGGATGCGTTCCTGACCGCCCGCCCGCCTGGAGCGCGGCTTGTTTTGCTCAGCACGCGCGCGTCGCAGAGCTATGTCTCGCTGGCATTCCGCCCGACGGATATCCTGCTGCTCGGTCGCGAGACCGAGGGCGTGCCCGAATCCATCCACGCCACGGCCGATGAGCGCGTGCGTGTGCCGATGCGCGCCGGTTTGCGCTCGCTCAATGTCGCCGTGGCCGGCGCCATGGTGCTGGGCGAGGCGTTGCGGCAGACGGTCGCCTTCCCCACTGACCTGGGGCATTGAACGCACCGCGCACGCGTGCTCAATCTGCACGCATGACCAGCGCCTCAAACGACTTGCCGACCGGCGACCCGGCCGAGCGCGACCAAGCCGAACGTTGGTTCGCGACTTTGCGCGACGATATTTGCTCGGCGTTCGAGGCGATAGAGCGCGACCATCGCGGCCCCATGGCCGACCGCCCGGCGGGAAGCTTCGTGCGCCAACCGTGGCAGCGCACCGATCAGGTCAGCGGCGAGGCCGGCGGCGGCGGCGTGATGTCGGTGATGCATGGCCGCGTGTTCGAGAAGGTCGGGGTGAATATCTCGACCGTTTGGGGCCGCTTCACCGAGGAGTTCCGCAAGCAGATGCCGGGCGCCGCCACCGACGGGCGCTTCTGGGCGAGCGGAATTTCCCTGGTGGCGCATATGCAATCGCCGCTGGTGCCGGCGGTGCATATGAACACCCGCCATATCGTCACCAGCGGGAAGACTTGGTTCGGCGGCGGCGCCGACCTGACTCCGATGGTTCCGCGCGCGGAAGAAACCGAGGCGTTTCACGCCGCGCTCAAACGCGCTTGCGACCGCCACGATCCGGCTTATTACCCGCGCTTCAAGGCCTGGTGCGACGAGTATTTCTTCCTCAAGCACCGCGGCGAGCCGCGCGGCGTCGGTGGGATCTTCTACGACGAGTTGGCGACCGGCGACTGGGCGCGCGATTTCGCCTTCACCCAGGACGTGGGACGCGCGTTTCACGAGCTCTATCCGACTCTTGTGCGCCGGCACATGGATCGAGCCTGGAGCGCCGAGGAGCGCCAGGCGCAGTTGGTCAAACGCGGCCGCTATGTCGAGTTCAACCTGCTCTACGACCGCGGCACGCGTTTCGGGCTGATGACCGGCGGTAATGTCGAGGCAATCCTGATGTCATTGCCACCGCAGGCCGCCTGGCCTTAGTCTCAACCGTGAACGGGCGTGGACGGCCCGTATTTGCTGCAAGAACTGCTGGCGCTGGGCTGCGCGACACTTGGACACAGGGGCAAAAGAAGCGACGGTCGCTCGATTGTTACGTGAGGAAATTGCGGCGGTAGCCTATGCCTCCGCGCACAGCATGCGTCGGGCGTAGTTTGGAATGGCCGTTCAACACTCGGCTTATGGAAAAAAACTGGGGAGAACACGAACAAGCCGCATTTCTTGCGTGTAGCGGCCGCCACGTTGATGGCCTTGACTTTCGTCACCGCGGCGCGAGCTGAAGACGTGCAGATTGCGGCCTTCTTTGGCCGCTTCGAAGGCACCGGCATCACCGAGAAGCTGGAAACGCGCTATTACGGCATCAAAGCCAACGACTTTGACGTAGAGATCGGGCAGGACGGCATCGGCTTTTTTGTCAGCTGGACACGCGTCGATCGCGTCAGCCTCGATCCGGCCAACCAGGAAGTGAAGCGGCAGGCGCAGAGGATCCAGTTCGTGCCCAGCGGCCATTCCGGCACCTATCGCGCTACGATCCCGGACGCGAAGGTCGCCGGCGCCTATACCTGGGCCACGATTTCCGGACAGTCGTTGACCATCAGTCAGATGGGCATCGACGAAGCGGGCGGCATTGAGCTTCAGACCTATGACCGCACCCTGACCGACTTGGGCATGGTGCTTGAGGCGAGCCGGGTGCGGAATTTCGAACAGCTGCTGTTTCTGGGGGCCGCTTGATTAAGGTATCTAATTAGAGGCGTATCCGATTCCGGATTGGGCCGGAGCAGTTTCGCCTCGCATGCCAAACAGGAGGCGCCGATGAGGAAATTACTGGCTCCCGTCGTTCTCCTGGCCGCGGCCTTGTTCGCCGCAACGCCCGGTCGCGCCGACAAGCTTGATCGCTTCATTGGCAGCTATGTCGGAACGGCGGTTGCCGAGCGGATCGGAGATGGCGCCGATGGCGTCGAACAGCGCGACCTGGACGTCACCATCGCGCGCTTTCAGCAAACCGGCTTTTCGATCCGCTGGATCACAGTCGTTCTCGGCCCCTCGGGGCAGCGCGCCGGCCCCGACGTGCGCCGGCGCGCGGTGGATGAGGATTTCACCCCGTCCGCCGACCTGCCGGGCGTATTCGTCCTGGCGCCGAAGGGGGGATTGTTCTCTCGCTCGGAACTGTCCAATCCGCTCAAGGGCGAACCGATGCGCTGGGCCACGATCAAGGGCGACGTGATGTCGGTCTATTCGATCGCGATCTTGCCCAACGACGAAGCCGAGATGCAGATCTACTACCGAACCCTAACCCCGGAGGGGAACCTCAAGTCGGAGTTCGTGCGTACCGAAAACGACCGGCCAAAAGTGCGTATCACCGGTCAGCTCACGCGGGCGAAATAGCGGAAAGCCGCGCCAGTTCGCGCAGACATTGCTCGCGATCGGCGGCGAACCCGCCCGCGACCCACCAGCTCTCGACTGCGTGCAGAAGTGTGCGCACGCGAACGCCCGGCGCGACGCCGAGCGCCAACACATCGCGGCCGCGCACTGGCAATTTGGGCGGCGTCCAGCCGGCGACGCGATCGAGCAGCGCGGCATAGCCAGTCGCGGTGACTTCCGCCGCGGCCCAGGCAAGCAGCACCAAGTCCGTGAATTGCTCCGACCCAAGCCGGTAAAGCAGTTGGCGACAGGCGTCGCGGTCCAGATCCGGCGCCGGACGCTCACTTGTTTCGCTCATCGCTGCTAGGCGTAGGCGCTCGCGGTTCGATAGGCGCAACTTGCGACCAACGGCCGTGGCTCCGGCCGCGGCCGCGTCGAGCGCCGCTGCGAGCCGGCGCAGAGGATCATTGAGTCCTCGCTGCCGCTCGATTTCGATCAGCCTCGCAAGCCGATCGAACGACTTCGCGTTCGGCAGGAGTTGCTCCAAAACGCCATGCTGGCCCATCAGCGTCAGAATCGCAGCCGCGTTGTCGGCCGCCAAAAGCCGCAAAAGTTCGCCTGAAACACGCTCGCCCGATAGCGTCGGCAGAAGCGGCGCCAGCTCGCGCGCGGCCTCTATGCCCGCCGCATCCATCTCCCCGCGACCGTAATGCGCGAAGAAGCGATAGAAGCGCAGCAGGCGGAGCACATCCTCGCGGATTCGATCACGGGGCAGGCCGACGAAACGGACGCGCCCGGCCGCCAGATCGGCTTGCCCGCCGAAGGGGTCGTAGAGCGTCCCATCGGGCGAGGCGAACATCGCGTTGATCGTGAAATCGCGCCGCGCCGCATCGGCCATCCAATCGTCGGTGAAGGCGACCTTGGCCCGCCGTCCGTAACTCTCGACATCCGTGCGTAACGTCGTGATTTCGTAATGCGCCTTGCCGATCACCGCGGTCACGGTGCCGTGCTCGATTCCAGTCGGCAGCGCCTTGATCCCGGCCGCCGAGAGCCGCGCCATCACCTCGTCCGGCGCCAGGCCGGTGGCGATATCCACGTCCTTGACCGCGCGCTCGAGCAAGGCATCGCGCACGCAACCGCCGACGAAGCGCGCCGGGGCGCCGCCGGCGGTCAGCGCCAGCACTACGGCCTTCGCCTCCGGCGTCGTCATCCATGGCTGGGGCGGAAGTGTTCCGGCCGGAGTCACGCTGCGCCCCCGCTAATTGCTGGGCGCGCGTTGCGCCGGAACAATGCGGCCATCCTCCAGCCGCGGCGGCTGATATTGGCCGGCCGGGATACGCTCTTCGAACAGCGCCACGGCCACGAAACCCGCGCCCGCCAGCGCGATCCCGGCCAATATCAGCCAAAACCACGGCCCATGCCGCAAAGCCGGTATCTCGGTCGAGCCGGTGACGCGTGCCCGCCAATACAACAGCCCGAGCCAGGCCAGATAGACCGCGCTCGGCAGCAGGGCGAGCAGGATGAAACGCAGCGGTTGCATCGGCCTAGCCCGCCAAAACGTCGCAAAGATTGATCAGCATCCCGGCGGTCGCTCCCCAGATGGCACGGCCTTCGTAGCGCAATTCGGGCGCGCTGCGTTCGACGGACGCCTCTTGCCACCTCCGCACCGCGTGGTTGCGCCGGTCGCGCAGGAAATCGAGCGGCACCTCGAACACCTCCGCCACTTCCATCGGGTAGGGGCGCAACACGGCCGCGGCATCGATCAGCCCGACGATCGGCACCACGGCAAAGCCGGTGCCGGTGCCATAAGTATCGAGCCGGCCAAGCAGCTCCACGCACCCTGCGTCGAGTCCAACCTCCTCTTGCGCCTCACGCAGTGCCGCCGCCTCGGGCGACGCATCGCTCGGCTCGATCCGCCCGCCGGGGAAGCTGATCTGCCCGGCGTGCACGGCGAGGCCTGGCGCCCTTCGCGTGAGCAGCACCGTTGCCCCGGTGGCGCGCAGGAACAGCGGCACCAGCACAGCCGCGGGGCGGGCATCGGCCTCGACCGCTCGCCCGCGTTTGCCGGCGACATAGGCCGCCATGCGGCCGGTGATCAGCGCCCGTTCGGCCTGGTCGCCCCGGTCGATCAGCGCGCTGGATGATCCGCTTCGAGTCATGGCGCCCTTCTAGCATGTGTGGTCCGTCCATGCGGAAGGAAGCTGTATGCCCGTCTTCGTGGCACCCCGCTGCCCGGTTTGCGCCATCAGGGTGTAGTAGCGATAATGTGCCGTTCGGCCCGCCGCCGCGACGGTGCCAACACCTGTGTCGCGTGTTTGTAGGAAAGCGCGGCAAACCGGGATGAGGACATGGGCAACACGACGACGCTAGGCGCCGAATCCAGCGAAAAGCTTGTCGACGAGATCGAGCAGCTCGGCGAGCGGCTTATAGCCGTACGCCAGAGCATCGGGCGCGTGATCTTCGGTCAGGTCGAGGTCATTGACGAGACGCTGATCACGCTACTTTGCGGCGGCCATGTGCTGCTGATCGGTGTCCCCGGCCTCGCGAAAACGCGGTTGGTGGAAACGCTCGGGATCGTCCTTGGCCTCGACAATCGCCGCGTGCAATGCACGCCGGACCTCATGCCGGCCGACATCATCGGCTCGGAAGTCCTTGAAGAATCAGAGGCTGGACGCCGGTCCTTCCGCTTCATCAAGGGCCCCGTGTTCGCCCAACTGCTGATGGCCGACGAAATCAACCGCGCCAGCCCGCGCACCCAATCGGCACTGCTCCAGGCGATGCAGGAGCAGCGCGTCACGGTCGCCGGCGAAACGCATGACCTGCCGCGCCCGTTCCATGTGCTCGCAACGCAGAACCCGCTGGAACAGGAAGGCACCTACCCGCTGCCGGAGGCGCAGCTCGACCGCTTCTTGTTGCAGGTCGATGTGACCTATCCCGATCTCGAATCAGAGCGGCAGATGCTCATGGCCACGACCGGCGTAGTGGAATCGACCGCGACCCGGGTCATGGACTCGGCCGAGTTGGAGAAGGCGCAGCGTCTGATCCGCCGCGTGCCGGTTGGCGACGCCGTGGTCAATGCTGTGCTCAAGCTGGTGCGCGACTCGCGCCCTGGCGGCGGTGGCCGCGCCGATATCGTGCCGCATGTCGCCTGGGGCCCCGGTCCGCGTGCGAGCCAAGCCTTGATGCTGGCCGCCCGCGCCCGCGCCGTGCTGGACGGGCGTTTGGCCCCATCTGTGGACGACGTCATGGCTCTGGCCGGGCCGGTATTGCGCCATCGCATGGCGCTCAACTTCGCCGCCCGGGCCGACGGCATCACGATCGGTCAGATTATCGACCGTCTCGTCGAACCCCTGCGCTAGCGGCGAAAGCCGAGCCGCATGGCCGTCGCCGGACAGCTTGCGCCCAAAGGCCTCGCTCTTAGGGGCAAGGCGGAACAGCTTGCCGCCGCTCTGCCGCCCTTGCTGGTGGCGGCCGAACGGGTGGCGAGCACGGTGGCGCAGGGCGTGCACGGACGGCGACGGGTCGGCCAGGGCGAGGCGTTCTGGCAATTCCGTCGCTTCGGTTATGGCGATTCGGTGCAGCGGATCGACTGGCGGCAATCGGCCAAATCGCAATACCTGTATTTGCGCGAGACCGAGTGGGAAGCGGCGCAAAGCGTCTGGCTGTGGCGCGACGCCTCGCCGTCGATGCAGTATCGCTCCGATCCGGAATTACCAACCAAACTCGAACGCGCAACGGTGATCCTGCTCGCGCTGATGGTGCTGCTGGTGCGCGGCGGCGAGCGCATCGCCCTGCTCGGCGGCGGCGGTTATCCGGCCACCGGCCGCGCGGTACTTAATCGTCTGGCCAATACTCTCTTGCAGGGCATGGTCCCCAGCGACGATGCCGAGGCCAAATCCGCTCCCAGCCTGCCGGCGGACGAGCCCTTGCCGCGTTTCGGCCATGTGGTGATGATCGGCGATTTCCTGTCGCCCTTGTCCGAGATCGACCGTTGCGCGCGCGGTTTCGCTGCGCGCGGCGTGCAGGGCCACATCGTCCAAGTGCTCGATCCGGCCGAAACGGTGATGCCGTTCAAGGGCCGCAGCCGCTTCACCGGATTGGAAGCCGAAGGAAATCTCCTGGTCGGCAAGGCCGAGGGGCTGCGCACCGCCTATCTTGAGCGGCTCGATCAGCAACAGGCCGCGCTGTCCGCACTCGCGCGTGCGCTTGGCTGGGTCTACACTATTCATCACACCGAGCGGCCACCGCAGCCGGCGCTGCTGGCCCTCTACACCACGCTCGCCGATCTCCTCGGCAAGTGACGCCACCGTGAAGGCATACCAAATGTTTGCGGCCAATCCCTGTTGCGCCCCAGGGCGCGGGAGTTGCGGGCGATGATGGCGCTCGGGCCATTGGCCTTCGTGGCCCCGTGGATTTTGGCCGGACTCGTGACTCTGCCGGTCCTGTGGTGGTTGCTGCGCATCATGCCGCCGGCCCCGCGCCTGGTCCCCTTCCCGGCCATCCGCTTGCTGTTCGGACTCAAACAAACCGAGGAAACCCCGCATCGGACGCCGTGGTGGCTCTTGCTATTGCGCCTATTCCTGGCGACGATCGTGATCCTCGCGCTCGCGCATCCCCTGCTCAATCCAGGCGCGCCACTCGGCGGTAGTGGGCCGCTGCTGCTGGTGATCGACGACGGCTGGGCGGCGGCGCGGCAATGGCCCGACCGTCAAGCCGCCATGCGCAAGCTGATCGACCAGGCCGAGCAAGAAGGCAAGGCGGTGATGCTGCTGCCGACGGCCCAGCCTGAAACCGGTGAGCCGGTGCATGTTTCACGCTTGCTGCGGGCCAATGACGCGCGCCAAGTCGCGCAAGCGATGGAGCCCAAGCCGTGGGCGACTAACCGTTTGGGCGCCCTAGCCGCGCTCACCGATGTCAGCTTCGAGAGTTCGGTCAATGCCGTGTGGCTGTCGGATGGCCTTGACGATCAAGGTCCGAGCGGAACCGAAACGCCGGCGACACAACTTATGCGCCGACTGCAAAGCCTTGGGAGCGTGCGGCTGATCACGCATCAGCCGCTGCGCATGGCGCGGCTTTTGCTGCCGCCGGAGATCACCGGCACCGGCCTGACGCTTAAGGCCGCACGCGCCGCTGCCGGACAGGAAGAAGCGGTGACGGTCACCGGCCTGACCGATGACGGGCGCGTTTTGGCGCGCCAACCGGTCCGCTTCGCCAGCGGCGCCGCTACGGCCGAAACGACTCTCGAACTGCCGGTTGAGTTGCGCAATCGCCTCGCGCGCTTGGCCATCGAGGGCGAGGACACCGCCGGCGCCGTGGTGATGCTCGATGAGCGTTACCGTCGTCGGCCGGTCGGCTTGGTGTCGGGCGAGACCGCCGAAATGGCGCAGCCGCTGCTCGGCGACCTGTTCTACATCGAACGCGCGCTTACGCCCTTCGCCGAGCTACGCAAAGGCAATATTCTCGACCTGATCAAGCGCGAATTGGCCGTGCTGGTCCTCGCCGATATCGGCGACTTCACCAATGCCGAAGACGCCGCCGTGGAAGAATGGGTCACGCGCGGTGGCGTGCTGCTGCGCTTCGCCGGCCCGCGATTGGCCGAGGGCAGCGACCGGCTGCTGCCGGCGACGCTGCGGCGCGGCGGGCGCAGCTTCGGCGGCGTGATGTCTTGGGCACTGCCGTTGCAGGTGGAAACCTTCGAGGCGCAGAGCCCCTTCGCCGGTTTGCCGATCTCGCCGGAAGTCACGGTCAAGGAGCAAGTTCTGGCTGATCCGTCGCCCGATCTTTCGCGTAAGGTCTGGGCGCGGCTGTCGGACGGCACGCCGCTGGTCACCGCCGACCGCAAGGGCGCCGGTTGGCTGATCCTGGTGCACACCACCGCCAACGCGTCGTGGTCGAATCTTGCCTTGTCCGGCGTATTTGTCGACATGTTGCGGCGGATCGTCAGCCTGAGCCAAGGCGTGGCCGGGGCCGATGGCACGGCGGCCCTGCCGCCGCTGCTGACGCTCGATGGCTTCGGCCGGCTTGGCACGCCGCCAGGCACCACTCAGGCGATCCGCAGCGATTTGTTCGCCCAGGCGCGGCCCGGTCCGCGCACGCCGCCCGGTTATTACGGCACTGAAAGTTCGCGCCGCGCGCTCAATCTTGGCGGCTCGGTCCCACCGCCACGGGCCATGGGCACCTTGCCCTCAGGCGTCACGCGTGAAGATTTCGAAACCGGCGCCCAGCAAATAGACCTCAAGCCCTGGTTCCTCATCATGGCGATGTTAGTCCTGCTGCTCGACTTCGTGATCGCGCTCATTCTGCGCGGCTTGATGCCCGGCATGAACGCGCCCTCGGCGCGTGCGTCCGCGGCAACCGCGGCGCTGGCGACGCTCATGCTCATCGGCATGCCGCTGAACGACGGCGCCCAGGCGCAGGGGCGTGACCCGGGTCGCAACGACGAGGCCTTTATCCTCAAGGCCGGCGACAACATCCACCTCGCTTATGTCGTAACTGGCGTATTGCGCGTGGATGAAGATAGCCGCGCCGGACTGGCCGGGCTGACGCTGGTGCTGTTGCGCCGCACCTCGGTCGAGGCCGGGGATCCGATCGGCGTCAATCTGGATCGGGATGATCTATCCTTTTTCCCGCTGCTCTATTGGCCGATGAGCGAAGAGCAAGAAGTGCTCTCCGACACGGCGATCGCCGCGCTCAATCAATATATGCGCAATGGCGGCACCATCCTGTTCGACACACGCGACCAGGGCGTGAGCATCGGCGAAGGCACCCAGGCGCTGCGCCGGATCGCCGGCGGGCTTGACCTGCCGCCGATCATTCCCGTCCCGGCCGAGCATGTGCTCACCAAAGCGTTCTACCTGATGAAGGATTTTCCAGGCCGCTACGCCGGCGGCACGCTTTGGGTGCAGCAACCCGACTTGCGCGTGAACGACGGCGTTTCGCCGGTGGTCGTCGGCGGCAACGACTGGGCCGCGGCCTGGGCGATCGACGCCAAGAACCAGCCGCTCTATCCGGTCGTCCCTGGGGGCGACCGCCAGCGTGAGATGGCCTATCGCTTCGGGGTCAATCTGGTGATGTACGCGCTTACCGGCAACTACAAGGCCGATCAGGTGCATGTGCCGCAAATCCTCGAGCGGCTTGGTCAGTAGGCGCAGGAAGCCAGGCGCATGAACGCCCAGGACTTTAGCTCATGAACGCACTCTCGCTCGGCTTTGATCCGCTGCTGCCGCTGATCGCCATTGCGGTCATCGGCGGGATTGCGCTGGCCGTGTTGTCGATCGGTGTCGTGCGCCGCGCGCCGGGGCTGATCCTGCGGCTGGTCGCGGCCGCCGGCATCGTCATCGCGCTGCTCAATCCCTCGCTGGTGATGGAGGAGCGCGAACCGCAAGGCGATATCGCCGTGATCGTGGTCGACGAGAGCGCGAGCCAGAACATCGGCGATCGCAAGGCACGCACCGAAAAGGCGCTCGCCGCCGTCGAAGCACGGCTCAAGGAGCGGCCGGGGGTCGAGGTGCGCGTCGTGCGCGTGCGGCCAGGCGAAGGCGGCACCGGCCGTGGTCAGGTGGACGGCACCTTCCTGATGGGCGCGCTCGATCGCGCGGTGGCCGAAATCCCGCGCGCGCGTCTTGCCGGCGCGATCATCATCAGCGACGGCCAAGTGCATGACGCGCCGTCGGATGCGAGCAAATTCGTCTTCGACCGACCGCTGCATGTGCTTCTTTCCGGCGACAAGAGCGAGGGCGATCGCCGCTTGGTCGTGGTCGATGCACCCAGCTACGGCCTCGTCGGGCAAAACGTCACCATGGCTATCCGCGTCGAGGATCCGCCAGGCGTTCCCCCTGGTCCGGCGCGCGTCACCATCCGCCGCGGCGCGCAAGTGGAAGTGGAAACGCTCACGGTCACCACTGGCACGCGGCGCAGCATCGATGTGGTGCTCGACCGGGCCGGCACGACCGCGGTCGAAGTCACGGTCGAACCCGGCCCGCGCGAACTCACGCTCGACAACAATCGCGCCGTGGTGCTGATCAATGGCGTGCGCGACCGCCTGCGCGTACTGCTCGTGTCCGGCGAACCGCATGCCGGCGGGCGCGGCTGGCGCAACCTGCTCAAATCCGATCCATCGGTCGATCTCGTCCACTTCACCATTTTGCGGCCGCCGGAGAAGCAGGACGGCACGCCGGTACGCGAGCTGTCGTTGATCGCGTTTCCGATCCGCGAGCTGTTCGAGATCAAGCTGCATGAGTTCGATCTCGTCATCTTCGATCGCTATCGCAATCGCGGCGTGCTGCCGGTGCAGTACCTGGCCAATATCGCCGATTACGTCAGCCACGGCGGCGCGTTCCTGGAAGCGGTTGGGCCAAGTTTCGCCACGCCGCTCGGGCTCTATCGCACGCCGCTTGGCGCCGTGCTGCCGGCGACACCGACCGGAGAGGTGCTCGAAGGGGGCTATCGCGCGCATCTGACCGATCTTGGCCGCCGCCACCCAGTAACCGCCGAACTTGAAGGTGCCGGAGCGCCCGGGGCTGACCCGAGCTGGGGCCGCTGGTACCGGCTGGTCGAAGGCAAGGCGCGCGCCGGAAGCGTGGTCATGGCCGGCGAAGGCGAGCGCCCACTCCTGGTTCTCGACCGCGTCGGTGAAGGCCGTGTCGGCCAGATCCTGACCGATCAGATGTGGCTGTGGTCGCGCGGCTTCGATGGTGGCGGGCCGCAGCTTGAGCTTCTGCGCCGCATGGCGCATTGGCTGATGAAAGAGCCCGAGCTGGAAGAAAACGACCTGACCGCCGAAATGCGCGGCGGGCGATTGGAAATCCAGCGCCGCTCGCTCGTGGCCAGGACCGATCCGGTCGAGGTCACCTTCCCCAGCGGCCGCAAGGCCGAAGTGCCCATGGTCGAAATGGGCGGTGGCCGCGCTGTCGGCAATCTCCCGGTCGAAGAGGCCGGGATCTATCGCCTCAAGGACGGCGACAAGGCCGCGCTGACGGTGGTCGGTTCGGTCAATCCGCGCGAATTCGCTGACGTAAGCGCGACCGATTTAATCCTCGGTCCGCTCGCGCGCGCGACCGGAGGCGGCGTAGTGTGGCTGTCCGAGGCAGGCGAACCTGATGTGCGCCTGGTGGCCGAGGGCCGCGATACCTTCGGCGTCAGCGGCATCGGCGGACGGCCGTGGCTCGGCCTGCGTGCCAACAACGACTTCATCGTCCGCGGCGTGAACGAGCTTCCGCTCTGGCCGGCGCTCGCCACCCTGTTCCTGGCGCTCGGCGCGTTGTTGCTCGCCTGGCGGCGCGAGGGGCGCTAACGATCCGGAAGAAGCAGCCGTGCCTTAGGCGTATCTGAGCGCTTCAATGGGATCGAGACGCGCGGCTTTAAGCGCCGGGTAGAAGCCGAAGAAGATCCCGACCGCGGCGGCGAAGCCGAAGGACAGCGCGACCGAGGAGAGTTCCAGCAGCATCGGCCACTGCGCCATAGTGGCGACCAGATTGGAGCCGCCGACCCCAAGCGCGACGCCGATCAGCCCGCCGAGGCTCGACAAGGCCAGGGATTCCAGCAGGAACTGGATCAGGATATCGCGTCCGCGCGCGCCGAGCGCGAGACGGAGCCCGATCTCGCGGGTGCGTTCGGTCACCGACACCAGCATGATGTTCATGATTCCGATGCCACCGACGACCAGCGACACCGAGGCGACGGCGGCGAGCAGGATCGACATCACCCGCGAGGATTCCGCGCGCGCGCTCATCGCCTCGGAAATGTTGCGGATGTCGAAATCATTATCACGCCCTTCGCGGATGCTGTGCCGCTGGCGCATGAGTTCGGTGATCTCCGCCTGCACCACCGGCACGGCTTCGGCCGAACGCGCCTGCACGGTGATCGATTGCACGGTGCGCCCGCCCACCTGCCGACCGCCGAGCACGCGCGTCTTCGCGGTCGAGAGGGGGACATAGACCAGATCGTCCTGGTCGCGCCCCTGCCCCGACTGGCCCTTGGCGGCGAGCACGCCAACAACCGTGAACGGCACGTTCTCGATACGCAGCGACTGGCCGACCGCGTCCTCGCCCGGAAACAGGTTCGCCGCCACGGTATTGCCGAGCAGCGCGGATTTCTCAGCCGTCGCCACATCGGCGTCCTCGATCCCGCGCCCGCGCGCCACGGTCCAGTTGCGCGCGACGAGGAAACCCGGCGTGATGCCTTCGATCGCCGACTGCCAATTGGCGTTGCCGGCGACCAGTTGGCCGTTGCCGCGCACCGAGGGGGCGGCGATCGCCACGCCGTCGACCTGTGCCTCGATGGCGATCGCATCGTCCCAGGTGAGCGTCGAACGCGTGCCGGCGCCGAGCCGAACCCCGCCCTGGTTGACCGAGCCGGGCACGATGATCAGCAGATTGGAGCCGAGCGAGCGGATGAGCTGATCGACCTGGCTCTGCGCGCCCGAGCCGACAGCGACCATGACGATCACCGCGCCGACGCCGATCATGATCCCGAGCGTGGTCAAAACGCTGCGCAGCACATTGGCGCGCAGCGAGGCCAGAGCCGAGCGCAGGAAATCGCCGGTGTTCATGCGACCAACGGCAAATTGGCCGGAGGCAGTGACTTGAGGATCGCCGCGGCGTCGGAGGGATGCTCGACCTGCTCGTCGCTGCCCAGCCGCCCGTCGCGGAACCGCAGGATACGCTTGGCGAAGGCGGCGATCTCCGGCTCATGCGTGACCACGACCACGGTCAAGCCGGAGCGATTGAGGCGCTGGAAGATCGCCATGATCTCATAGCCGGTGCGGCTATCCAGCGCGCCGGTCGGCTCATCGGCCAGGATCAACAGCGGCCGGCCGACAATGGTGCGCGCGATCGCCACGCGTTGTTGCTGGCCGCCGGAAAGCTGCAAGGGCCGGTGGTTCATGCGGTCGCCGAGGCCCACTTCGGTCAGCGCGGCTGCAGCCATCTCGCGTCGTTCGCGTCGCCCGCGGCGCGAATAGATCAGCGGCAGCTCGACATTGTCGAGCGCGCTCGCCCGCGCCAGCAGGTTGAAGGACTGGAAGACGAAGCCAAGCTTCTGGTTGCGGATGGCCGCAAGCCGGTCGCGCGACAGGCGGGAAATATCCTCGCCCTCGAGCAAGTATTTGCCGGCCGTGGGCGTATCGAGGCAGCCGAGCAAATTCATGAATGTCGATTTGCCGGAACCCGAAGGCCCCATCACCGCGACGAATTCTCCATGCTCGATCTTGACCGAGACATCGACGAGGGCATGCACGGCCTCGGACCCCATCCGATAGTCCTTCGCCAGAGCGATGGTTTCGATCAGCGGGCCGCTCACGACTAGAACCCGAAGCGCAGGCGCGGCGCCCCGCCGACCGCCGGTTGCGCCGCCGAAGTCGTGTCGAGGCCGATGACCACGCGCGCGCCGGCGTCGAGGCCCGACACGATCTCGGTGTAAGCCGCGTCGGCCAAGCCGATCTGCACCGCGACCGGAGTTGGCTTGCCCTCCGCGCCGAGGATGAACACGCGGCCCGGGCGCGTGGCTGCTTGCGTTGCCTGCCCACGGCGGTCGGATTGCAGCTGCCGGTATTTGACCTGCTGTTCGGGCGTCAGCGCCGCGGAGACGATTTGCAACAGCGGATTCTGCGCCTGGCCGCGATTGTTCTGTCCGCCGCCGCCGCCGCCAATGGCGACGCCGGGGACTCCACCGCCCTGCCCGCCACCCGCTCCCGGTTGTCCTGGTGCGCCATTCTGCACCTGTGCGCGCTGTGCCTGTTGACGCTCGCGCAGCGCAGTCAGTGCAGTGCGAATCTGCTCCTGCTGCTCGGGCGTAAGCTCCAGATCCTTGGCGAGTTGCTCGATCTCCTGGCCTTGCCCGCCCTGGCCGCCGCGTCCGGCGCCCCCACCTTGCGCCGTGGGCGTGCCGGCCGCAGCTGGCGCCGCGGCGGGCGCAGACTCGTCGGCCGGCCGGAAGCGCAGCGCCGCGTTGGGCCCGCGCAGCACATTGCGCCGCTCATTCATGATGACGCGCACGTCGGCGGTCATGCCCGGCATCAGCCGCAACTCGGGGTTGGCGGCGGCGACCACGACCTTATAGGTCACAACATTCTGCACCGTCTGCGGCGCCATGCGGATCAAGCGCACCGCGCCATCGAATTCACGATCGGGGAAGGCATCGACGGTGAAGGTCACGCGCTGGCCGACGTTCACGCGGCCGATATCGGCTTCGTTCACATTGACCTCGACCTGCATCAAGCCAAGGTCCTGGGCGATGGTGAACAGGGTCGGCGCCTGCATAGTGGCCGCTACAGTCTGGCCGACATCGACTTGGCGATCGATCACCACGCCATCGACCGGCGAACGAATGAAGGTGTGGTCGAGATCGACGCGGTCGGAGGACAGCGCCGCCTCGCGCATCTTCACCTGCGATTTGGCGATCTGGACTTCCGCCTTGGCCATTTCGAGTTGCGCCGCGCGCGCCGCGACGGTGGACACCTGCGCCAATTCATCGGCCACGGTGGCATCGCGATTGGCCAGTGCTTTTTCATAGGCGCCTTGCGCGTTCTGCAACTGCGCCTCGGAGACAATGCGCTTTTCGAACAGCTCCTGCTGGCGCTTCAGATCGCGCTCCGTATCCGCTACCACGACACGCGCATTTTTGGCCCGCGCTGACGTGGCCGACGCGGCGGCCTGCGAATTTTTAAGATCGGCCTCGGCGCGGATCACGGCGGCTTCCTGCTGCGAAACGGTCGCGACCGCGACCGCCAGCTCGGCCTCGCGCTGGCGCACCTTGGCTTCCAGATTTTCCGGGTTGAGGCGAGCGATGACCTGGTCCTTGGTCACGCGGGTGTTGTAATCGGCGCCCAGCGACATGATCTGGCCGGAAATCTGGCTGCCGACGTTAACCGTGACGACGGCCTTCAGCGTGCCGGTGGCGGAAACCGCGTTAACCACCGCGCCACGCTCGATCGTAGCCAGGCGATAATTGGCCGGGCCGGCCGCGGATCGACTGTAAAACAGGTACCACGCCCCGGCCCCAACCAACGCAAGCAACATCAGGAACGCCAGCAGCTTACGCATCGCCCAACCCCTTCGCGCCGGCCGCAACATGTCCGCGCATTACCGCTCTATCGTGGCGGACCGATCCGCATACCAGTCGCCCCAGACCCGCCACCCTTCACGGCCGGTCCGAAGCGCATCCGTCGCCATGCCTGGCAAACAACTGTATGTTGCTCGATCGACGGAAGTGGTGCAGCCCGGGCGTGATGCAGTCAGAGGCAACGTTGCGATCCATCCACGGCCAGGCGACTGGCTAACCCTATGGGAGGCTGATGTAATGCGCAAATTTGGCGGCTTAGTTCTTCTCGCCCTCGCGACCATCCTGGCGTTCAGTTCTGGATCGCCGACCGAGGCGCAGGAGCGAAGCCGCGGCCCGCAGCGCATGATCGACGCGCTCGACGCGGACAAGGACGACCGTCTCAGCCTGGCCGAAATCGAGGCCGAGCAGAAGCGCCTGTTCGGTATGGTCGACGCCAATGGAGATGGCGTGCTGTCGGTGGAGGAGTTCCGGTTGCGCGGTGGGCAGCTGAGCCGCTTCGGAGCCTTCACGCTGTTTGATTTGCTTGATATCAATGGCGACCAGATGATCACGGTCGAGGAGTTGGCCGCACCGACCGAGCGCTGGCACCGGCGCTATGACACCAATGGCGATGGCGCGCTCGAAACGGTTGAGATGACTCGCGATCGCCCCGACCCGCAACAGCGCGGCGCACAGCAGCAACAGCAGCCGCAACAGCAACAGCCGCGCCGCGGGCAACAACCACCGCCGCGCCCATAACAGGAACTCACGTGGTCGCTCGCAACGAACAGCGCATGGCACGCGCGGGGGGGGGTCTGGCGCGAAGGTGCGCCACGCATCCTGCCGCCGGCCGATGAGCGCGCGGCCGAGGCCGAGCTCATGGCGCGCGTGGCCGAGCGCGATGTAGCCGCCTGGACCGCGATCATCGAGCGCCATCTGGGCGCATTGGTAGCGACAGCGTGGCACGTCACCGGCGACCGCGCAGAAGCCGATGACGTGGCGCAGGAAACCTTCGTCCGTCTGATGGCCAAGGCGCGCGACTGGCGCAGCGACTGTCCCCCGCTGCGGGCTTGGCTACACCGGGTGGCTGTCAACCTGAGTATCGATCGGCGGCGTGCGCGCCGCACAGTGCCGCTCGACGAGACCATGCCCGGGCTTGAAGCGGAGTCCGGCGATCCACTGCGCGATGCCGCCATCACGCGCGCCGTCGGTCGGGTGATGGAGCAACTGCCGCGCCGCCAGCGCGCCGCGATCGCTCTGGTGCATTACCAGGGCTTCTCCGGCCAGGAGGCGGCGCAGATGCTTGAAGTCAGCGTCGAGGCGCTCGAATCCCTGCTCGCGCGTGCTCGCCGCGCGCTACGCTTGGAACTCACACCGCTGCTCAGCAAACTGCTCGAACGCGATTAGCCCAAGGTGCCGGGAACATGAGTGAACACATGACGATTGATCGACTTGGCCAGCTGCTCGACGCCTATGGCGGAGAATTGGCCCGCTGGCCGGCGGAGGCTCGCGGCGCGGCGCAGACTCTGCTCGCCGGCTCGTCCGAAGCGCGTGCGCTGCTCCTCGACGCGCAACGGCTCGACGAAGCTTTGGCCATCGTTCGCCCGCCCCGGCCGAATGCCGCGGTCGCCACAAGGCTGCGCGATCTCATTGGCGGCGCGGTTGACGCACCGGCGTCGATGGCCGTTATTGCGGCTCGCCCGCTGACCCGCCCGTTGGCCGGTTTCGCGCTGGCCGCGTCCTTTGTGCTTGGCGTGACTGTGGGAGCCTATGTCGCGACGCGTGATTTGTCCCCGCCAGCCGCCGGCGGCGCCTTGGCCGATTGGGCCGCGGGCGCTCCGAACGCCGAGACTATAGTTGTCATCGGATTGGTGGATGCTGAACCATGGCCCTACGACACTCGCATCTCTTTGACGCTTTATTGATCGCCTCGCTGGCGCTCAACCTTTTCGCCGCCGGCATTTACGGTGGCGCGTGGTTAGGACCAAGGGTCGCCGATTGGACGTCGCCAAGGACGACGAACGCAATGCTCGCCGGCTTCGACACCGGCGAAATCATTGCCGCCTTGCCGCCGCGCGCCCGCGCGCGCGCCGCTGGGATCATGGCCGATTTCGCCGAAACCTTGCGCTTGGATCTGGCGGCGCTTGGCCCGGCGCGCGCCGACGTGATCGCCACACTGGCGCAGGATCCGTTCCGGCCGGCCGAGGCCGCCGCGGCACTCGCCCGTCTGCGCGAGAAAAGCATGATCCTGCAAGCGACCGCGCATCAGTTGGTGGCCGAAATCGCGCGCGATCTGGAACCAGCCGAGCGTGAGCGTTTCGCCCAGGCAATCTTCCAGCGTGCCATCGATGGGGTGCCGCTTGCTGGCATGATCGCGCCCGAGACGCGTGACTAGGGGCGACCGCGCCCACTCCGGCTCCGGCAAATGATCGATCGACTGGCGTCCCCGGCAGGATTTGAACCTGCGACCCCTGGTTTAGGAAACCAGTGCTCTATCCAGCTGAGCTACGGGGACCCAGGGAAAAGCGATAGCACCGCATAATGTGCAAGGAAAGCGGGAGTGGAAGAGAAGCTCAGCCGCGCGCCAGCTCCGCGCGCAACCGGGCGAGCCAGCGTTCGACCCGCCTGCGGTTCGTGCCCAGATCGCCGCGACCATAGATAGATCGACTATACAGCGCGATGGCCGAACGTCCCGGGTCGATGGAATAAAGTCGCACGGTCACCAGATCGGGGAAACGCACCGCCGGCGTGCGCTGCACATACTCGAATTGCCCCTGTCCTGAGTCGGCGCGCAGCTGAGTGACGCGCGGCTCGGCGGCGATCACCCGCTCCCAGACCGCCACCAACCGATCGAGCGGCAGCGCGAGGATCGGCGGCGCGATATCGGCCTCCAGCTGGCAAAATGACGGCCGACAGGCGAGAAAATCATTCGGCGTGCTGCTCCGGGTAAAATTGGCGAAGTCGAACGGCGCGACCTCGCCAATAGGTAGGAGCGCCTCCAACACACGTCCATCCCACATTATCAGCGCGAGGGCGAGCGGCGCGATGATGAGTGCGGCGCGATAAGGCATCAGCGTAAAGTTTCGAACTGGCTACCCAAGCGGGGCCGGCGGCAATTCAGCCAGCGGCGGCACCACCGTGCGGCCGAAATGCTCCCACATCCCAAGCTCGTTGACCGAGATATGCGGCTCGTAATGCGCATAGAGCGCATCAGCGAAGAGTTCGCTCGATAGGCTATCGAGGATGACTGCCCCGTCCCCATTGCCGACCGCCAACACCGCATGCACCTGGCCGCGGATACTGTCGGTCAGAATGACGATGCGCAAGGTTTCGGCGCTGTAGCCGAGGTGGCGCAGCGCGAGATATTTGGCGATGGCGAAATCTTCGCAGTCGCCCGAGCGCAGCAGGAATTCCTCCGGCGTCGCCCAGTAATCCGCTACGCCGTCGCGCAGCGCATCGTCGATATAGGGCACATCGTTGAGCGCTCGATTGACGGCGGCGAGTTGCTGCTCGCGCGGCAACATGCGCACGCGGGAGAGCAAGTCGCGCCAGGCGCGTTCGGGCACCGTGCGGCAGGTGGCCAAGTCGAACGCGCAGTCGCGCCAAGCGGCGCTGTGCGCCTTGCTCCAGTCCTGCACACGCTGCCATTGCTGCACGATTTTGCCGTCAAGATTGGCGCGCCCAAGATCAAGCGGCGTCTCGACCGAGCCGAAAACCGCTGGTCGATAGGCGCGCGCCGCCGCAGCCAGAACGGCGAGGTTCATGCCCGTTTGCGGCAACGGGGTCACGGTGACAGCTACCGGTCCGAGCGGTGCGGGGCTCGGCGCGGGTTCCGGCGCCGGTGCGGCACAGGACACGAGCAGACCGGCCGCCAGCAGCAGCGTCAGAACATGGCGCATGAGACCATCCCCCGCATGGCGGCCCGCATGTGCGACTCGGGCGCAGAGGCAAGTAAACGCAGCCGGGGATGAAGGGTAAATTTGCGCCGGGTGGATTCATGGGCTGGCGCCAATGGGTTGCAGTGAGTTTTTTGTGTCAAACTCTCAATTAGGCGGCGTCCCGCGCGGCGCCGAGAGAAGCTTGAATCGCTCCATGGCATCGACCAGCGCCGTGCGCGTGCCCGGCTCGAGCGCTGAATGTCCAGCGTCGTTGATAACGATGTATTCGGCCTCCGGCCAGTTGCGCGCCAATTCGTCGGCAGTGACGATCGGGCAGACGATGTCGTAGCGGCCCTGGACGATGACCGCCGGGATCGCGCGAATGCGGGCGACGCCGGCCATGAGCGCACCTTCCGGCAGAAAGATATCATTGGCGAAGTAATGCGCCTCGATGCGCGCCAAGCCGAGCGCGACGCGCTCATCGCGGAAGCCCATCATCGTTTCGGCGCTGGGTAGCAGCGTCGAGCAGGTTCCTTCATAGGCGCTCCAGACGCGCGCCACCGGCATATGCACGTCCGGATCGGGGTGCATCAAACGCTTATGAAACGCCTGCAGCAGATCGCCGCGTTCGGCTTCGGGTATAGCCGCGACGAACTCGCGCCAAGCCTCGGGAAAAATCTCCCGCATGCCATAGAGGAACCACTGGATCTCCGATTTGCGGCACAGAAAGATGCCGCGCAGCACTAGCCCGCGCACATGTTCTGGATGCGCCTGGGCATAGGCGAGCGCCAGTGTCGAGCCCCAGGAGCCGCCGAATACGATCCACGACTCGATGCCCAGCAGCGCACGCAGTTTCTCGATATCGGCGACCAGCGCCGGGGTGGTGTTGCCCTTCGTCTCGCCATGCGGCGTCGAGCGCCCGGCGCCGCGTTGATCGAACAACACGATGCGATAGAAGGCCGGATCGAAGAAGCGCCGATGCACCGGCGTCGTCCCCGCCCCCGGCCCGCCGTGCAGGAACAACACCGGCACGCCGTCAGGAGCGCCGCTCGTCTCCCAATAGACGCCGTGCGGCGGGTCGACCTCGAGCATGCCCTTGGCGTAGGGTTCGATGGACGGATAGAGATCGAACCGTGGCGATTGGACGCTGGGTGGGCGGGCGGATGAATCATTGGCTGACATTGGGCGGCGACATTAGCCGGCGGAGCCTCATCGGGCCAGGGTTAGGCGCGCTCGCTAGCCTGGTTTTTCTCCTCGCCGGCGCGGCCCTGGCGGCCGGGCTGCCGCAGCTCATGCAGGACGGCGGCGCGGCCATAGTCGTGGCGGTCACCGATGGCGACACGCTCACGCTCGACGACGGGCGCGAGGTGCGGCTGGTCGGCATCCAGGCGCCCAAGCTGCCGCTCGACCGGCCCGGCTTTGTCACCTGGCCGCTGGCCGAGGCCGCCAAGTCCGCCCTGGAAGCGCGTGCGCTGGGAAAGACCGTGCGCCTCGCCTATGGCGGTGCGCACCTCGACCGCTATGGGCGCACGCTCGCCCATTTGTACCTGGACGACGGCACCTGGGTGCAGGGGGCGATGCTCGAAGCCGGGATGGCGCGCGTCTATAGCTTCGCCGACAACCGCGCTCTGGTCCCGGCGATGCTGGCGTTGGAAGGCGGGGCGCGGCGCGAAAAACGCGGGGTATGGGCCGATCCGTATTATGCGATCGTTCCGGCCGAAAGGGTGCGCGGCCAACTCGACCGCTTCGCCCTGGTCGAGGGCAAGGTGTTAAGCGCGCGCGTCGTGGACGGGCGCGGCTATCTCAATTTCGGCCCTGATTATCGCAGCGACTTCACTGTCTCGATCGCATCCAGTGACCGGCGCGAATTCGAGCGCGCGGGATTTGCGATCCCGTCCTATGCGGGCCGCCGCGTGCGGGTCCGCGGCTGGGTCGAGCTGCTCAACGGCCCGATGATCGAGGCCACCCATCCCGAGCAGATCGAGATCCTGGGGGAATGATGCGGCGGCTCAAGCCACCGGCGGAACGATGGTCGCGAGCAGCATCTTTTCGAGCTTAATAGTCGCCGCCTCTTGGTCGATGTCCTCGACGGCGGCCAGCTCGCGCGCCAAGCGGTCAAGCGCCGCCTGATACATCTGCCGCTCGGAGTATGACTGGTCGGGCTGATCGGCGCCGCGATGCAGATCGCGCACGACTTCGGCGACCGCAACCGGATCGCCGGAATTGATCTTGGCTTCATATTCCTGCGCGCGGCGGCTCCACATCGTGCGTTTGATGCGCACCTTGCCTTTGAGCGCCTTGAGGGCGGCGTCGATGACCTTGCGATTGGACAGCTTGCGCAGGCCGGATTTTGTCGCCTTTTCAACAGGAACCCGCAATGTCATGCGCTCTTTATCGAATTGGATGACAAAGAGCTTGAGCGTTTCGCCCGCGATCATTTGCTTTTCGATGCCGACCACGCGGCCCACGCCATGGGCCGGATAGACCACGAAATCGCCCGCGGAATATTCCAGCTGCTCGGCGGTAGCTTTCTTACCTGTCATCACCCGCGCACTCGTCCTTGCTTGTTACCTCGCGCCGGCCGGCCGCGCCGGAAGGCCACCCATGGCACTCGCCCGCAGCACCATTGGCAGCGCCACAGAGGCTTGTTCAGCCGCTGGAGTATACGGGATGAACCCTAATACATCCAGCTTTGGCCGACCCGGCCCGAGCGAGCCCTACGAACCCTCGCGTGGCTTGAGGTATTTTTCGTACTTGCCCTCTTCGCCCTTATACTTGTCTGCATCGGGGTTTGGTTCGCCCTTTTGCGTCACATTGGGCCAATCTTGTGCATAGACGCGGTTGAGCTCGACCCAGCGCTCAATCCCCGGCTCGGTATCGGGCACGATCGCCTCGGCGGGACACTCCGGTTCACAAACGCCGCAGTCGATGCATTCGTCTGGATGGATCACCAACATGGTCTCGCCCTCATAAAAGCAATCAACCGGGCAGACTTCGACGCAGTCCTTGTACTTGCACAGGATGCATTGTTCGGTGACGACATAACTCATGCGACGCTTCCTCTTGGATAACCCTGTCAGGCGATAAAATGGGGCGGAGCGAAAAATCCCGCGCTAAGACGTTACGGCGCGCTTGCGCGCCGAGCCACTGTCGCGATCCTCGACATGGAGCAGCCCAGCGATACGGCGCATCAGATTGGCCTCGTAGTCATGCACATATCCGTCGGCATTCACCACGCGCCACAGCGCCTCGATCAGCGAAACGCGGGCGGCGTGATCAAGGTCGCGATTGAGCGCGCGGCTGAAGCCGTGAAAATCATTGGTCGCGATTGAGCGCGGCTTTCGGCCTCATCCACCAGACCCACGGCGACGGCTTCGCTCAGTTCAAAGCTACGCACCAGCGCGCCCTCGATCTCGCGCCGCTCGACCGGGTCCATGTGCCCGTCGACCAGCGCGGCTTCGACCAAGAGGCCGGCGGCCGACTCTTTGAGGTCGCGACCCGGCGCGGCGGCCGACGCCTGGCCGCGGATAAGCGTGCGTAACCTGTTCAGCATGGCGTGCCGGTAGCATGCCGCTCCGCCTGCCGGCAAGGGCCGCGCTTCAGTCGCCAACATCCGACAGCCGATCGATGCGCCTTCGGTCGCGCTTGGTCGGGCGGCCGGATCCTGCCTCCCGCTCGGCCGGCCGGCGCAACAACGCCTGCGCCACGGGATCGAGAGGCGGCGGTTTCGGCGCGCGATCCGCATACAGAGCCTGGGCCTCCGCCGCCGGGCCGCGACGTGTCCCGAGCTCCAGCACCTCGATCACACGCACGCGATCGCCTTGCGCGAAGGTCAGCACGTCGCCCTTGCGCACCAGAGCATGCGACTTCTCCACTGCCTGGCGGTTCAGCCGCACATGGCCAGCGCGGCACAGCTTGGTCGCCAGGGAGCGGCTCTTGCAGAAGCGCGCGAACCATAGCCACTTGTCCAGGCGCAGGGCGTCCTCGGCCATGAAGGCCTTAGCCCGAAGAGTTGGGCATACGCAGCCGGCGGAGCGCGGCAAACGGCGAGTCCGCTTCCCGGCGCGGCCGGCGCGGGCGCGAGCCTGGGCGTGCGCTCGCGGCCAGACGACGCCACGGCTGCTCCTCCGGGCGCGCCGCCACACGCGGAGCGCCGTCTTCGCTCGTCACGAGGAATCCAAGCGCCTCGGCCACGGCGGCAAGCTCGGCGGTTTTAGCGCCAATCAGACCGCATAACGCCCCCGGAACCGGCGCCGGAAGCGAACGCAAGGCGCGTAACGCTTGGCGCAAGCGTTCCAGAATATCGACGCGGACGGCAAGCGGACCCGCGACTCGGTAGCCGGCGGCGGCATAGGCCTCGGTGGCGATTTTGGACAGGCGCACGACCGCCGGGCGACTCCCATCCGGTAGCCCTACGGGCAGCGGCACGCCGCGCAATGCCGACCAGAGCAAAAGGCGCAGAGCATTCGCCGCCGGCTTGAGCAGCACCGGCATGAAAATCACCAGCGCCCCCAGGCGCACGCCGTGCCGCGCCAGCGCCTGCCGGTCGGATGGCCGCAAAGCGGCCAGCTGCGCCGCGGCATCGGCGCTGGCGGCCACCCCGCCCCCCTGCACGAGCTGATAGGCGACGCCGCGCGCCGACCCCGCCAGCGGTGCCTCGGCCAGGGCGAAGAGCGGCGAAAGCCTTTGCCGCAGCATGCGCTCCAGCCAATCGGCCAGGCGGCGGCGAAGGCGTTCCTTTTGTGCTCCGATCAAGAGATCGGAGGCGTCGACCTCGATTGCCGGACGCAACAGATCGGGTCCGGCGCCCAGCCGCGCGACCGGAGCGCCATCCCAAGTGATGCGCCCGGCGGCGGTGAGTGCAAAACGCGCGTCCGCAGCGGTTTCAAGACGCGCCACGCGCTCGGCCATGGCACCGCGCGCCGCGCGTTCGGCGGCGGACAACATGACGGCGGAACCGGCGGCGGTCGGCAGCGGAACCAGGCGGAAACCTTCGATCCGTCCCGCCGCCTCGCCTTCGACAGCGACCAGGCCCTCGCCGGTCACAGAGGTCAACAGCCCACTGCCGCGTTCGCGCAGCCGCCGCACAAGTGAGGCCGCACGGCGATCGATGAAGCGCTCGGTCAAGCCCAAATGCAGCGCGTCGGAAAGCTTATCCTCCAGCGCGCGGGTGCGCTCCTGCCACTGCTCCGCATCGCTCAGCCAGCCGCGCCGATTGGCCAGATAAGTCCAGGTACGCGTATGCGCGATGCGCGTGACGAGCGCGTCGATCGGGCCATCTATGCGATCCAGCCGCGCCAGTGCCCGCTCGATCGTGTCGGCTGGAATGACCCCTTCAGGCGATAGGAGGAACTGGTAGATGCGGCCCAGCAACCGCTGGTGCCCATCGGTCATGTCCTTGCGGAAGTCGGGCGTGCCGCACACTTCCCACAACAGCCGTATCGAGGCCGGCGACGACGCCCAGCGGCGGATGTCCGGATCGCGCATGAGAAAGGCGAGCGCGCGCGTGTCGTCGGTGTCGGGCGCGCGCATCAAGTCCGCCTCGGGCGGCGGCCGCTCCAGGCTGCGCTTGAGCGCATCGAGCGAGCCAAACTCCAGCTCGGAGTTGCGCCAATAAAGCGCGCGCAACGGATCGAAGCGGTGGTTCTCAACCGCCTGCACAATCTCCGTATCAATTTCGGAAACATCGGCCGTGGTGCCGAAAGTGCCATCATTGAGATAGCGCCCGGCGCGGCCGGCAATCTGCGCGATCTCGGGCGGACTCAAGCGGCGGTGATCGTGCCCATCGAATTTTGACAGGGCCGCAAAGGCGACATGGTCGATGCCCATGTTGAGCCCCATGCCGATCGCATCGGTCGCCACCAGAAAATCGACCTCGCCCGCCTCGTAGAGAGCGACCTGCGCGTTGCGCGTGCGCGGGCTCAGCGCGCCCAGCACCACCGCCGCACCGCCGCGCTGACGACGGATCAACTCGGCGAGCGCATAGACCTCGGCGGCGGAGAAGGCGACCACGGCCGAGCGCGGCGGCAGCCGCAAAAGCTTGCTGCGACCAGCATAGGACAGGCGTGAGAAACGCGGCCGGCGGATAATCTCCGCCTCCGGAACTAGGCGGCGCACGAGCGGCGCGATGGTTTCCGCGCCAAGGAACATCGTTTCGCGTTCCCCGCGCGCATAGAGCAAGCGATCGGTGAACACATGCCCGCGCTCGGCATCGGCGGCAAGCTGGATTTCGTCCACCGCCAGGAACTCGACCCGGCGGTCGAGCGGCATCGCCTCGACCGTGCAGAGGAAATAGCGCGCATGCGGCGGGAGGATGCGTTCCTCCCCGGTGATCAGCGCGACCGCGCGCTCGCCTTTCATCTGCCGCACGCGATCGAAGTTCTCGCGCGCCAGCAGGCGAAGCGGAAAGCCCATCATTCCGGTCGCGTGAGCGACCATGCGGTCGATGGCCAGGTGGGTCTTGCCCGTATTGGTGGGCCCGAGGACCGCCTTCACCTCCGAGTCCGGCGCGCGCATGGCTAAAGTGTCGGGATTGGCGGGCCGCAGCGCAAGAGGGATCCGTCGGCGAGGGAAAGGGCCGGCCCCGTGATGGAAGGGCCGGCCCAATCAGTTGACAAAGAGGGTCGAGCTTACATCAAGACGTCGCTCTTTTGCGCCGCCGCGATAAGAGCCTCGGCATCGACCTGCAGCAAGAAGCCGGAGGAAACCGCCTTCTGTCCCGCGGCTTTGACGGCAGCGACATAACCATCATGCGTTTTGTAGCGCTCTTCGAGCGATGGGCGCGGATCGCCTTTGGCCTCGCGGTCCGCCTTGGTCTTGGCGAAGGGCACCATCCCCCCGGCATAGTTGCAGAGCTGGCCCGCGTGGAATCCGGCGGCGGTGATGTTCCAGCCCATATAGGTGCCAAGCGGCGCGTCGCGCAGCACCACCGGCACGCCCCCCAGCTCGTTGCCATCGGCATCGACCTTGGGCGCGAGCATCTTGATTACGCCTTTGATCTTCGGCGGCATGATGGTGGCGTAGCCTTTGGCGTCGAAGTTATCGAACTCCGGCCCGAAGTCGTAGTCGATCACCGGATTGATGAACCCGGTCGGCGCTGTCGCCGGCAGGCCAGGAATGGTAGGGAAGCCGAGCGATTCCTTGGTCGCCTCGGCCAGATGCCCGGCGGCAAGCGTCGGGTATTGGCTCGGCGGCGGGTTCACGCCCTTCATCACCCAGTTGCGGAAATGCACGCGGAGCGCGTTGACCGTCTCCGTGTGCGGCACCGGATTGGCGGCCAGCGAACCCTGTCCGTAGCCGTTGCTCGGTCAGGCCGGCGGAGCAGCCGGGACGGCGGAGAACCCGCCCGCGCCGCCTCCATGCGCCGCGCTCGGGATGTAATAGCGGCGGCCGCTGTCGGCGAGCGGGATGTCGGCTTCAGCCGAGGCGCCAACCCATTCCGGGGTCAGCTTCAGCCCCCACACTTCGGCGGCGCCGAAATGCTCGATGATCTTCGGGCAGGTTTTTGACGCGGTGCAGCGATCCAAAATACCGCCGACCGGTAGCCCGCGCACTTTATCCGGCCAAGGGTTCCACCATTGCGGCCCCTCGCTGCCCGGTTCGTAGAGTTTCAGCACGCCATCCGGCATGGCGAAGCGGGCGTTGAGCGCGATCCGCCGCCCGGCAATGATCGGCCAGGCGCCTTCAAAGACCGGCTTGCCGTCTTCGCCCTCGTTGAAGCCGAGATGCAGGAATCCGCGCAGCATATTGCCCGATTGCGATACGCCGCGCGCGATCGCCCATTTGATGCCACCCGCTAGCGGATTGGGCGTGCCGGCGTCGTCGGCTTGGGCCGTCTTGAAGAACGAGCCGAGATCGCGGAAGGCGGCGAAGCCGATGCCGAGCACAGGCGGATCTTGCGCCGTGAACACAACTTCATAGAGCAGCTTTGCGTCGAAGCCATCCTTGAGGCAGATCTGCGTCGGATCGGGCTTGCCCGGAAACGGGGTGTTGGCGTCACATTTGGCCCAGGCCCAGTCTCCTGCGGGCACTTCGCGCACATCGCCGAGCTTGCCATCCATGCCCTCCGACGCATGCGTGTGCAGCGTGGCGAGCTTGGTATCGAGACTGGCCGGCTTATAGGGAACAGGGTTGGAATGGACGAACATCGGCTGCGAGTTCTTGCCGCTCGCATTGAGAACGCGCCCGATCACCGGGCCAGTTATCGAACTTCCGTCAAGATTCTTGGCGATCGGCACCACGGCATAGTCGTTGTTCGGGCCGGGTGCGGTTCCGCCAGAATTGTCGCCCTGCCAGCCCGCGCTTAGGCCGACATCGCCCAGAAGCCGCTCGGCGGCGACGATAATGAGCCGCCCTCCCCGGTTGGGCACGTCTTGCCACATCATCCCGCTGGCCTTCGCCATGTCCATCGGTTTGGCAATTTGGAAACTGGCTGAATAGTCGACCATCCCGCGCGCATTCTTTGGCGCGAGCTGAATATCCTGGATGATGGCGTTGCGCGGATCGTTCGGATCGATCTCGCCATAAGCCATGCCCGCCAATAGCTCGTATTGCCCGGCGGCGCCGAAGCTGGCGTCGTCGAAGGCCGGCGAGGTCTTCTTATCGATGACAATGCGGCTGACGCGGGCGTCAGCACTCGGCGGAAAAGCAAGTGCGAGTGCGGCGATGCCGACAAAAGCAACGGCGAGCTCGCCTGTAGTGGGCGATTTCCCCCACATGTTTTCCTCCCATTTAATGGGCGGGAAACGCCGCAGCCCGAAGAAGTCGATGGATTGACGCGCTCCCCGCAGCGATAGCGATTGATCTGACCGTCCGGCGCGCGGCCTGTCAATGCACAAGGGCGTGAGGCACCCTAATCCGATTCGCGCTTGGCGTCCTCGATCAGCGGCACGAAGGCGACTTCGAGCAGCGGCGTCTCCTCGAAGCGCTTGGCCGATAGGCGCCGGACCAGGGTCAGCTCCTGTCCGAAGTTTCGCGCAGGCTGTCCGTCCGGCACTACCAACTCGCTCTTGAAGCCCTGGCCCAGAAGCCTTGACCGGAACGGGGTCTGGCCGAGCGGCAGCAAAAGACGTCCGCCGACCGCAAGTTGCGCCAGCAGCGCGTAAGGAACCCGTTGTGCCGTCGCCGTGACGATGATCGCGTCATAGGGGGCGTGCTCGGCCCAACCGGCATGACCATCCCCGATGCGAAAATGAATGTTGCGATATCCGAGGCTTGCAAGCGTCTCTTGCGCTTGCTCGGAAAGCTGGGTGATGCGCTCGACAGTGAATACGTCGGCGGCTAACTCGGCCAGCAGCGCGGTCTGGTAGCCCGAACCGGTGCCGATCTCCAGTACATGGGACTCCGGCGTGAGGTCGAGCAGCTCGGTCATTAAGGCGACGATGAACGGCTGGGAGATCGTTTGCCCGGCGCCGATCGGCAGCGGTCGGTTGTCGTAGGCGAAAGGCGAGGAAGGCTCGGGCACGAACTCCCTTCGCGGCACCCGCTGAAAGACCGTGCGAACCCGCGGCGAAAGCCGGTCGCGGCCGGTTTGGTCGGCGGTCAGGCGCAGCTCGGCGTCGATCTCACTCAACAGCGCCAGTTGGTCGTCACGCTCAGACATGGGACCCATAGGCGCGGGACTTGCGGTCGGGCGCGCGGGCGCACATATCTGCGCCGCCCCAGCAGCACGCAACCAGGTAGCCATGGACCAGGAAACACATCCGTTTCAAGCCGAAGTCTCCCGCCTGCTCGGGATCGTGACCCATTCACTCTACACCAACCGCGAAATTTTTCTGCGCGAGTTGATCTCGAACGCTTCGGACGCCTGCGACCGCCTACGCCACCTAGCGCAGACTTCCCCCGAGACGGGTCCGGGCGAGGAGGAGCTGCGCATCGTGCTCGAACCCGACCCGGCGGCGAGCACGCTCACCATCGCCGATAACGGCGTCGGCATGAACCGCGACGAACTGATTGCCAATCTCGGCACCATCGCCCGCTCCGGCACGGCCAAGTTCATGGAAGAACTGGCCGGCGATGCGCGCCGCGACCTGCCGCTGATCGGGCAGTTCGGCGTCGGCTTCTATTCGGCCTTCATGGTCGCCGACCGGGTGAGCGTTGTCAGCCGGCGCGCCGGAGAAGCGGGCGCCTGGCGCTGGGACAGCGACGGCGCCGGCAGCTTCACCACCGCCCCGGCCGCCCACGACAGCGCGCGCGGCACACGCGTCACGCTCCACCTGAAGGACGACGCACAGGAATTTCTTGAGCCGCATCGGCTGCAGGAGATCGTGCGCTCCTATTCCGATCACGTCGCGCTGCCGGTGATGTTGAAAAGCGCGGGCAAGGAAGAACAGATCAACGCCGGGCGAGCGCTGTGGACGCGGCCCAAGTCCGCAATCACCGAGCGGCAATATGCCGAGTTTTATCGTCATGCCGCGCATGCCTTCGACGAGCCGTGGATGGTGTTGCACAATCGTGCCGAGGGCGTGATTTCCTACGCCAGCCTGTTGTTCATCCCCGGCGCGCGCCCGCACGACCTGTTCCAGCCCGAGCGCAAGCATGGGGTGAAGCTCTATGTGCGGCGCGTGTTCGTCACCGACCATTGCGACGATCTTCTGCCCGGCTGGCTGCGCTTCATGCGCGGCGTGGTCGATAGCGAGGATTTGCCGCTCAACATCAGCCGCGAGACGCTGCAGAAGAACCCGATATTGGCTAAAATGCGATCCGGGCTGGTGAAACGCATTCTCGGCGAGCTGAAGACCAAGGCCGAAGCCGCGCCGGAGGACTACGCCAAATTCTGGGAGAATTTCGGCGGCGCGATCAAGGAAGGCCTCTACGAGGAATCGAATGAGCGCGATGCGCTGCTGGGTTTGGTGCGCTTCCGCTCGACCGGCGCCGAAGGCTGGGTGAGCCTGGCCGACTACGTCGCGCGGATGAAACCGGGGCAGAGCCTGATCTACACCGCCGCCGGGGACGACCCAGACGCGCTCAAGGCCTCGCCACAACTCGAGGGTTTCCGCGCGCGCGGGCTGGAGGTGCTTTTGCTGACGGATGCGGTCGATGAATTCTGGCCGGCGATGGTCGGCGGCTACAACGGCAAGAATTTTCGCTCTGTGACGCAGGGCGAAAGCGATCTCTCCGCCTTTCCGCTGCTCGACGCCGCCACCAAAGAAGCCGAACCGCCGGCCAAGGGCATCCACAGCTTGGTCGCGCTGTTGAAGCTCGCGCTCACGGACAAGGTGAAAGACGTGCGCGAAAGCGACCGGCTGACCGACAGCGCCGTGTGCCTGGTGGCCGATGCGCGTGATGCAGACCTGCACCTCGAGCGGCTGCTGCGCCAGCACAAACGCATCGAGACACGCGCCGCGCGCATACTCGAGATCAACCCGCGCCACCCGCTCATCCGCAGCCTGGCGGCGCGCGTTTCGGATCAGGGGCCGGACTTGAAGATGGACGATCTGGCGCTGCTGTTGCTCGATCAGGCGCAGATCCTGGAAGGCGAGCCGCTCGCCGACCCCGCCGGCTTCGCCCGCCGCCTCGCCAGCATTATGCAGAAGGGCGTAGGGGCGTAGCGCCAACGCCGCGTGCTATTTCTTCGCCACCCGCGCGACGCCGAGGACTTCGCCGCCGCCGGCGTCCTGCACGATTACGGCGAAGCCATCCTCGCCGACGCCCTTGCCGAGGTCTTCGAGATCGAGGGTGAGTTCGATCGGTTCGCCTTGCCAAGTGGCGACGTTTAGCAGCGAGCGAACCACATTGATGTTGACCAGCGAGCGACCCTGGTTCTCGCCGCGCGCGACTTCGGTTTTGCGCTCGCTATCCCAGCGCACGATCAGCACATCCGCCTCGCCCGGGCGGTCACCGCCATCGACCGAAATCTGCAGCCGGCGCGGCCCGACTAAACTTGCGCGCACGTCGATGCGGCCATTTTCGACCCGCGCGGCGCGCGTGGCCGCGCGCTCGATCGCGCGCCTATCCGCGCCCCGCCCCTCCCAAACGCCATTGACCAACACCTGCGGCGTATAGACGTAGGGCAATTTCAGCCGCGCGGCATAGGTGCGCTGGCGCGCGGTGAACTCGGGATCGGCGAAGGGATCCTTCCAGCCGATGTAGTCCCAGTAATCGATGTGGAAACTGAGCGCGAGCACGTCCCGGCGCTTAGCCAAATCGGCCAGCACCGCATCCGCCGGCACGCAGGTCGAGCAGCCTTGCGCGGTGTACAGCTCGACCAGCACCAGCCGGTTCTGGGCGACAGCCGGCGCCGCCCCGGCGAGCGCGGCCAAACCGATAATCGTAAAAAGAATCCGTAGCATGCTGGTAGTCTGCCCGAGGTGCCGCCCGGCGCGCCAATCAAAACCGCTCACCCTTCGGTGAGTGGCAGCCTCGGATCATGCCTCTTTAACCATACGCCGTAGGACATAGTGAAGGATTCCGCCGTTCCTGAAGCACTCGAGCTCATCGAGCGTATCGATGCGCGCCATGAGCTCGACTTCGCGCGCCGCTTTAGGCCCGGCGATGCGCAACGCGAGCTTGGCGCGCGGGGCCAGCATCGTGGCGATGCCGACCAGATCGAAGGACTCAGCGCCGGTGAGCGCGAGCGTCTTGCGGTCGAACCCGGCTGAAAATTCAAGCGGCAAAACGCCCATGCCAATTAAGTTCGAGCGATGGATGCGCTCGAAACTTTCCGCCACCACCGCGCGCACGCCGAGCAGCGCCGGCCCCTTCCCCGCCCAGTCGCGAGACGAGCCGGTGCCGTATTCCTTGCCGGCGAAGATCAGCGTCGCGACCCCATCCGCCCGATAGCGCATGGCCGCGTCATAGATCGACAGGCGCTCGCCCGTCGGTTGATGCACCGTCACCCCGCCTTCGGTGCCGGCCGCCATCTCGTTCCGCAATCGGATATTGGCGAAGGTGCCACGCATCATAACTTCGTGATTGCCGCGACGCGCACCGTAGGAATTGAACTCCGCGCGCGCGACCCCGTGCTCGCCGAGATAACGCCCCGCCGGCCCATTGGCCTCGATCGAACCCGCCGGAGAAATATGGTCGGTGGTCACGCTGTCGCCGAGAATGGCGAGCGCGCGCCCGTTGCGAATATCGCTTTGCGCCGGCGGCGTCGGGCCGAAGCCGTCGAAATAGGGCGGCCGGCGCACATAGGTCGAATCCTCGACCCAGGTGAAGGTGCGGCCCGACCGCGCCTTCACCTGCCGCCACTCGGCCGGTCCGGCCGCGACATTGGCGTAACGTTTCCGGTAGAGCTCGGGCGACATATGTGCGGCGATCGCGGCGCGGATTTCGGCGTCGCTCGGCCAGACATCCTTGAGGAACACGGGTTTTCCATCCGCGCCCATGCCCAAGGGTTCTTTCGCCAAGTCGCGCGCGACCGTGCCGGCAAGCGCGTAGGCGACCACCAGCGGCGGCGAGGCGAGATAATTGGCGCGCGTCTGCGGATGCACGCGGCCTTCGAAGTTGCGATTGCCGGACAAGACCGCGGCCACCAACAACTCGCCCTGGTCGATCGCCTGCGCGACCTTCTCGGGCAGCGGCCCGGAGTTGCCGATGCAGGTGGTGCAGCCATAGCCGACCAGACCGAAGCCGAGCGCATCGAGCGCGGTGTCGAGGCCAGCCGCCTGCATGTAATCCGTTACCACTTGGCTGCCGGGCGCGAAGGATGTCTTGACCCAGGGCTTGACCTTGAGCCCGCGCGCCAGCGCCTTTTGCGCCAAGATCCCGGCGCCGATCATCACACTCGGATTGGAGGTGTTGGTGCAGCTGGTGATGGCGGCGATCACCACCGCCCCGTCCTCGAGGTCGTAGCCGTCGACCTTAACGGTGCGCGGCGCGGTTTCCTTCGCCCGCAGCTCGCCGCGCAACTTGCCAAAATCGGCGGCGACGAGGCCAAGCGGCACCCGATCCTGCGGCCGCTTCGGCCCGGCCAGGCTCGGCTCGACCGCGCCCAGCGCAAGCTTGACCGCCGTGCTGAACAGCGGCGGCGACTTGGCATCACGCCACAGACCCTGCGCCTTGGCATAGGCCTCGACCAGCGCCACTTGCTGCGCCTCGCGGCCGGTGAGGCGCAGATAGGCCAGCGTCTCGCCATCGATCGGAAAGAAGCCGCAGGTCGCGCCGTATTCCGGCGCCATATTGGCGACCGTGGCGCGGTCGGCGAGGCTGAGCGCATCCAGCCCGTCGCCCCAGAACTCGACGAATTTTCCGACCACCCCGGCCTTGCGCAGAATCTGTGTCACCGTCAGCACCAGATCGGTCGCGGTGACGCCTTCCGTGAGCGCGCCGGTCAGTTCCACGCCAACCACCTCCGGCACCAGCATCGAGATGGGCTGGCCGAGCATCGCCGCCTCGGCCTCGATTCCGCCGACGCCCCAGCCGAGCACGGACAGGCCATTGACCATGACCGTATGGCTATCGGTGCCAACGAGCGTGTCGGGATAGGCGACCATCGCCCCGCTTTGGTCCGTCTCCGACCACACCGTGCGCGACAGATATTCGAGATTGACCTGATGACAGATGCCGGTGCCCGGGGGCACGACACGAAAGTTGCGGAAAGCGTCCTGTCCCCAGCGCAAAAAGGCGTAGCGCTCGCCATTGCGCTCGAACTCGCGCTTCACATTTTGCGCGAAGGCGCCCGGGCTGCCGAAGGCATCGACCATGACCGAATGGTCGATCACCAGATCGACCGGGCTCAACGGGTTAATGCGCTCAGGGTCGCCGCCGAGCGCCGCCATCGCGTCGCGCATCGCCGCCAGATCGACGATTGCCGGGACGCCGGTGAAGTCCTGCATGAGCACGCGCGCCGGGCGAAAAGCGATCTCACGCGAGGAGCTGCGTTCCTTGGTCCAGTCGGCGACCGCGGCTATGTCCTCGACCGTGACCGTGCGCCCGTCCTCGTGCCGCAGGAGGTTTTCGAGCAACACCTTAAGTGAGATGGGCAGACGCGCGATGCCGGGAAAGCCTTTCGCGGCCTCGGCCAGGCTGTAATAGGCGTAGCTCTGCGCGCCGACCTTGAGCATCCGGCGCAGTCCGAGCTGGTCTTGTCCGGTAACGGTCACGCGTGCCCCCATCAAGGTCTTGGCGGTCGACTCGTTATTTTAGCCGCCCTGCCTAGGTGATAGCAGACTGGCCCTAGCGGATTGTAGCCGGGCGCAAATTTCCGCTCAGGGCCGCTCCGCCCAGTGTCCTGGGCAGTTTCAATCAGTTGGCGGCGTCATTGCATCAAAAATATGCATGGATTTCATACTTCTGCCTTAATGCGAGCAAAACCCTGCCACAGCCTTGGGCGATAAAGGCACCTTACTGGGACCTTCCCTCGATACCCCGGGAAATTCGGGTAGCCTCCGAAGACATCTCTCTCGGGTTGGCCCAGAGCATAAGCGGTCGTCGGAACCCCCTCCGACGACCGCATTCTTTTTGTGCCCCTGGCGCGATAAAGTCCGGCGCGGCGCGTTTCGATTCGGGCCAGTTCTGGACAGAGGGGACCATCAATAATGGAGCATTTTACGCCCTCCGATTCCTTCAGCGGAGGTTTGCTGATCGGCGCCGCGGCAGTTCTGCTGCTCGCGTGTAACGGCCGTATCGCCGGAGTCAGCGGAATCCTCGGCGGGGTGCTTGAGGCGCGCTCCGACGACATCGTCTGGCGGCTGATGTTTGTCGGCGGGCTGATCCTCGGCGCGCTCGGCTTCCAGACGCTCGGCGGCTCGCTGGCCGCGGTCAAGATCGAGGCCGGCTGGCCGGTCGTGATCCTCGGCGGGCTGTTGGTCGGCTTCGGCACCCATCGCGGGCGCGGCTGCACCAGCGGGCACGGCGTGTGCGGCAACGCGCAGCTCTCAAAGCGCTCGATGATCGCGACACTGACTTTCATGGCCGCCGGATTCGCGACCGTGTTCGTTCTCCGCCACCTGATCGGAGCCTGACCCGATGAAACGTTCCGTGTCCGCGCTTGTCGCGGGGATCCTGTTCGGCTTCGGCCTTTCCGTTGCACAGATGGTTAGCCCGGCCAAGGTGCTAGGCTTTCTCGACCTGGCCGGGAATTGGGACCCGAGCCTGGCCCTGGTCATGGTCGGAGCCTTGCTGGTGAGCTTCGCCGGCTACCGCTTCGTCCGGCTGCGTGCCGCGCCGCTGTTCGAGAGTAAATTCCATCTGCCGACACGGACCGATATCGACCGGCCGCTCATCGGCGGCGCGGTGTTGTTCGGGATCGGCTGGGGCCTGGTCGGCCTCTGTCCCGGTCCGGCGCTGGCGGCGCTGGCCGTTGGCGACCCTAAGATCATCGGCTTCGTCGTCGCCATGGTGGTCGGGATGGCGCTCGATCGCGTGTATACGCGGGGCACTTGGTTCGCCCGCCCGCAAGCGGCCTGAACTGAACCTAGGCTCGGGCGCTCCGCTCCGTTACGGTGCGCCACCATGAGCGCACCCGGATTCGCTCCGCCCACAACGTCAAGCACGGGACTGGCCGCCGAGGCGCTCGCCTGTTTGCGTGGCGAGCGGCTGGTGTTCGAGCGCCTGTCCTTTTCGCTGGCTCCGGGCGAAGCCCTGGTGCTGTCCGGCCCGAATGGCAGCGGTAAATCGTCGCTCTTGCGCCAATTGGCCGGGCTCGGTCCCCTTCATGACGGACGCCTATTGTGGAATGGCACGCCGGTGGACACAGACCCCGAGGCCCATCGCGCCCGCCTCGCCTATGTCGGCCATCAAGACGCGGTCAAATCGGTTCTCACCGCGCGCGAAAATCTGACCGCCTGGGCGAGCCTGGGCGGTGGTGGCGGCGAGGACGAAGCGCTTGCAACCATGGGGCTTGGAGCCTTGGCCGATGTGCCGGCGCGGTTCCTGTCCGCCGGCCAGCGCCGCCGGCTGGGGCTGGCGCGGCTGTTCCTGCGCCCTGTCCCGCTCTGGCTGTTGGATGAGCCGACGCTCGGCCTCGATGCCGCCGCGCAAGCCGGGTTAAAGGCGGCGCTCGCCCGGCACCTGGAACAACGCGGAATGATCGCGCTGGCGACGCATGTCCCGCTGTCCCTGGCGCGCAGCCAGGAGTTGGACCTCGCCCGCTTCAGCCCCGTCCGGGCAGCGGCATGAGTATCTTTTTCGCGGTACTCCGCCGCGATCTCATGCTTGCGCTTCGCTCGCCGGCGGAAAGCCTTATGACCGTGGGATTTTTCGTAATCGCGGCGACGCTGGTTCCGTTCGGCGTCGGACCGGAACCCGAGACACTGGCGCGCATCGCCGCCGGGCTGGTCTGGGTCATGGCCTTATTGGCGGCTTTGCTCAGCCTCGACCGGCTGTTTCAGGCTGATTACGAGGATGGCAGCCTCGACCTCCTGCTGCTCTCCCCCGGCCAGACGGAAATCATGGTCCTGGGAAAAGTGGCGGCGCATTGGCTGACCACAGGGCTGCCGCTGATCATTTCTGTACCTCTGTTGGCCGTATTTCTGCATCTGCCGCTGGAGGCGCTGCCCGCACTGCTGGCCGCGATGCTACTGGGAACGCCGGTCTTGAGTCTTTTGGGCGCGGTCGGGGCGGCGCTGGCGCTCGGCGCCCGGCGCGGGGGAGCCTTGACCTCGTTGCTCGTGCTGCCGCTGTTCATCCCGGTGCTGATCTTCGGCGTGGCGGCGCCGGAAGCGGCGGTTGCCGATCTGGCCGCCAGGCCCCATCTTCTGATCCTGGCCGGGCTATTTTTCGGGGCGCTCGTTTTGTCGCCCTGGGCGGCGGCGGCGGCGCTCCGTCTGGCCGCCGAGTAAAGGCGTCGCACGCGCTTGAACCAGGATCGCAGCTGCGAGTATTGAAGGCCATGATCGACCTCGCCACTTTCGCCAACCCTGCCCGCTTTTCGCGTATCGCGGGGCGCGTGTTCCCGTGGGCCGTCGGCGCGACCGCCGTGCTGATGGCGGCCGGGCTTTACTTCGCGCTGTTCGCCTCGCCGCCCGACTACCAGCAAGGCGAAAGCGTGCGCATCATGTATGTGCATGTGCCCGCCGCGTGGATGGCGCTGTCGAGCTACACCCTGTTGGCCGTCGCGAGCGCGGTCGCGCTGGTCTGGCGTCACCTGCTGGCCGATGTGGTGGCGCGAGCGATGGCGCCCATCGGCGCGTGTTTCACCTTTTTGTGTCTCGTCACCGGTTCGCTCTGGGGCAAGCCGATGTGGGGCACGTTCTGGGTGTGGGACGCGCGCCTGACCTCGGTCCTGGTGCTGTTTTTCCTCTATCTCGGTTATTTGGCGCTGCAGAACGCCTTCGACGATCCGGCGCGCGGGTTGCGCGCCTCGGCGATCCTCGCCTTGGTCGGTTTCGTGAACGTGCCGATCATCAAATTCTCGGTCGATTGGTGGAACACCTTGCACCAGCCGGCGAGCATCAAACTCGGCGGTCCGGCCATCGATGCGTCGATGCTGGTGCCCTTGATCCTGATGACGCTTGCCTTCGAGGCCTATTTCGTGACCGTGCTGCTGTTGCGCATGCGCACCGAGCTGGTCCGCGGCAAACTGCGCAGCGCGCGGCTGCGCGCCGCCGAGGCGGACGAGTATCTGCCGAACATAGGCAAACCGGCATGAGCCCGCTTTCCGAATTTCTTGCCATGGGCGGTTATGCGCTTTTCGTTTGGCCGGCTATGGCGATGGTCGCCGTCGTGCTCGGTGGCTTGCTGTTCGAGAGTCTGCGTCAGCTCAGATCCGCCGAAGCCGATTTGGCCGCCGTCGAGGATCGCGCCCGCAACGGCTCCCGCCGATGAAACCGAAGCGCCGCCGGCTGTATCTGCTGCTCGCCGGGCTTGGCGGGCTGGGCGTGGCGACGGCGCTGGTGCTCAAGGCGTTCAACGACAATCTGGTTTTTTTCTATAGCCCGACCGACCTCAAGACGAAGACGATTCCGCCCGAGCGACGCATGCGGCTGGGCGGGCTGGTGGAGACCGGCAGCGTGACGCGCGAGGGCGCGACCATCCGCTTCCGCATCACGGACGGGGCGAACGCGGTGCCGGTGGTTTATACCGGCATTCTGCCCGATCTGTTCCGCGAGGGTCAGGGCGTGGTGACCGAAGGCGCGCTCGCAACCGATGGCGCCTTCCGCGCCGCCAGCGTGCTCGCCAAGCATGACGAAAATTATATGCCGCGCGAAGTCGCCGATGCGCTCAAGGCCGCGGGGCAATGGAAAGGGGCGTCGGCCAAGCCATGATCGTCGAACTCGGCCATTTCGCGCTGGTGCTGGGGTTGATGGTCGCGCTGGTGCAGGCGTGGCTGCCGCTGCTCGGCGCCGCGCGCGGCGACCGGGCGCTGATGGCCGTGGCGGTTCCGGCGGCGCAAACCCAGGCGCTACTGCTGCTGATCGCGTTCTTCGCGCTCATGCATGCCTTCGTCGTCTCCGATTTCTCGGTCGCCAATGTGTTCAACAACAGTCACACGGCGAAGCCGCTGCTCTACAAGGTGGCCGGCACTTGGGCCAGCCACGAAGGCTCGATGCTGCTGTGGGTTTTGATCCTCGCGCTTTTCGGCGCGGCCGTCGCAAGCTTCGGCCGCAACCTGCCGCCGGAGTTGAAGGCGCGCGCGCTGGCGGTGCAGGGCATGATCGCGCTCGCGTTTCTCGCCTTCATCGTTTTTACCTCCAACCCTTTCGCCCGGATCGACCCGGCGCCGCTGGAGGGCCGCGATCTCAATCCGCTGTTGCAGGACCCCGGCCTCGCCTTCCATCCGCCACTGCTTTATCTCGGCTATGTCGGCTTCTCGATGGCGTTCTCCTTCGCCGCCGCGGCGCTGATCGAAGGCCGCATCGATGCCGCCTGGGCGCGCTGGGTGCGCCCCTGGACGCTCGCCGCCTGGGCCTGTCTGACCGGCGGCATCGCGCTCGGCAGCTGGTGGGCGTACTATGAACTCGGCTGGGGCGGCTGGTGGTTTTGGGACCCGGTTGAGAACGCCAGCTTCATGCCCTGGCTCCTGGGCACCGCGCTGCTGCATTCGGCGATCGTCGTCGAGAAGCGCGACACGCTCAGGGCGTGGACCATCCTGCTTGCGATCCTGACCTTCTCGCTATCGCTGATGGGCACCTTCCTGGTGCGCTCTGGCGTGCTCACTTCGGTGCACACTTTCGCCGCCGATCCGGCGCGCGGCTTGTTCATTCTCGGCATTCTGGTGATCGCCATCGGCGGATCGCTGACGCTGTTTGCCATACGTGCGCCGACGCTCAAGTCGGGCGGGCTGTTCGCGCCGATCAGCCGCGAAGGCGGGCTGTTGCTCAACAACCTGCTGCTGGCGGCGGCGGCGGCGACCGTGTTCATCGGCACGCTCTACCCGTTGCTGATCGATGCGTTGAGCCAGGGCGGCGACAAAGTCTCGGTCGGGCCGCCGTTCTTCAACGCCACCTTCGTGCCGATCATGATCCCATTGCTGCTCGCACTCGCCGTCGGGCCGATGCTTGCTTGGAAGCGAGGCAATCTTTCCGCTGCGTTCAGGCGCCTCGCGCCCGCGGCCGCGGCGGCAATGGCGGTCACGCTGCTCGCATTCCTCTTGGCGCCGCGCGGCCCGGTGTTGGCGCCTTTTGGCCTCGGACTGGCGGCTTGGCTCGTGGTCGGGGGGCTGATGACGCTGGTCGAGCGAACCGGATTGTTCGCCGTCACCGTGTCGCAATCCTGGGCGCGACTTATCGGACTTCCGCGCGGAGCCTTCGGCCTGGCGCTTGCCCATGCCGGGATCGGCATCGTGGTCGCCGGGATCAGCGGCTCGGCCTGGCAGGAGGAGCATATCGTTTCCCTCAAAACCGGTGAGCGGCTGACGATCGCCGGGACCGTGTTGTCCTTTGTCGCCGTGACCGAGGGCGATGGCCAGAATTATCAGTACCTGCGCGGCGAATTCGTCCAGCTTCGCGGCGAACGGATCCTCGGCCAGATGTGGCCGGAGCGCCGATCCTATCCGGTGACCAGGACCGGCACGACCGAAGCGGCGATCGACACCAGCGTGCTGGGCGATCTTTATCTCGTGCTCGGCGAGGGTGACGAGAGCGGCGCTTACACCGTGCGCGCCTATTTCAACCCGCTCGCGCCTTGGATGTGGATCGGCGCGCTGATCATGATGTTCGGCGGGTTCGTCTCGCTTACCGACACGCGCTATCGGGTTGGAGCGCCAGCGCGCGCTCCGTCTCGTGCAGCGGTTGCCGCCGCTGCCGCCGCGGAATAGCGCGCCATGCGTAAACTCGGTTATGCCGTGCCGGCGCTGCTGTTCCTTGCCATCGCGCTGCTATTCGCGACGCCCTTCGCCCTGCGACTCGATTCGCACATCTTGCCCTCGGCGCTGATCGATCTTCCCGCGCCGGAGTTTGCCTTGCCGCCGATCGAGGGGCGGCCGCAGACCCTTGGCCTCGCAACCGCCGACCTGTCCGGCAAGCCAAGCATCGTCAACGTATTCGCCTCCTGGTGCGTCCCCTGCCTGGCCGAACATCCGATGATCAGCCGCCTGGCCGAGGAAGGCTTCACGGTCTATGGCATCGATCACCGCGACCCGCCCGATGCCGTGGGTGCCTGGCTCGACCGCAACGGCAATCCCTATGCGCGCATCGGCGCCGACCGCGACGCGAGCGTAAGCATCGACTGGGGCGTGACCGGCGTGCCCGAGACCTTCCTGATCGATCGCAAGGGCCGCATCCGCCACAAGATCGTCGGCCCGATGACGCCAGATATTTTCGCCGAGGAAGTCTTGCCGTGGATGCGCGAGCTGGCGCGATGAAACGCGCCCTCTTCGCACTCGCGCTTTTGCTCGCCGCCGCGCCGGCGCTGGCGGTTAATCCGGACGAGATTTTGTCCGATCCTGGACTCGAGGCGCTCGCGCGCACGATCACGCGCCAGTTGCGTTGCGTCGTGTGCCAGAATCAGTCGATCGACGATTCCGAAGCGAATCTGGCACGCGATATGCGCCGGGTCGTGCGCACACGCGTGCTGGCCGGCGATGGCGAGCGCCAAGTGCTCGCTTTCATGGTCGCGCGTTACGGCGATTTCGTGCTGCTCGACCCGCCATTCAAGCCAAAGACTTACGCGCTCTGGTTCGGGCCGTGGGTCGTGCTTGCTCTCGCCGGTATGATCGCGCTGCTATGGTTTCGCGTGAAACGCTCGGTTGCGGCGCCGACCAGCGTGCCGCAGCTATCCGCCGCCGAGCGCACGCGACTGGATGCCTTGCTGGCGGAAATTGACGGCGAACCGCATGCGCGCGGCCGAGAGCGTAAGCCATGAGCCTGTGGTTGCTGATCGCGCTGCTGACCTGCTCTGTGGCTGCGCTGATCGCCCGGCCACTGCTCAAGCCACCGGGCGGCGCGCTCACCCGCGCCGATTATGACGCCCGCGTCTATGCCGACCAATTGCGCGAGGTCACGCGCGAAGCCACGCGCGGTGTTTTGTCGGCGGAGGATGCGGAGGCGGCGCGGCGCGAAATCTCACGGCGTCTGTTTGAGCTCGAAGGCGAGCGCGACCAGCCTGTGGCCGCGAACTCGCAACCTTGGGAGCGGCGCACCGCATTGGCGTTGGCCGTGCTGGCTCCCCTGCTTGCCATCCTGATGTATCAGCAGCTTGGCAAACCGGCCCTGCCCGATCAGCCGAGCGCGATGCGCGCCCCAGGCACTGAAGCCGACGAGGCCGCTGGGCTTGCCAAAATCTTGAAGGAATTGGGCGAGCGGCTGCGGCAGGAGCCGGCCGATCTCGATGCCTGGGTAGCCCTCGGCCTCACCTTGGCCGCCGCCGGAAAGCCGGTTGAAGCGGCCGAGGCGCTGCGTTGGGCGAGCCGGATCAGCGGCGGCCAGCCCGATCTGGTTGCCTACTATGGCGAGGCGCTGGTGCGCGTCGCTGGCGGGACCGTGACCGAGCAAGCGATCGAGGCGTTTCTCGATGCCAACGCCGCCGACCCGACCGAACCGCGCGCGCGCTACTATCTTGCGCTTGCCGATCATCAGTCGGGGAGACGCGAAGAAGCTCTGGCCGCATGGCAAAAAATGGCGGCCGAAAGCCCAGCCGATGCGCCCTGGCGCGCGGCGGTCGAGGCACGCATTCGCCAGGTCGCGCGCGAGCTGGGCAAGGAGCCGGAGGCGCTGATCCCGCCGCCGGCGCCGGGCGACGCGACACCGCCGCTAGCCGAAGTGCTCAACTCGCCGACCGTGCAGGCGATGGTCAAGCGCCTCGCCGAACGCCTTGAGGGCACTCCTGGCGACGTCGAAGGTTGGCTGCGACTGGGGCGCTCTTATGCCGTGCTCGGGGAGAAGGATAAATCGCTTGCCGCCTATGGGCGCGCTGTGACCGCCGCTCCCGAGCGCGCCGACGCCATCGACGCCTTTGGCGCGGCGTTGATAGGCGCGGGCGCGGGGTTTCCGCCGGAGTACCTCGCCGCGCTCACGCGGCGGCAAGCCGCGGATGCTAAGGATGCGACCGCGCTTTGGTACCTGGGCCACGCGGCCAAACTCCAGGGCCGTAACGACGAAGCGCGTGCTCTGTGGCTGCAGCTCAAGCCTCTGTTGCCGCCAAACGACCCGCGCAGCGCCGAGCTCGCGCGCGCTCTCGACGCGCTCAAACCTGGGCCGTAAGCGCCTACTTATTGCGCAGAGCCAGCGCCTGACGCCGCGCCTCGGCGACTTGATCGCGCGACAGGGATAGTCCGACATCCTCGGCCGCGCGCAGCGCCTCATTGCGCTTCTCGCCTTTCTGCTCCAGCAACCCGCACAGATAGAACCACTTGTAGGAGAGGAAATTGTCGCGCGTGACGCCGCGGGAATCGATGTACATATCGCCCAGCGACCAGGCCGCGCTCGCGGACCCGGCCGCCGCCGCGCGTTCGTACCAGTCGCGCGCCAGGGCATAATCCCGAGCGATGATCGACCCGCGCTCGAACATCTGGCCAAGCCTGTCCATGCCGTCGGGGCCACCGCGCATAGCCGCCGTGCGCAGCAGTTCCATTCCCTTGTTTGGATCGCGCGGCACGCCGTGACCGCGGAGATAAAGTGAGGCGAGCTCGAATTGGGCCTCCCAATTCTCCGGCGGCGCGGCGATTTTCTGCGTAAGCGCAGTCAGCTCCGCGATCTCGGCCTGCGAAGCGCCCTTCAGATAGAATAGCTGGTTTAAGCTGGCGATCGCGCGCAGATCGCCGGCGCGCGCCTAAGGAAACCAAGAGACGCGCGCCGCATTGAAGTCATCGGCCTCGAAAAACTCGACCCCTTTATCGTAGGGATCGTATTGGGCCAGGGCGCAATGCGGACCCGCCAGCGCTATGACGGCGGCAAGAACGAGCGACCCACAAGGGAACGGAACACGCGCCAAACTTACCTCCGCGACCATTATGCCGACGGTAGGTGAAAATTGCACAGGGTCGAAACTATGCCGGGAAGCGAGCCTTACCGGGAGGATCAGCCGGTGACCACGATAGCGACCAGCGTCAAATAGGTCGCCCAACCCATGACACAGGCGAAATAGCGGACGGGGGACTCGGGTCGCGTCTGCATCAGGCAATCTCTTCGCTGGAGGGAGCGGGCCCGCGCGGACTCTCGTCATCAGCGCCGTGGCGGAAAGCCCCGCCCCAGATAACCCCGATCCACGGACCGGGCGCCTTGGCCAGTGTCCTAACCCGCTAATTCACAAGGAATGGATAAAATCGGGCCAAGCCGGCAAGTCGCGCCACCGATCAGCGGCCGAACACACCCGGATCGCGGATACAGCCCGAAGCCGCCTCCAACACCAGGGGCGAGGTGCCGAGCGCCCCATGCCGGTTCTTGATCACGCCGACCTCGAAGGGAGCGGCATTGCCCGACTCCTTGCGCGCGATCTGATCGAGCCCGGCCTCCTCGCGCACGGCAAAAAAATCCGCCTGATAATTGAGGATACCAAGCACCAGATCGGCCTCCTGCTCGCCACCCGCATCGGCCAGGTGATGCAACTGCGGCCGGCGCTTGGCGATGAAATCCAGCACGCGCTTGTCCTCGAGCGTGCCGAACGGGATCTCGCCGCTATTGGCGATCGTGATGCCGCGGATCTGCGCCGCGGCGACCACTGGGCACCCCAGCCGAACCGCCATGCGCTTCAGCTGGCGCGCGGTGTGCGCGACTTCGAGCGCGAAGGACTCATACTTGCCCGGCGGCGGCCAGACCAACTGCAAATAATCGACAAACACCGCGCCGAGATGCGGAATCTTGGGCGCGATTTCGTGACAGTGGCGCACGACATCGACCACGTTCCAATCCGGCTGATAGACGACGATCAGTCGCTTTTCCCAGCTCTTGAGTTCGGCCACGGCTCGGTGCAGCTCGGCCACCTTGAGGCCCGGACGCACGCGCGCGTCGCCGCCTTGCAGGCAGAGCTGCACGTCCCGATAGGACCAGCCGACGGCGCCATGCTTGCGCGTCAGAATCGAGAGCAAGCGAATCATGGTCGATTCCGGCGGCAGTTCGTAAGAGAAGACGACGTAGGTCTCATCCGGATAACGCTCAAGCCAATGCGCCAGGAGATTGAACACAACGGTCGTCTTGCCGTGCCCGGTGCGTCCGGCGATCACCACCAGATCACCCGGATCGGCGCCGATGTCGCGCTCGTCGAGAATGCGCCAGCCAAACGGCTTGTTCTTGCCGCGCCCGACAATGTTCTCGATCAACCCATTTACGGAAAAGGCGCCGAATATCTCACTGCTCATGGTCCGACCCCATACTCGCGGCGCAGACGAGCGACGCCGCAGTCTCAGGTTAGGCTGAACGCTAAACCTGACTCTCTAACAATTTGGCAAACGCGCTCGACCGCCACGCACCCCTTACGCGGAGGTCCACCCTCTGGCGGCTGCGGATACGCTCTTTTCACGTAATTTATCACCTTAATGCGTGCCCGGCGCGCGCTCGGGAAATAGGCCAGCCAAACCTGAGGCCGAAGCCGCGCACACACCGCGTTCGGTGACGAACGCCGTCACCAGCCGCGCCGGCGTCACATCAAAACCGTAGTTCGCAGCCGGCGAGTGCGCGGGCGTAATCCGCACGTCGTACAGCCGGCCATCCTCCGCCAATCCGGTTACATGCGTGACTTCGCGCGCGTCGCGCTGCTCGATCGGGATTTGAGCAAGCCCGTCGGTCAGCGTCCAATCGATCGAAGGTGATGGCAAGGCAACGTAAAAGGGAACGCCGGTGTCGCGCGCAGCGACGGCCTTGAGATAGGTCCCGATCTTGTTGGCGACATCGCCCCGCGCGGTGGTGCGGTCGGTGCCGACGATGCACAGATCAACCAAGCCGCGCTGCATCAGATGGCCGCCGGTATTATCGGCGATGACCGTATGCGCAACCCCCTCCTCGCACAGTTCATAGGCCGTCAGTGCCGCGCCTTGATTGCGCGGGCGCGTCTCGTCGACCCAGACATGCAGGTCGATCCCTTCCTGGCGGGCACGATAGATCGGCGCGGTCGCTGTCCCCCAATCGACTGTCGCCAGCCAACCGGCATTGCAGTGGGTCAGGATATTGAGCCGCCGTCCGCCAACGCGCTCAGCCGCCGCCCGCAGGAGGCCCAACCCATGTTCGCCGATCGCGCGGCAGATCGCGACATCGTCGTCGCAGATTTGGTCGGCGCAAGCGAAGGCGCGGGCAGCACGGTCACCAACCGAAGCTATGGCGACCGCCCGACGCGTTTCATCGAGCGCCCAGCGTAGATTGACCGCGGTTGGCCGCGCCGCAACCAGCAGCTGATAGGCGCGCTCGAGACCGCTATCGCCCGGATCCTCCAGCAAAGCGATTGCCAGCCCATAGGCCGCGGTCGCGCCAATCAGCGGCGCCCCGCGCACCCGCATCTCGCGGATCGCGCGCGCCGCATCCTCGGCGCTGGCTAGGCGTAAGGTCACAAAGGCATGCGGCAAACGCGTCTGGTCGATGGTCTCGACCGAGCGCCCGTCGGCTGTTCGCCAGATCGTGCGCATCGCCCGCCCGGCGATTTTCATGTCCAGGCCCCCATTGTTGCCAAGGCCCGCGGACTAAATCGCCCGCTCAGGTGTTTTATCATCAGGTCGAAACTCATGCGGCTTGCCGCGCACTTCGGAGAACGAGATGTTCATTGCCCGCACCGTGCTGCTGACTCTTGCCGCCGCCGCCACAACTTTGGCCAGCGCCGCAGCCTACGCCCAGGCCGCGCCCGAGCTGATCGGCGTGCGCCAAGGCGTCATGCGTTCCTTCAACGCCCAAATGGGGATCGTCGCCGCCGTCGGGCGCGGCGAAATCACCAATACCAAGCTGATCGAGCCGGTCGCCGCCGCAATCAACAGCATCGCCAAGCAACTGCCCGCGCTGTTCCCCGCCGGAACAGGCGCCGAAGCCGGCGTGCGCACGCGCGCTAAGCCGGAAATCTGGTCCAAGCGCGCGGACTTCGTCGCCGCAGCGGCGAAACTGGATGAGGAAACGACTAAGCTTAGCGCGGCGATCGCCACCGGCAACGCGCCGGCCATTGCCGCGGCCGCGACCTCGGTGACCAACAACGCCTGCAATGCCTGCCACGGAGTCTATCGCGCGGCGGCGCAATAACGCCCGCCGCGCGCACGCCATCGGTCGGCGACGTTTCGACGGCACGGCGCCGTCCGTAACGCGCCGCCGCTCGGACCGCGAGGTTTTGGCGGCGGCGCAATTTCTGGTGTAGTTCATCGGCTTAATATCTATTTACGAATGCGGAAGACGAAGACGCCCGCGTCCGCGCGCGATTCCAGCAGTGTATAGCCGCTGACTTCGCAAAAGTGCTGGAAATCGGCGACCGCCCCCGGATCGGTGGCGCGCACTTCAAGTACATCGCCGGCGAAGAGCGGTTTCATCGAACGCTTGGCCTTCAGAACCGGCAGCGGGCATTTGAGCCCGCTGGCATCGAGCAGAGCGTCGGCCATGGAAGATGCTACCCTGGTTTGGCTGCCAGGGTTTTAGACGGTGTCCCCGGGGCCTGGCCAGCCCTCGCCACGCTTTGCGTCCGCCAGCGGACTCGTCTAGGGAGGAACGCTTGGCCGCCGCGGTTGCGGCTGCTTAAGAGTTTTCGCCTACTCTGCCTCACTTCCGAGCGCATGGCTGCCACGCCGCATGAACGTCTATTTGCCGATTGCCGGGATGTCGGTCGATCCTGTCGTCATTTTGGCGATGGGCGCGGCTATCGGGACTCTGTCTGGGCTGTTCGGCTTCGGCGGCGGCTTCCTCATGACCCCAATTTTGATCTTTCTCGGCATTCCGCCGGCGGTGGCCGTCGCGACTCAGACCAATCAGGTCGTCGGACAGTCGGTTTCGGGCGCCTTGGCGCAATGGCGGCGCGGCAATGTCGACCTGACGATGGGGTTGGTGCTCATTTTTGGCGGCTTGCTTGGTTCGCTTCTCGGCGTATGGGCGTTCACCCTGCTGCGGAAATTGGGGCAGCTCGATCTGGTGATTTCGCTCGGCTATGTGCTGTTCCTCGGCGCGGTCGGGATGCTGATGCTGGTCGAGACCGCGCAGACGCTTCTAAGCCAATTTCGCGGCACCGCAGTCCGGCGCAAGCTGCATGAACATGGGTGGCTACACCGCCTGCCGCTGAAGATGCGCTTCCGCCGGTCGCGCCTGTTCGTCAGCGCGCTGCTCCCCTTGGGCATCGGCGTCGCCGTCGGACTGCTCGCGTCGGTGCTCGGCATCGGCGGCGGGTTCCTATTGATTCCGGCCTTGGTTTATATGCTCGGTATGCCGACGGCGATGGTGGTCGGCACCGCCCTGCTGCAGATCATCGCCACCACGGCCTTCACCACCGTGTTGCAAGCCGCGACCAACCAGTCGGTCGACCTGGTACTCGCCGCGCTGCTGTTGACCGGCGCCGTGATCGGCGCGCAATTTGGGTCGCGCTGGGCGGCGCGCTTGCCCGGAGCCCATCTGCGCGGACTGCTCGCCCTGATCGTGCTCGGGATGTGCGGCAAGCTCGCCTATGACCTCATGGCGACGCCGGCCGAGCTGTTCTCACTTGCCGGCGCCGGCTGATGACGCGCGTGCTGGCACTCGCTGCAGCCATCCTCGCCCTGGGTGCGTCCTTCGCCCAGGCCGCCGCGATCGTGGACCTGAGCCAGCGTAATATCAGCATCACCACCGGCTTTGCCGGCGGCGATGTGCTGCTCTTCGGCGCCGTCGAGGAGCCGGCCGATATCGTCGTCGTGGTGGAGGGACCGGCCGAGCGGCAGACCGTCCGGCGCAAGGCGCGCGTGGCCGGCATTTGGCTCAACCGCGATGCCGAGACTTTCGTCGCCGCGCCGACGTTTTATCACGTCGCGAGCAGCCGCCCGCTCGCGGACATTCCGGAGGCGATCCGGCATCGGTATCGCATGGGCGTCGACCAACTGTCTCTCGCCAGCGAGCAGCCGCTCAGCGCGGAACGCCGCGCCGAATTTGTTGCGGCCTTCGTGCGCCTGAAGCAGGCGGAGCGCCTGTATAACGCCGCGCCCGGGAAGGTCGAGTTCCTCGGCCATCGCTTGTTCCGCACGCCACTGGCGCTGCCGGACAATGTCCCGACCGGGCGCTATCGCATCGAGGTGTTCGAACTGCGCGGCGAGACCGTTACGCAGACTTCGCTCGATCTGCAGATCGAAAAGACCGGCTTCGAGGCGCGGGTTTTCGATTTCGCTCAGTCGCAGGGCCTCGCCTATGGCCTATTTGCCGTCGTCTTCGCCCTGATGGCAGGATGGGCCGCCAGTGCGGTTTTCCGGTGGTAGCGCCATGACCGATGTCCCAGCGCCGAGAGCCGCCGAAGCCGGTCGCGTGTTCATGGTCGTGGTCGATGACAGTCCGGAGATGTCGCTGGCCCTGCGCTTCGCCTGTCGCCGCGCCCGTCACACTGGCGGGCGGGTGGCGCTCTTGCGCGTGATCGACCCGGTCGATTTCCAGCAGTGGAACGCGGTTGGCGACCTGATGCGCGCGGAAGCGCGCGCCGAGGCCGAGAAGCTGGTCCAGCGCCTGGCCGCCGAAGTGCAGGAACAGACCGGCCAAATCCCGGTCGTCTATTTGCGCGAGGGCGAGCGCGTCAAGACCGTGCTGCAAGTGACCGAGGAAGAGCCGGCGGTTTCGGTCCTGGTGCTGGCGGCGTCAAGCGGCTCCGACCCGGGTCCGATCATCGGACACCTAGCCAAGCGCAATTTTCAGCGCATGCGCGTGCCGGTCACCATCGTGCCCGGAAACCTTACCCCGGACGAGATCGACGCCTTGACCTAGGGCATTATCCGACCAGACTTACCCATCTGCGTCGAGTCGAACGTCCAAGCATGAACCGTACTTCGCTTCTTGCCGTCGCGCTGGCCCTGATGACAAGCGTCTCGGCGCACGCTGACATTGCCGTCGAGGAGATGGCGCCCGAGCTGCGCCTCGTCTTCGTGCGCAATATCCAGCAGGAGCTGATCGCGCGCGGCTATCTCATCGGCACGGCCGATGGTGCCGCCGGCCCCAAGACGCGCGCGGCCATCCTTGATTATCAACGCGAAGCCGGACTTGAGCTTACGGGAAAAGCGAGCAAGGACTTGCTTGATCACTTGAAGTTCGCGTTGCCACGGATCAGCGCCCCGCATGCGCCGGCACCCTACCCGCCGCCCGAGATGGTACGCAACATCCAGAGCGAGCTGGCGCGACGCGGCTATTACTCCGGCGCCGTTGATGGCAAGACCGGGCCCACGACCCGCGCCGCGGTACGCGCATTCCAACAAGATGCCGGCGTACCGCTGACCGGCGCACTCGACGAACGGCTGCTGAGCGAGGTTCGCTTGGCCGGCGCGGCTATCCGCTCACCGACCCGCTGAAGCGCGATTTCCCTTGAAAATACCGCGCTAACGCTCTATATTACGACATCAATTAATGAGTATTAACCTTTTTTACTCGACATCATTTTGATGGCGGAAATGGTTCGAAACAAACAATTCGTTACGGATTAGTTTAAAAGATCGCAATTTCGACGTGATCGCCCTTATTTCGCCAAGATTGTTCCTAGTATGCCGGTCGAAGACGTTGACGCCTGCCCCCAATGTTGAGTTGTGAGCATGTCTGATCCAGACCACCGTAAACCCGAGCGCGATATCGCTTATGAGCCGAAGCTCAGGCATTGCCTGATGTGCAGCACGCACTTCACCAGTGAATGGCCCGGCGAGCGCGTGTGCAAGCGTTGCAAGTCGACGGCCGCTTGGCGTCAAGGGACCACGTAAGTCCCTCCCGCACTCGACTGATTTCTCTAGAAGATCGGGCAGCGAGCGGGGCGCGATTACGCCCCGGCGCGGGGATCGTGTTGGCATTTCACGGTCGGGCTGCTAGCATGCCCCCTTCCCCATTGTGAGAGGCCATGCCATGCTCCGTATCGCACTCGCCCTCGTATGTGCTCTTGGCGCAAGCGGCGCCTTCGCGGCCGAGCCTGGAGCGAACACCGTCGTGCTCGGCACCGGCGGCGGACAGAGCGTGTTTGAATCCTTCGGCAAGGCCCTGTGCGCCCGCGGCAAAACCGTCTCAGGCCTCGGTTGCGAAATGCGCGAGAACGAGACCTGGCTGAATGGGCTCCAAGCCCTGGCCGACGGCAGGGTGAACTTCACCTTTCTGACGACGGATCGATTGCTGTCGGTCGTGGAAGGCGACGTCGAACTGCCCAATCCAGCCGAATGGCGCGCGGTGCTGGCGCTTCCCGCGACGCAGGTGACGATCCTCGCCCGCCCGGATCGCAACATTGCCGTGGCCGACGATATGCGCGGCCGCAAGATTCGTACCGCCCCGCCGCAGATCCTGGGCGCGTTTCTCGATTGGTTGGCGGAAGACAAATGGGGCGCGGATGACTTGGCCGGCTTCGGGCCGATGGGCTTCGAGAACTCGGTCAATGGCGTCTGCGCGGGAGAGTTTGACGCGGTGGTGTTTCTCGATGGGCACCCGGGCGAGTTGACCGATCTCGCCATCAAGCGCTGTCCGTTGCGGCTGGTGCCGCTTGCCGACGAGACCGTGGCCAAGCTCGTTCTCACTCATCCGGAAATCGTGGCGACCACGATTCCCGGCGGGATCTATCCCGGGACGGATAAACCGGTCGCCAGCATCGGCGGATACACCGTGCTGCTGACCACGGCCAGCACGCCCGACGCCCTGGTCGAGCGCTGGCTGGGCGCGATCCTGGCCGGCTATGCCGAGGTGCAGGCGGCGCATAAATCGCTCGCGCCCTGGACGGCGGACAAGCTGCGGCCGCGCGCCTTCCCGGTGCCGATCCACCCTGGCGCCGAACGGGCTTTCGCCGCCAAGGGCCTCGGCCCGAAATAGCGGCGGCTGTCAACGCCGGAGTAAAAATGCGTCGGTGGGCCGGAGCAAAAATGCATCAGACGGGGTAGCACAAAGGGCCCCCGCGGGGGCCCTTTGTGCTGGCCGCATTCCCTTCGTCCTCCGCCGATATTGAGGTTTGCGCAGCCTCGACGACCTCCAATAGCTCCGCGTCGGTCATGTCGCGCACGTCGCGTGCGACCGCAACGTCGGCGGACTGGTGCGGCTTTCCATCGAGCTGGTCGCCAATTTCCCTGATCGCAGCCATGTCGCCGGCGATTATACAACTCGCCAATCTGTGCCGCGTGATTGCCAGGTGATTGCTGCTGGCCATTAGACC
>SHVS01000025.1 GCA_009694135.1 Alphaproteobacteria bacterium
GCAGCGTCATCGTACATTCGGTCATAGCCTTGTCGATCGGCGTGGGCACGAAGGTCAATCGGCCCTCGACGACCGCCGTTCAGTTTGCGAAATTCCAAATTGCCGAATTCGCCTCGGGCTCGTGATGATAGAGCCGGTCATCGATACGCCTGGTGTTAAAGCACCAGTGAAACAGTTGATTGAAGGCGATATCTTCGCCGGCGTACTCGGTGCGAAACTCGGGTGCATCGGGAATGCCTCCGATAAAATCGAAGGCATAGCGGCGCATGACCTGGTTGGTAATCAGCGAATTGAACAGGACGGCCAAATGGTCGCCTGCGAGGCTGGCGTTGGGCACAGACACGCCGACACGCACGGCATCGCAACTCGGATCCGCGCGCAGCGCGGCTAGCGTGCGTTCAAGGAACGTGACTTCATAAAGGTCCGTTCGGCAGGATATGTCTTGGGGACAGAGGATCGGAAGTTTCTGGAGTATGCCCGGAACCACGGCGCGGAACTAAAAGGTCGAGGGTTCGAAAATATTTACTTCGTCGTTGTCGGGTCATCGTTCAAAGATGGCGACTTGAAAAAGTTGACCGATTCATTGTCGGCTTCGCCCATCCGAAGCGCCAACTTGGTCACGGCGTCAACGCTGATGCGCTTGGTCGAGGACAGCATTCGCGACCGCAGAAAGTTCGCACTCGCCGAGTTCGAACGTCAGCTTTTCACTCAAGAAATCTCCGACTCCTGACGCGTCGCAGAATTCGCAATCCGCCCCCGCCTCACACAGCCGGCGGATTGCGGTCGGTGCTGGTGCGGCGCTGGTGCCAGTAGGGATAGGTCAGCGGCTGGGTGCTGGTCGCGTCGAGCCGCTTGATCTGGTCGGCGGTCAGCTTGAAATCGACCGCGCCCAGATTCTCCTTGAGCTGCGCCTCGTTGCGCGCCCCGATGATGACAGACGATACGGTCGGGCGCGACAGCACCCAGTTGAGCGCCACCTGGGACACCGAGCGATCCGTCTCCTTGGCGATCGTCTCCAATGCGTCGGTGATGGCGTAGAACAGCTCTTGCGGCGGCGGGCCGAGGTCGCCGATCTGGGCGTTGCGCGAGCCGGCCGGGGCCGGCTTGTTGCGGCCCATCTTGCCCGAGAGCCGGCCGGCGCCAAGCGGACTCCACACCACGGTTCCCACCTTCTGGTCGATGGCGAGCGGCATCAACTCCCATTCATAGTCGCGCGCGATCAACGAATAGAGCGCCTGATGGGCAACATAGCGCGGCCACCCGCGGCGATCGGAAATGGCGAGCGACTTCATTAAGTGCCAGCCGGAAAAGTTGGAGCAGCCGATGTAGCGCACCTTGCCCGCGCGCACGAGAGTGTCGAGCGCGGCCAAGGTTTCCTCCATCGGCGTCAACGCGTCGAAACCGTGCATCTGCCAGAGGTCGATATGGTCGATACCGAGCCGGCGCAGGCTAGCCTCGCAGGCCTCGATCAGATAGAAGCGCGAGGTGCCGACATCGTTGGGGCCGGTTCCCATGCGAAAGGCTGATTTGGTGGAGATCAACACCTTGCTGCGCCGCCCAGCAATGGCCTTGCCCAAGATCTCCTCGGCAAGGCCGGCTGAGTAGGCGTCGGCCGTATCGAACATGGTGAGCCCGGCATCGAGGCAGAGATCGACCAGCCGCGTCGCCTCGGCCACATCCGAGCTTCCCCAGGCGCGAAAGAAATCGTTGCCGCCGCCGAAGGTGGCGGTGCCGAGACTGAGCGCCGGCACGCTGAAACCGGATCCGCCGAGCAGCCGATATTCCATCTCATTTCGCTCCTACAACGATAAGTCTTGAAAGCAAGTCTTGGGCGCCTAGCTCCGCTCGAACATCCGGTCGCCTTGCTCGTCGACAATCCGCTTCGCCTTCAGCACGCAGCAGGCGAGCGCATCGTTGCGGTCTGTGTTCACGTCGGCGCGGATGAAATGGGTTTCCCGGGGTCCGTCGGGAAAGGCCTTGGAAATCTTGCCCTCTGTGGACCAGCCCGAGCCCTGCGGTCGCGGCAGGGGCAAAATCGTGAACCCCTTGTATTCGACCGCATCACCAGGCACGGCCTCAGATTCAGCCGGCACCCCCGGCTTAAACAGACCGCGCAGCATCTCGCCCAATCGAAACGCCATGACAGAGGCCTCCTTTCCCCGACATCGTGGGGTGTAGGATGGCCCGGCCCGGCCCGTTTGAGAAGGCTTCATGCCCGCGGCTAGGAAGGTACAAAACGCCCTTGAATTAAGACGCGCATCCCCCAATTATTAACACAATGGCGGCGCCGACGAGGCCGCTGGAGCGAGGTGCCGGGAACGGGCCTCGCCAAGGAATGATTGGACCTACTCGCTCGTTCATGGAGGAGGAGGGTGGCGATGACCCGCGTATCCCTGTTCAACAGCCCGCTTTTGCTAGGTTTCGACCAGTTCGAGCGCACACTCGACCGGATCAGCAAGGCCTCTGCCGAGGGCTACCCACCCTATAATATCGAACGCATCGGCGAGGATGGGCTGCGCATCACCCTCGCCGTCGCCGGCTTTGCCATGGACGATCTGGCGGTCCAAGTCGAAGAGGACCAGCTCGTCATCCGCGGCAAGCAGACCGACGATCCCAACCGGATCTACCTGCATCGCGGTATCGCCGCCCGCCAATTCCAGCGCAGCTTCGTGCTGGCGCAGGGCATCGAGGTCGTGGGTGCCGAACTCGACAACGGGTTGTTGCATATCGATCTGAAACGTCCGCCGCCCGACGTGCGGGTGCAGACGATCAAGATCAAGACCGCTAAATCGAACGGCGCAAGCCTTGGCAACGCGGGCGGGCGCGGGCGCACCATCGATATCGGAACCGACCGGCCGGGCAATTGAAACGCCCGAACCGGCCAGCTACGGGAGAACCCCATGAATCAGACCATTCAGGACCGGTTGAAGCAGTTGAGCGCGCTCGATCTAGCCCAGCTCGGACTCAACGACGTCGCCTATGTGAAGCGCGTCGTGATCAACGATCAGGTCGGCTTTGCCATCCATGCCGCCGACGGCAACCGCATCGGCATGGCGCCCGACCGTGCCACTGCCTTTGCCGGCATCCGCCAGCACGAGCTGGAGCCGGTGAGCGTGCATTAGGCCGCGTTGGTCGCGGGGCTCTCGGTCAAAAGCGCGTAGAGCCCGTCGGCATTGTCGCAGCCGCGCAGCTTGGTCGTGGTTGCCTTGTCGCGCAGCAGGCGGCTGACCCGGGCGAGCGCCTTCAAATGGTCCGCCCCCGCCGATTCCGGTGCCAGCAGCAGGAAGATCAAGTCTACGGGTTGATCGTCCACCGCCTCGAAGTCGACCGGCCGGTCGAGCCGGGCGAACAGGCCATAGAGCCGGCTCAGCGCCGCCAACTTGCCGTGCGGGATGGCGATGCCTTGGCCGACGCCGGTGGTGCCGAGCTTCTCGCGTTCGAGCAGCACGTCGAAAATCTGGCGTTCGTCCAGGCCGCAGATCGGCGCAGCACGGCGCGCCAGTTCCTGCAACACCTGCTTCTTGCTGGTCACGCGCAAGGCGGCGACCACGCTCTTCGGTGTGATCAAGTCGTGAATTTCCATGGATGTCCCGGCGTTCAGCCGCTCTCGGCCTGATCGACCCAGCCGATCGTGCCGTCGTGGCGGCGATAGATCATATTGATCCGGTCATGCGCCTGGTTGCGAAACATCAGCGCGGGCAATTCGCCCAGGTCGAGCCGCATGGCCGCCTCGCCAACCGTGAGCTTGGGGATGTCGAGCGACATTTCGGCGACAATGGCGGGTTGGCCGTTTGCGGATTCGCCCGACACGTCGTCCTCGTCATGGGCCAGCACATAGGCGCGGCCCGGCGTTACCTCGTCGGCTTCGGTTGGCGCTTCCGCACGCGCGTTCCCTCGGCCATGGTGCTGATCCACCAGGCGGCGTTTGTAACGCCGCAGGCGTTTTTGAATCCGCTCGGCCGCGCCATCGAACGCGATATAGGCATCTTCCGCCAGCCTGTGGCCCTGGAGCGTAATGCCGCGATCGGCATGAACCGAAATGTCGGCGCGCAAGCGAGGAGCGTCGCGCGAAAACACCACCTGCGCCTCGATCGGGTGGCTGAAATATTTCGCCACCGAACGAGTCAGATTGTCTTCGACATGACTCCGCAGCGAATCGCCAACGTCGAGCTGTTTGCCTTTAACCGAAATCTGCATTGCGGGACTCCCCAAGGGACGACGCATAGGCTTCGCCGCGCGCGCCGATTTGTACAGGCGTCGCTCAGCCGCACAAATGGTCCCCAGTCGACCCGGAGTCAAGACCTCCGTGACGGTCCGCGCAAGGGCTTTTTTGCACCTGCTCAGATTGGGCTTGATTTTTCGCGGCGGCGCTGCACGGACGACGATATTTTGAGCGATTCTCGATATTTGGCCACGGTACGCCGTGCGATGTCCATGCCCCCCGCACGCAACATGTCGACCAGCTTGTCGTCGGACAAGATGTCGTCGGCACGCTCCTGATCGATCAGCTCTTTGATCCGATGGCGGACCGACTCCGCAGAATGCGCTGCGCCACCCGCCGAACTTTGGATCGCTGCGGTGAAGAAATACTTCAACTCGTACATACCGCGCGGCGTGCTCATGAATTTGTTGGTGGTGACTCGGCTGACCGTGCTTTCGTGCATACCGATCACCTCCGCAATATCGCGCAGGATCAGCGGACGCAAATGTTGGACGCCATGACGAAAGAAGGCGTCCTGCTGGCGCACGATCTCGCTCGCCACCTTGAGGATGGTGGTCGCCCGTTGGTGCAGCGACTTGACCAGCCAATTGGCGGATTGCAGGCGCTCGCTCAAATACTCCTTATCCTCTTTCTTGCGCGCGCTGCGCGTGATCTCGGTGTAGTAGCGCTGACTGACCAGCACGCGCGGCAGGGTCTCGGCATTAAGCTCAATCGACCAATCGCCGCCGGGCCGCACGCGCATCAGGATGTCGGGCACAACGATTTGCGCCTCGCCAACCTCGAAACCCTCGCCCGGCTTGGGATTGAGAGGGCGTATCTCAGCTATAATGTCGGCTAGGTCCTCGGCATCGATGCCGGCGATTTTCATCAGCTGGCTGTGGTCGCGCCGGGCGAGCAAGGGCAGGTTGTCGAGCACTGCCTGGATCGCCGGATCGAGACGATTGCGATCGGCTAGCTGAAGCGCCAGACATTCGGCCAAGCCGCGCGCGAACACACCGGGTGGATCGAAGCGCTGCAGACGCTTGAGTGCCGCCTCCACGCGCGCGAGCGGGTAGCCCAGCAGCTCGGCGAGCGCGCCGAGATCGCCGGTGAGGTAGCCGGCAGCATCGAGCTGATCGATCAGATGCGTCCCGATCAGGCGATCGACCGGGTCGCCAACGTCGAAACCGAGCTGGGCCGTGAGATGCTCGCGCAGGGTTTCGACATTGGACATGGAGGATTCGGGGTTGCGCTCGTCGCCCTCGAAGTCGCTACGCCCGCCCGCAGCCGACTTCCAATTGCCAAGATCGCCCGCGCCGCCCTCGTCATTGCCGGCGCTGGACCAGAGATTGCCGTCGTCGGCATCGAGCGGTTGGTCGCCCTCGGCAGGCAATGTGGTCGACAACGTCAGATCGGCGGCGTCGGGCACCGCCTCGCTTTCGACGCCGTTGACCGCAGGCTCCGCCGCGTCGACACCGGTCGCCGGCACGTCATCGCGCTCGCCCTCGTCGCGTTCGAGCAGCGGATTGCGCTCCAACTCGCCCTCGACATAGGCAGTCAGTTCCATGTTGGAAAGCTGCAGCAGTTTGATCGCCTGCTGTAGCTGCGGCGTCATCACCAGCGACTGGCTCTGACGCAGGCCCAATCTTTGGGTAAGCGCCATGAGACCTTGCCTCAGCTACAGGCTGAAGCGCTCTCCGAGATAGACGCGCCGCACATCCTCGTGGGCGACGATCTCGCTCGGCACGCCCTCCATCAAGACGCGCCCTTCATGCAGAATGTAGGCGCGGTCGACGATTTCGAGCGTCTCGCGCACGTTGTGGTCGGTGATCAGCACGCCGATACCGCGATCCTTGAGATGGGATACCAAGTCGCGAATATCGCCGACCGCGATCGGATCGATGCCGGCGAGCGGTTCGTCGAGCAAGATAAAGCTCGGCTGAGAGGCAAGCGCGCGCGCAATTTCAACCCGCCGGCGCTCGCCGCCGGACAAGGCGAGCGCCGGGGCGCGGCGCAAATGGGTAATCGAGAACTCGCCCAAGAGGTCGTCCAGCATCGCTTCGCGTTGGGCGTGGTCGGTCTCCACCACCTCAAGCACGGCCCGGATGTTCTGCTCCACCGACAGACCGCGGAAGATCGAGGCCTCCTGCGGCAAGTAACCGATACCAAGGCGGGCGCGTCGATACATCGGGAGGTCGGTGATGTCGACGCCGTCCAGGTTGACCGTGCCATAATCCGGTGCGATCAATCCCATGATGATGTAGAAGCACGTCGTCTTGCCCGCACCATTGGGCCCGAGCAGGCCGACCGCCTCGCCGCGCCGCACCGACACGCTAACGTCGCGCACGACCGGGCGTTTCTTAAAGCGCTTGCCCAGATTGCTAGCGACCAGACCGGGATTATCGGCGACCAGTCGCGGTCCGGTGCCGGCGCGAGGGTGCGGCCGGGCCACCCGATCTGCTGCCGCGTTCATGGCCTGACCACTGCGGGTGCCGACGGCCTGGCCGGGGTCGCGCCGGGACGAACATCCGCCTCCGGCATCAACAGGCCGCGCACGCGCTCGCCCTGGGCGCGGGTCTGACCCGCAACCGGCGTTCGGCCCTGGGGTGCCGCTAACAGGCGGCTGACGCCGGTATTGAAATTCACTTCGCCATACTCGCCATTGAGCTGATTTTGTCCGCGCGTGATTTTGACACCGCCGGACAGCGTGGCGATGCCGCGATCGACATCATAAACCCCCTGGGCGCCACGGGCGACTTCCTTATCGGTGGCAACGTCCACATTGCCGAAAGCATCGACCCGTCGAATCTTCAAATTGCCGCCCTTCTGTTCCTCGAGGTGGGCGGTCAGCACGTCGCCGCGCACGCGGCGCTCGTCGCGCACCGCGACCGCGCCGCCGCGCGCGACCGCAAGCTGGCGCTTTTCCCAATATTCAAGGCTGTCGCGCGCCGTGATGGTGTCCTGCTGGGTCTTGAAGCGCAGCCCCTTTCCGACCAGCACCATGACACCCTGGTCTAGGTCGTAGACGGCACGTTCGCCGGTCGCTTCCTCCGTTTCGGAGAAGATGCGCACGCCGCCCTCGGCCTCCATCCGCCAAACTTCGGTGCCGCCGCCGGCCTTGGCGCGATAATGTGCGGTCAAGGTATCGGCGCGCACCGAAACCTGACCGCGCGTGGCCACCGCGTTGCCACGCGCGGTATATTTCTGGGCATCGCGCAGCCACTCGATGCCTTGGTCGGCCTCGACCGCGATAGGCTCGTTGCCGCTACCGCCGCCAAAGCCCAATCCCTGACTCAAGACCGGCCCCGCCAGACACATGGCGAGCGCAAGAACAACCGCCGATGTCGCGATCGCCGAAATCATGGCCGTTGTGCTCCCATCGGGCGCTCGCCGCCGCCCATGACCAACCGCGTTCGCCCCGTGAAAATCAGACGTTGGCCGCGTTCGAGGATCTGGAAGCCCTCGGCGGCGATCTGACCGAACGGCCCTTGGCCTTCGACCCGCTGATTGCCGCTGGCGGCGCCGGCCTTCAAATCGATCGCGGCCACCGTGGAGCGGAACTCGTAGCCCTGATCGTGAAAGATATTCACGCTGCCGCTGAGATCGACCTTATGTTGGTCGCGGTAGTAGATCCCGCTATCGGCGGTGAGCGCGATCCAGGCGCCGTCGCTCGTGGCGATGTCGGCTTTGAGTGCCTCCATCAATACGACATTGGCCGTCCCCGTTGGCTGCGTGGCGGACAGCGAGGTCACGACATAGGGCTGGCCTCGTTCGTCGGCGCCTTGGAAGCGTGCATTGGTCATGCGCACGATTTCGGCCTCGCCAGGATTGATGCGCGCGGTGCCTGGACGGAAGCGGGTATCCTCGGTGCGGAGCTGCGGCCAGGCGACAATCAAGCCGATCAACCCCGCGGCGATTGCCGGCAGCAGCAGTTTCATGAGCATGACAAGGCGGCTCGACCGCCCTTGGCGTTGAGTGATCCCGGCTGACCCCGTGTGCCGGCGGTGATCGGCTCCAGGCGGTTCGGCGGCAGTTTGGCCGGTCTGTCCGATATCGAGAGCGGCGGTCATTGGGTCACGCCACGCCTGCGCGCAGCAAATCATGAATATGAACGATGCCGACGGGCCGGCCGTCCTCGACGACGAATAGGCTGGTGATCGGACTTTGGTTGGCGCGCCCGTTCATCACGCCAAGCGCCTCGCCTGCCAGTGCCCGCGTACGGACGGTTCGCGGCGATGGGGTCATGATTGCGTTGACCGTCGAATCGAGCAGGCCGGGCGACATGTGGCGGCGCAGATCGCCGTCGGTCACGATACCGATCAAACGTCCGCCGCCGCCGATTACACCGACGCAGCCGAAGCGCTTGGCCGTCATCGCCAACAACGCATCCGCCATGCGCGTGCCCGCGCCGACCAGCGGCAATTCTTCGCCTCGATGCATGAGATCGCCGACATGCAGCAGCTTTCGACCGAGCTGACCGCCCGGGTGGAAAACGTGGAAATCGGCGGCCGTAAAGCCCCGGCGCTCCAGCAACGCGATCGCGATGGCATCGCCCAATACCATCATCATCGTCGTCGATGTGGTCGGCGCCAGGCCCATCGGACAAGCCTCGGCGCTATCGGGCAAATCGAGCGCCACGTCGGCCGCATCGGCGAGCATGCTGCCCGCTCGGCGCGTGATCGCAATCAGCGGGATAGCGAACCGCTTGGCATAGTCGACCAGATCGTTGAGTTCGGGTGTGGCGCCGGAATTCGACAAAGCGATGATGGCATCGTCGCCAGCAATCATGCCGAGATCGCCATGGCTCGCTTCGCCGGGATGAACGAAGAGCGCAGGCGTTCCGGTCGACGCGAGCGTTGCGGCGATCTTACGCGCGACATGGCCGGATTTGCCCATGCCGGTAACGATCACGCGCCCCTTGACTGCCGCCAATCGCTCGATGGCGCGGTCGAAACCTTCGTCCAGCGCGCGCGCTAAGGCCTCCAGCCCGGCCACCTCGGTCGCGAGTACCCGGCGCGCAATGTCGCGCGAACCGGTCGCGGATGCGATTGGCGCGGGAGCTGTGGGTTCGGCCGGCGCGGCTAGCGTCTGCGCGTTCAAGAATGGCTCCAGATTGTCTGGGGCGGGATTCTACCCCAAGGCGCCAGCAAAATATATGCCGGCAAAACGCGTGCCAGTCGGAATGGCAAAACAGATCGCCCCCGTGGTCAATGGGCGAAAATATCCTCGTCCGCCCAGCCCTGTAGGTCGAGTTCGGCCCGCACCGGCAGGAAATTGAAGCAGGCCTGGGCCAGGTCCAACCGGCCCTCGCGGCGCAACATATCGTCAAATCGCTGACGCAGCTGATGTAGATGCAAAACATCGGTTGCAGCGTATTTGAGCTGCTCGGCGCTCAACTCGGTCGCCCCCCAATCCGTGGATTGCTGCTGTTTGGACAACTCGATGCCCAGCACGTCGCGGCACAAATCCTTCAGGCCGTGCCGATCGGTATAGGTGCGCACCAACCGGGAGGCGATTTTGGTACAATAGATCGGTCGCGTTGTGACGCCCAGATACCGCCGGATCACCGCCACATCGAAGCGGGCGAAGTGAAACAGCTTGGTAACGGCGGGATCGGCCATCAATCCGGCCAAGCGGGGCGCCGCAATCGGTCCCTTGGCAAACCGCACGAGGTGGGAATTGCCGTCGCCGGCGGAGAGTTGCACCAGGCACAGCCGATCGCGCTGGACGCGCAACCCCATGGTCTCGGTGTCGACGGCAACGCAATCGCCGAAAGAGAGGCCAGCGGGCAAATCGCCCTCGTGGAGGTGATTGGTCATGCCCACTGCCGCCTCAATGTCAGACGCAACCACATGCTACGCCGTCCCCGCCAGGTTGCGCGGGATGTGGTGCCCAGGAGAAGACTCGAACTTCCACGAGCTTTCGCTCACTAGAACCTGAATCTAGCGCGTCTACCAATTCCGCCACCAGGGCCCGTGGGGGCGAGATATAAAGGACAGCCCCCCCCCAGTGTCAATCTGTTTCCCGCCGTTTACGGCGCGCCAAGCCGAACCCTCTCGAACTCCGGGCCGACGCCGGTGTATAAGTGTGCGGTGGACGACACCTCGGTTTGTGCGGAGACATGACATGACACGTGGGCTGATCACCGTGTTCGGCGGCTCCGGCTTCATCGGACGCCATCTCGTGCGCCGCCTGACGCGCGCCGGCCATCGCGTCAATGTGGCGGTGCGCCATGTGGAAGAGGCCAAATTCCTCAAACCCATGGGCGATGTCGGCCAGGTCACGCCGGTCAAGGCCGACCTCACCGATGCCGCTTCGATCGCCAACGCAATCAAGGGCGCCGATGGCGTCGTCAATCTGGTCGGTATTCTGTACGAGCGCGGCGCGCAGACTTTCGACGCCATTCATCATGAGGGGGCGGCCGCGCTTGCCGCCGCGGCCAAGGCGGCCGGCGTTCGACGGTTCGTTCAGCTCTCGGCGATCGGCGCCAATTCCGAGTCTGATTCCGAATATCAGCGCAGCAAGGCCGCGGGCGAGCAGGCCGTGCGCGCTGCCTTCCCCGGCGCCGTCATCCTGCGGCCCAGCATCGTGTTCGGACCGGAGGACGATTTCTTCAATCGGTTCGGCGCGCTCGCCCTGGTGGCGCCGGCCCTGCCCTTGATCGGCGGCGGCCATACCCGATTTCAGCCCGTCCATGTCGGCGACGTCGCCGATGCCATCGTCAAGGGACTCGATGACGGCGCCATGGCCGGCCGGACCTATGAGCTTGGCGGCCCGCGCGTCTACAGCTTCCGCGACCTCATGGAGTTCATACTCGCCCAGACCGGCCGCAGCCGGCTGTTGGTACCGCTACCGTTCTTCGTCGCATCGATCCAGGCGTTCTTTCTCGAACTCCTGCCCAAGCCGCTGTTGACGCGCGATCAGGTGAAAATGCTGCGCCGGGACAATGTGGTGTCGAGCGATGCGTTGGGTTTAGCTGACCTCGCGATCGCGCCCACCGCCGTGGAGGCGATCGTGCCGGGCTATCTCGACCGCTTCGCCCGGGGCGGACGATTCAAGCGCCAAATGGCGTCGTGAGGCGCGCCACCGCCATCTAGAGAACGTAAATCCAAGCCAAGAGCCCCGCGCCGAGCAGCAGCCGGTAGATCACGAAGGGCAGGAAGCTGGCATGTCGGAGCCAGGCCATCAGGGCGGCGATGGCGATGAAGGCGGCGGCGAAGGCGATACCGGCGCCGAGCGCGGCATCGGCGACCAGCCCCGCATGTTCCGGTTCGAACAGATGACGCCCCTCCCAGATCCCCGCCGCTGCAATGGCCGGGATCGATAGCAGAAATGAGAAACGCGCGGCGTCGGCGCGTTCGTAACCAAGCAGGCGGGCGGCCACGATGGTGATGCCGGACCGGCTGGTGCCGGGGACGAAGGCGAGCGTTTGGGCGATGCCGATGATCAGCGCATGGACGCCCGTCATGTGCTCGATCCGGCGAATGCGCAAACCGGCGCGGTCGGCGAGCCAGAGCACCACACCGAAGATCGGCAGCGACCACGCGATCACCTCGACCCGACGCAGCGTATCGCCCAAATATTTCGAAACGAGCAGGCCGACGATCAAGGCCGGAATCGTGCCGACGATCAGGTAGAGCGCCAAGCGCAAACCCGGCTCGTTGCGCCCGCGCAACGCACTGAACAGCCCCCGCAGCATGGCCCAGAGGTCGCGCCAAAAATAGAGAAGTACGGCGCCGAGGCTGCCGACATGGACCGCCACATCCATCAGCAGACCCTGATCGCGCCATCCGGTCAGAACCGGCACCAAAATGAGGTGACCGCTGGAGCTGATCGGCAAGAACTCTGTGAGTCCCTGCAAAATGGCAAGCACAGTGATCTGGAGAACGGTCAAACGCCACCCCTAGCGGTCAAGGCCCCGTATATACCATTCCCTAGTAGGGTCGGCCCAGGGTAAAGTTTGAAAGGCACAACGGAATCAGAGGGCTCAAGTAGGTTCATCAGTATAGTATCGTAATGGTACTATATTAATGGGTTGGAAGGTCGTGAGAAGGCGCTGCGGGGCTACATGGTCAATAGCCGATGCAACAAGGTCACTAATTGCGACCTTTTTCGCACTTTCCCCTTGGTGCCCTTGAAGTTCTGGCGTAAGAGAATTTCGGGGGCGGCAGCGCCATTGAGTTGCTGCGCCCGACAGATGCGCATGGAGATTGGGTAATGGCCGAGCGGATGCTGAAATTTGTTTCGGTCGAGAAGGGCATGCCGGACAAGCGGCAGGCCGAGGCTCGCCGGAGCGATTTCAACGAAATCTACGGCGAGTTCGCGCGGGAAAAGGCGGCCGAGCAATCCGCGCGCTGCTCGCAATGCGGCATTCCGTTCTGCCAGGTCCATTGCCCGCTCCAAAACAACATTCCGGACTGGCTGAAGCTGACGGCCGAGGGCCGGTTGGAGGAGGCTTACGAGGTCTCCTCGGCAACCAATAATTTCCCCGAGATTTGCGGCCGCATCTGCCCGCAAGACCGGCTCTGCGAAGGCAATTGCGTGATCGAGAAGGGCTTCGAATCCGTCTCGATCGGCGCGGTCGAGAAATACATCACCGACACCGCCTTCGAACGCGGCTGGATCAAGCCGGTCAAGCCGCTGCGCGAATTGGACCAGTCCATCGGTATCGTCGGCGGCGGCCCCGGCGGTCTGGCTGCCGCCGAGCAACTGCGCCGGCGCGGCTATCAAGTCCACGTCTATGACCGCCACGATCGCATGGGCGGGCTGATGATCTACGGCATCCCCAATTTCAAACTTGAAAAGCCGGTGGTCGAGCGGCGCACGCGGCTGCTCGCCGATTCCGGCGCGACCTATCACAGCAATGTCGAAATCGGCCGCCAGATCTCATTGCCGGAATTGCGCAACCGCCATGACGCCGTTTTGATCGCCACCGGCGTCTATCGCGCGCGCGACATCAAGGCACCGGGAGCCGGGCTGGCCGGCATCCACGAAGCGCTCGACTACCTCATTGCCAGCAACCGCAAGGGCCTGGGCGATCCCGTGCCGGCCTTCGACGACGGCACGCTCGACGCCCGCGGCAAGAACGTCGTCGTCATCGGCGGCGGCGACACGGCGATGGATTGCGTGCGCACCGCCGTGCGCCAAGGCGCCAAATCGGTGCGCTGCCTCTACCGGCGCGACCGCACCAACATGCCGGGCTCCCAACGCGAGGTGCTGCACGCCGAGGAAGAGGGCGTGGAATTCCTCTGGCTGAGCGCGCCCGAGGCCTTCCTGGGCGATCGCTATGTGCGCGCGGTGCGCGCCCAGCGCATCCATCTGGGCGTGGCCGACAGCACTGGCCGCCAAACCCCCAGCATTATCGAAGGCTCCCATTTCAACGTCGAAGCCGATTTAGTCATCAAAGCGCTGGGTTTCGATCCCGAGGATCTGCCGGTTCTGTTCAACGAGCCCGAGTTGGCGGTGACACGCTGGGGCACGCTCAAAATCGATCAGCGCACCATGATGACAAGCCTGGACGGCGTGTTTGCCGCCGGCGACATCGTGCGCGGCGCGTCCCTGGTGGTGTGGGCCGTGCGCGACGGCCGCGATGTCGCCGACCGCATGCGCAGCTACCTCCAGGCCAAGGCGGCCGCCCAGCCGCTGGCGGCGGATTGAGGGCGCCAGTGCGCGACGGACTCATCATTCGCGATGGCCGCGACGACGACAGTGCCGAGATGATTGCTCTGATCGGAGCAGTCTATGCCGAGTATCCCGGCTGCATCCTCGACGTCGAACGGGAGGAACCGATGCTGCTGGCACCGGCCTCGCGCCTTGCAGAAGTGGGGGGACGGTTCTGGGTGGCGGAAGATGCACGTGGCGTCGTCGGCTGCGCTGGTTTCAAGCCCCGCCCTGACCATGCGGAGCTGGTCAAACTATACGTTGCCAAACGCACGCGCGGCCGTGGGCTCGCCGCACGTTTGGTCGCCATGGTTGAGTCGGCGGTGTCGCCGGCCTTCGCTAGCATCGAGTTATGGACGGATGCGCGGTTCCTGGACGCGCACCGCTTTTATGAACGTTTGGGCTTCCGGCGCTCGTTCGGCAGCCGCATCCTCGACGATATCAGCCGCAGCACCGAATACCACTATTCCAAGGCGCTCGATCCCGCGCTCGCAAGGATGTCCGCATGACCGACTCAGCCAACCCCGCACAAGGCGGTGCCGATTTCATCGCCGATTGGAAGCGCAACGCCGATCACCTGACGCGCCACGGCATGTACGACCCAACCGAGGAGCACGATGCCTGCGGCGTCGGCTTCGTCGCTGCCCTCGACGGCAAACCCCGGCGCGCCGTGGTCGAGGCGGCGATCAACGCGCTCAAGTCGGTCTGGCATCGAGGCGCGGTCGATGCCGATGGCAAGACCGGCGATGGTGCTGGCATCCATGTGCAGATTCCCCAAGCCTTCTTCCGCGACCATGTCGAAAGCCAGGGCCTCAAGCCCGGCGACGGGTTGCTGGCCGTCGGTCAGGTCTTTCTGCCGCGCAACGATCGGGACGCCCAGGAGCGCTGCCGCTGCATCGTCGAAACCGAAATCCTCAATTTCGGTTACACCATCCATGGCTGGCGCCAGGTGCCAATCAACATCGATGTGATCGGCGAGAAGGCCAACGCCACCCGCCCCGAGATCGAGCAGATCATGATCGCCAACCGCCGGGGCGGCGACGAACGGCGCTTCGAGCTCGACCTCTACGTCATCCGCCGGCGCATCGAAAAGCGCGTACTCGAAGCCCATATCAGCGAGTTCTACATCTGCTCGCTGAGCTGCCGGTCCGTCATCTACAAGGGCATGTTCCTGGCCGAGCAGCTCACCCATTTCTATCCCGATCTGCTGGACGAGCGCTTCATCTCCGCCTTCGCGGTCTATCACCAGCGCTACTCGACCAACACCTTTCCGACCTGGCGGCTGGCCCAACCGTTTCGCGTGCTCGCCCATAACGGCGAGATCAACACGCTGCGCGGCAACGTCAATTGGATGGTCAGCCACGAGACGCGTATGGAATCGCCGACCTACGGCGCCCATGTCGCCGACATCAAGCCCGTGATCCAGTCAGGCGGCTCGGATTCCGCCGCCCTCGACAACGTGTTCGAGGTGATGATCCGGGCCGGGCGCTCGCTGCCCATGGTCAAGTCCATGATGATCCCCGAGGCTTGGGGCGACGACGGCACCATGCCCGATGCCCATCGCGATCTCTATCGCTACTGCAATGCCGTCATGGAACCGTGGGACGGCCCAGCGGCAATCGCCGCCTATGCCGGCGATTGGGTGATCGCCGGCATGGACCGCAACGGCCTCCGGCCCATGCGCTTCACCGTGACCGGCGAGGGACTGATTATCGCCGGTTCGGAGACCGGCATGGTACGCATTGACGAGGCCGCCGTTGTCGAGAAAGGCCGGCTCGATCCGGGCCAAATGATCGCGGTCGATCTGCGCCTCGGCCGGCTCTATCACGACCGCGAACTCAAGGACATGATGGCGGCCCAGCGCAACTACGGCGACTGGGTGCAAACCAGCGTCAAGCTCGACGCGCTGATCCGCGGCGAGCATCGCGAACCCGCCAAGCTCACGCGCGAAGAGCTGCGCCGGCGCCAATACCTGTTCGGCTGGTCCCACGAAGACCTCGAACTGATCCTTCAGCCCATGGCCGAGGAGAGCAAGGAGGCCGTCGGCTCCATGGGCGACGACACGCCGCTCGCCGTGCTGTCCGACCGCTATCGCGGCCTGCATCACTTCTTCCGGCAGAATTTCAGCCAGGTCACCAACCCGCCGATCGACAGCCTGCGCGAGCGCCGTGTCATGACGCTGCGTACAAGGCTGGGCAATCTCGGCAACATCCTGGACGAGGACGAGGTGCAGTGCCGGCATCTGCTGCTGGAATCGCCTGTGCTGTCGAACGCCGAGTTCGCCGCCATGCGCGGCTATATGGGCGAGACCGCGGTCGACATCGATTGCACCTTCGATCCCGCCGCCGGCGACAATGCGCTGGTCGATGCCATCCGGCGCATCCAGCGCGAGGCCGAGGATGGCGTGCGCAGTGGCTGCACCCATGTGATCCTATCCGACGAGAGCGTCGCCGCCGGCCGCGCGCCCGTGCCGATGGTGCTGGCCGCTGGCGGGGTGCACAGCCATCTCGTGCGCCAGCAGCTTCGCACCTTCACTTCGGTCAATGTGTGCTCGGGCGAGTGTCTGGACGTGCATTACGTCGCCGTGCTGATCGGCGTCGGCGCCACCACGGTCAACGCCTATCTGGCCCAGGAAACCATTGCCGACCGGGTCAAGCGCGGCTTGTTCCCGGGCGCCTCGGTCGAGGACTGCGTGCGCCGCTATCAGCAGGCGATCAATGACGGGTTGCTCAAGGTTATGTCGAAAATGGGCATCTCGGTGCTCAGCTCCTATCGCGGCGGCTATAATTTCGAGGCGGTCGGGCTGAGCCGCGCGCTGGTCGCCGAGTTCTTTCCCGGCATGACCAGCCGCATCTCGGGCATCGGGCTGACCGGCGTTCAGCGCAAGGTTCTCAAGCTACACGCCCGCGCCTTCGCGGAGGAGTTCCAAGCGCTCGCCGTTGGCGGCTTCTATCGCTACCGGCAAAACGGCGAGACCCACGCCTTCGAAGGTACGCTGATCCACACGCTCCAGACCGCGGTGGCGACCGACAGCTACCACACCTATAAGCGCTACAGCGAGGCCGTGCGCAAGCAGCCGCCCGTCAACCTGCGCGATCTGCTCGACTTCCGCCCGCGCGGTGCCGGCATTTCCGTGGACGAGGTCGAATCGATCACCGAGATCCGCAAGCGCCTGGTATCGCCCGGCATCTCGCTGGGTGCGCTCGGGCCGGAGGCGCACGAGACGCTATCCATCGCCATGAACCGGATCGGCGCCAAATCCGATTCCGGCGAGGGCGGCGAAGACCCCGCGCGCTACAAGCCCAGGCTGAGCGGCGACAATGCCAGCTCGGCGATCAAGCAGATCGCCTCCGGCCGCTTCGGCGTCACCGCCGAGTACCTCAACAATTGCCGCGAGATCGAGATCAAGGTCGCCCAGGGCGCCAAGCCCGGCGAGGGCGGCCAGCTTCCCGGCATCAAGGTCAACGGCCTGATCGCGCGCCTGCGCCACGCCACGCCCGGTGTGTCGCTCATTTCGCCGCCGCCGCATCACGACATCTATTCGATCGAGGATTTGGCCCAGCTCATCTACGACCTCAAGCAGATCAACCCGGATGCCAAGGTATGCGTGAAGCTGGTGGCGCGGTCGGGCATCGGCACGATCGCGGCCGGCGTGGCCAAGGCGCGGGCCGACGTGATCCTGATTTCCGGCCATGCCGGCGGCACCGGCGCCAGCCCGCAGACCAGCATAAAATATGCCGGTATCCCCTGGGAGATGGGCCTATCGGAGGTCCATCAGGTGCTGACGCTGAACCGGCTGCGCCACCGCATCATGTTGCGCACCGATGGCGGCATCAAGACCGGCCGCGACGTTGTGATGGCCGCCATGCTCGGCGCGGAAGAGTTCGGCATCGGCACGGCCTCGCTCGTTGCCATGGGCTGCATCCTGGTGCGCCAATGCCACTCCAACACCTGCCCGGTCGGCATCTGCACCCAGGACGAAGCCCTGCGCAAGAAATTCGACGGCACGCCGGAGAAGGTGGTCAATTTGTTCAGCTTCGTTGCCGAGGAGGTGCGTGAAATCCTGGCCTCGCTCGGCGCGCGCTCGCTACGCGACGTGATCGGGCGCACCGATCTTCTGGCTCAGGTCAATCGCGGCGATCGTCACTTGGACGACCTCGACCTCAACCCGATCTTGGCTCAAGCAGATGCCGGCGGCAACGCGCGCTACTGCACTCTGGAGGGGCGCAACGAAGTGCCGGAGACGCTGGACGCCCAGATGATCCAGGACGCGCGTCCGGCGCTGGAGGACGGCGAGCGCATGCAGCTCGCCTACAACATCCGCAATACCCACCGCGCCATCGGTACCAAGCTGAGTTCGCGCATCGTGCGCAAGTACGGCATGACTGGGCTGCAACCCGGCCACATCGCCGTGCGCCTGCGCGGCTCGGCCGGTCAGTCGCTCGGCGCGTTCGCCGTTCAGGGCGTCAAGCTCGAAGTGTTCGGCGACGCCAACGACTATGTTGGCAAGGGCCTGTCCGGCGGCACCATCGTGGTCCGCCCCATGACCGCATCCAAGCTGGTAACCAACGAGAACACCATTATCGGCAACACCGTGCTCTACGGCGCCACCGCCGGCCGGCTGTTCGCCGCCGGTCAGGCCGGCGAGCGTTTCTGCGTGCGCAATTCCGGCGCCCATGCCGTGGTCGAGGGTTGCGGTTCCAACGGATGCGAATACATGACAGGCGGCGTCGCCGTCATTCTGGGCCCGGTCGGCGACAATTTCGCCGCCGGCATGACCGGCGGCATGGCCTTCGTCTACGACGCCGACGGCCTGTTCGACCGGCGCGTCAACCCCGATCAGGTGATCTATCAGCGCATCGCAGCACCCCATTGGGAGAACCTGGTGCGCGCGCTGATCGAGGAACACCGGCGCGAGACCCAGTCACGCTTCGCCGAGCGCCTGCTCGCCGATTGGCGCTTGGAGATGCCGCGCTTCTGGCAGGTCGTGCCGAAGGAAATGCTGAACCGGCTCGACCAGCCGCTCGACGCCGGGGCGCAGAAGCGGGCCTAACCGCCGGCTACCACCCGCGCTACCGGGAAAACCAGGGTCGCCGTCGTGCCCCGGTTTGGCGTGCTCCGAAGTTCGAGCGCGCCGCCATGGCCCTCGATCAGAGCGCGAACGACCGGCAGCCCAAGCCCGGTGCCGCTCCTGTCGCTGACCATCGGGTTGGCGATCTGACCGAAGGGCTGGAGCGCGCGCGAAATGTCCTCTGGCGCAATGCCAATACCCGTATCGACGACGCTGACTGCTACAGCCTCACCCTCATGACGACCGTTGACCATCACGCTGCCCCCGCGATCGGTGAACTTGATGGCGTTGCTCAGCAGGTTCAGCAACATCTGCCGAACATAGCGCCGGTCGGCGCGCAGGCGTGGCAGGCCGGCGGGAAAATCCGTTCTCAATTCGATGCCGCCCTTTTCGGCCTGCCCCGCCACCACCGCCAACGCCTCCGCGGCGATCTCGGCTGGCGCGAAGATCGTGTCGATCAAGTCGATCTGCCCGGCTTCGACCTTGGACAGGTCCAGGATGTCGCCAACCACTTGCAGCAAGTGGCTGCCGCTGCGATGGATGTCCGCAGCGTAGTCGGCATAACGCGTCACGCCGACCGGTCCGAAGAACTGGCTGCGGATGACCTCGGAAAACCCAAGAATGGCATTGAGCGGTGTGCGCAACTCGTGACTCATGCGGGCGAGAAAGTCGGATTTCGCCCGATTTGCCATCTCAGCCCGTACGGTGGCACGCGCCAGAGCGTCCTGTGTCGCCTTGAGGGCGGTGATGTCGGTATAGCTGCCAAGGGAACCGGCAAACTGCCCCGCTGCGTCCATAAGCGGGGCCACAGAAACCAGCAATGTTCGCTTGGTGCCACGCCGGCTGACGATGTCGATCTCGTAACTCGATGTCTGCCCGGCTTGGCGAGCTCATCGTTCAGCGCGAATACGCGCCTTGCTATCCTCGACGGCGAAATCGGCGATCCCATCGCCGATTTCAATGTGATCCGTCACCTCCAGAATGCGGCATAGCGCTGGGTTCGCGTAAACACAGCGCCAGGCCGCATCGAGCTGCGAAATGCCGACTTCGGCACTCTCCGTCAGGATGCGGTAGCGGGCATCGCTGTCGCGCTTGGCCCGTTCGATGCGCTTAAAGTCGGTAATGTCGTAGATGCAGGATAGAAGCGATGGCTCGCCATGCACGCGCAGCATGCGGACAGAAAGGAGCGCATCGAACGGCACACCCCTCGTATCCTTGAGCGCTATCTCAAGGGCATCAATATAGCCGTCGCGCGCGATGCGCGCAATCGTTGCCTGGCGATCCCCCGGGGCAATCGCTTCAGGTTAACAGGTGGTGCAGTTGGGTCGCGAACGTGATTCATAGGGAGCTTCGCAAGAGCGGAGCCCCCCATGTCCAGGCAGCCCCTGCGTTCCCCGTCGATCCTCGATCATTTTTCGGCCCTGTCGGACCCGCGGC
>SHVS01000011.1 GCA_009694135.1 Alphaproteobacteria bacterium
GTCGCGCCCCGACCGACACTCAATCCAACGCAAGAAGCCCGGCCTGAATGCGGCCAGCACAAAGGGCCCCCGCGGGGGCCCTTTGTGCTACCCCGTCTGATGCATTTTTGCTCCGGCCCACCGACGCATTTTTACTCCGGCGTTGACAACCGTGATCACTTCACGGCCGCGCACCTGGTGGGTGAGCGTCGAGCAGCTGTAGCTCGCCACACCGTTCAGCATCACGGTGCAGGCGCCGCATTCGGCGCGGTCGCAGGCGACCTTGGTGCCGGTGAGGCCGAGCTTGTAGCGCAGCGTCTGCGCCAGGGTCTCCTGCGGGAGAACATCCACCCGCCGATCCTGGCCATTGACCTTGAGCGTGATCGAGCGTTGCACTTGGCCGGCAGCCTGCGCGAGCGCAGCGCCGCCGCCCGGGCCACGCAGCACGTAGCCAGCAGCCGAAACCGCGGCACCCGAGGCCACGATTCCCTTGATGAAGCTCCGCCGAGTCGTCCGCCGTGCGGAAATCTCGTCCAAAAGCGCGCGGCCTTCGCCGCTCACTTCCGCAAGACCTTCCGCCAGCACGCCCTCGCGGCCGTACATGACGTCGTTGTCTGGCATTGAGGCGTCTCCCATCCCAAAGTTGACGGCGCACTCACTGCTCTGCGGCGAGGTGCGCACGGCGACACAAGCGTCGAGGCGAAGACTCGTACCGGGAAGGGAATGATGCAACAGGCAAGCAGGAATATAGCACGGTAGCTGGAGCCCGGAGCGCGGGCAGGTCATAGACCAGCGCGCAGACCGGTTGGGCCAACGCGAGGGTCTCGCCCCACTCCCAAAGCGCGGAGCGCGTCTTTGAGGAAAACAAAGACGATGGTGCGCCTGGAGGGACTCGAACCCCCACGTCCTCACGAACAACAGATTTTGAGTCTGTCGCGTCTACCGGTTCCGCCACAGGCGCGGCGCGGCCGGCATCTTAGCGGCGGCCGGGGCGCGCGCAAGGCAAGCGCGCTTTGTCCCGCCGGTTGTGGTTGGGAGTGCCCGTCGCTACATACTCGCGCAGCAGGTGGAGTCGGGTGGATGGTGCGCGCGGCCTATGATTGGACGATGCGGCTGGGGAGTCGGCCGCGGGCGGTGTGGCCGTTGGCGCTGGTGTCGTTCAGCGAAAGCTCGTTCTTTCCGATCCCGCCCGACGTGCTGCTCATCCCGATGGTACTGGCGGCGCGCGAACGCGCCTGGTTCCTCGCGGCCGTGTGTTCGGTTTCTTCGGTTGTCGGCGGGCTGTTCGGCTACGCCATCGGCTATTTCCTCTATGCGACGTTCGGCCGCTGGCTGATCGCGGCCTACGGCCTGGAGGAAGCCTTTGTCCGGTTTCAAGCCGACTTCGCCGAGTGGGGCTTGTGGGTCATCCTCATCAAAGGGCTGACCCCGATCCCGTTCAAGATCGTCACCATCGCCAGCGGCGCGGCGCATTTCGACCTGACGGTGTTTATCCTCGCTTTGATCGTCACCCGCGCCGGGCGGTTTTTTCTGGTTTCCGCGCTGTTATGGCGCTTTGGTGTTCCGATCCGCTCCTTTATCGAAGGTAACCTCACCTGGCTGTTGCTGCTTGTCGCGGCTCTTGTGGTCGGAGGTTTCCTTTTGGTGCGTTATGTCGTTTGAGGGCCAGGCGCGATGACGAGATTTTGGAGCGATCCGGCGCGAACCATCTTGGCTTTAGCCTTGGCCGCGGCCGCGATTCTCGGGACCGCGCTGCTGTCGCAATATGTCGGCGGGCTGCAGCCCTGCGTGTTGTGCTACTATCAACGTATTCCTTATGCGGCGGTCATCGGGCTGGGCGCTTACGCGCTCGTTTTGCGCGGCAGTTTGGGGCGCGGCGGGCTGGTCGCCACCGTGATCCTGCTCTGCCTGCTCCTGCTCGCCGACGCCGGCATCGCGTTCTATCACGTCGGGGTCGAGCAGCATTGGTGGCTCGGCACCGCGGCTTGCGCCACGCGCCCGCTGGCCGGCCTTAGCGTCGCGGATATGCGCCGCGCGCTGCTCGAGACAGCGGTGGTGCGCTGCGACGAGCCGGCCTGGGTGCTGTTTGGCATCTCGATGGCCGGTTACAATGTCCTGGCGGCCTCTGTTTTGGCCGTATTCGGATTGGGGGCGGGATGGCGGCAGCACCGCGCACGCTAAAGCGCCGCAAGTCCGCGGGCGTCGATCGCCTGCCCGGCGAGCCGACCGCCTCGACTCGCGTGGCCGCCATGTTGCGCGTCGATCAGGCCGGAGAATACGGCGCCGCCCGTATTTATGACGGCCAATTGGCGGTGCTCGCCGATGACGCGTGTGCCCCGGCGATCCGTAAAATGCGCGCTCAAGAAGCGGAGCATCTCGCGGCCTTCGATCGCCTGGTGGCCGAGCGTAAGGTTCGGCCGACTCTCCTTTCGCCGCTTTGGCACCTGGCTGGTTTCGCGCTCGGCGCCGGCACGGCGCTTCTGGGGCGCGAGGCGGCGATGGCGGCCACGGTCGCGGTCGAAGAGGTGATCGACGATCACTACGCCCGCCAGGTCGAGCGGCTGGGCGACGACGAGCCCGAGCTCAAGAAACTGCTGGCCGAGTTCCGCGCCGATGAAGCCGCGCATCGCGCCGAGGGGCTGGCGCAGGGGGCTGAACGTGCGCCGGGTTACAGCGCCCTCACGGCGGCAATTCGCGCCGGTACCCGCGCCGCGATCTGGCTTTCGACGCGGGTGTAAGCGGGATCAGGCCGGATCGAGCTCGCTATCCCAATACAGGTAGTCGTTCCAGCTCTCGTGCAGGAAATTGGGCGGAAAGGCGCGCCCGTTCTGCTGCAGTATCCAGGCGGACGGGCGCACCGGCGCATTGAGCGGGCGCATGCCGCATTCGCCCGGCGAGCGATTACCCTTCCGCATGTTGCAGTCGGTGCAGGCGGTGACGATGTTGTCCCACAGCGTCTGCCCGCCGCGATAGCGCGGGACGATATGGTCGAAGGTCAAATCCTCCGACGGGTAACGGTTGCCGCAATATTGGCAGGAGAAGCGATCGCGCAGGAACACGTTGAAGCGGGTGAAGGCCGGCTTGCGCGTGGGCGCGACATATTCCTTGAGCGAGATGACGCTCGGCAGGCGCATGGTCGTGGTCGGCGAATGGACGAAATGATCATATTCGGCGACGACATTGACGCGGCCGAGGAAGGTGGCCTTGACCGTTTCCTGCCAGGGCCAAAGCGACAAGGGAAAATAGCTCAACGGCCGGAAGTCGGCGTTGAGCACCAGCGCGTGACAGTGGTCGATTGACTGCTGCACGGTTCCCGCGTTCCCTCGCGAGTCCGCATGCTAGGCGATCATCCACGCCGGAGCAAAAGTTTTACGCGCAACCAGGCCTCTTATTCTACCGCGGCGTTGGGCAGCGACCGTATGAGCCGCGCCAGTCCGGCGTGCATCCCGGCCTCGTCGATTCCGTGACCTAACTCCGGACGCAGAAGCGCTTGCACCGGCACGCCGGCGGCATTGAGCACCGCCTCGGCCGCGGGCATGAAATGCGGCTGCACGACTTCGTCGCGGTCGCCGTGCACGAGCAAGACCGGCGGCTTGCCGGCAAGGTGAGCAGATAACCCCTCCGCGCCGACAAGAAAGCCGGAATAGGCGACAATGGCCGCCGGGCTCGGGTTGCGCCGTAGCCCCGCGTGCAGAGCCAGCATCGCCCCCTGCGAGAAACCGACCAGCGCCAAGTCCTGGCCGGTCAGTCGACAGTTCGCCAGCGCGGTGTCGACGAATTGGTCGAGGCGCGGCGCAACCGCTTCGAGTGCCGTGAGGATCGTGTCCTCGTCGAAACTTTGCAGGCTGAACCATTGCCGCCCCGAGGGCGCGAAATCGCACGGATAAGGCGCATTCGGGGCGACGAACGCCGCGCCCGGCAGGGCTTGGGCCCAGGCATGACCGAGGCCGATCAGATCGGCGCCATCGGCGCCCAGCCCATGCAACAGAACCACCAGCGCCTTGGGCTTGCCGCCGGCGAAGGGGGGAAGTGTCGGGCCGTTCAGAGTTGCGTTAGTCATCGTTGGCCGCTCCGCCTTGCCAGAAACGCACCGGGGTAGCCGCGCGTCATCGCGGCGTCCGTGAGCGAACGCAACATCGCTTGCTCGGTCGCCCGTGCCCTCGCATCGTCCAGCCGAGAGCAATTTGCAAGGACCGCCGATGCCTGACATCACGCGCTTCGCCCCCAGCCCGACCGGGCGGCTGCATCTGGGACATGCCTATGCCGCCTGGTCCGCAGCCGAGGCGGCGGGCGCGGCCGGGCGTTTTCTACTGCGGATCGAGGACATCGATGCAAGCCGCTGCCGGCCGGAGTTCGAGGCGGCGATTCTTGAGGATTTGGCTTGGCTCGGCCTCAAGTGGCAGCAGTCGCTGCGCCGGCAGTCGGAGCATCTGGCCGAATACGCGGGCGCGCTGGGGTCGCTGCGCGCCTTGGATCTGCTCTACCCGTGCTTCTGCACCCGGCGCGAGATCCAAGATGAAATCGCCCGCGCGCCTTCCGCGCCGCACGGTCCCGACGGACCGGCCTACCCTGGACGCTGCCGCGTGCTCGCTCCGGTCGAGCGGGCAGCGCGCATCGCGGCGGGCGAGGCCTATGCCCTGCGCCTTGACCTGGCGGCCGCGCTTCGCCGGGTGGGCGCGTTGCGCTGGCACGACCATGACCGCGGATGGCAGGACGCGCGGCCGGAGGTTTTCGGCGACATTGTATTGGCTCGCAAAGATAGCCCGGCGAGTTATCACCTGGCGGTGGTGGTCGATGACGCGGCGCAAGGCGTAACCCTGGTCACGCGCGGCGCCGACCTATTCCCGGCCACGCATCTGCATCGCCTGCTGCAGGCGCTGCTCGGCCTGCCTGTGCCGGAGTGGCGGCACCACCGATTGGTGGCGGATGCACAGGGCAAGCGCTTGGCCAAGCGCGACGGCGCGACCACCCTCGCCACGTTACGCGCGGCAGGGCATAGCCCCGATGCCCTGCGCGCACTCGCCGAGCGTTCGCTTTTGCCGCTCTAAAACCCGCGCGCCAGGGCCCAGGCGGCCAGCCCCGGCACCATGGCCAAGCCGGCGACCAAAATCGGGCGCAGCAGGCGCATGGCGCTGTGCATCGGCAGCAGCGCGTCGATAGCCTGCGGCGCGAGCAAGGCCAGGAATACGATGGCGAGCGCCGCCCGGCTGCTGTCTTCGAACAGCGCAAGCTGGGTGGCGATGGCGACCAGCACTCCGCCGCCCCCCAGCACGGCGACGGCGGAAAACTCGTGGCGCGGGCGCGGCCAATTCCACAGCGCGAAACCCCCGGTCGCCGCCGCCAGCGCTCCGGCCAGTTGAGCGAGCGCGCCCGACCCGGCGTGGAAGGCGAGCGCGGCCGTGCTCGCCGCCGCGACCACCAGCGCCGCAGCGCTTGCGGCCACGCCGTCGCTGGCCGCTTGCAGCCGGGGCAGGCTGAGGCCGGCGATGGTCGCCACCGCACCGAGGATGAGCCAGGACTCGATCCGGAATGCGGCAATGCCGCGCCAGCCGAGCCACAGCGCGGTAGCGCCGGCGAGGGTGGACGCAACCGGCCAGGGCGCGCCGAGTCGGGCGACATCGCAGCCGATGCCGAGGAGCAAAGCGGCGCTGGCGATATAGGGGAGCTTTTGCAGGGCCGGCATCTCCAGGCTCGGCGGAAAGCCGGGCCAGCCGAGGATCACGGCATAGCCGGCGAGGAAGCCTGCCGCGAGTGCCGCTCCGGCCAGCCGCGGACCGGCGAATGCGGCTAGAAGTCCGGCCAGCAGGACAGCGACCGCGAGCGCCGGCAGGATCGCCTCGAGCGCAAGTTTTTGCTGCAAAAAGCTCAGCAAAATGCACGCCTTTGCTGTATCTGTGCGGGCTTAAGTGTTCCGCAATCCCGGTCGAGCATAGTGCCCGCGTTCCGGCACCGCAGGATGCGTTGCCGGCGCATCGGCGGGCGCCAGGCAGGCTGCCCGTTGGAGCGCCGGGCGGCAGGACGCGATATTCCCTGGCGCTCCACTTGTCCCCTCTCCACCGGCTGGAACCCGCTGCCGTTTCTCTGGGCAGCGGCGTTCCGCCCGGTTATACCAGCCGGCATGAAATCCCTTCTTCCGATCATTCTGATCGTCGCGATGGTGGCGGTGCTGGTGGTGCTGCTGGTCGGCATCGTCAGCATGCTGCGCGGCGGCGAGTTCAACCGCAAGTTCGGCAATAAGCTGATGCGCGCGCGCGTCGCGCTGCAATTTATCGCGCTGCTGATCCTTCTGGCGCTAATCCTCGCCTCGCGGATGACGTAAGCCGATGGTGCGCCTGGACCGCATCACCACGCGGGGCGGCGACGGCGGCGAAACCTCGCTTGGCAGCGGCCGGCGCGTGCCCAAGCATCACCCAAGGATAGAAGCGCTCGGCGACATCGACGAGGCCAACAGCGCCATCGGGTTGGTCCGCCTGCACACGGTCGCCGATCCCGATGCCGACGCGATGCTGGCGCGAATTCAGAACGATCTGTTCGACCTCGGCGCCGATCTATGCCTACCGGAGGCCGAGCAGCGGCGCGCCAGCGCCCTCAGGCTCTCCGCTAATCAGACTCTCCGCCTGGAAGCAGAGAGCGCGGCGATGAACGCGAGCTTGCCGCCGCTCAAGTCGTTCGTATTGCCCGGCGGAACCCCGGCTGCGGCCGCTCTGCACTTGGCGCGAGCCATCCTGCGCCGCGCCGAGCGCCGGCTGACGGCGCTCTGTGCCGCCGAACCGCTCGGCGCACCCGTGCTGCCCTATATCAATCGCCTGTCCGACCATTTGTTTATCTTGGCCCGCAGGCTGAATGACGGCGGCAAGGGCGACGTTTTGTGGCGGCCGGGGGAAAATCGCTGAGCGCATGAAGATCCTCGTCAGCGTCAAGCGGGTAATCGATGCCACGGTGAAGATCCGTCTCCGCGCCGACGGCGCTGGGGTTGAGACAGCCGGGGTTAAATTTTCGATCAACCCATTCGACGAAATTGCATTGGAAGAAGCCGTGCGGCTGAAGGAGCGCGGCATTGCCAGCGAAGTTCTGGCCGTGTCGATGGGCGCGGCTGCCTGCCAGGAAACGCTGCGCCATGCGCTCGCCCTTGGCGCCGATCGCGCCGTGCTGGTCGAGAGCGACGCGATCCTGGAGCCGCTGACGGTCGCGAAGCTGCTGGCGGCGCTCACCCGGCGCGAGTCGCCCGGCCTGGTGCTGATGGGCAAGCAGGCGATCGACGGCGACGAGAACCAATGCGGGCAGATGCTCGCCGGGCTGCTCGACTGGCCGCAGGCGAGTTTCGCCTCGAAGCTCGAACTCAAGGATGGGCGGGCTTTGGTGGCGCGCGAGACCGAGCAGGGGATTGAGCGACTCGACCTGCCGCTGCCGGCGGTCGTCACCGCCGATCTGCGCCTCAACACCCCGCGCTTCGCCACGCTGCCGAAGATCATGCAGGCGCGTAAAAAGCCGATCGAGCGTCTTGATCCGGCCGCGCTCGGAGTCGATCCGACGCCGCGGCTCGAAGTGCTCAAGCTCGAAGCGCCGCCGGCGCGGAGGGCCGGCCGGATGGTCGATAGCGTGGCGGCGCTGGTCGAAGCCCTGCGCACCGAGGCCCGCGTTTTGTGAGCGAACTTCTGGTCATCGCCGAGCATGACGGGCGCGCGCTCGCCCCGGCCGTGCTCTCCACCGTTACAGCGGCGAGCGCTCTCGCGGGCCATTCCGGCGGGCGCATTACGCTGCTGGTCGCCGGGCAGGGCTGCCGCCCGGCCGCCGAGGCGGCGGCGCTGGTTGCCGGCGTCGGCCGTGTGCTGCTGGTCGAGGACCAAGCCTATGCCCAGCCGCTGGCGGAGGCCTTGGCCCCGCTGGTCGCCCGTTTAGCCAAGGATATGAGCCATGTGCTCGCCCCGGCGACCAGCTTCGGCAAGGATCTGCTGCCGCGCGCGGCCGCGCTGGCCGATGCCCAGCCGGTGGCCGACGCCGTGCGGGTGATCGACGCGCGGACCCTCGTGCGGCCGATCTATGCCGGCAATCTGTTGCAGACCGTGCGCGTTAAAGCCGGCTGCGTCTTCGCCACCATCCGGCCGAGCGCCTTCGCGCCGGCGGGCGTGGGGGCGAAGGCCGCGCCGATCGAGGCTGTTGGAGCGGAGCCGGTCGCGCTGCGTACGCGTACCCTTGGGTGTGAGGCGGGCGCCTCCTCCGGGGTCGATCTTGGCCGCGCGCGCGTGGTTCTCGCGGGCGGGCGCGGCATGGGCTCGGCCGAAGGGTTCAAGCGCCTGGAGCCGCTGGCGAAGCGCCTGGGGGCGGCGCTGGCCGCCACCCGTGCTGCCGTCGATGCCGGCTATGCGCCCAACGAATGGCAGGTCGGGCAGACCGGGCGGATCGTCGCTCCGGAGCTTTACATTGCATTCGGCATCTCGGGAGCGATACAGCATCTGGCCGGGATAAAGGACAGCAAGACCGTGGTCGCGATTAATAAGGACGTGTCCGCCCCGATCTTCGCGGCGGCCGACTATGGCCTGGTGATGGACCTGTTCCAGGCGCTGCCCGAGCTCGAGGCGGCACTGGCCGACGATAACTCAGGAGCGTGAAGGCATGATTCGTTCAATCGGCGTGATCGGCGCTGGGCAGATGGGCAACGGCATCGCCCATGTCGCGGCGCTTGCCGGCTTCGACGTCAAGCTGGTGGACAGCAACGCGAAGCAGTTGGCGAAATCGCGCGACACGATTGCCGGCAACATGAGCCGTCAGGCGAAGCGCGGAAAGGTCACCGAAAAGGCGACCGCCGACGCCATGGCGCGCATCCAAACCGGCGCCGACTATGCGCTGGTCAAGGATTGCGACGTGGTGATCGAGGCGGCGACCGAGAGCGAGGCCGTCAAGGGCGAGATCTACAAATCGGTCTGCGCCACCTTGAAGAAAGACGCGATCCTCGCCACCAATACCTCGTCGATCCCGATCACACGGCTGGCGGCCAAGACCGACCGCCCGGCCAAGTTCATCGGCATGCATTTCATGAACCCGGTGCCGCTGATGCAGCTCGTCGAGCTGATCCGTGGCCTGGCGACCGACGACGCGACTTTTAATACGATCCGCGAGCTGGCCGAGAAGCTGGGCAAGACCACGGCGGTCGCCGCCGACTTCCCCGCCTTCATCGTCAACCGCATTCTGATGCCGATGATCAACGAGGCGGTCTACACCCTCTACGAGGGTGTGGGCTCGGTCGAGGCGATCGACAACTCGATGAAGCTCGGCGCGCATCACCCGATGGGACCGCTGGAGCTGGCCGATTTCATCGGCCTCGATGTCTGCTTCTCGGTCATGCAGGTGCTGCATGACGGCTTGGCCGACAGCAAATACCGGCCCTGTCCGCTCTTGGCGAAATACGTCGAGGCCGGCTGGCTCGGCCGCAAGACCGGCCGCGGCTTCTATGACTACTCGGGCGAGAAGCCAGTGCCGACGAGGTAGGCGTAGCGGGTGGCTCTTTATTTTCGACGCATTAATAAGGGGAAAGCTATTTTCTCATAATAAACTGCTGCAAGCGTCGCCATTAGCGTTTCGTCTTGGTGTGTCTTGCACCTGCCAACGATCCACTTGAGCCATAAGTTTAAGCTCAACCTTTCTCCACCTATATTTATTGGTCCCAAACCATTTTGGTCACCCAACAAATTTCTAATATCACTCTCTTTCCCTTCCAAATAACCGAACACGAACGCTTCATGAGCAGTGACCGGGGTGAATGCTGTAATCTGCTGTTCATATTCTCCAGCGATGGCAGTACAACGATCAATGTATGGTGTCACAAGTGCAGTTTGAGCGCCTGCGCCAGACGTGGGCGTTAGCGTAAGACAACAACCCGCCACCAAAGTATTGAACAAATTATTTCTCTGATTTTGCATTGGCATGGGCGTCAACCTCAACCATTGCGGGTGCGTTTGCTGACCTAGTATGGAGCGTTACACGTGAATTCGTTCTGCTTACAATAACTTAACTATTGCAGGAAATGCCTTATGAGAGCGAGGGCGTCGGGCTGGTCCCAGGCCGCGTCGCCTTCCAGCCGGCCGATCTCGTTGCCCTGGGGATCGATCAGGACTGTCGTCGGCAGGCCGTGACCGTCGAAGGCGCGGAACAGGGCGAGCGGCGGATCGCGATAGCTCGGCATCTTGGGCAGGCCGATCTTGGTCAGAAACCGGCGCACCTCGTCGGCCTCGCCGCGGTCTTCGCTGACCAGCACCACCTGGAACTTGTCCGAACCGAGCGCGGTCTGGAGCCGTTCAAGCGACGGCAGCTCATGCACGCAGGGCACGCACCAGGTCGCCCAGAAATTGACCAGCAGCAGCTTGCCGCGCAGCGCCGCCAAGGTGACCGGCTTGCCGGCGGGGTCGATAAATCGCGTGCTCGGCGCTGGCCGCTGCCCGTTCGCGAGGCTAAACTTGGCGACCGAGCCGGCCAGCGGCGGCTCGGCGCCCATGACCGGGGTGCCGAGCAGACACGCGAGGCCGCCCGCCGCCGCAAGGGTGATGAAGCCAGCTAGCAACCCGCGCCGCATGTTTCGCACCCATGAATGAGGCCCATCGAGCCCCGCATGACCGACCGTAGCAAGAAGCCAAGCAGCAAACGCGCCTCCCGAACTTCAGCCAAGCCGTCCAAGGCCAACCCGCTGTGGGGCGGACGCTTCGCCGCCGGCCCGGCGGCGGTGATGGAGCGTATCAATGCCTCGATCGGCTTCGACCGCCGACTCTACGCTCAGGATATCAGGGCAAGCAAAGCGCATGCGGCGATGTTGGCGGCGGAGGGGATCATCGCCAAGCCCGACGCCAAGGCCATCGCCGCGGGGCTTGATCGCATCGAGGCGGAGATCGTCGCGGGCAAGTTTGAATTCAAGGTCGCGCTCGAAGACATTCACATGAATGTCGAGGCGCGGCTGTTCGAGCTGATCGGCGAGCCGGCGCGCCGTCTGCACACCGCCCGCTCGCGCAACGACCAGGTGGCGACCGACCTCAAGCTCTGGGTCAGGGACGCGATCGACGGGATCGACGCGCAAATCAAGGCGCTGCAGGCGGCGCTGATCCACCGCGCCGAGGAACACGCCGCGTTGCTCATGCCCGGATTCACGCACATGCAGGCCGCGCAGCCGATCACCTTCGGCCATCACCTTTTGGCCTATGTCGAGATGCTCGGCCGTGACCGCTCGCGTTTCGCCGATGCGCGCAAACGCATGAACGAAATACCTCTCGGCGCGGCGGCGCTGGCCGGAACCTCATTTCCGATCGACCGCAAGGCGACGGCCAAGGCGCTCGGCTTCGACCGGCCGGCCGCCAACTCGCTCGACGCCGTCTCCGACCGCGATTTCGTGGTCGAGTTCCTGGCCGCGGCCTCGCTCTGCGCGGTGCATCTGTCGCGGCTGGGGGAGGAAATCGTGCTCTGGGCCAGCCCGGGCATGGGGTTCATCACCCTCAGCGACGCCTACACCACCGGCAGCTCGATCATGCCGCAGAAGCGCAACCCCGATGCGGCCGAACTGGCGCGCGCGAAAGTGGGGCGCATCGTTGGCGCGCTGACGTCGCTGCTGATCGTGCTCAAGGGCCTGCCGCTCGCCTATGCCAAGGATCTGCAAGAGGACAAGGAGCCGCTGTTCGATGCCGCCGATAGCCTGTCGCTCGCGCTGGCGGCCATGGAGGGCATGATCCGCGACCTGCGCCCGAACGCCGAGCGGATGCGGGCGGCGGCGGAAGCCGGCTATTCGACCGCGACCGATCTGGCGGATTGGCTGGTGCGGCGCCTGTCGCTGCCGTTCCGCCGCGCGCATGAGGTGACCGGCAAGATCGTGCGCCTGGCCGAGGCGAAGGGCTGCGCGCTCGCCGACCTGCCGCTCGACGCGCTGCGCGCCATCGAGCCTGGGATTGACCGCGCGGTCTATGATAGTCTCGGTATCGACTCCTCGGTCGCCAGCCGCAGGAGCGAAGGCGGCACCGCACCCGAGCGTGTGCGTGCGGCGGCGAACAAGGCGAGGGAGCGCTTCCTATGAGCGGATGGCGGAGAGCGTCGGCGATTGTGAGCCTGGTCTTGGCCGCGCTGCTGGTGTTGTCGGCGTGCGGCCGGCGCGGCGACCTCGATGCTCCGCTCGGGCAAGAGGATACCAGCAGACGCATCTACCCGGCGCTATGAGCGCCTTCGCCTATCGGAGCGGTGCGCTTTTCGCCGAATCCGTGCCGCTCGCGCGCATCGCCGCCGAAGTGGGCACCCCGGCCTATGTCTATTCGAGCGGGGCGCTGGAGAGCGCCTGGCGCGGCTTCGCCGATGCGCTCGCTGGCATGAAGGTGACGATCTGTTTTGCGCTCAAAGCGAACTCCAACCTTGCAGTGATTCGCACTTTCGCTCTTCAGGGCGCCGGCGCCGACGTGGTCTCGGCCGGCGAATTAGAGCGCGCGCTCGCCGCCGGGGTGCCGGCGGATAAGATCGTCTATTCCGGCGTCGGCAAGACCGAGGCCGAGATGGCGGCGGCTCTGGCCGCTGGGATCATGCAGTTCAACGTCGAATCCGAGCCAGAACTTGCGGCTTTGTCGAAAGTCGCCGCGGGGCGAGGGCAAGTGGCCTCCATCGCGTTGCGCATGAACCCCGATGTCGACGCCCAGACCCACGCCAAGATCACGACCGGCCGCGCGCACAATAAATTTGGCATCGCGGCCGAGCGGATTCCTGCGGTCTATGCCCATGCGAGCAAGCTGCCGGGGATCAAGCCGGTCGGGCTGGCGGTGCATATCGGCAGCCAATTGACCGACTTGGAACCCTTTCGGCTCGCGTTCCGGCGGACGGCGGAAACCGTCCGCGCGCTGCGGGCCGCGGGACTGAACGTGCGGCGGCTCGACCTTGGGGGTGGGCTTGGCGTGACTTATCGCGCCGAGGTTCCGCTGCGCCCGGCCGACTATGCCGCCGTGCTGCGCGCCGCAACCCAGGGGCTCGACTGCACCCTGGTGATCGAGCCGGGACGCGCGCTGGTCGCCGAGGCCGGGGTGCTGCTCACCCGCGTGATCTATGTGAAGGACGCGGACGGCAAGGAGGGCGGTCGCCGCTTCGTGATCATCGATGCGGCGATGAACGATCTCATCCGCCCGATGCTGTATGACGCCTGGCACCCTGTGCGGCCGGTCACGGAGCCTGCCAGCGGGGCGCCGCTTGCGGTCGTGGACCTAGTCGGCCCGATCTGTGAGTCCGGCGACACTTTCGCCCTGGATCGGCCAATGCCGCCAATTTCCGCAGGCGATTTGCTGGTCATTGAGGCGGCTGGAGCCTATGGTGCGGTGATGGCTTCGGGCTATAATAGCCGGCCTTTGGTTCCCGAAGTCATGGTCAAGGGTGGCGAATACGCCGTGGTGCGGCCGCGCCAGCCTATTTTGGACGTGATTGGACAGGAACGGCTGCCTGAGTGGCTGCATGCCGGACCGCCGTAACGAGGTGTCAGATGAGCCTCACCACCGGGTCGCAGGAGCGTCTGCTTCGGTCGCGGGTCGAACGTAAGGAAAACCTGGCGCGACTTGCGCTTCTGTGGGAGCGGAGCTGGCCGGCGCTGTGGCCGGCCGCAGGTGTGCTCGGCGTCTTCGCCGCCGTGGTGCTGCTCGATTTTCTGCCGCTGCTGCCGGGCTGGATGCATGGCGTCGTTCTGATCGCCTTCGGCGCCGCCGCGGCGCTCGCGCTGTGGCGCGGCTTCAACTCATTCCGTTTGCCGTCCCCAGGTGAAGCCCGCCGGCGCGTCGAGTCGGCCACCGGCCTCAAGCATCGGCCGCTGTCCATCATCGACGATAGCTTGGCGAGCGGGCGCGGCGACCGTGCCTCGGAATGGCTGTGGGAGGCGCATCGCAAACGCATGCTGGAGCGTCTCGGGCGTCTGCGCGTCGGCACGCCGTCGCCCCATCTGTCGCGCCACGATCCGCGCGCGCTGCGTATTGCCGTCGGCGTCGTGGCGGCGGCCGCGTTGGCCATCGGCGGCCAGACTTGGCGTGAGCGGCTTGGCCGCGCCGTGACGCCGAACTTGGCTGGGGTCGTGACGCAGATCGGGGCGACGCGCGAGGTGTGGATCACTCCGCCGGAATATACCGGCGTCGCGCCCATGTTTCTTGAAGCCAAGATCGATGATGCGCTTATCGTTCCGGCGGGCAGCGTGCTGATGGCGCAGGTGCATGACGGTCGCGGCCGTCCTTCGGTAAATGTCGGCACCGAAACGCATGACTTAACCGCCGTCGACGATCGGACCTGGCGGGCCGAGTTCAAGCTCGCCGCGCCGCAGTCGATTGACCGCCGCGTGGTTCTCAAGCAGGGGTCGCAGGAACTTGGCGCCTGGCCGATCACGATCGTTCCCGACGCGGCGCCGACCATTGGTTTTGCGCAGTCGCCGACCTCCTCCGAGCGCTCCACCCTGCGCCTCGAATATGACGCGGTGGACGACTATGGCTTGGCCGAAGTGGGCGCGCGCATCTTCCGGCCCGATGAAGCGTTGACCGCGTTGGATGAGCCGTTCGCGCTCAAACTGGCGCTGCCCGGCCGCGGCCTCAAAAAGGCCAATGCCGTCAGCTTCCATGACCTGACCCCGCATCCCTGGGCGGGACTGCCGGTCGAGGTCGAGTTCTTTGTGCGGGACGCCGTCGGTCAGACAGGCACTTCGAGCCGCTTCACGCTCATCCTGCCGGAGCGGATCTTCCGTCACCCGGTCGCCAAGGCGATCATCGAACAGCGGCGCATGCTGACCAATGATCCAGAGGCGCGGCTTAAGGTGGCCGGCGGTCTCACCGCGATCGCCATCGAGCCCGAGGCCTTCAACAACGACGCGGTCACCTACCTTGCGCTCATGGCCGCCAAGTCGCGGCTGATGCTGGCACGCAACTCCAGTTCGGTGCCCTCGGTGCAGCAGCTGTTGTGGGATACGGCGCTGCATGTCGAGGATGGGCGCCTGGCAAGCGCCGAGAAGGATCTGCGCGAACTACAGCGCGAATTGATGGACGCGCTCGCCAATAATGCGCCGGATGAGGAAATCCAGCGTCTGGTGGACGAGTTGCGGCAGGCGCTCAACGAGTTCATGCAGGCGATGCGTGAAAACGCCGAACGGCAGCAGCAGGAGGGCATGCAGCCCGAACAGCAGCCGGGCGAGAATGCTCAGCAGAAAATGACCCAGCGCGATCTGGAGCGCATGCTTGACCGCATGGAAGATCTGTCGCGCCTGGGCGCGCGCGACGCCGCGCGCCAGCTTCTCAGCCAGCTTCAGGAAATGCTCGAGAACCTGCGCAATCAACCGCAAATGGCTCAGCCGCGCGGCCAAAGCCAGGAAGGGCAGATGATGCGCGAGCTGCAGGACCTGGTGAAAAAGCAGCAGGATCTGCTCGACCGCACCTATCAGGATGCGCGCGACGCGGCGCGGCAGCAGGGCCAGCAAGGCCAACAGGGTCAGCAGGGTCAGCAGGGTCAGCAGGGCCAGCGCGGGCTGGGGCAGCAAGGACAGCAGCCGGGGCAGGGAGGCCAGCAGGGTCAGCCACGCACCCCGTCTCCAGCGGAGCAGGAAGCGCTGCGCAATCAGCTCGGCGAATTAATGCGCAAGCTGGGTGAGATGGGCGCCGATATTCCGATGCCCTTCGGCCGCGCCGAGCGCTCGATGAACGACGCCGGACGCGCCATGCAGCAAGGGCTGCCGGGCGAAGCGGTCGGCCCACAGGCGGACGCGCTCGATGCCTTGCAGCAGGGGCTGCAAAACCTCATGCAGCAGTTCATGGCCGGTAATGGTCCCGGCCGCGGACAGCTCCGTCTTGGCAATGACAACCCGCAGCCGCGGCAATATCAGCCAAATCGCGATCCCTTTGGGCGCAATACCGAAGACGGCGGCATGTGGGACCTGGGCGACATCCCGATTCCGGGTGAAGCCGACATGCAGCGCGCTAGAGATATCCTCAATGAATTGCGCAAGCGTAGCGGCGAGAAGCTGCGTCCGCTGCTCGAACTCGAATATCTCGAGCGGCTGCTCAAGCGGTTTTAGTTCTCATGATCGCCCGCCGCACGGCTCTTGGGCTCCTCGCCGGCGGTGCGCTTGCCCCGCGCTTCGCGCGCGCTCAGCAGCAAAGCCGCGTCATGCGGGTCGCGGTCGCCGGCTCCGCGTTTGCGACGCTCGACGAGATGGCCGAGGCCGGGCATCCGTACTACGCCGCCCTGGTGCGCGAATTGCGCCGCCTGGGTTGGGTCGAGGGCCGCAATCTCAGGCTCGACCGCTGGCCGCTCGGCAATCGTGCGATTGCCGAATACGCGCCTGTGGCGAAACAGATCGCCGGAACCGAGCCGGATGCGATCTTCGCCGCCGGCAGGCTTCCGGCACTAGCGTTGAAGGCGTCGTCGTCGAGCATCCCCATCATCTTTGTCGCATCGACACCCGTCGAATCGGGCTTGGCAAAAAGCCTCGATCAACCGGGTAGAAACGCGACCGGCGTATCGCAGGACGCGAGCCCCGAATTTCTGCAGATGCGCTTGCAGCTGTTGAAGGAAATAACGGGTGGAGCGAGTAAGTTCGCCTATCTCGGGCGCGGCGAAACATTGGCCGACCAGTTGGATCGCCAGGTAATAGCCAGCAAGGCGCTTGGCGTGCGGCTCTTCGGCGTTGAAATTTCCGAGACGCCAAATGAAACCGAACTGCGGACCGCTCTGTCGCAGGCGGCGGATTTGCGGGCGCAGGCGCTGCTCCTGGCGACCGCGCAGCTGACCTCGCCCCGGATGGCGCGGATGATGGCCGATTGGGCTTATCAGGCACGCTTGCCGGTGATGTGCGCGCAGCGCGAGCTTGTCCAAGCTGGGGTGCTCATGAGCTATGACGCCGATGCCTTGGACTTGTATCGCGAAGCCGCCCGTTATCTTGATCGCGTGCTGAGGGGTGCGAAACCGGCGGAGATGCCGATCCAGCTGCCGTCCCGTTTCACCTGCGTCGTCAATCTTAGGACCGCTCGGGCGCTCGACCTCGAGGTGTCGTCGACGATGCGTGGCTTCGTCACCGACTACGTTGAGTAGGCGGCCAGGGGCCGCCCATTTCACGCGAGCGCGCGGCGGGCGGCGTCGCGGATCTCGGCCAGGCTGAAGGGTTTGGCCAAAACCTCGCGTACCAGCGCATCCAGGTTATGCGCCCGGGCGCGCTGCGCCGCGAGGCCAGACATCAGGATCACCGGTAGGCCGGGACGGTCTTGCGTGGCGAGCAGCGCCAACTCGATCCCATCCAGGCCGGGCATCATAATGTCGGTGATCAACAGGTCATAAGCGGTCGCCTTGAGCGCGTCATAGGCAGCGCTGCCGTCGGGCGCGACATCGACGACGAAACCGGCTTCCTGCAGCGCTTTCTGCGCCATCACGCGCACCGGCTCCTCATCATCGGCGACCAGGTTCGGGCCGGCTGGGTGCGCGCCATGCGTCCCCGCAGCTAATTGGCGGCGGCGTTGGCGAACACCACATCGACATGGCGCACGCGTTCCGGCGGGCGTTCCTTGCGGGTGCGAAAACTGGCGCTCGCGCCGGCCGACAGACGCTCGACATCGGTGCGGAACGTCCAGCTTTCGACCACGACATTGCGGTCGTCGCGCAAATTGGCGAGCAACGTCGGCAAGGTGATCGTGTGTCCGCTCTTGTTGATCACCGTGCCTTCGAGCACCAAGACCGGAGTGCCGGCATCCATTTCGATGCGTGGCGACAAGGCCGGAATTTCCAGCCCGGCGCCGGGGGCTTCTTCCGCCAGCCCGCCGAGCCCGACGATATTGTACAGGCGCGCGGCCGGCGGCCAGGCGGCGACGATCGAGGATTGGCCGAGCCACAGCCCGCCGATTAACACCGTGCCGGCAGCGGCGAATGCGGCCCAGCCGATCGCATTCTCCGGCAGCGCCATGCCGGCAAAGCTGGGCCGGCGTTTACGCACCGCCGGAAGATTGGCGCGCCGCGGTGGCGGCGCCGCCATGGAGGCGGCCGCCATGACATCGGGCGGTGGTCTGCCATCGAATCGGGAGTAGGCAGGTTTGCTTGCCGGAGCGGGCGCTTGCGCCGCAGCGGCGACGGCGACTTCCGGCTTCTGGTGCCACTGGTGTCCGCAACGCGCACAACGCACCGTCCGCCCGGAACTTCCGAGCGAAGTCGGATTGACGACATAGCGCGTCATGCACGCCGAGCAGCTGAGAATCATCTCGTCATGCCGTCAGCCAAAATGCATGGGTCGCAACAGAGGACCATAGGGACTTATAGGAAGGACCGGCGCATGAGGCAAGAACCGGTTGCGGCGAATTAGGCGTTCGACATTCTTCCACTCGGTGACGGCCGCGCGAAAAAGAAACGTGCGCTCGTTTCGGCGCGCCCGTAATGTTGCTCTCGATTCGGCCTAGCAGGGAGCGATTCACCCTTGGTGGTGTTCGAGAATGTTGCGATGCGCTACGAGCAAGGGCCCGTGGTGCTGCGCGACGTCAACTTTCATCTACGCGAGGGATCGTTCCATTTCCTCACTGGTCTCAGCGGCGCGGGCAAGTCCTCGCTGTTGAGCCTGCTTTACCTTGCGCAGTTGCCGACCTCCGGGCGGGTGAAATTGTTCGGTCAGGACGTGGCCTCGATGCCGCGCACCGAGCGCCCGGCGCTGCGCCGCAAGATTGGGGTCGTATTCCAGGATTTCCGGCTGCTTGACCATCTGACGGCGGTGGAAAATGTTGCCCTGCCGCTGCGCGTGTCGGGAAACGATGGGCCCGAGGCGGAAACGCATGTGCGCGAACTGCTGGCCTGGGTGGGTTTAGCCGATCACGTCGATGCGCGCCCGCGCGAGCTTTCGGGCGGCCAACAGCAGCGCATCGCGATCGCGCGCGCGGTCATAAACCGGCCGCTGCTGCTGCTCGCCGACGAACCGACCGGCAATGTCGATGACACGACGGCGGCGCGGCTGATGTACCTGTTCGAAGAGCTCAACAAGATGGGCACCACGGTGGTGTTGGCGACGCACGCCGAATTGCTCATCCGGCGCTTCGATCACCCGGTCTTGCGCCTTGAGGCCGGAACGCTCGCCGTCGATCCTGCGCCGCGCGCCCGCGGCGTGGCGTAGGTCGTCATGATCCGCAGGCGCGTTCCGGTCGAGTTGCCGTTTTCCGGCGATCCGTCGACGCGCTTTTTACCGGGCGTGATCGCGCTCATGGTCTTTCTCACCGCGCTGGCCCTGGCCGGGACGATGTTGCTTGAACGCGCCGTGGCCGACTGGCGGCAGAGCCTGACCACCCGCGTGACGGTCGAGGTGCCGCCAGGCCCGAAGCTGGACGAGCGCCTCGCGGCGGCCGAGGCGATGCTGCGCGCGACCCCAGGATTACTCCAGGTCCGCTTGCTGACCGAAGACGAAGTGGCCGAATTGCTACGTCCCTGGCTCGGCGATGCGGCGCAGCGACTCGATCTGCCGCTGCCGCGCTTGATCGATGCCACGCTCGTGGCCGGCGGTGGGCTCGATCTCGCCGGCCTGCGCCGCCGCCTGGAAGCGGCGTCGCCGGGCGCGGCCATCGACGATCACCGCGACTGGCTCTCCGGGCTGGTAGTGCTTGCGCGCGGACTCGAGTGGTTGTCAGTGGCCGTGATTGTCCTGGTCGGCGCTTCGGCCATGGCGGCGATCGTCTTTGTCGTGCGCAGTGGACTCGCTATTCACCGCGGGGTGGTTGAGTTCCTACATTTGATCGGCGCCCAGGACGGTTACATCGGCCGTCAATTCGAACGCCAAATCTTGCGCCTTGGCCTGCGCGGCGCCGGTCTTGGCCTGGCAGGGGTCGTCATCGTCGCGGCGCCGGTCGCTTTCCTGGCCCAGGCGCTGGAGGGACCGGGGGTGCGCGCGCCGGGTCTGGAAGCTTGGCATTTGGCGGTCATCGGCCTCGTGCCGCTGGCGGCGGTGCTTGCGGCCGGTGTGACCGCGCGGCTGACAGTTCGTCGCGCGCTGGCGCGGCTGCCATAGAGCCGCTCCGCCGCAAGCGCCGCAAGACGGCGGTCCGCCGTGGGCTGATTCTGCTCGGATTACAGCTCCTTCTGCTCGGCACATTTACCGCCGGGCTGGTGCGCTATGTCGCCACGATCCCGCGTGCAATAGCGACCGCGACCGAGCCGGTCGATGCGATCGTCGTCTTGACCGGAGGAGGTGGCCGCCTGGAAGAGGGCTTGGCGCTGCTCGGGCGTGGTAATGGGCAAAGGCTTTTTGTTTCCGGCGTGCATCGTGGGGTCGAACTCAGCGAGCTGTTTCGCCTCGCGCCCGACATCCGCCCGAGTCTGAGCTGCTGCGTGGTGCTCGGTCATGAGGCCGTGGACACGCGCGGCAATGCCCGCGAAACGGCGGCCTGGGTGGCCAGCGCCGACATCAGCTCGCTCCGCTTGGTGACCTCGAATTATCACATGTCGCGTAGTCTCATCGAGTTCCACCGTGCCATGCCACAGGTCGTCATCGTGCCGCATGCGGTTCCCACTCCAGGGATTGATTTCGATGGCTGGTGGTATCGACCGCGCGTGTTGCGCCTGGCTGCTGGCGAGTACGTTAAGCTGCTGCTCGCACTTGGACGTGCGAGCCTGAACGCGTGACCGTCGCGCGCGCGCTGCTGTTCAATGCGGCGTTCTACCTATGGACGCTGGCGATGATGCTCTGGGCGCTGGTCGCCAGTATTGGGCAGCCGCGTCGGGTGCAGCGCGTCGTGCCGGTGTGGAGCCGTGCCAGCCTCTGGCTGCTCGCGCGCATCACCGGACTGACGCATGAAGTAGTGGGCTACGATCGCTTGCCGCCCGCGCCGTTCATCGTCGCCGCCAAGCACCAATCGGCCTGGGACGTTCTCGCCTTGACGGTCCTATTTCCCGAGGCGGGCTTTGTCCTCAAGCAGGAACTGCGCCGCCTGCCGCTGTTCGGGTACCTGGCGGCGCGCGCCGGGCACATCGCGGTCAATCGCGGCGGCCATGCGCGTGCGCTGACCGCCATGCTCGCGGCGGTGCGCGACGCGGTGACGCGCGGGCGGAGCATCATCGTCTTTCCGCAGGGGACGCGTACCCAGCCGGGCGAGACGCGCCCGTATCGGGTTGGGGTCGCCGCCCTGTATGCCGAACTCGGCGTTCCGGTAGTGCCGGTGGCGCTCAATTCGGGGCTCTATTGGCCACGGCGCTGGCCGATCCAGCGCGCAGGGACCATCCGGGTCGAGATTCTCCCGCCCATTTTTCCTGGGCTGGAGCGCCGCGCGTTCCTGGTGGCGCTTGCGTCCACCATCGAGGAGGCCACCGGGCGGCTCGAAGCCGAGGCGCGGGCTGCAAGTTAGGTAGGATTCGAGACGGAAACTCGTGGTAGCATCCGCATGGGTCGACCCCGACTCATAGGTTTTGCGCCATGCCCGAACTCGCGCCGATCGCCCATCAGATCTGGGACATGAAGTACCGGCTGAAAGACGCGGCCGGACTTCCGCTTGACCGCACGCTGGAGGACACCTGGCGTCGAGTGGCGGGCGCGCTTGCCGCGGTCGAGCCCAAGACCGGCGGCGATGTGGCGGCCTGGGAGGCGCGTTTCTATGACGCGCTGGCCGGGTTCAAGTTTTTGCCTGGCGGACGGATCATTGCTGGGGCTGGTTCCGGGCGTACGGTCACGCTGTTCAACTGCTTCGTCATGGGAGAAATCCCGGATGACATGGCCGGGATTTTCGACCACCTGCGCGAAGCGGCGCTCACCATGCAGCAGGGCGGCGGGATCGGTTACGATTTCTCGACCCTCAGGCCGCACGGCGCGCCGGTGAAGGGCGTCGGCGCCGATGCCTCCGGCCCGCTCAGCTTCATGGATGTGTGGGACGCCATGTGCCGCACGGTCATGTCGGCCGGGCATCGCCGCGGCGCGATGATGGCGACGCTCGCCTGCGACCACCCGGATATAGAAGCCTTCATCGATGCCAAGCGCACCCCCGGCCGACTGCGCATGTTCAACCTGTCGGTACTGGTCAGCGATGCCTTCATGCAGGCGGTTAAAGAGGATGCCGCCTGGACGCTTTCCTTCGCCGGCACGGTCTGCAAGACGCTGCGCGCGCGCGAGCTGTGGGAACGCATCATGCGTGCGACCTATGCCTATGCCGAGCCCGGCGTGATCTTCATCGACCGCATCAACCGGCTCAATAATCTGCATTATTGCGAGACGATCCACGCGACCAACCCGTGCGGCGAGCAGCCTTTGCCTCCCTATGGCGCTTGCCTGCTCGGCTCGATCAATCTGGCGCAGCTGGTGAAGACGCCGTTTAAACCGGGCGCGACGATCGAGCCGAATGAATTGGCGGAATTGACCCGGGTCGCCGTGCGGATGCTCGACAACGCGATCGACGTTGCGCATTTCCCGCTCCAGGCGCAAACGCAAGAAGCACACGCCAAGCGGCGCATTGGGCTCGGCATTACCGGTCTGGCCGATGCGTTGATCATGTGCGGCGCGCGTTACGGCGGGGAGCGGGCGCTCAAGCTCACCGAGCAATGGCTGGCGGCGATGCGGCGCGCCGCTTACCTGGCCTCGACCGAGTTGGCGCGCGAGAAGGGCGCCTTTCCGCTGTTTGATCGCGAGAAATATCTCGCCAGCGAATTTGTCAAAGGGCTGGACGAAGACATCCGCGCGGCCATCGCAGCGCATGCCATCCGCAATGCGCTGCTGCTGTCGATCGCGCCCACGGGCACGATCTCGCTGCTCGCCGACAATGTCTCCTCGGGTATTGAGCCAGTGTTCAGCTTCACTTACACGCGCAACGTCATGATGCCCGACGGGACGCGCAAGGCGGAGCCGGTCAGCGATTACGCCTATCGGCTCTTCAAGCGTGACTTCGGCGAGACTGCGCCTTTGCCCGATGCTTTCGTCAATGCCGGGAGCTTGTCGCCGACCGAACATCTGGCGATGCAGGCGGTCGCGCAGCGTTACGTCGATAGCTCGATCTCGAAGACGATCAATTGCCCGGTAGAAATATCCTTCGACGCGTTCAAGGACATCTACCTCCGCGCCTATGAGCTTGGCTGCAAGGGCTGCACCACCTACCGGCCCAATCCGGTGACCGGGGCGGTGTTAGAGACCAACCCCAAGCCGACGGCCGAGCCGGCGCTTCCGTTGCCGATGCGCGCGCGCGCCGAAGATAAGCTCGACGCCGGCGGGGTGATTTATATGACCCAGCCCTTGAGCCGGCCGGAGGAGCTGCCGGGCCGCACCTATAAGCTGCGCTGGCCGGATAGCGCGCATGCGATCTACATCACGATCAACGACATCGTCCGTGACGGGCGGCGGCGGCCATTCGAGGTGTTCGTCAATTCCAAGAACATGGAGCATTACGCCTGGACGGTCGCGCTCACGCGCATGATCTCGGCCGTATTTCGCCGCGGCGGCGACGTGTCCTTCGTGGTCGAGGAGCTTAAAGCCGTGTTCGACCCGCGCGGCGGCCAGTGGGTCGGCGGGCATTATGTGCCCTCGCTCCTGGCGGCGATTGGCGAGGTGATCGAGCGCCATCTGATCGACATCGGATTCATGTCCGGCCCAGTGGACAAAGCCATGCCGCAGGCATTGGAGAAAGCCGTTGGGGAAAACGGCCCGTCGCGCGGTGCCTGCCCGAAATGCGGCGCGCTCGCGCTGGTGCATTCCGAAGGCTGCGATCTGTGTACCGCTTGCGGCTACTCGAAGTGCTCTTAGCTTGAGCCGCGCGCCCGTTTCAGCAAGCGATGCATCTCCCCGTCCTTGATGCCGAGCGCGTCCAGGTGTTCGACCAGACTGGCGAGATAATCCAGGCAGCGCCCGCGCGCGCCCACGCCCTGGCGCACGAGTTTCGCCGTGCGCTCCGCATCGAGCCCGCCGGCGTAATGCGAATGCTGCCGGTCGACGGTGAAGGCGAGGGCGTCATGCAACCGCCCGCCTTCGCGCAGTTTCAAAAACCGCGCGTCATAAACGCCGGTGTCCATCTCGCGCTTCCACAAAGCGTCGATGACGGCAACGCGGTCGCAGGCCGCGATCCGATAGGCAAAACCCATGCAGCTGCCGCCGCGATCGAGGCCGAGCACGAGGCCGGGCTTCTCCGGCGTTCCGCGATAGGTGTGCGAGTACACGCAAAAGCCGCGGTGATAGCCATGCACCCGCGCCGGCACGCGTTTCTGAAACGCGAATTCCGGGTTCCACATCAGCGAGCCATAGGCGAACAGCCACAGGTCGCGCTCGGTCGGCAGGCTGGCCAGCAAGGCGGCTTTCTCCGCCAGCTTATGCGGCGGCGGGGGAGAAGGGGGGCGCGACTCCGACATGGCGCGAAGGTGTTCGCGCCCAAGCGTCTTGGCAAGGGTTTGGCGCCGGCATGAGGAGGATGCGCGCGACGCTGGCCGCCGGGGTGCTGGCGTCGCTGATTGCCGGCGGGCTTTGGTTCGGCTGGACCGCCGTCGCCCAGGAATTCACCCGGCGCATCGAGGCCTGGGATGCCACGCAGCGCGCCCTGGGCTTAAAAGTCGCTCATGGTGCGCCGACGATGAGCGGCTTCCCCCTGCTGTGGCAGGCGGCGCTGGCGGAGCCATCGCTCACGCGGCCAGACGGTAAAATATCCTGGAATGGGCCGGAACTGCGCCTCATCTGGCGCGCCTGGGCGCCGCAGCAGCTCGATTTTTCCGCGCCCGGCGTGCATGTCGTCACCTTGTCCCAGTCGCAGGGACCGGCGCAGATCACGGCGCGCCTGGCCTCCGCCGAGGCCGCGCTGCGGGGCGGGCCGCAAGGCCAGCAGGTGACGGCAAATATGAGCGGCGCCGATATCGATGCGCGCACGCTCGGCTTTGCTCTTACCGTCGGCAGCCTGGTGCTGAGCGTGACGCAGCGTCCGGATTTGCTCTCCGCCGTGGCCTCCGCCGAGCGTTTGGTGGCGACCGCCGGTCTCGATAGCCCGCTCGGCCGCGATGTTGAGCATCTCGATCTATCCGCCGAGCTTGTTGGCGTGCTCGATTTAGCCGCGCCGCCGCGTCTGGCGCTCGAAGAGTTTCGCGATGGTGGCGGCACGCTCACCATCAAGCGCCTGAACCTGATTTGGGGGCCGCTGCGCCTGCTCGCCGAGGGCACGCTCACGCTCGACGCCGAGCTGCGCCCGCGCGGGCAGCTTACTGCCCATGTGCAGGGACTTGCGGATGCAATCGGGCGTTTCGAAGCGGCCGGGGCGCTGCCGCGTAATCAGGCGACCGGGCTCAAAATCGCCGGCGCGCTGCTCACCAAGCCTAACGGCGACGGGAAGCCGGAGACCGAGCTGCCGCTTTCTTTCGAGGGCGGGACGGTTTTCCTCGGGCCGGTCGCTTTGGCGAAGCTGCCGGCTTTGATCCAGTAGGTTCGGTCGGCTGGAAGGTGCCGGCCTGGCCGGCCTCGACAATGCCGCGGCGGATTTCGCGCGTGCGGCGGAACCAGGTTTCCAGCTTCTCGCCCTCGCCGAAGCGGATCGCGCGTTGCAGGGCGGTCAAATCCTCGTTGAAGCGCGCGAGCATTTCCAACACCGCCTCGCGATTGGCGAGGAAAATATCGCGCCACATCACCGGATCGGAGGCGGCGATACGCGTGAAATCGCGGAAACCGCCGGCTGAAAATTTAATCACCTCGGCCTGTTCAACCCGGTCATTGGGGCGGGCGGCGGCGCGCAGCTGGCCTTCCAGCTCGGTCGCCGTGCCAACGATGGTATAGGCGATCAGATGCGGCAAATGGCTGGTCGTCGCCAGCACGCGGTCGTGATGCGCCGGGTCCATGAGTTCGACTCGGCTGCCGACCTTGCGCCACAGCTCGCTGATGCGCTTCACCGCCTTGGCGTCGGTTTCCGGCGTCGGGGTCAAAATACACCAGCGATCCTGGAACAGCTCGGCGAAACCCGCTTCTGGCCCGGAATGTTCGGTGCCGGCGACCGGATGGCCGGGGACGAAGGCGATGCCCGGCGGCAAATGCGGCAGCAGATCGCGCAGCGTCGACATCTTGACCGAACCGACATCGGTGACGATCGCGCCTTTTTTAAGACGCGGACCGATGGCGCGCGCGATGGCCGAATAGGTGCTCAAGGGGGTGCAGATCACCACCAAATCGGCGCCTTTGACCGCCGCAGCCGGATCGGCGTGGGCGGTGTCGGTCAGTTTGAGTTCGAGCAGCTTGGCGCGTGTTTCCGGCGTGCGCGCGCAGCCGGTGATCTTGCGCGCAAGGCCGTATTTTCGGAGTGCGCGCGCGAGCGACGAGCCGATCAACCCGACGCCGATCAATGCCACCGTGTCGAACATGGTTTTCATGGCTTAGCTCAAAAACCGATCGAGGGCGGCGAGCAGGGACTTCATGTCTTCCTCGCGGCCGACGGTGATGCGCAGCCATGCCGGCAACGCATAGGGAGTCATATCGCGCAGGATCAGCCCGCGCGATTTGAGAAACGCGAGCGCCGCGGCGGCGTTATGCTTGGCATCGTGCGGGAACTGCGCGAGCACGAAATTGCAGACCGAGTCAGTGGTTTTGATCCCGCGCTTGCCAAGCTCGGCGATCAGGAAGGGGCGCATGGCATCGTTGAGCGCGCGGGCGCGCGACGTGTGTTCGTCGTCTTCCAGTGCGGCGCGCGCGGCGACCAGCGCCGGCGTCGAGACATTGAACGGCCCACGCAGCCGGTTCAGCGCGTCGGCGACCGCCGGCGGGCAATAAGCCCAGCCGATGCGCAGCGCCGCCAACCCGTAAATCTTGGAAAAGGTGCGCGTTACCACGACATTGGCATGCGCGCTGACCAGTGCCTCGCCCGCTTCGTAATCATTGCGCCCGACATATTCGGCATAGGCGGCGTCAAGCACCAGCAGGCACTCAGGCGGCAGGCCGGCGTGCAGCCGGTTCAGTTCGTCGCGGTCGATATAGGTGCCGGTCGGATTATTCGGATTGGCGATGAACACCACGCGCGTGTGCGGGGTCACGGCGGCGAGCAGCGCATCGACATCCGTCGTCAAGACGCGCTCGGGCGCGGCGACCGGGGTCGCGCCTACCGCGCGCGCGGCGATCGGGTAAACCAAAAAGCCGTGCTGGCTATAAAGCACCTCATCGCCCGGTCCGGCATAGGCGCGGGCGAGCAGGGCCAGAAGTTCGTCCGATCCCGCGCCGCACACGATCCGCGCCGGATCGATCCCATGCCGCTCGCCCAGGGCCTTGCGCAGCTCCGTCGCCCCGCCATCGGGGTAAAGATGCAGCTTTTCCGCCGCCGCGCGATAGGCCTCGATGGCGCGCGGGCTGGGGCCGAGCGGGGTTTCGTTCGAAGCCAGCTTGATGACGCGCGCGACGCCGGGGACCGTGGATTCGCCGCCCACATAGGGCGCGATCTCCATGATGCCGGGACGCGGCTGGGGGGCTTGCGGGCGTTTGCCGGTCATGCGTGGGGCGGGAAGCTTAGGGCGCCAGCTCTTCGCGGGTCAGCGGCTCGGCATAAAGGCCAAGGCGCGCCACGCGCGCGAAGATCGGCGAAAGGCGGGCGAAGCAGCGCGTGACCCGCTCTTCGGCGGGATCGACGGCGCCTCTGACATCGGCCAGATGCAGGCTGCGCCCGGCGCGCGCGGTAGCCGGATCGCTGGCGAGGATCGCCGGCGGCAGCTGTCCCGCTTCCATGGCCGCGTGCAGCTTGGCGCGGCTAAGCGGCTCCGTGGTCTCGATCACCAGGAGCGTGCGATCGCGGCCGGTCGTCTCGAACTCCGCCCGGGCGATGACCAAGCCCTCGCTGGATGCCGAGCCGGCGGCAAACGGCAGACGCGTGACCACGCGCAAGCCGAACTCGACATTACGGGCCAGCAGCGTCCACCACGGGTTGGGGTCCTCGGGCATTGGCAACGGAAGGATGCCGACCGAGGCCTTGCCTTCGGCGACGCAGGCCACGACTTGGCCCGCAGAGGCGAAGAGTTGCAACGGCACCGAAGCGCCAAAGTGATCGTGCGCCAATTCCCAGCTGCCGCTGCCGTCGGGCCCGCGTAGCGCCGCCGCGCGGAAATCGATCTGCTGGCGGATGCCGGCGCCCTGGATCTCGCGCCAAAGCCGCACCAAGCTAGGCTTGGAAAAGGGCCCGCGGTGGCGCGCGACGATGCGGCGCAAGACCTCGGCCTCGCGCCCCGGGCGATACCAGTGGGCGTTGCTTTGCCGTTTGATCTGCGCGATCTCTTCCACCACGCCGGAGCGCTCGATCAACAGATCGTGCAAGCGGTCGTCGATCGCATCGATACGGCGACGCAGCCCGTCAAGGCCTGGGGCAGGTGCGCTCATGTCCAGTTCGCAGGGTATGAATGCAACGTCTGTGTGAGTGACACGACGCGTTGCCAAAAGCAAAGAAAACCTTGACAGTTGAGGCCGATCCGCCACGTCTTGCGCCTCTTTACTGGCCACCTCGGGCCGCTTGTTCGCGCGCCAAGAATGGGAGGAGGGGCGTCATGTCTGGTTCGTCAAACAGTCCTGGCCCTACCGCCGCCGAGCGCCCACTCGGTTTCGCTCGCCTGCGCGATCTTCCCGGCCATAGGCTGGACCGCCATGGCCAGCCACCATTGCCGCTCGATTGCGGCGTGGCGCTGGGCGATCTGACCATCGCCTACCAGACCTACGGCCAGCTTAACGCCGACCGCAGCAACGCCATATTGGTGTGCCATGCGCTGACCGGCGATCAGTTCGCGGCCGAGCAGCATCCGGTTACCGGCAAGCCCGGCTGGTGGCAGCGTGTCATCCGTAGCGGGGGCCCGCTCGATCTGGCGCGCTACCATATCATCTGCGCCAATGTGCTCGGCGGCTGTATGGGTACGACCGGCCCGACCGAGGTCAACCCGGCGACCGGCGAGGTCTATGGCTTGCGTTTCCCGGTCATCACCATCCGCGACATGGTGCGGGCGCAGAAGCTGCTGATCGATCATCTCGGCATTGACCGGTTGTTCGCCGTGATCGGCGGCTCGATGGGCGCGATGCAGGCGCTGCAATGGGCGGTCGATTATCCGGAGCGCGTCTTCGCCGTGGTCCCGATCGCCGGCGCGGCACGCCATTCGGCGCAGAACATCGCCTTCCATGAGGTCGGTCGGCAGGCGATCATGGCCGATCCGGAATGGTGCGGCGGCGACTACCTGCGCCAGGGCAAGCGTCCGGAACGCGGCTTGGCCGTCGCGCGCATGGCGGCGCATATCACCTATCTGTCGGAGCCGGCGCTGCACCGCAAATTCGGCCGCACGCTGCAGAACCGGGCGCATGTCACCTATGGCTTCGACGCCGACTTCCAGGTCGAGAGCTATCTGCGCCACCAGGGGTCGAGCTTCGTCGAACGCTTCGACGCCAACTCGTACCTCTACATCACGCGGGCGATGGATTACTTCGATCTAGCCGGCGACCATGGCGGTGTTTTGGCCAATGCCTTCCGCGGCTCGGTCGCGCGCTTTCTGCTGATCAGCTTTTCATCGGATTGGTTATTCCCCACGCCCGACTCGCGCGAGATCGTGCACGCGCTCAATGCCGTGGCCGCGCGCGTCTCCTTCGTCGAGATCGAGACCGACGCGGGGCATGATGCCTTTCTGCTCGACGTGCCGGAGTTCTGGCGCACGCTGACCGGCTTTTTGGACGGCGCGGCGGAACAGCGCGGGATCGTGCGCCCATGAACCGGCCGGCGACCTGGACCGCGCCGCAGGGGGGCAAGATCCGCCTCGATTTGCAAATGGTCGCCGACATGGTCGAGGCCGGCAGCCGGGTACTCGATGTTGGTGCCGGCGACGGCACGCTGCTCGCCTATCTGGTGCATGGCAAGCAGGCCGACGGACGCGGTATCGAGATCGCGCGCGACGGCGTGACCGCCTGCGTGTCGCAAGGGCTGGCCGTCATCCAGGGCGACGCCGAGGAAGACCTCAAGGACTACCCGGCCGACTGCTTCGACTATGTGATCCTGTCGCAGACCCTGCATGCGATGCGCGACGTGCGCGGCGCGCTGGAGCAGCTGCTCCGCATCGGCCGGCGCGCTATCGTGAGTTTCCACAATTACGGCCATTGGCGGATGCGCGGCTATTTCCTGTTCCGCGGGCGGGTGCCGCTGATCCACGCGCGCAGCTGGTCGGATACGCCCAACATCCATCCGTGCTCGATCGTCGATTTCCTGACGCTGGCCGAAGGTATGGGGATCAAAATCGAGCGCGCCATCACTTTGAATGGTCGCGGCCGGAAGGTCGGCGGGCCGTTCGTGAATTTGCGCGCCGAGCAGGCGGTGTTTTTGCTCAGCCGGGCCTAGCTTTTTGCCCCCAGCGCCGGCCGGTGTCGGCGAAGAGCAGGGGCCTCGCCGATGTGACCACCGGCAAGGCCCCAGTCAAAAACCTAGCTCTGGCCCTCGCCTATAAACCGGTTCCACCAGCCGCGCTTGCGCGGCGGAGCGTCGCCGGCCGCGGGTTCCGGAGCGGATGCGGCGGCGCCATTGGTATGCGCGCTGACGACCGGCGCGGCCTGGGGCGGAGCGACCTCAGTCGGCGGTGTTACCGGTTCAGCAATGGTTAGGGGCTCGACCGTGACTGCGGCCGGCGCCTCGGCCTCCATGGCCACGCGGGCGCGCGAAGGCCGCCGCCGCACGCGCGGTGCGTTCTCCAATGCAAAGGCTTCTCCCGCGATCGGAGCAAACTCCGGTGTCGCGTGTGTCTCCGGCGCCTCGACCGACATCATCGGCTCGCGTTCCAGCGCCGCCATGGCGGCGACGGTCGGCGGCACAGTCGCCGCGGATGCGCTGGCGGCGAAATCCGGCATCGCATCGGGCGAACTCTCGGGCTGCACCGGAAAGGGGCCCGGCACTAAGTCTTCGGGACCTCCCGGTGTGCGTGGTGCGCTGGTCTCGGTACCTGCGGTCTCGAAACCCGGAGCGCCCTCGCGGCCGCGGCCGCCGCGACCCCGACGTCGACCGCCGCGCCTTCCGCGCCGACGGCGACGGCCTTGCTGGCCCTCGCCCGCTTCATCGCCGGGACGCGGCGAAGCTGGTGCGGGAGGCAGTGAATTCCCATCGGCATCCGTGGCCGCAACCGTCTTGATCCCGACGTCTGATTCGGCTGACGCGGCGAGGGCGACCGGGGCAGGAAAAGGCGCTGCGGTTAGTGGCGTCGTATCGCGCTGTCCGCCGCGGTCGTCTCCTGGACGCCGCCTACGCCGGCGCTGGCGACGGCGGTCGCGGCCTTCTTCCCCGTGCTCGGTTTTCCGTGGCTCGCCATCTTGTGTTGGCTGTGACTGCTGGCCAGGCTCGGGCTGGGGGGCTTCCGCGGACTCGTCTTCTGTCTCCTCGGTCTCGTCCGCCTCGATGGGCTCGGGCTCGGGCGCGACGCGCACCGGCTCCGGCGTCGGGGGCGGGACTGGGACCAGAGAGGCGCGGTGCTCCACCCTGAAGTCCGGCTGAATGATCGTCGCATCGGGCGTGAAAATCACGCGGAAGGCGTAGCGCTGTTCGATGGCGGAGAGCGCCGCGCGCTTGTGATTGAGGATGTAGAGCGCGACCGATTCCGGCAGGTTCAGCACCAACTCGCCGCCGCGCTGGCGCATGCCTTCCTCTTCCAGAGCGCGCAACAGGCGCAGGGCGCTGGATTCGGTCGATCGAATGTGTCCGACGCCGCCGCACGTCGGGCAGGGCAGGTTATTCGCCTCGACCATGCTCGGCCGCAAACGCTGGCGCGAAAGCTCAAGCAAGCCGAAGGGCGAGATGCGCCCGACCTGCAAACGCGCGCGGTCGCTCTTCATCGCGTCCTTGAGCACGCGCTCGACGGTTGCATTGTTGCGCGCGTGCTCCATGTCGATAAAGTCAATCACGATCAGCCCGGCCAGGTCGCGCAGCCGGAGCTGGCGCGCGACTTCCTCGGCCGCCTCGCGATTGGTGGCTAGCGCTGTTTCCTCGATGTTACGCTCGCGGGTGGCGCGGCCGGAGTTGACGTCGATCGCGACCAGCGCTTCGGTCTGGTTGAGAACGATATAGCCGCCAGAGCGGAGCTTGACCGTGGGCTTCTGGATCTCGTCGAGCTGTGATTCAATGTGGAAGCGGTGGAACAGCGGCGATGCCGCCTCGGCATAGTACTGCACGCGCTTGGTATGCGAGGGCAGCATGGTCTTCATGAAGGCCTTGGCGGTCTTGTAGGCCTCTTCGCCCTCGACCAGGACTTCCTCGATCTCCTTGGCATAGATGTCGCGCAGCGCGCGCTTGATGATATTGGCCTCTTCGTGGATCAGGCACGGCGCCGTCGAATTGAGCGTGCGTTCGCGGATTTCGTCCCACAGCCGGCGCAGATATTCATAGTCGCGCTTGATCTCGGCCTTGCTGCGTTCCATGCCGGCCGTGCGCAGGATGACCGCCATGCCGGGCAGGACCGCCAGCTCGCCCAGGATCGCCTTGAGCCTGCGGCGGTCCTCGCTGCTTGAAATCTTGCGGCTGATGCCGCCGCCGGAGGCGGTGTTGGGCATCAACACGCAATAGCGTCCGGCGAGCGACAGGTAAGTGGTCAGCGCCGCGCCCTTGTTGCCGCGCTCTTCCTTGACGACTTGCACCAAGAGGATCTGTCGCCGCTTGATGACCTCTTGAATTTTGTAGCGGCGTGAGAGGGCATTGATCCGTTGCCGCTCGGTCGCGCCGGCGCGGGCGAAATCCTCGGTCTCGTCGCCGCCGACCGAATCGACGCTCTCGCCGGTCTTGGCCCCCTCGTCCTCGCGCTCTTCCTCGCCGCTTGCTTGCTGGGCAAGCAGCGCCTCGCGATCCGAGATCGGGATGCGGTAGTAATCCGGATGGATTTCGTTGAAGGCGAGGAACCCGTGCCGATTCCCGCCGTACTCGACAAAGGCGGCTTGGAGCGAGGGCTCTACGCGGACGACCTTGGCGAGGTAGACATTGCCCTTGAGCTGCTTCTTGGTCGAAGTCTCGTGATCAAACTCGACCAGTCGATTTCCGTCGATCACCGCGACGCGGGTTTCTTCCGCGTGCGTGGCGTTGATGAGCATACGTTGCGTCATTCAGTGTTGTTCCTATGGAGTCGATGGCGACGCTCTGGCGGCCGGGGCACGGCTCCGGCGCAAACTGCGCCAGGCGTCCGCGCGAATCCCGGTCCAGCCGAGTCGCACCATGAGGGATGAGATATGTGGGAGAAAAAGAAGCGCAGCGCCCGCGCGCCATCGGTGTACGCGGCGCGGCGGCACCAACCGAACCCAGTCGCGGGGTGTGGCGCGGCGCGGCCGGGAATTCCCGGCTTATCGCGCGCGAAGTCGCGTTGGTTGAGACCTCGGTCGGTTGCGTGACGAACATTTATCCTGGATTTCAGATCCGGGTTTCACCTATTGTGGCGCCCGCAGCGCGGCAATCCCTTGGCCCAAGCCCCCCTGGTCCAAGCAGTGACTAAGGATTGGCGCTACGGACCGGCTGTACACGCAATATATGGTTCGGCGCAAGAGTGATTAAAGCTGGGGGCCTCGCGGCGCTGCTGTTTTTTATGGTTGCCGGGACGGTGTCGGCGGCGCCGACGTTGGCTGTCCTCGACGTGCGTCTTGGCGTGCATCCGACCTATACCCGAGTCGTGCTCGATTTAAGTGCCTCCGCGCAGCCGAAGGTGTTCGGCCTGGTCGATCCCTACCGTATCGTGATCGAATTGCCGGAATCAGCGTGGCCCCGCCTGCCGACCCCGAACGACGCCGGTGGGCTGGTGGCGCGGGCGCGCTGGTCGACGGTGCGCCCCGGAGTCGGACAGGTGGTCCTGGGCTTGACCGGGCCGGTGCAAATCTATGCCCAAATGATGTTGCCCCCGAGCGAAGGTGCGCCGTGGCGCTTCGTGCTCGACCTTGCTCCCGGGACCAAGGAAACTTTCGCGCAAGGGGCGGCTGCTCCGCAGCCCCGGCCCAAGCCGCGCGAATTGAGCGCGCAGCCGGTCCGCAAGCCGGTTGTGGTCATCGATCCCGGCCATGGCGGGGCCGACCCGGGAACGATCGGCCCGAGCGGAGTGCCGGAAAAGGAACTCGTGCTGGCCTATGCGCGCAGCCTGCGCGAGGCGCTGCTCGCGACGGGCCGCATCGATGTCGTTATGACGCGCAACGCCGATGTGTTCATGCCGCTGCGCGCACGTAACGAGCTGGCGCATGGGGCCGGGGCCGATCTTTTCGTCTCGCTGCATGTCGACAGCGAGCCGACGCATAGCAGCCGCGGGTTTTCGCTCTATATCCTCTCGGAGAATGCCACCGACACCGAGGCCGCGGCGCTGGCGGCCAAGGAAAACAAGGCCGACATCATCGCCGGCGTCGATCTGGGGCAATACCCGGCTGAAGTCGCCAATATCCTGATCGATTTTGCTCAGGCCAAGACCAATGAGATGTCGATGTCCTTCGCCCGCGACTACATTTTGACCGAAATCGGCCCGCTGACCCCGCTGGTCCAGCGCCCGCTCAAAAGCGCCGGATTCGCCGTGCTCAAGCTGCCGGACGTGCCGTCGATCTTGGTCGAACTGGGATATTTGAGCCACGCGGCCGAAGAAAAGACCCTGTTGCGCGACGACCACCGGCGTAAGATCGCCCAGGCGACCGCCAAAGCGATTGACCGGTACTTTACCGAAACTCGGCAGCTGCGCAGGCCGTAATCATGCCATACTCGGACGCTAGGAATACGGCCCCGACAGACGTCTCCGCGACCGGCGAGCGGCGCGGTATTATCGCATCAGGAAGAGGCTAGGGTTGCTCCGCAAATTGGTGGTTCGTCTGTTCTGGCTTTTGGGTGCTGTCGCGGTGCTCGCGATCGGTGGCGCGGCGACTGTTGGCTATGTGTTCTGGAAATACGGCCAGGACCTTCCGGACCATTCGCAACTCGCGACTTATGAGCCGCCGGTGGCGACGCGCGTGTTGACCGGCGACGGCGCCTTGTTGGCCGAATATGCCGTCGAGCGGCGCGTCTTCGTGCCGGTCGGCGCCATTCCGCCCAGGGTCAAGAACGCCTTCCTGGCCGCCGAGGACCAGCATTTTTACAGTCACTTCGGCATCGATCCGATGGGGCTCATGCGTGCCATTGTGACCAATGTGCAAAACGCGGGTAGCGGCCGCCGTCCGATCGGCGCTTCGACCATTACGCAGCAGGTGGCGCAGGTCTTCCTGATAACGAAGGAAGTGACGATCGAGCGCAAGATCCGCGAGTGGATTCTGGCGATCCGGCTCGAGCGGACCTACACCAAGGACCGTATCCTCGAACTGTACCTGAACGAAATCTATCTCGGCTATGGCGCCTATGGCGTGGCGGCCGCGGCCCGCAACTACTTCGACAAATCGCTTGAGGATCTGACGGTCGCCGAAGCGGCCTATCTCGCGGCCCTTCCCAAGGCGCCGAACAACTATCACCCGATCCGCCATACCGATGCCGCCACGACGCGGCGCGACTACGTCATCGAGCGCATGTTGGAAGACGGCTACATCACGCGCGATGAGGCGGATGCCGCTTCCGCCACGCCACTCGCGGTTTCGCCGCCGGCCGAAGGCGTCGCGGCGGTCAGCGCCGAATACTTCGCCGAAGAAGTGCGCCGTACCGTTGCCACGCGCTATGGCGAGACCGCGCTGTACAAAGGCGGGCTGACGGTTCGCACGACGCTCGACACCCGGATGCAGCGCATCGCCGAGCCGGCGCTGCGCCTCGGGCTGATCGAGTATGACCGGCGCCATGGCTATCGTGGTCCGTTGGGGCGCATCGAGCCTGCCGATGGCGCGTTTTCACCTGATTGGCCGCAGCGTTTGGCCCAGGTTGCTGTGCCGGCGGGCGCTGACATATTTCGCGTGGCCTTGGTGACCAAGCTCGACGCCGAGTCCGCTACTCTTGGCTTCGCTGACGGTGCTGCGGGCACGATACCTCTGGCCGAGTTGAAATGGGCGCGGCGGGCCCGCGAAGGACTGGCGCTCGGACCCAGCGTGCGGACGCCCGCCGATGCGCTCGCCGTGGGCGAAATCGTTCTGGTCGATCCGCTCTCATCCGACGGGAAACCGGACGCCAAGGCCGATCATTACACGCTGCGCCAAGTGCCGCAGGTTTCGGGCGCGATCGTCGCGCTCGATCCGCACACCGGTCGCGTGCTGGCGATGGTCGGCGGCTTCAGCAGCGCCATCAGCGAGTATAACCGGGCAACTCAGGCACGGCGGCAGCCGGGTTCGGCCTTCAAGCCCTTCGTCTATATGACCGCCCTCGACAATGGATACACGCCTGCCTCGATCATTCTCGACGCGCCCTTCGTGATCGACCAGGGCGCCCGTCTCGGCATGTGGAAGCCGGACAACTACGAGGACCAGTTCTATGGCCCCTCGACCCTGCGCCTCGGCGTCGAGAAATCGCGTAATTTGATGACCGTGCGGCTCGCCCAGTCGGTCGGCATGGACAAGATCGCCGCCACGGCCAAGCGTTTCGGCGTGGTCGACGATATGCCGGAATATCTGTCGATGGCGCTCGGCTCGGCCGAGACCTCGCTGCTCCGTCTGGCGACCGCCTATGGCATGATCGTCAATGGCGGCAAGCGGATCGAGCCGACCTTTCTCGATCGCGTGCAGGATCGCTACGGCGTCACGGTCTTTCGCCACGATGGCCGCAATTGCACCGGCTGCCAGCGCGTCTGGGACAACGGCGAGCCGCCGATTCCCCCCGATCTGCGCCCGCGCGTGATTGGCGCCGACACCGCCTATCAAATGGTGTCGATCTTGCAGGGCGTGGTCGAGCGCGGCACCGGCAAAATAATTTCCGATCTTGGCCGGCCATTGGCCGGCAAGACGGGCACGACCAACGAAAGCCGCGACAACTGGTTCGTCGGGTTTTCGCCCGACTTGGTGGTCGGCGTCTATATCGGTTACGACCAGCCGCGTTCGCTCGGTCAGCGCGAAACCGGCGCGGCGACCGCCGCGCCGATCTTCAAGCGCTTTATGGCCGAAGCCCTCAAGGATGCGCCCAAGACGCCTTTCCGCATTCCGCCCGGCATTCGCCTGGTGCGCGTCAGCGCGGCCACCGGCCAGCCTGCGAAACCCGGCGATCGCGACGTGATCCTTGAGGCGTTCAAGACCGACCAGGACGCGCCGCGCGAGGCGGCCGCCGGCGGACAGACACCCGGTCCCGCGGGAGAGAAGCTGCGCGCCGGCCAATACTGAGCTAGTTCTGCGGCTTGCGGCTCCCACCGAGCCATGACAGGGTGCCGGCGCGCCAAGCCTGACCGAATCCTCTTTTCGCGAGTGACTGCCGATGCGCGCCGAAATTGCGCAGCTTGCCGATGCCATCCGCAAATCCTTAAGCCTGCTTGGGAGGCACCTTTGACCCGGTGCGGACCGAAGCGCGACTGAAGGAACTCGAGGCCTTCGCCAGCGACCCCGCATTGTGGAACGATCGTGTGCGCGCGCAAGCGACCATGCGCGAACGCACCCAACTCGAACGCGCGCTCAAGCGGTTTCGCGATGTCGAAAGCGAACTCGCCGATCTCGTGGGCTTGATCGAGTTGGGCGAGGCCGAAGCGGATGCATCGGTGGTGGCGGAGGCCGAGGCCGGGTTGCGCCGGCTCAAGGACCAGACCGCCAAATACGAACTTGAAAGCCTGCTCTCCGGCGAGGCGGACGGCAACGATGCCTACGTCGAAATTCACGCTGGCGCCGGCGGCACCGAATCCCAGGACTGGGCCGAGATGCTGCAGCGCATGTATATGCGCTGGGCCGAGGACCACGGCTATAAGGTCGAAGGCATCGAAGAGAGCCCGGGCGAAGAGGCCGGGATCAAATCGGCCACGCTGCTGATCAGCGGCGAAAATGCCTTCGGTTGGCTCAAGTCGGAATCGGGCGTGCATCGGCTGGTGCGTATTTCCCCCTACGACAGTCAGTCGCGCCGCCACACCAGCTTCGCATCGATCTGGGTCTATCCGGTGGTCGATGAAACGATCACGATCGAGATCCAGGACAAGGATCTGCGCATCGACACCTATCGCGCCTCGGGCAAGGGCGGGCAGCACGTCAACAAGACCGACAGCGCGGTGCGCATCACGCATCTGCCCTCCGGCATTGCGGTCGCCTGCCAAAGCGACCGCTCGCAGCACCGCAACAAGGCGACGGCGATGGCGATGCTGAAAGCGCGGCTGTACGAGGTTGAACTGCGCAAGCGCGAGGAAGCGGCGCAGGCGGTCGAGGCGAGCAAGACCGAGATCGGCTGGGGCCGGCAGATCCGCAGCTATGTGCTGCAGCCTTATCAGATGGTGAAAGACCTCCGTACCGGGGTCGAAACGAGCCAGACCGGCGCGGTGCTCGACGGTGATATCGACCGCTTCCTCGAAGCCTCGCTGGCGCAGAAGATCACCTCGACGCACGCCGTCGAGGGGTGACCGTCGGTCGCCTTCCAGCGCGCGTCAAGGCGGCGTCAGGCGGTCCCACAGACACAACTCGCCGCCCGTCTCGCGTTCGAGATAGGCGATTACGTTCTCCCGTTCCGTTTTATCGGCGATACCGGCGAAACCCATGCGCGTGCCGCGGACATTGGCGAGCGGGGAGGTCAAAAACTTGTCTAATCTGTCGCGGGTCCAGGTGATCCCGGAGACTTTCAGCGCGGCGGAATAGGTCGGATAGCGCATGTGCCCGGCGGCCTTGCGGCCCATAACGCCGCATAGGCTGGGGCCAATCGCGGCGGTGTTGTTCTCTTGCGGGTGGCAGGTGATACAGTCCTGCCCGGCGATGCCGAATTGCACCTTGCCCTTGTCCGCATCGGTCGCACCTGCCGGCGCACTCGCGATCAGGAGCGCGAGGGTAAACGTGGCCGCGCGCATCACAGCGCCTTCACCGCCGCCAACACCTCATCGACATGGCCGGGCAGCTTGACGTAGCGCCACGCCTTGCGCAGCACGCCCTTGCCGTCGATCAGGAATGTCGAGCGCACCACGCCCATGAAGGTGCGGCCGTACATTGTGCGCTCGCCCCAGGCGCCATAGGCCGCGCAGACCTTGCCGTCCTCGTCGCTCGCCAAGGGGAACGGCAATTCGTATTTTGCCTTGAACTTGTCGTGGCTGCCGACGCTGTCACGCGAGATGCCGACGATCGCCGCCTTGACCTTGGCAAAGTCGGGCAGCAGGTCGCGAAACTCGCACGCCTCCTTGGTGCAGCCCGGCGTGTCGTCTTTCGGATAGAAATACAACACAAGCGGCCGCCCCTTGTAATCAGACAGCGATACTTTCCCGCCGCCGTCGCTCGGCAGGGAAAATGCCGGCGCCTTGTCGCCTTCCTTGATGCTCATGTCGGTTTGCTTCCAGTTACAGCCGGGCCTTCGATCAGCTCGGCGTAAATCTGCCGTATGCGCGCCGCGACCGCCAGCATCTTGGCGCCGAGCGTCGCAAAATCCTTTGCCTCGCCGGCGCGCGCGAGCGCCTGGCGCAGCGCGGGCGGCCAGCTGTGCTCGTCGTCCGTGTTTGTCGCGGTCAGCCGCAGCCAGGCTTGCAGAGTGAGCCACAGCCGGGTGGCGGCGATCAACTCCTCGGCCATGGGCGGCGCGAGAACGCCAGCTTCCGCCAGGCGGCGAAAGGCGCCATGCGTGCTGGTAGAGAGCACCGCGGGGCGGGCATGGGCGTGCAGCAGTTGCAATGCCTGAGCGATGAACTCGCAATCGACCAGCCCGCCGCGGACATGCTTGATTTGCCACGGGTTGTCGCTGTGATGCTCGGCGTCGATGCGCAGGCGCATCTCGGCGACCGCGAGCAGCAGCGCGGGCGCTGCGCGCTCCATGGTCAGGACGGCAAGCAAGGCTGCGTCGATGCGGGTTTCCATGTCGCCCTCAGCGTAGGCGACGCGCGCGCCGGTAAGCGCCATGCGCTCCCATGTCCAGGCCTGCGAGCGCGCATAATCGCGAAAGCCATCGAGCGTCGAGGCAAGCGGGCCGGCGTTGCCTTGCGGGCGCAGGCGCAGATCGACCTCGAACAGCTTGCCCTCGCCGGTCGGGCTGGTGAAGGCGGCAATCAGCCTTTGCGCGAAGCGCTGGTAGAAATGCATCGCCGAAAGCGGCTGCTTGCCGTCGGAGCGCGTCTCGGCCGGAGCGTCATAGAGCAGCACGAGGTCAAGGTCCGAGCCGGCGGTCAGCTCGCGGCTACCGTATTTCCCCAGCGCCAGCACGGCGAAATGCCCACCCGGGACGCGTCCGTGCGCCTTGGCCAGTTCTTGCGCGACGCGCGGCACGAGCGCGACGAGAAGCGCGTCGACCAGATCACTGGTGGCGCGTCCGGCGGCCTCTGTATTGGCCAAGCCACGCAGCCACAGAACCCCAATGCGGAAGCGCTCGTCATTGGCGAAGCGACGCGCGATGTCGAGCACGTCCTGCATGTCGTCCGCTGGCGCGAGCCGCGCCTCCAGCGCCGGCACAAGATCTGACTTGGTCGACAGCGGGGCGAAGAATTCACGGTCGAGCACCGCATCCAGGAGGCCCGGGTTACGCGCCAGCATCTCGGCTAGGCGCGGCGCCAAGCCCATGATTTCCGCCACCAAGTCGAGCAGCGCCGGGTTGGCGGCGAACAAGGCGAAGAGCTGCACGCCGGATGGAAGCTCGCCGAGGAATGGGTCGAAGCGCAGCAATGCTTGCGTCGGTTCGATGGTGCGCGCGAGCGCGGCAAGCAGTTGGGGCGTGAGTTCGGTCAGCAATTCGCGTGCGCGCGCCGAGCGCATCGCGCGATAGCGGCCACGATGCCAGTTCTGCACCGTCGTCGATACGGCGACCGGATCGGCATAACCGAGGTGGGCGAGGGTCGCCAAGGTTTCCGGGTCGTGCTCGGTGCCGGTGAACACCAGGCTGCCGGAGCCGGCCAGCGGGCTTTCTTCCTCGAACAAATGGGCGAATGACCGCGCCACGGTCTCTAGTTGGCCGAGCAGATCGCGGCGGAACCCGTCCGCCGTTTCATAGCCAAGAAAGCGCGCGAAGCCGGCGATTCCCGCCGGCGTGTTTGGTAGCGTGTGCGTCTGCCGGTCATCGACCATCTGCAGCCGGTGTTCCACACGGCGCAGAAAGCGATAGGCGCGGGTCAGACGCTCGGCTTCGGCGGGGTCCAAACGCCCGGCGGCGACCAGCGTAGCCAAGCCTTCGAGGGTGCCGCGCAGGCGCAAGCGAGGTTCGCGCCCGCCCCAGATAAGCTGCTGCGTCTGCACAAAGAACTCGATCTCGCGGATGCCACCGCGGCCGAGCTTCACGTTGTGGCCTTCGACGGCGATCTGTCCGCCGCCCTTGTGGGCGACGATCTGGCGCTTGATCGAATGAATGTCGGCGATCGCGGCGAAATCCAGGTGCTTGCGCCACAGATAGGGACGCAACGCCTTGAGAAAGGCCTCGCCCACCGCCCAATCGCCGGCAACCGGGCGCGCCTTGATCATCGCCGCGCGCTCCAAATTCTGTCCGGCCGACTCGTAATAATTTTCGGCCGCCACGGTCGAGAGCGCGAGCGGCGTCGCGCCCGGGTCAGGGCGCAGGCGCAGATCGGTGCGAAAGACATAGCCTTCGGCGGTCCGCTCATCGAGCAGGCGCATGACGTCGCGCGTCAGGCGGACGCAGAAGCTTTGCGGCTCGCCGTCGCGCAGCGGCGGCAGGCGCACGGGATCAAACAGCGCGATCAGGTCGATGTCGCTTGAATAATTGAGTTCATGCGCCCCGAGCTTGCCTAGGCCAAGGATCACATAGCCGCAAGCACGCTCCGGCTCCGCCGGATACGGCAGAGTGATTTCGCCGCGCCGCGCCCGCGCGCGGAGGAGACCGGCCAGCGCCGCGCGCAACGCGAGTTCGGCGATGCGGCTCAAACGTCGCGTTACCTCGTCGACCGTCCACAGGCCGGTAATATCGGCGAATGCTATGGCCAGGGCGGCGCGTCGCTTGGCATTGCGCAAAGCCGCACCGAGCCCCACGTATTCGGCATCGGCGGCGGCCCTGAGCTCGGCCTCGACTGCCTTGATTGCGGGGTCGACCTCGCCTTAAAGGAGGCGGCGCGAAAGAGCGAATTCTTGGATGAAAAGCTGTCCGAGGAACGGACTGCCGCCAAATATGCCCTCCAGCAGGGTGCGCGTTGACTTTGTATTAAGGGCGCGCCGCGCAAAACTAAGCGCACGCTTGGCGCGCGCGGCATCAAGCCAATGATCGAGGCCGACGGCTGCCAGCGCCGGATCGGCCGGCAAGGGCAGTTGGCTGGGGTCGTGATCGTGGGCCGGGAGCATGCGATGCGATTTCCTCGCACTTACGGTCGAGCCAAGTATAATCTTTAGAGCCTGGCGTTACATGAGGTTGGTCATAGAACGGTGAGACAGCTTCGGCACGCCCGTATCCTGTTCGATATCACGCTCGTTTTGGGCCTGATCGTCAGCACAGGCATATTCGTCCTCGCCGCCCGTTTGGCTCAGGGGCCGATCCGGCTCGCCAGCCTGCGGCCCTATGTCGAGCAAGCGCTTAATCCTGCTGGACAGCCCTTCACCGTAATTTTGGGCGAGGCGGGACTCGCTTGGAACGCGCGCGAGCTGGCGTTCGACATACGGGCCGATGATGTCCAGATATTCGGGACCGACCAGGCGCTCAAGGTCCGGCTGCCCGAGTTGTCGATCCGCATCAGTTTGACGGCGCTCTTGGAAGGCCGCTTGGCGCCTTCGAGCATCGGTATCGAGGGCGCCCGACTCCATGTCGTTCGCCGCGAAGATAACACTTTCGATCTCGACCTCGGCACCGAGACGGGCGACAGCGATGGCGTCATGCCGGCGCTGCTTGCCGATTTGCTTGGTCAGGGTGATGGCCGGGCCAGCGCCCTAACGCGCGTAACCATCACCAAAGGGGCGCTGGTCGTCGAGGACCGCGCGCGTGGGGCGGCTTGGGCCGCGCAAGGCGTGAACATCGACTTACGCCGCGGAAGCGAAGGCATTGCCATCGCGGCGGCGGCGACGGTCGAGGCCGGTGGCCTCGGCGGCAAGATCACGGTCGCGGGCTATTACGACCCGGCGCGCGGCGGTGCGCGGTTGAACCTATCCTTCGCCGGCTTGGCGCCGCGCCTGCTGGCGATGATTGAGCCACAGCTGAGCGAGCTCGAGCGCATCGACCTGCTGCTTGGCGGCACCTTATCGCTGGCCTTCGACCGCTCTTTCCTGCCGGTCGGTGCGCGGCTCGATTTGCGCGGTGGGGCGGGGATGATCTTCGCGCGTGAGTTTTATGCCGATCCGGTCCCGGTGACTGGCATCGGGCTGCGCGCCGAGGTCGTGGATGGCTTCACTCGGCTGCTGGTCGAGGACGCACGCATCGAACGGGGTGAAACGATCCTGCGTGTCTCCGGTTGGGCGCAGCGCAGAGGGGGCGTCCTAGGCCTCGATCTCGACGCCGAGGTGACCGCTATGCCGATCAATGAGATGGCGGATCTCTGGCCGGTCGGCGTCGCGCCGGACGCGCGCAACTGGACGACCAGCAATATTCGCGACGGGCGCGTGGTGAGCGCGACCGTACATTTGGCCGGCTCCGGGCCGGCCGACACCCCGGCGGAACTCAAAGTGAGCGATGTCCACGGCCGGATCGAAGCGCAGGGCGTGAGCGTTCATTACCTGCGGCCGATGCGGCCGGTCGTCGGCGTCGATGGCGTGGCGGAGTTCGATCGCCAGCACTTTCTGATTCGCACGAAGGGCGGCTCAATCGGTGCCATTAAAATCGAAAAAGGGCAGGTCGAGCTGCTCAACCTCGATCAGCGCGATCGTGAGCGGGCCAAGATCGTCACCACCGTCAGCGGTCTGACGCGCGAGGCGCTGACGTTGATCGACGAAAAGCCGCTCGGTTTCGCCCATGCGATCGGCCTCAAACCGGCTGCGGCGGCTGGAACGCATGTGACCGAGGTGACGCTTGAACTTCCGCTTTCGCTGAATTTGCCCCTTGCCGACCTGACGGTGCGCGCGGACGCCCGTCTATCCGGTTTCGCCATGCCGGACGTCGCCTTCGGGCATGCGGTCGACAAGGGCGAGCTGCGCGCCTTGGTCGATAAGGAGCATATCGAGTTGACGGGCGGGCTGCGGCTCGCCGGCACGCAGTTTGACGTGCGCTATACGCGCGCCTTCGCGGCCAAGGCGACGGTGCAACAGAAAGTCAGCGCCACCGGCCTGCTCGGGCCGGAATCGCTGGCGCAGCTCGGCATCGATGTCTCGCCTTATATGTCCGGCGCGGTTAATGCCGCGATCGATTACGAGGAGCGGGTGAATGCCGTCGGCGTGGGCGCGGTGACGCTCGACCTTGCCCCGGCCCAGCTTACGGAGCCGCTGACCGACTGGAAAAAGCCGGCGGGCATGCCAGGCAAGGCAAGTTTTCGCTTCGAGACACGCGCCGGCCGGCTTGTGCGGGTGCCGGCTTTCGCCGCTGATGGCGAAGGTTTGAGCATCAAGGGCGCCGCCAGTTTTCGTGACAAGAAAGGCGAACAGTCGCTGGCGCAGCTTGACCTCGATCACTTGGTGCTCGGCGCCACGGACATGCACGCCAAGCTGGTACGCGCGGATGATGATGCGTGGTCGATTTCTCTTGGCGGAACCCGCTTGGATGTTGCCGCCGTTTTAGCCAAGGCAAAGGCCGCGCCGGCGGCTGAAGCGGATAAGGCGGGCGCGGGTCTGTCGCAGCTGCCGCCGCTGCAGATTGAAATCGCGGCCGACGCTCCGCTTGGTGAGCTGCGCGTCTCGGATGTCGCATCGATCCATGCGCTGAGTGGCAGCGCCGCCTATGACGGGACCCGTTGGACGCCGGTCATGCTCGAAGGAAAGATCGGGAGCGGCGCGATCCATGTGCAGGTCGCCGACGCTGGCGATGGCCGCAGACTGCTGATTGATGCCGAGGACGCCGCCGCCGCCATCGGGCTCATCGGCATCAGCGAAGGTCTGGCCGAGGGCGAGTTGAAAATCGTCGGGCGTTACGACGACAAAGACGCGGCGCAACCGCTCGAAGGACGCATTGCGATAGCCAAACTGCGCGTGACCAAGGCATCAACCCTGGCGCAGATCCTCACGCTCGCTTCGCTCACGGGGATCGGCAATACTCTTTCTGGCCGCGGGGTCGAATTTGAAGCGGTGGTCGTGCCCTTTCACCTCACCGACGCCGCCGTCGTGATCAAGGACGCGCGCGTGGTCGGCTCGGCACTTGGCATCAGCGGCAGCGGCCGCATTGACCGCAAGGCGGAAACCATCGCCTTCGAGGGCGAACTTGTCCCTGCCTATACGCTGAACAATCTGGTGAGCCGGGTTCCAATTCTGGGCAGATTATTGACCGGCGGCGCCGATGGGCTGTTTGCCGCCACCTATCGCGTCGAGGGACCGCTGGCCGATCCCAAGGTCTCGGTCAATCCGTTGTCGGTACTTACGCCGGGATTCGCCCGTGTGATCATCGAGCAACTTACCGCGCCGACGCCAATCGAGGGCGTCCCACCGGCAGGGCCCACGCGGCGCGAAGAATAACCCAGGCTTAAGCGGGCCGCACCAGAACGTGCCGTTTCCGTCCGGCGGAGAGCTTGATCGCGCCGTCGCCGGCAAGGTCCTTGATCCCGATTACCTGCGCCCAGTCGGCAATCGTCGTGTCGTTAAGGCGCGCCCCGCCCGATGCGATCAATCGCCGTGCATCGCCGCCGCTTGTGGCCAAACCGGCGCGCTGCAACAGCGTAAAGGCGGCGATCCCGGCTTCGAGCTCGCCGCGCGGAACCGCGACCGTGGGCAGGGAGTCACCGGTCGAGCCCTCCTCGAAAGTGCGGCGAGCGGTTTCCGCTGCGGCTTTTGCCGCCGCGGCCCCATGCATCAGCGTCGTGGTCTCGTTCGCCAAAACCTTCTTGGCTTCATTGACCTCGGCGCCGGACAGGGCTTCGAGCCGCGCGATTTCCGCCAGCGGCAATTCGGTGAACAGGCGCAGGAAGCGGCCGACATCGGCGTCGTCGGTGTTGCGCCAAAATTGCCAGTAGTCATAGGCCGGCAGCCGGTCGGCGTTGAGCCACACCGCGCCCGCCGCGGTCTTGCCCATCTTCGCGCCCGAGGCGGTGGTGATCAGCGGCGTGGTCAGGGCATAGAGCTGCCGCCCATCAACACGCCGCGCCAATTCCACGCCGTTGACGATATTGCCCCATTGGTCGGAGCCGCCCATTTGCAAGACGCAGTCATAGCGGCGCGCGAGTTCAAGGAAGTCGTAGGCCTGCAGGATCATGTAATTGAATTCGAGAAAGCTGAGCGGCTGCTCGCGGTCGAGCCGCAGCTTCACTGAATCGAAACTCAACATGCGGTTGACCGAGAAATGCCGGCCAATATCGCGCAGGAAAGGAACATAGGCGAGCCTAGCCAGCCATTCGTCGTTATTGACCAGCAGCGCATCGCCCGCGCCGTCGCCGAAGTTGAGCAGCCGCGCGAAGGCCTGTTTTTGCCCGGCGATGTTGCGCGCGATTTGCTCGTCGTTCAGCAGAGTGCGCGCCTCGTCCTTGCCCGAGGGGTCGCCGACCTTGGTGGTGCCGCCGCCGACGACGACAATTGGCCGGTGCCCGGTCCGCTGCAACAGGCGCAGCATCATGATCGACACCAAATTACCGACGTGCAGGCTGTCGGCCGTGGCATCGAACCCGACATAGGCGGCGATGCGCCCGGCATGGGCCAGCGCGTCGAGACCGTCCAGATCGCTGCATTGATGCAGGTAACCTCGCTCGACCAGCGTTGTAAGGAATTCCGAGCGGGGCATCGGATCGGTACCTTTCACGTATGCGCGGCGGGGACACCGCTTGCCCCCAAGCCAGGGCCGATCTAGCACGGGTGACGGGCGCGCTCCAACTCGGGGCGCCCCACTTGGCGCGAAATGGGGGCGGTCATGCTGACGGCAATCGGGCTGATGAGCGGCACCTCGGCCGATGGCATCGACGCCGCGCTGCTGGCGAGCGATGGCGAGGGCGTGGTCGAGCCGGGACCGAGTGTGACCATTCCCTACCGGCCGGAATTGAGGGCGACGCTCTTGGCGGCGATGGGGAGCCGGGGCGAGTTGCCCGAGCTAACGCGGGCGCTCACCATCCTGCATGCCGAAGCGGTGGCGGCGCTCCTGGCCCTGGCCGGGCGCGGAACCGCGTCGATCGACGTTATCGGCTTACACGGGCAGACCGTCCTGCACTATCCGGCCGCGCGGCTGACGCGGCAATTGGGCGATGGTGCGCTGCTCGCCCGGCTTACCGGCATCGACGTGGTCAACGATTTCCGCAGCGCCGATGTGGCGGCAGGCGGGCAAGGCGCGCCGCTCGTGCCGGTGTACCAACGCGCGCTGGCGACAGCCTTCGCCAAGCCGCTCGCGGTGCTCAACCTTGGCGGCGTTGGTAATGTCACCTGGATTGGCGGTGACGGCGCGCTGCTGGCCTTCGACACCGGACCGGGCAACGCGCTGCTCGATGATTGGGTGCGCCGCCGCACCGGCGCGGATTGCGATCGCGATGGCGCGTTGGCGAGTGCCGGTATGATCGACCGCGCCGCCCTCGCGCAACTGCTCGCGCACCCGTATTTCCAGCGCCGGCCACCCAAATCGCTCGATCGTAACGCTTTCGGCGTCGCCGAGCTCGACCGGCTATCGACTGCCGACGGCGCCGCCACGCTCACCGCCTTCACCGCCGCCGCCGTCGCGGCCGCGCGCGCGCATTTTACCGCGCCGCCGCGTCGCTGGCTGGTGGGCGGTGGCGGACGGCGCAATCCGGCGCTGATGCGGGCAATGGCGGCGGCGCTGGCGGCACAGGTCGATCCGGTCGAGGCCGTGGGCTGGGACGGCGATGCGCTCGAAGCGCACGCCTTTGCCTATCTCGCGATCCGCAGCGTTCAGGGTCTTCCGTACAGCTTTCCCGGAACGACCGGGGTCAAGGCGCCGATGACCGGCGGGCGCCTGCATAAGGCCTAGCCGAGCTGCTTGAGCCTCTTGCCGACATAAGTGTCGACCGCGCGTGTGAGCGCGTCGAGTTTGTCGCGGAAGAAATGATCGGCGCCTTTGATCACGACGTGATCGACCGAGATGTCCTTCTGTTTCGCCAGACGGGTCATCAAAGGCTCGATCCCGGACATGGGCGAAATCGGGTCATCATTGCCGTTCACGATCATACCCGAGGTCGGGCAGGGGGTGAGAAACGAAAAATCATACCTCGCCACCGGCGGGGCGATGGCGATGAATCCGTCGATTTCCGGCCGGCGCATCAGCAATTGCAGGCTGATCCATGAACCGAAGGAAAAGCCGCCGATCCAGCATGTGCGGGCGCTCGGGTTATAGGCTTGCAGCCAGTCGAGCGCCGAGGCCGCATCGAACAACTCGCCCTCGCCGCGGTCGAAGGTGCCTTGCGAGCGGCCGACGCCACGAAAATTAAAGCGCAGCACGGAAAAATTGCGCGCGCGAAACGCTTGATAAGCGGTATAAACCACTTTGTTATTCATCGTGCCGCCGGCTTGCGGCTGCGGGTGCAACAGCAGAGCGATCGACGCGCCCGGCGTCGGCGAGTGGTGATAACGGCCCTCGATGCGCCCGGCCGGGCCGTTGATGATGACGTCAGGCATTGTCAGGAATCGAATACATGTACTTGAAATTCAAAGATAAAATCAGATCCACGACGCACGCTGCCCAGCCCGCGGTTACTTGACCCAGCGACGGGTCGGGACTATATCGCCAGGAGATCGACGGCCAGCGCGGCCCCCGCAGCCTTGGCAATCGGCCCTGATTTCTGAATGTTGCGGCCCACTATCCAGGACGAGACGAACTTGTTCAAGCGCCTCATCGCCGACATAGACGCCTATCTTGAGCGCGACCCGGCGGCGCGCACGCGAATGATGATCGTTCTGGCCTATCCTGGGTTGCATGCGACCTGGGCGCATCGCGTCTCGCATTGGCTGTGGTCGCAAGGGTGGCGCATCCTGCCGCGGGTCCTGGCCAATATCGCTCGGTTGTTCACCGGCATTGAGATTCATCCGGCGGCCAAGATCGGCCCGGGCTTGGTGATCGATCACGGCATGGGCGTGGTGATCGGCGAGACGGCTGAGATCGGCGCCCGCGTCACGCTTTATCACGATGTGACCTTGGGCGGCACCGCGCCGGCGGTCGATAGTGTCGGCCAGCGCAACACCAAGCGCCATCCAACCTTGATGGACGATGTGATCGTCGGCTCAGGGGCGCAGGTGCTTGGCCCGATCACGGTCGGCTGCTGCGCGCGCGTCGGCGCCAATGCGGTCGTGGTCAGGGATGTGCCGGAAGGAGCCACCGTTGTCGGCGTGCCGGCGCGCGTCGTGCAGCCCAAGGGCACGGCCAAGCCTGATCAATTCACCGCCTATGGCACACCGACCGACGATCTGCCCGATCCCGTGGCGCGCGCGGTCGAGCGGCTCTCGCGCGAGCTGATGGCGCAACATGCGCGGATCGAGATGCAGAACGCCCGCATCGAACAGCTGGAGCGCGAGCTGGCCAAGGCCGAGGCGGTCACGATGCCGAAGCCGGACGATAAAGCGGGCGCGCGCCGTCGCAAGCCGGCCGCCGACAAGGCGAACTAGCCGTCTGCCGTTCGGTGCCTTACGGAATGAATCCTCGGGCGGTTTCGTTGCGGGGCAGAGCAGCGCGTGGATGGACGAGGTCGCTTCCGGTAGGCATTTTTCGGCGAAATTTTAGTTGCCCTGGGGTGGCGCGGTGATCCGTGCCTATCTCGACTGCAACGCCACAACTCCGGTTCGTCCCGAAGTCATCGACGCGATCTCGGCCGCGCTTGTCCGTGCCGGCAATGCATCGTCGGTCCATGCCGCCGGCCGAGCCGCCCGTGCAGCGCTGGAGAACGCGCGCGCGCAGGTCGCCCAGCTGATCGGGGCCAAGCCTTCGGGCGTGATCTTCACCAGCGGCGGCACCGAGGCGAATCATTTGGCGCTGTCGGGCGCTGCGCGCTCGCGCATTCTCGTCAGTTCGATCGAGCATCCCTCCGTGCTTGAAGCCGTGCCCGATGCCGAGCGCGTTGCGGTCGATGGGCAGGGCGTTATCCGCCTCGATGCGCTTGATGCCGCGCTTGCCGGCGACAACCGTCCGGCGCTGGTGAGCGTCATGTTGGCCAATAACGAAACCGGCGTGATCCAGCCGGTGGCGGCAATAGCCGAAATCGCCCATCGTCATGGTGCTTTGTTGCACAGCGACATCGTGCAAGCCGCCGGACGCATTCCGGTCAATCTTGGCGCGCTTGGCGCGGATCTGGTGACGCTTTCGGCGCATAAGCTGGGCGGGCCGCAGGGCGTGGGCGCGCTGATTCTTGCCGGCGAGCAGCTGTTGCAGCCGATGCTGCGCGGCGGCGGGCAGGAACGGCGGCGTCGTCCCGGCACCGAGAATCTGCCCGGCATTATTGGTTTTGGCGTCGCGGCCAAGAGTGCAGTCGCCATGCCCGATGCGGCGCGGCTGGAAGGCTTACGCGATGCGCTTGAACTCGGCGTACAGGCGATCGCGCCGGAAGCGGTTATCCATGGCGCGGGTGCCCCGCGCCTACCCAACACCAGCATGATCGGGCTTCCTGGCGCCGAAGCTGCGGTGCAGGTGATCGCGCTCGATCTCGATGGCGTCGCGGTCTCGGCCGGCGCGGCTTGTTCTAGCTCTCGGCAGGCGCCGAGCCACGTGCTGCAAGCCATGGGACTTTCTGCCACCATCGCGGGCGAGGCGATCCGCGTCAGCCTCGGCTGGACGACGACCGAGGCCGATATCGGGCGGTTCCTCGCTGCTTGGGGGCGGCTGGCGGAGCGCGCCAGGATTTTGCGCCAGGGGGCGGCATGACCGAGCGCGCCAATGACACGCCCGGCGTGTACCTGGACTATCAGGCGACCACGCCGGTCGATCCGCGCGTGCTGGACGCCATGCTGCCGTGGTTTTCCGAGCGCTTCGGCAATCCGCATTCGGTGCAGCACGCCTATGGTCGGCAAGCGGAAGCGGCGGTCGAGCGCGCGCGCGAGCAAATCGCCGCGCTGCTCGGGGCCGAGGCGCGGGAGATCGTCTTCACCTCCGGCGCGACCGAGGCCAACAACCTGGCGGTCAAGGGCACGGCGCGTTTTTACAAGGAACGCGGCGATCACATCGTGACACTGGCGACCGAGCATAAATGCGTGCTCGAATCCTGCGCGCGGCTGGAGCGCGAAGGGTTCCGTGTCACGCGGCTTCCGGTCGAGGCCGATGGGCTTGTCTCTCTCTCTCGGCTTGAAGCTTCCCTGGACGACAAAACCCTGCTGGTCTCGGTCATGGCCGCGAATAACGAGATCGGGGTGCTGCAGCCCCTGGCCGAAATAGGCAAAATCACCCGCGCGCGCGGGATCGCCTTGCATACCGACGCCGCGCAAGCGGTGGGAAAAATCTCGCTCGATGTCGGGGCGACCAACATCGATTTGCTCAGCATCTCCGGCCATAAGCTCTATGCGCCGAAGGGCATCGGCGTGCTCTATGTCCGTCGCCGGCCGCGCGCGCGGCTCGAACCCTTGTTCGACGGCGGCGCGCAGGAGCGCGGCTTGCGTTCCGGCACCGTGCCGACGCCGCTGGTTGTCGGGCTGGGCGAGGCCTGCGCGATCGCCCGCGCCGAAATGGCGGCCGAAAGCGTGCGGATAAAGAGCTTGCGCGATCGTCTTCTCACGCGACTTGAAGTACGGGTGCCTGGCTTGCGCGTGAATGGATCGATGACGGGGCGGCTATCGGGCAACTTGAACCTGACCATTCCCGGCGTCGCGGCCATTGCGCTGATCGAGGCCACGCCGGAGCTTGCGTTCTCGACCGGCTCGGCGTGTTCCTCGGCCGAGGTCGAGCCGTCCTATGTGCTGCGGGCGCTTGGTCTCTCCGAGGCCGATGCGCGCGCGAGCTTCCGCCTATGCGTCGGGCGCTTCAGTACTGAAAGCGAGCTCGATTTCGCCGCCGAGCGCTTAGCCTCGGCCGCCGAGCGTCTGCGCGCCAGCCCGGCCGCGGCGGAATAGGGTGGTCGAGCCGGCCAGGCCTTTCTTCGTCGCATCCGATCGATTGACGGCTTGGCGAAGCCGTTCGAGTTCGTCCTTCGTCAGGTCGCAATCGCGAAGGATCTTCGAAGGCAATCCGGGCCTGATCGCCTCGCCGCCATATCGACTCCTCCCCGGGCACATATCTACCCCAGGCAATCGGCGGCGTCACATTGGAAGCAAGCCCTCTGCGGTATCCCAGTGCGGAGAATGTTTCGAAATTGGGTCGTCTCGCCCAGCCAGTCTCCTTCCCGACGTTATTCTCCGCCCCGCCCTTCTACGCCCTCGGAAAACCCCAGGAACCGCGCGGCTTTCCGGCTGCGGCTCCGTAGGCCGCCTCCGGCCAAACGCCCATTTTTCTTCTCTCCGCGCCCTTTTTCTCCAAACCTCATGACTACGGGCAGAACCTACGGACTCAGGAAGTGGCTGATATTACTACATTGTTCGACGGATAATGGCATGCGGAGTTGGAGAATTGATTGGGTGCCGAAAGGTCCAGCAAAACAGTCTCATTGATACCGATAGGCCTTTCCGGCGCGGATGAGCGTGTCCTTCTCGTCTTTGGTCAAATGCGGCCGGCGCGTCTCGACCAGCGTCGCGTCGACGATCTGCCCGCCCATCGCCAGATGGCCCTTGTCGCGTAGCGCCGCGTCGAAGCGGGCGAACAGCCGATCACAGGCGCCGGTGCGCACCAGTTGCTCGGGGAACAGCCAGATCGTCTTCGTGCCGGCACCGCTTCGAGCAGCGCAAACGCCAGAAAGCGCATGAAGGAGAGCCGGTCGCGGATCTGGTATTCGATCTGGTCGTTGGACAGCGTGTAGAGTGTCTGCAGCACCAGCACGTTGAACATCAGCACAAATCGTTTGCTAGCATCGTTCGGCTTTCGGTAGTGTGGCAGGGTTCGCCGCACGCACCAAGGTGACACAGGTTTCAGTCTTCACCGGGCAAGGAATCCAACGCATTGCCGCGGCCCAAAATGGGCGGAGGCGACGGGCAAGCCCGGTGCGGTGCACAGCAAGGGAGGATACGTCCGATGCAACGCAAATTCACGAGTCGATCCGTGGCCGGAACGGTCGCTGGCGGGATCGCCGGCTTGATCGTGGCTTTTTCCGCCAGCGCGCAGCAGGTCACGTACGATCGCCTGCTCAACGCCGACAAGGAGCCGCAGAACTGGATCACCCATAACCAGAATTACGCCGGCCAACGCTATTCGCGGCTCGACCAGATCAACAAGGCGAATGTGGCTAATCTCAAATTTGCGTTCGCGACGCAGATGGAGGCGATGGCATTCCGCCCGAACGGCGGCAACGGAGAGTTGGAGGCGACCCCGCTGGTGGACGGCGGGTTCATGTATTTCACCGACGGCTGGGGCAAGGTTTACAAAGTCGATGTGCGCTCTGGAAAGCGCGGCACGATCACCTGGAAGTTTGACCCCAAGGTCAACCCCGAGTTCCCGTGGGGCTCGCTGCATCACCGCGGCGTCGCCTTGCTCGGCGACCGCGTGTTCACCATTACCAACGATGGCCGGATCATCGCACTCAACAAAGACACGGGCGAGCTGGTTTACGAAAAAGACCATCACTTGGCCCCTGGCGAGTACTTCACCGTGGCTCCGCTAGCCGTTAAGGACATGATGGTGTGGGGTGCCGCCGGCGGCGAGACCGGCAGCCGTGACTGGATGATTGCGACCAATGCCGCCACGGGCGCGCTTGCTTGGCGCACCTATAATATTCCGGGCCCAGGTGAGCCCGGACACGAAACCTGGGCAGACACCTGGAACGCCTATTTGGTTGGTGGCGGCTCGATCTGGGTGACCGGAGTGTTCGATCCGGCTGCCAACACGACAATCTGGGGCGTCGGCAACCCGTCGCCCGACTACGATCCGGAATATCGTCCGGGTGATAACCTCTACACCAATAGCGCCGTCGCCTTTGACGTCGATACGGGAAAGATCAAGTGGTACTTCCAGTATACCCCGAACGACTCCTGGGATTTCGACGAGGTCGGCAGCCACATCCTAATCGATATCGAGATCGACGGACAGCCGCGCAAGGTGGTCTCGCACATCGCGCGGAATGGCTTCTACTACACGCTCGACCGCAATACCGGCAACTTCATCAACGGCGCGCAGTACATAAAGAGCCTCACCTGGTCCAAGGGTCTTGACCCCAAGACTGGGAAGCCGCTCGAATACGACCCCAAGCTCAAGGTTCAGGTCTACGTTCCTGCGGCTCGCATCGGCCGCACCAGCGGCAAGATCGCGATGTGCCCGCGCATCAACGGGGGCAGCAACTGGGAACCACAAGCCTATAGCCCGCTGACCGGCATGATCTACGGCACCGCGCGCGAAGGTTGCGGCACGATAGAAAATACGAACATGACGACGCAGGTTGAGCAGGGAAAAGCCAAGGCCGGCGTCGGCGGTTGGGGCGGCGGAACGGCGCGGGCGGATGCAACCACTGGCAGCGTGTTCGGCATCGACGTCAAGACCGGCCAGACCAAAATCAAGCGCGAGACGCCATTCGCAAATATTTCAGGCGTGCTCGCAACCGCCGGCGGGTTGGTGTTCAATGGCGAGCTCGACGGTAATTTTGTCGCGCTCGACGACCGGACGCTGCAAGTCCTGTGGAGCGTCAACCTCGGCACGATGCTGGAAGCGCCCGCGATCAGCTACGCTGTGGAGGGCAAGCAATACATTGCGGTGCTGGCGGGCGGCCAATACGGCCGCAAGGGCTACTACACCGATGGAGCCAATCCGGCGCTCGGCAAGAATATGGAGATGGGGCGGACGCTGTTCGTGTTCACTCTCTAACGATCGGCTGCTTTTCGACGGGTTTGCTCAATGACAAGGGGGGCACGGCAGGTCCGCGCCCCCCTTTCATACCAGGACCGCCCGCTAGCGATAGGGCACGCAGGCTATGCTATTCGGCGAGTAGAACTCCTCGCATTCGGCCAGGGTGATCAGACCGCGGTTCGTGATCTTGGCGAGCACATAGTCGACGATGAGTTCGATCTCCCGACGGCGCTGTGGAAAGGCGCTCGGTTTCGGCTTGTCGCCGCCGAGTTCCTCGCCGATCAGGCCGTAACAGCGCTTGTCGGTGTACGCAAATTCATCGAAATGCGGCATTTCCGTCGCCGGGCGTCCGCATTGTACGACCTCGATGATTTGTTCGCGCGCGAGCTTGGTTTCGCGCAGATTGGCGGCTTTGCCTGGCGAGAAGGGATCGCCTTGTCCATTGCCCGACCAGCCATGGCAGTAGGCACAGTTAGCCTCTTTGAAGGCCCGCCGCGCGGCATTGACGTTCAGCTCGCCAGGTTGCTGCGCGAACGCCGCTACCACCGTCAGAATTGCGGCAAGCACACCGGCCACGCCGACGGCCCGCCGGAGCATCTGGGTAGGCCGAAGCGTTTGCGCAGTCCAATTGGCTCTATCCATGCTGCGTATCCTCTCAATTACCCGGCCGAATGTTAAGGCAACGGGGCTACGCATTGCCAGCGCAAAGGCGGCCCTAGGCTCCGGACTCATAACCAGTAGCTGACGGTGGCGGCGAGGCAGACGGCGGCGAGGAAGTTTCGCGCCAGGCGGTCGTAGCGCGTGGCGATCCGGCGAAAGTCCTTGAGGCGGCTGAACATGCGCTCGATCGCGTTGCGGTCGCGATAGAGAAACGGCGAGCAGCAGTTCTTCCAGCGCCGGTTGGCCTTTGGCGGGATGTTCGGCGCGACGCCCTTGCTCTCGATCTTGCGGCGCACGGCGTCGCTGTCATAACCCTTGTCGCCGTGCAGGATCGAGGTCGCGGGCATCTGCTCCAGCAGCGTGTCGGCCGCGATGCAGTCCGCCACCTGGCCGCCGGTGAGTAGAAAGGCGAACGGGCGGCAGCGGCCATCGCTCAGCGCATGGATCTTCGTGGTCCGTCCGCCGCGCGAGCGGCCAATGGCTTGCGTGAGCTCCCCCCTTTTCCCGCCCGAGGCGCAGCGATGAGCCTTCACCGCCGAGGAGTCGATCAGGACCTCGGCCGGCGGGCCGCCCGCTGCTGCGAGGGCGTTGAAAATCTCGGTCCAGACGCTTTTCGCCGCCCAGCGCACGAAGCGATTGTAGAGCGTCTTGCGCGGGCCGTAGACGGCGGGCGCATCGACCCAGCGTCCGCCGGATTTCGGCCCATGAATGATGCCGCTGATGACGCGGCGGTCGTCGACTCGCGGCTTGCCGCGCGTATCGGTCGGCAGATGCGGCGCAAGCCTTGCGAACTGATCCTCGCTCAGCCAGAACATGTCGTTCATCGCCGCGCTCCCACAGTTTGGGAGCGTGAATCACAACGCGCCGCGTCGGCTCAAGCGATTCATGGGTCCGGAGCCTAATCACGCCGCCATGGATGCCAGCCAAAGCGCGGCGTGCTAGGTTGAATTGTTTGAGGAGATTACCGATGCTCGGTCGAAAAATTGCCGCCGCCACCGTTTTGTTGGCCGCATTCTCCGCGTGCGCTCTGGCCGCGGAGGAGCACGATGCATTCCGGCAATACGGCGTGTGGGATTTGCGGCTCGGCATGGCACTGGCGGAGATCGACGCCGACGCCTTTGTCGACCTTGCCTGCGGCACGAATGGCGGTCCACCGTCACGCGCTCTGCCGCGGCTCGAAGCGTTCCGCGCCTGCCCGCCCGAAGCGTCGGGCTGGCGCGAGGTCTTTCTCCGTTACGACGACCAGGTGGAGTATCGCGCGCGCGCGCTCGACCGGCCCGACGCCGTCGAGCGTTTCTCCGGCACGCGCGTGCTCGCCCATCCGGTCATTCTGTCCATCCTCCTCGATGACCAGAGCCGCCTCGCCGGAATCCGTTTTGTCAGCGATCCGCGCGCCGAAGATACGAAACGCTTGAGCGCTTATCTCCTCGGGCATCAGATCATGGCGCGCTTCGGGCCCGAGGACTGGGCCTGCGCTGATACCGCTCCCGCGGACGGCGAGCAACCGCTCGGCGGATTGTTTGAGAATCGTCGCTGCGACAAGCTCACTCCGGCGGCGGCGCTGCACATCGAGACCCGTTTTTTCCACCGGCCGGGGCAAACGCTGCTCGATCCGCACACGCGCGAGCCGCGCGGCGGGCAGTTCGAAAGCTGGGCGCGCGTGGAAATTATTTGGGCACCCGCGGCTGGCCGATAGCGAGCTACTGGCGCAGCGTCCCATCCGGCATCACCGTGTCGCGGAAGATGGCGCCTTCAAGTTTGGCCCCGCTCCAGATCGCAAACAGAAGTCGAGCGCCGGAGAAATCGGCGCCGGTCAAGTCCGCTTCCGTCAGATCGGCGCCCATGAAGTCGCTGTTAACCAGCTTGGCGCGGGTCAAATCCGCGCCGCGCAGCTTTGCGCCCAGGAGGTCAGACCGCTCGATCGTCGCCTCGGACAGACGCGCGAGACGCAAATTGGCGTCGTTGAGGCGAACCTCGCGCAGGCTAGCCCGGGTCAGATCGGCGCCCGCCATAACCGCATTGCGCAGGTCGGCCTGGTCGAGAACCGCCGCGGATAACCGGGCTTGCGAAAGTACAACATGGCCAGCGTAGGCGCCGGTGAGATCGGCCCCGGTCAGGTTTGCCCCGCCGATATCGGCCTCGTAAAGCATGGCTCCGGCCAGCGTGGCGCCGGCAAGATTGGCGCGCTTCAAGTCTGTTCTATTCATATCCGTGTCACTGAGATTCGCACCGGACAAATTTGCCCCTGCCAGATTTGCCCTGAAGAGATCGGCGCCCACCAGCCACGCACCGGCGAGGTTGGCCCCCGCCAGGTCGAAGCGCTTCAGCTTGGCTCCGGTGAGGTCGCAGCCGGGGCAGTCCCGAGTCCGCCCGGCGAGAAACTCTGCGCGCGAATCGGCCTGCGCGGGAAGTGAGACAAACATCGCCGCCGCCAGCACCGCCGCCAGCCGCCGACCCATCCGTGCGTTGGCGTGGGCCATTATTCTGGCACGCCGGCTTTGCGGAGGCCTTCCTCAAATTGGTCGAAGTCTTCCTGGCGGCGATGGTTACGCTTCATGGCCTCGACCTACGATGCAATCGTCGCGCTCGGCGCAATCTTGAGCCACGCCTGCACCACCGCGCGAGCTTCCTCGGTACGCCCGAGCTGGCCAAGCGCCGCGGCGTACCGGTTGAGGCAAAGCGGCGAATCCGGCGCCACCGCGCGGCAGCGTTGCCCAAACTGCACGGTCTCTTCGTAGGCCTTGGCCTGATAGGTCGCAGACATCATGCTGACCAGCGGTCCGCGCGGCGGAAACGGGTCGAGCGCCCGGTAGAGCGCATAGGCCTTCACTGACTTTTCTGCCTCACCCGCGCGATAATATGTGACCGCGGCCCAATGGAGCGCCCACGCGTCGTTGGGATTGAGCGCCACCGCCGCCCGGTCGGCCTCGGCCAAGGCCTCGTCCCAGCGGCCGGCAAAAGTCAAGGCCCCGGCGTAGATGGCATGGGCGAGCGCGTCGCGCGGCGCCAAGGTAACCGCCTTTTGGCCGGCTTCGACAAGGAGCCGTCCAGCGGCCAACCGGGTCGGATCGTCTAAGAAGGGGCTTATCGCCACGGAGTTATAGGTCTGCGTCAGCCAGATATGGGCGGGCGCATAGTCGGGCGCGAGCGCGACAGCCTGTTCCAGTACCTCGCGGCCCTTGAGGATACTCGCCCGGTCGGCCGAACCCAGCTGCAGGCTGCGCCCGAGCACCGTCAGCTCATAGGCGCCGAACTTGTCCGGAGTCAGCGAATGCGTGCGCTCGTTCTGGTCGCGGCGGATGTTCAGGTTCAGCCCGGCGACCACCTTCTGCGTCAGCTCGTCCTGGACCACGAGCATGTCGGTCTCGGGGCGCTCGAAGGTCTCGGCCCAGACGTGCTTGCCGTCGCGCGTATCGATCAACTGCGCGGTGATGCGCAACCGGCCGCCGCCGCGCCGCACGCTGCCTTCGAGCACATAGCCAACGCCAAGCTCCTGCCAAACTTTGCGGATGTCGGGCGTTTGCCCCTTGTATTTGAAGCTCGAATTGCGGGCGATCACCTTGAGCTCTGCGAAGCGCGACAGCCCGCTGAGGATGTCGTCGGCCAGCCCGTCGCTGAAGAACTCCTGCTCCGGATCGTTCGACAAATTGGCGAAAGGCAGCACGGCGATGGCCGGCCGCTCGCTCGTCGCCGCCTCGACCGGGCGGGCAGCGGTTTGCTGCGACGGCGCGGGCGCGTCTTGGCGGTCGAGCGCGAACCAGCCCGCCGCGCCAACAACTATCAACCCGGCGAGTCCGGCCGCTGCCAGCAAAGCGGTGCGCCGGAACGACGCCGGTAGAAGCTTGGCCGGTCCGAGCCGCACGGCGAAGGCGTGGATCGGCTCGGCGATGTTCTTCGCCCTGTGGCGGCCCAGGTCCTCGAATGTCGCCGCGAGTTTGCCCTCGGCGTGTTTCCGCACCTCGGCGGAGATGCACACTTCGCCCGGCGGGCAAAGCGTTTCGAGCCGCGCGGCAATGTTGACGCCGTCGCCGAAGATGTCGTCGCCGTCCACGACGATGTCGCCCAGATTGACCCCGATGCGCAGCACCATCCGCCGGTCTGCGTCCTCGCCTTGCGCCCGCTGCGCCAGGGATCGCTGCACCTCGAGCGCCGCGCGCAGCGCATCGACCACGCTGGCGAATTCGGCCAGCAGCCCGTCCCCGGTTGTCTTGACCTTGCGGCCGTGGTGGCGGGCGAGGGCGGGCTCGACCACTTCGCCCCCCACCGCTTTCACGCGCGCGAGCGTGCCCTCCTCGTCGCGGCCCGTAAGACGTGAATACCCCACAACATCGGCGGCGAAGATGGCGGCGAGGCGGCGCTTGGCTTCGGTCTCCATGCTGCGAGTCCCGAGTGCTCCAAAGTCCTGGAAAAACTACCATAGCCGGGGCCGGGACGCTAGCGCTGCCCGCTGCGCGACTTGATTTTCGGTGAGTTTGGGCGTATTTTAATCTGGACCGAAGCGGTACCCATTGGAGATTCCATGCTCCGTCTGAGCCATTTGACCGATTATGGCGTCGTGCTCCTGTCGCAACTGGCGCAGGAGGCGCCGGCGCTCGTCACCGCGCCCGGGCTTGCGGCCTCGACTGGCCTGCCGGCGCCGACGGTCGCCAAGCTGCTCAAGGTGCTGACCCATGCCGGGCTGGTCAGCTCGCATCGCGGCGCCGCCGGCGGCTACACGCTCGCCCGCTCGCCGGTGTGCATCAGCGTCGGCGAGGTGATTGCCGCGATCGACGGCCCGCTCGCGCTCACCGCCTGCGTCGAAGGTGCGGTCGAAGTGTGCAAGGTCGAGAGCTCCTGCCCAATCCGCGGCCGCTGGAGCAAGGTGAATGCCGCGCTTAAGCACGCGCTGTCTGAAATCTCGATCGCCGAACTCGCGACCCCAGGCTCACCGGTGCACGATATGCCGGCCGCCTCCGGCGTCGCGCTGTCGCATTAAGGACACCGACCATGGCCGGCGTTCCGCGCACGCAAATTCCGGAGCTTGACCGGGCCTATAAATACGGCTTCGTCACCGAGATCGATGAGGATCGCGCTCCGCCGGGTTTGAGCGAGGACATCGTCCGCTTCATCTCGGCGAAAAAGGGCGAGCCGGAGTGGCTGACCGAATGGCGGCTCGCGGCTTATCGCCACTGGCTCAAGATGACGGTGCCACACTGGGCGCGGGTCAATTACCCGCCGGTCGATTTCCAGGACATCACCTATTACTCCGCGCCCAAAGCCGGCCAGGGGCCGAAGTCGCTCGACGAGGTCGATCCGCAGCTGCTCGCCACCTATGAAAAACTCGGCGTGCCGCTGCATGAGCGCGCGATCCTCGCCGGCGTCGCGGTCGATGCGGTGTTCGACAGTGTCTCGGTCGCGACGACCTATAAGGCGCGGTTGGAGCAGGACGGTATCATCTTCTGCTCGATGTCCGAGGCGGTGAAGCGCTGCCCCGATCTCGTGCGCCGCTATCTGGGGTCGGTCGTGCCGCCGGGCGATAATTTCTACGCCGCGCTCAATTCGGCCGTCTTCACCGACGGCTCCTTCGTGTTTATCCCCAAAGGGGTACGCTGCCCGATGGAGCTGTCGACCTATTTCCGCATCAACGCGGCCAAGACCGGCCAGTTCGAGCGCACGCTGATCATCGCCGAGGCGGGCGCGGTCGTTTCCTACCTCGAAGGCTGCACCGCGCCGAAGCGCGACGAGAACCAGCTGCATGCCGCCGTGGTCGAGCTGATCGCGCTCGACGAAGCCGAGATCAAATACTCGACGGTGCAGAACTGGTATCCCGGGGACGAGAACGGCAAGGGCGGCATCTACAACTTCGTCACCAAGCGCGGCGCGTGCCGCGGGCGGCGCTCGAAGATCATGTGGACACAGGTCGAGACCGGCTCGGCGATCACCTGGAAATATCCGAGCTGCATCCTCGAAGGCGAAGGGTCCGTCGGCGAATTCTATTCCGTCGCCGTCACCAACCACGCGCAGCAGGCCGATACCGGCACCAAGATGATCCATATCGGCCGCGACACGCGCTCACGCATCGTATCGAAGGGCATTTCCGCCGGCCGCGCCGACAACACTTATCGCGGCTTGGTACGCGTCGGAACCCTGGCCGATCGCGCGCGCAATCACACGCAATGCGATAGCCTGTTAATTGGCGACCGCTGCGGCGCGCACACCGTGCCCTATATCGAATCCAAGAATGCGAGCGCGCGCATCGAGCACGAGGCGACCACGAGCAAGATCGGCGAGGACCAGCTCTTTTATTGCCGCCAACGCGGGCTCAAGCCAGAGGATGCGGTGGCGCTGATCGTCAATGGCTTCTGCCGCGAAGTACTGCAAACCCTGCCGATGGAATTCGCGGTCGAGGCACAAAAACTTCTGGGCGTAAGCCTCGAAGGCTCAGTGGGCTGAGGGGCAATATGGCGTTGTTGCAAATCGAAGGGCTCAAGGTTGCGGTCGCCGGCAAGGAGATCCTGCGCGGGATCGACCTGGAACTCGTGCCCGGCCAGGTGCACGCGATCATGGGCCCGAACGGCTCGGGCAAGAGCACGCTCGCCTACGCGATCGCCGGCCGCGAGGGCTACGAGGTGACCGGTGGGCGCGCGCTGCTCGACGGCACGGATCTGCTCGAACTTGAGCCGGAGGAACGCGCCCGCGCCGGTCTGTTCCTCGCCTTCCAATATCCGGTCGAGATCGCCGGCGTCGGTGGCGTCACCTTCCTCAAGACCGCGTATAACGCGCTGCGCAAGGAGCGCGGCGAGAGCGAGCTCGACGCCATGCAGTTTTTGAAACTGGTGCGCGCGAAAGCGACCGCGCTCGGCGTCGGCGACGACATGCTCAAGCGGGCGGTCAATAGCGGCTTTTCCGGCGGCGAGAAGAAGCGCTTCGAGATTCTGCAAATGGCGTTGCTCGAACCGCGCGTGGCAGTGCTGGATGAGACCGACTCCGGCCTTGATATCGACGCGCTGAAAGTCGTGGCCGGCGGCGTGAACGCGCTGCGTTCGCCCACGCGCTCGATGCTGGTGATCACGCATTATCAGCGGCTGCTCGATTATATCGTGCCGGATGTGATTCACGTCATGGCGGCGGGACGCATCGTGCGCTCGGGCGGCAAGGAGCTGGCGCTGGAGCTGGAATCGACCGGCTATGCCGCCCATGCGGGGGCGCCGGCGTGAAGCCGCTCACGCTCGATCGCTTTGGCGGTGTCGGCACACCCGCTTCGGCGGCGCTGAGCTCCGCCGCGCTTAGAGCGATTGTCGCGCATGGTCTGCCCACGACCAAATGGGAGGGCTGGCGATTCACTCCGGTGGAGCGCCGGCTTCAGCCGGACTATCGCCTGGCGTCGGAGCCGGTCTCGAGCCCAGACGCGAGTTCCCATCTCGGTCTTAATGCGGCAAAGCTGGTGCTGGTGAATGGACGCCTGCGGTCGGAGCTGTCGGATCTCTCCGGCCTCGGCCGTGGCGTGGAGTTACGCGGTCTGGCGAAGGGCTTGCCGCCAGAGCTTGGCGCGCTGGCCAAGGTCGACGGGGGGCGGCCCTTCGTAGGGATGAATACCGCCTGCTTCACTGATGGTGTTCTGCTGCACGTCGGCGCTGGGGCGAGCGCGGCGCGGGTAATCCATGTCGTTTCACTGGCCGTGCCGGGCGAAGCGCCAACGGTGCTGTATCCGCGATTGTCGATCATGCTCGAAGCCGGCGCGCGCGCGACGCTGGTCGAAAGCCATCAGGGCGTGGGCGCCTATCTCACCGCTATCGTGAGCGAGATTGAACTCGGCGAGGGTGCGGAGCTTACGCATCTGCGCTTGCAACAGGACGGCGCGGATTCAGTTCATATCGCGCATACGGCGCTGGCGCTCGCCGCCAACGCGAGCTATGCGGCGACCGCATTTTCGCTCGGTCAGGGGCTCGCCCGCCATGAGCTGCATGCGCGTTTGATAGGCGAAGGCGCGCGGTTCGATCTCTCTGCCGCCAGCCTTGGTGGCGGGCGCGGGCACTACGATGTGACGACCACGGTCGAGCATCTCGCGCGCGCCACGCAATCTCGACAAAAGGTCAAATGCGTGCTCGCCGGGCGCGGGCGCGGCGTCTATCAGGGCAAGGTCATGGTTGCGCGCGGCGCGATGAAGACCGACGCGCATCAGATCGCGCGTGCGCTGCTGTTGTCGCCGGAGGCCGAGGCCGATCTCAAGCCGGAGCTGGAGATCTTCGCCGATGACGTGAAATGCGGCCATGGCGCGACCGTCGGCGAGCTTGAAAGCGAGCCGCTGTTTTATTTGCGTTCGCGCGGCATTGCGCTGGCCGATGCGCGCCGATTGCTGATCGAGGCCTTTGTCGGCGAAGTTTTGGACGCCGTTCCCGAGGGCGACCTCCGCGATGCAGCCGGGCGCGCGGTTGCGGCATCGCTTGCGAGCCTGTTCGCCGAGGTGCGGCCATGAAAGCCGCGCGCCAGCACACGCCCGTTGTAAGTTATGACGTCGCCAAGCTGCGCGCCGAGTTTCCGATCCTCGCGCGCAGCGTGCATGGCAAGAAGCTGGTCTATCTCGACAGCGCCGCCTCGGCGCAAAAGCCGCGCGCGGTGATCGACTGCGAGCGGCAAGTGTATGAGGAAGAATACGCCAACGTGCATCGCGGTCCGCATTTTCTTTCGGAGTGGGCGAGCGACCGCTTCGAGGCCGCGCGCGCGACGGTGCGCAAGTTTCTCAATGCCGCCGATGCGCGCGAGATCATCTTCACGCGCAATGCGACCGAGAGCATCAATCTGGTTGCCGCGACTTGGGGCCGTCGGTTCCTCAAGGCGGGCGATGAAGTCGTCCTCAGCGAAATGGAACACCACTCCAATATCGTGCCGTGGCAGATGTTGCGCGACGCCATCGGTATCGAGATCAAGGTCGCGCCGATCACCGATGACGGGGAGCTTTCGCTCGACGGATTTGACAGGCTGCTCGGCCCGCGCACCAAGCTGGTCGCGATTACGCATGTGTCCAATGTGCTCGGCACCGTCGTTCCGGTCGCGGAGGTGATCCGCCGCGCCCATGCCGCCGGCGCCAAGGTGCTGATCGACGGCTGTCAGGCGGTGATGCATCGCGCCGTCGATGTGCGAGCGCTCGGCTGCGACTTCTACGCCTTTTCCGGGCATAAGCTTTATGGCCCCTCGGGCATCGGCGTGCTTTATGGCCGCTCGGAGCTTCTGGAAGCGATGCCGCCTTATATGGGCGGCGGCGGGATGATATCCTCGGTCAGCTTCGCGCACACCGAATACGCCGGCATTCCGCAGCGTTTCGAAGCTGGAACGCCGGCGATCGCGCAGGCCATCGCGCTCGCCCCGGCGATTGAGTTCGTCTTGGAACTCGGCTTCGAGGCGATCCAGGCGCATGAACGCGATTTGATCGCCTATGCGACGCAGCGGCTTTCGGCCATCGATGGACTGACCATTCACGGCACGGCGCCGGGCAAGGACGGCGTGGTGTCCTTCACCCTCGGCCACGCGCATGCGCATGACATCGCCACCATTCTGGATCGCGCCGGCATCGCCATCCGCGCCGGCCATCATTGCGCCATGCCCCTGATGCACAGGCTCGGCGTCGCGGCCACGGCGCGCGCGTCCTTCGGCTTGTACAACACGCGCGTCGAAGTCGATGCGCTCGCGGAAGGGATCGAAGCGGTGCGGAGGATCTTCGCCTAATGCAAGACGATCTGCGCGATCTTTACCAGGAAGTGATCCTGGATCACGGCCGCCGCCCGCGTAATTTACGCGCGATTGCCGATGCCTCGGCCAGCGCGCAGGGGCACAACCCGCTGTGCGGCGACCAGATCAAGGTTTATCTCACGCTCGGCCCGGGCGATGTGGTGGAAGACGCGTCTTTCGAGGGCAAGGGCTGCGCGATCTCGGTCGCCTCGGCTTCGCTGATGACCGAGTTGGTGCGCGGCCGGACGCTGGCCGATATCGAGCGGTTGTTCGGCGGATTGCACCACCGCTGCACCGGCCAGGGCGAGGCCCCGTCCGAGGCAGGGATCGAGGACGCGATGGAGAAGCTCGACGTTCTGTCCGGGGTGCGCGAGTTCCCGGTGCGGGTCAAATGCGCCACGCTCGCCTGGCACACTTTGCAGGCGGCGCTGGCTGGTCGCGCCAAGGTTTCGACGGAGTAGGGCGGATGGCGAGCGATGTAACATTCCGATACGACTCTTTATACGCCCTAGAGAAGGGCGAGGAAGCGGTGGCGCGCGCCGATGGCGACCGCAAAGCGGGCGACCCCTTGCCGGAGCGCGAGGCGATCATCGATGCCTTGCGCTCCGTGCATGACCCAGAGATACCCGTGAATATTTACGATCTCGGCCTAATATACGATCTGGACATTGGCGCCGAGGGTTCGGTCAAGTTGCAGATGACCTTGACCACGCCCGCCTGTCCGGTCGCCGGCATGATGCCCCAGCAGGTGGCGGATGCGGTCGCGTTGGTGCCGAATATTGGCGAGATCGAGGTGAAACTTGTGTGGGATCCGCCCTGGACTACCGAGCGCATGACCGAGGATGCTCGGCTTGCGCTCGACATGTTTTGACCGATGGAAAGGGAGGCGACATGGCAGCACCATTGATCACGCTCACTGACCGCGCGGTTGAACACGCCCGGACCTTGCTGGCCAAGGCCGAGAATTCGGCCCAAGGGCTGCGGCTCGCCGTGTCCACCAAGGGCTGCTCGGGCTTAAGCTACGTCGTCGAATACGCCGACGCGCCGCGCAAGTTCGAAGAAGTGGTCGAGGCCAAGGGAGTGAAGATTTTCATCGACCCCAAGGCGATCATGTATCTCGTCGGCGCGGAAATGGATTACGTCGAGGGCAAGTTCAAATCCGGCTTCGAGTTCAGCAATCCGAACGAAAAGGGACGCTGCGGCTGCGGCGAGTCCTTTCACGTCTAAAGTGGCGACATCGAGCACGGTCAGCGTTGTTATCATCGAAGCCGACGGCGCACGGCGCGAGCTCGCGGCGCCCACCGGGCTGTCGGTGATGGAGCTGGCGCGCAATATCGGGCTCGATGTCGAGGGGGCCTGCGAGGGCGCGCTCGCCTGCTCCACCTGCCATGTCATCGTCGATCCGGCCTGGTATGAGCGCTTGTCGCCGCCGAGCGAGGAAGAGGAGGACATGCTCGACCTCGCCCTTGGCTTGACCCGCACCTCGCGCTTGGGCTGCCAGATCATTCTTCGCCCGGAGCTGAACGGTCTTACGCTGCGCCTGCCGGCGGCGGTCAGTAACCAGCTCATCGGATAAACATGGACTTGCGCGACCTGCCCTTTGTCGTCACCGGCGGGGCCGGAGCGCTGGGCGCGGCCGTGGTGGCAAGGCTGCTCGATGAGGGTGCGCTGGTTCACTTGCCGCTACGCGATGCACGCGCCACCGATCACCTGCCCTGGGCCGGACATCCCGCGCTGCGAATCACAGTCGGCATTGAGTTGACTGACGAAGACGCGGTGACCCGCTATTACGCCGCGCTGCCCGCGCTTTGGGCCTCGCTGCAGCTCGCCGGTGGTTTTGCTTCGGCAAAATTTACCGACATCACCGCTGCCGATCTCGAGCGGGTACTGGCGAGCAATCTCCGCACGGCGTTTTTATGCAGCCGCGAGGCCGTGCGCGCGATGCGGGCGCACCCGGCCCCTGGCCGTCGCGGCGGGCGCATCGTCAATGTCACGGCGAAACCGGCGCTCGAGCCGCGCGCCGGTGCCGGCATGGTTGCCTATGCAGCCGCCAAGGCAGCGGTCGCGGCGATGACGGTGGCGCTAGCGGAGGAAGTGGCTGGGGAGGGGATCCTCGCCAATGCCGTGGCCCCGTCGATCATCGACAGCGCGGCCAATCGCTTAGCGATGCCGCAAGCCGATTGGGCCGCTTGGCCGAAGCCGGCGGAGATCGCGGAAGCGATCCTGTTTCTCGCCAGCCCGCTCAATCGCGCCGCGCGCAGCGGCGTTATACCACTTTACGGGCGCGGCTGAGTTTCCGGCCACCAGCGCAGCAACGCGAGCCCAATTCCGGCCGAGAGCAGCGATCCGGCCAACACGCCGATGCGGATCGCAGCGGTGCGTGGCGCGTCGTCGAAGGCGAGCGAGCCGATAAACAGGCTCATGGTGAAGCCGATTCCGGCCAGGCACGCGACCCCCATAAGGTCGCGCCAGGTCACCCCGCTGGGGAGCCGCGCGAACCCAAGCCTTATGGTGATCCAGGCGGCGGCCAGCACGCCGGCGGGCTTGCCGAGCAGCAATCCGAAGGCGATGCCGAGTGGCAGCGTCGCGAACAGATCGCGCACGCCGATATCGCCAAAATGCACGCCCGCATTGGCGAATCCGAACAGCGGCAAGATCCCAAACGCGACCCAGGGGTGCAGCTCGTGCTCCAAGCGGATGAGCGGCGACTGGCCGTCCGCATCGCGGGCGCGCAGCGGAATGGCGAAGGCGAGCACCACCCCAGCCAGGGTCGCATGCACGCCCGAATTCAGCACCGAGGCCCAGAGCGCGACCCCGAGCAGCAGATAAGCGCCGCGTCGCGCGACACCGAGGACATTGAGCGCGGCCAGGGCGGCAATCAGCACTCCGGCGAACAGCAGCGAGCCGTAGGACAGCTTGGCGGTGTAGAACAGCGCGATCGCCCCGATGGCGCCCAGATCGTCGGCCACGGCCAGGGTAAGCAAGAACACCTTGAGCGCAGCCGGCACGCGCGGCCCAGCCAGGCTCAGCGCGCCGAGTGCGAAGGCGATGTCGGTCGCGGTCGGAACCGCCCAGCCGGCAAGATTCTGCGGATTACCTGCGTTGATCAGCGTGAAAAGCAGCGCCGGTGCCGCCATGCCGCCGAGCGCGGCGATGACCGGAAGCACGGCTTGGGCCGGGTCCGTGAGTTCGCCCTCGAGCACCTCCCGCTTGATCTCCAGCCCGACCAGCAGGAAAAACACCGCCATCAGCCCGTCATTGATCCAGTGCAGCAGCGGCTTGTTGAGCGCAAAGGGCCCGAGCGCGATCGACGCCGGCAGATCAATGATGGCGTCATAAAGCCACGCCGCCGGGCTGTTCTGCGCGACCATCGCCAGCGCCGCGGCGACGAGCAGGGCGGCCGCCGCCGTGGATTCAAGCTTAAGAAACTCGCGCAAGGTCGAGGTTGGTTCTACCAGTCGCGTCATGCCTCGCCTTGCCCCTCACTGTGGCGGTTGTAGCGTCGTGCCGGCCCCATATACTTCGGGCATGAACGGGATGCGAGAATTTCCAGCTTCGGGCCAAGGAATTGGCGCCGGTCGCGTCGTCGTCGCCATGTCCGGCGGCGTCGATAGCTCGGTCGCGGCGGCGTTGGTGCAAGAGAGCGGCGTCGAGGTCGTGGGCATCACGCTGCGCCTCTATGACGACAGCAGCCCGAAGGCCGGCCGCGCCTGTTGCGCGGGGCGCGACATCGAGGATGCGCGCGCCGCCGCTGAGCGGCTCGGGATCGCGCATCATGTGCTCGATTACGAGGCGCGCTTCCGCGCCGAAGTCATCGAGCCTTTCGCCGAGGCCTATGCCGCGGGCGAGACCCCGGTTCCCTGCGTGCTGTGCAATCAGACGGTCAAGTTCCGCGATCTGCTGGACGCAGCCAGGCTGATGGGCGCCGCGGCGCTTGCGACCGGCCATTACGTGCGACGCGTGGATGGGCCAGAGGGGCCGGAGCTGCATCGCGCCGCGGATAGCGAGCGGGATCAAAGCTATTTCTTGTTCGCGACCACGCGCGGCCAGCTCGAGCTGTTGCGCTTTCCCTTGGGTGGTCTAACAAAGCCGGAGGTACGCGCGATCGCGCGCCGGCGCGGCTTGCCCAATGCCGAAAAGCGCGACAGTCAGGACATCTGCTTCGTCCCCGACGGCGACTACGCGAAGTTGGTGCGCAAGCTGCGGCCGGATGCGGTCGCGCCGGGTGAGATCGTCGACCAAAACGGCGCGGTGCTCGGCCAGCACGACGGGATCGCCGGTTTCACCATCGGCCAGCGGCGAGGTCTTGGCCTCGGCGGACGCACTCTGGGCGACCTGGGCGGGGGTGGCGCCCCGCTCTATGTCCTGGCGCTCGAACCGACGCGACGGCGCGTCGTCGTTGGTCCGCGCGCGGCGCTGGCCACTCGCCGCGTCCCGCTGCGCGATATGAATTGGCTGCCGCAAACGCCGCCGGCGGATGCGACCGAGGTATCCGTCAAGCTGCGCTCCGCCCAGGCTGGGGCCCCTGCCTGGATCGCCGAGGGTGGGCAGGCGCTCCAACTCGCCACCGCTCAGCTAGGCGTTGCCCCCGGCCAGGCCGCGGTGATCTATGCCGGAGACCGGGTTTTGGGCGGCGGCTGGATCGCCCGCTTCTAGCCAAAAGCGACTTTTCTCCAGGCGCTTGCCTTGACAGCGCTTCCGGGCCCTCCGTATATCGCCCGCATGGTGGCGGAGTAGCTCAGTTGGTAGAGCAACGGAATCATAATCCGTGTGTCGGGGGTTCGATCCCCTCCTCCGCTACCAATTAATCCAACGGCTTAAAGCGCGATCCTTAGATCCAACTATATGCGCTGCGCCTGTGCCCTGACACAGGTCAATTTGCCCGCCGCCCCGACAAAATCCAT
>SHVS01000012.1 GCA_009694135.1 Alphaproteobacteria bacterium
CAGCCGCAGTCCTTTTCGCGTCGTCGGTATTTTCGCCAGGACACGCTGGACCAGTTGAGGACGGGTACGCGGCCTACCAGCGCGGCGACTACGCGACTGCTATGGGCATCTTTCGACCGCTCGCCGAGAAAGGCAATTACTACGCCCAGGTCACACTCGGGTTCATGTACGACATGGGCCGGGGCGTGCCGCAAGATTACGCCGAAGCGGCGCGCTGGCATCGCCGCGCGGCCGATGCCGGGTACGCCACGGCGCAGTACATGATGGGTGTGTCCTATGCCGCCGGCCGGGGCGTGCCGCAAGATTACGCCGAAGCGGCGCGCTGGTATCGCCTAGCAGCCGCGCAGGGCAACCCCGACGCCCAGAATAATCTCGGCGTCATGTACGCCAAAGGCCAAGGCGTGCCGCAAGATTACGCCGAAGCGGCGCGCTGGTATCGCCTAGCAGCCGCGCAGGGCAACCCAGACGCCCAGAATAATCTCGGCGTCATGTACGCCAAAGGCCAAGGCGTGCCGCAAGATTACGCCGAAGCGGCGCGCTGGTATCGCCGCGCGGCCGATGCCGGGCACGCCACGGCGCAGTACAATCTGGGTGTGTCCTATGCCGCCGGCCAAGGCGTGCCGCAAGATTACGCCGAAGCGGCGCGCTGGTATCGCCGCGCGGCCGATGCCGGGCACGCCCAGGCGCAGTACAATCTGGGTGTGTCCTATGCCGCCGGCCAAGGCGTGCCGCAGGACTACGTGCAGGCGCACAAGTGGTACAACCTTGCTGCCGCCAATTGGCCCGCGTCGGAAAAGGAAGATCGCGACCTGGCGGTTAAGAACCGCGATAAAATCGCCGCCAGAATGACACAGGTGCAAATCGCCGAGGCGCAGAGGCTCGCTCGCGAGTGGAAGCCCCGCGTTGAAGTTGTGGCAATAAATCCTATGGCATCTCCCACCCCGCCAGAAAACAAGGAACTAGTCGCAGAGGCCCAACGACACTTGGCCAAACTCGGATTCGACCCCGGCCCGCCCGACGGCGTCATCGGCCCGCGCACACGAAGTGCGGTCGAGCAGTATCAGCTCACACAAAGATTACAGCCGGACGGTCTCGTAACAGACCAGCTCGTTCGCCTGATGCGGCAGCAAGTGGCCGAAGAGCCGCGCGGTGGCAAGCCGATTCTGAATCTCGTGAGTTCAGGCACAGGATTTTTCGTTAGCGCAGAAGGCCATGTGCTGACGAATGAACATGTCGTCAAAGGGTGCAGCGAGGTCAGAACCCACGTTCCGCCATCAAACCCAGGTTCGCTTACGCTCTACGAGTTCGAAGCGACGTTCTTTCCACCTGCCACGGTGCTGAGGGTCAGTGCCTCTGATGACCTGGCGATCCTGAAAACGGGTGCTCGGCCGAGTGCTGTGGCGACATTTCGCCAAGGTTCGCCGCCACGCTTGGGCGAGGCCGTCGTCGTGTTCGGATTTCCGCTCACCGGCGCGCTCGCTTCGGCCGGCAATCTGACCACCGGAAACATCACCGCCTTGGCCGGGCTGCGCGACGACTCGCGCAAGTATCAAGTGTCTGCGCCCGTCCAGCCCGGAAACAGCGGCGGCGCAGTGCTGGACATGAACGGCGATGTGGTCGGGGTTGTCGAAAGCAAACTAAATGCAGTCGCCGTTGCGGCCGCAATCGGTGACATTCCGCAGAACGTGAACTTCGCGGTCAAAGGCACGGTCGCGCTCAATTTCATGGCGGCGGCGGGAGTTCGCCCTCAAACCGGTGCCGGCCGTCGGCTACGAGACGTTGCGGACGTGGCAGCACTCGCACAAGGGTTCACCGTGCAGGTGCAATGCCTAAAATAGGACAGAATCCACATCGTGGTTCGCGGTAGGCGAGGGACTTCGAACTTGCCAGCGCCGCGTGGTTCAATGGACGACCAGCGGCTCACTCCAGCGCCGGCTTCGGCAGCTGGTGCAGGAAGCCATCTGGCAAAGGTACCCGGTGCTGCCTGGCCAGCGTCGCGAGCGCCGTCCGGTGCCGCCATGGCACGCCACGAATGCGCCACGTCGATACAGTGCTAAGTTTCTCGCCAAGCCGATCCGCTACGGCGTGCGATCCGCCGAGTGCGTCGATGAATGCCCGATGTGCCATCCCTTCGTCCTCCGCCGATATTGAGGTTTGCGCAGCCTCGACGACCTCCAATAGCTCGGCGTCGGTCATCTCTTGCACGTCGCGCGCGACCGCCACGTCGTCTGATTGATGCGGCTTGCCGTCGAGCCGGTCGCCAATTTCCTTGATCGCGGCCATGTCGCCGTCAATGGCCAGCTCGACCACTTTCTCCGCGATCGCACGCAGCTTTTGGGGCGACCCTTCGCCTGCCACCCGTTCATGGACAGCAAGGATTATCGCGTTGCGCCAATGTTTGTCGGGCTTCGATCCGCCGGGCTTAGTTTTGCGAGCGGCCATGCATAGCTCCTAGCGCTTTGATTTGTAATGATTCTAGGCGACTCACGTTCCACAATCAAGCACGCAGCCCCGACCAGCCTCGCCGGCCACGCTCCCGCTGGAGCCAATGCCGACCATGCACTAACATTCGCCGCGGACCACCTACTGGGGGCCGGTCAACACCACAGATCGGATCGTTATTATCTCGTGGAATCCTGCACTTATGTGAGCATGAATGGCCTTGAATGTCCGGTGATGGCGCTATGGAAAGCATCGGTTTTTTCGTTGGCGCTCTGGTTCCGACGGCAATTTTGATGATGATATTTCATCGTCTATTGCGACCGCATTGCGCGCCATTGGCTTGCATTGTGATCGCAAACGGGTTGTCTCTATTCCTCATTTCGGTGCTTGCAGGTTTCGGACTGGCGAATGGAGATCGGCCAGATTTCGTCGGCGCATTTGCTCAAAATGTGCTTCCCCAAACTGTCTGGCTCGTTGTCGGCCTCTTCCGACTCACGCGCGTAGGTCCGCCCTCACTGGCCATTTCACCTACGCCCTTGGATTCTTCGCCAAGAGAAGCTTCGCCTACAGCTATCTCGTTTCCGGGTGGACCAAACATAGCGGCCGCGCCCACTATCTACGATTCGGACGGCGACGAGAAAAGTCACACGACAACCGAAGCTTTGGCACCGCCAACACCCCGGCGCTTTTATAATTTTATTGCAATGCACTGGCGGGGGGAATTTTCCTTAGGCCTGTCTTACTGGGGCATTTCTTTTCTCGGCGGCATCGTCGCGGCCGCGTTGGTTGCACTATTGCCTAGCGCCCTTTCAATCATGTTCAACACTGATCGCATTTACGACCCACAACAGTTGTTCTGGGCGCTTTTCCTGAGCTGGTCGGTCTTGGCTTTTATCACGCTATGGCAACTCGTCGGCGTATGGCGATCAGCGACGCGTCATTTCGACCGACGGATGAAACAGGGCAAAAGCACGGGCTGGGCTACTGCAGCGAAGTTCGCTGTTGCAATCGGTTTTCTGAGTTCTATCGGACAGTTCATAAGTACCGGCGCGCCTCAGATTTCTGAAACTTACAACATGGCTTATCTAGGCGATCCTGACATTCCAGAATATGCGCTTCGCATAATGCGGAATGGCACTGAGATTGAGCTTACAGGAGGGTTCAAGTTTGGATTAGCCGATGACTTTGCAAAGGCTCTGAAGACTTCACCGCAGATTCGGGTGGTCCATCTAAACAGCCTTGGCGGCCGCACCGGGGAGGCTGAGAAGCTTTACTTGCTCATTCGGAAAAATGGCCTGATTACGTACGTATCCTCACGCTGCGCGTCAGTTTGCACCCTGGCATATTCGGCCAGGCGCGAGCGCTGGATTGATCGCAATGGCCGACTAGGTTTTCACGGATTAGCGTTTCCGGGCATGGATGCGGCTTTAATAGAGAAAGCCACGTTTCACTTTAAGGAACTCGTGATCGCCGCTGGGTATGACCGCTTATTTGTTGAACGAGCCTTGGCTGTCCCGAACAACGAAATCTGGACTCCTTCATTAGAAGACCTAGCCGACAGCAGGGTCGTAACGAATTTCTCAGACGGTGGTCAATTTGCCGCGTCAGGATATGCAACCGGCATTACTTCCGATCAGATGGGCAGTGTTCTCGCCGCAGCGATACCGGCGATTGCCTCGCTGCAGAAGCGTTTTCCTCAGAACTTTCAGTTGATTGCGAGAGCCTATTATGACGGCTATGTCGCCGGACAAACGCATGAAGGTCTTTGGGCGGAACTCCGGGAGACGTTAACACCGCTGATTGCGAAACACATTGCACTCGCCGACGACGCCGTGCTTATTGAACTGGCAGGATTGACGATTGATATGTTATTGGCACTGAATCAGCGTGACCCGAAACTTTGTTATGAATATGCAGTAGGAGGAAACAGGAATATTTCAAAGGAGTTACCGGAGGCGCTCAACCAACGCGATCTCGCGCTTGGCGGACGTGTCATCGCCACTTCTGCACCCAGACCTCCGGTAAATGAGCAGGCTACGAACCTGCTGCAAACTCGGATCGACGCATCGCTATCGAAGCGCTTCCCACAAAACAAAATTGCACTTCTGCGGGCGAGCACCGTCAGACCGGCGCAATACAGTGACTATTGCATTTTGGTGATCTCGACGTTCCAGGAAATCATTGCGATGAAGCCCGCAGAGGCTGCGTCGCTGCTTCGAAGGTATTATTCATAATACTAGGCTACGGACCCATAAATCGCTTGAGCCAACGCGATTTTCTGTGATTTGCGCTCGCAAACTGCGTCAGAGACGTTCAGTACCGTCAGTGTCCAACCCCCATTGAACTGGTCCGACTGGATGAGGGGTTCTTCGCATCGAAGAGGGCTGCCATTGAATGCGCGACGTGATTGCAATCCGGAACCAAATAAGGGGATCAGAGACAACTTCGGACTTAGGCGGATGGAACTAGGCTCCGGACTCACAACCAGTAGCTGACGGTGGCGGCGGTCTCGGTGGCCATCACCGGGACGCGGTTGAAACGGTGCAAGTCGCTTATTTCGTTACTTTCGTTTGTTTCGTAGTCCCGGTGCGCGCTAAGGCCGCCAACCATCTGTCGCAGGAGTTGGCGGTCTTAGTCAGAAGTGGCGGATTTCTGCGCCTCTCAGCTAAGGCCGCCAAGTCTGTGGGACGGGGTTGGCGGCCTTAGGCTTGTAGCCAGTGCCACTCACCTTCCTCGCCGATGCCGCCAATCCGCTTGGCCGCAACGCCCAACTTGACCTTGGCGCGCTCGACCGTCCGCCACGAGAACCCTTTGGTGGAGGCTTCGGCCTGCAGCAGCGTGACTGCGGCCGGGCCAGCAACAAGCCTCGGGGACAACCATGCGGCTGCTGCCGCTTCCTTGGTCCCGCGTTCCTCTGACCCTGACGCCAGCGCTTCATCCGCAGTCATGAACACCGGGCCGTCGTCCCAAACGATGCGTGGAGCAGGTCCCGCGCCGTCGATTTTGAAGCTCAAGCCTCCCTTGTCAGGACTGAGATTGTTTTTGAGCGGCAAGAATAGCCGGCGCTCATCATCCTTGGGATCGCGGCAGACAAAATGCGCGGCGCGCGCGGCTGCCACGAAACCGATACTGCCGATTACGCGATAGAGCGCGGTTGTGCCGGTGGCTTTTGACGGATGCGTGATACAGACGATTGCCACGCGCCGCAGCGAGGCAAGGTCTGCAAGCGGCGTGAGCAATCCGCGCAGCGCCGAGTTGTTGTGGCTGTCAGTGTTGCCGAGATAGGCCGGGATGGGATGCGATGGCCGAACAAGCGGGACCAGCTCAGTTCGTGGCCTCGGCGCGCTGCAACGACCGGCGCGTCCGGTACACCTTGACAGTGAAGCCACACAGGCAGAGGTTTATGTCTCTAAGTCTGGCCATCTGGGGCATCCAGGTTAAAAGGTACCCACCAGAGGTGCGGGTCAGTGCAAATTCGTTATCTCGCTGCAACAGTGGAGGATAGAATGCGGCACTCATCACCAATATGCCGGCGAACGCTGAAACTGGCGTTGCTTGGCGGAGCCTTGTCGCTGCTCGCGACTTGGCCTGGATACGCGGCCGACGTGACTAAGGCGCGCCTCGAGGGCGCAGCTGCCGAACCACAAAACTGGCTGCTGCCCTATGGCAACTACGAAGGCCACATGTTCTCGAGGCTCGACCAGATCAATCGCGGCAACGTCGCCAACCTCAAGGTTGCCTTCACCCTTCCGCTTGCTTCGGCGCTGACCGGCAATCCCGACCTCAACCTCATGAACCACGGCATCGCCGACGACGGTTTCCTGTACATCGATGACGGCCGCGGTGGCATCTACAAGGTCGACCTGAACTCCAACGACAAGGCACAGATCGTGTGGAAGGCGGACGCAGCGGTGTCGGCCGATGAATCGAACCGCTCGCGCGGCATCGCCGTCTGGGGCAACGCCGTGTTCCACAACCTGACCGACGGCCGCGTCGTCAAGGTCAACCGCGACACCGGCGAGATTATGTTCGACAAGCTGGTTGCGCGCACCGACCACCCGAAAGGTTCGGGAGTTAATATCAAGGGCGAGTATTTCTCCGCGGCGCCGCTGGTCGTAAACGGCAAGATCATGGTCGCCAACAGCTACGGCGACGGCCTGACCCGCGGCTGGCTGCACGCCATGAATCCGGATACCGGCGCCGAGCTGTGGCGCACCTACATGGTGCCCGCCCCGGGCGAGCCCGGCCACGAGACCTGGAAGGACAACAACGAGGCCTGGCGTATCGGCGGCGCGGGGCTGTGGACGACCGGGACCTACGATCCGGCGTTGAACCTGACCTACTGGGGCACGGGCAACGCGCAGCCGATGTTCGACGTGCAGTATCGGCCGGGCGACAACTTGTACTCGGCCTCGATCGTCGCGATGAACGTCGACGACGGCAAGATCAAATGGCACTTCCAGTACACGCCGAACGAGGGCTGGGACTACGACGAGAACGGCGTGCACCAGATCTACAACGTCAACGTCGGCGGCGCCCCGCGCAAGATCATCGGCCATTGGGGCCGCAACGGGTTTTTCTATCGCCTCGACGGCGTGAACGGCGCCTTCATGGACGCGACCCAGTACGTGGCCAAGGTGACCTGGACCAAGGGCATCGACCCCAAGACCGGCAAGCCGGTGGAATACGATCCGAGCAAGGCGGTGCAGACATACATCCCGGAAACGCGCATGCTGCGCGGCGACGCTCCAGAAACCTACTGCCCGACCATCACCGGCGGCGTGCGCTGGCAGTCGGTCGCGTTCAATCCGACCAAGAACCGTTCCTATTCGGCGGCAATCGACGGCTGCACGACGATCCAGGTCGGCGAGTCGAAGCGCTTGGCGGGAACGGCCATGTTGGACCCGAAGGCGCCAGGCGGCATTCGTGGCCGCATCGACGCCGCGACCAAGAACCTCGGCTATACTGGCCTGGTTCGGTCGGTCGACGTGCTGACCAACAAGATGGTCGCGAGCTTCTCCTACCCCTATGAGAGCCAGTCGGGCGCATTTGCGACCGCCGGCGGTCTGATCTTCACGGCTTTCCTCGACGGCCGCGTCGTCGCGCTCGACGACGAGACGCTCAAGGAACTGTGGCACTTCAACACCGGCGTCATCACCAAGGCGCCGCCATTCTCCTTCTCCGCGAAGGGCAAGCAGTATATCGCCATCCTTGCCGGCGGCGGGCGCAAGGGAAGCGGCTACACGGCGGCGTGGCCGGAGGCGAAGAACTGGGTCAACGGTCCGGTGGTATTCTTCTTCGCGCTTTAGTGCTCGACGAGAGTAAGTCACGGGCCATCGTGAGGGTGGGGTCGGATCGCAGCGCGGTCCGGCCCCTCCTCCCGCAAGAGGCCTTCGACTGGCGTGGCCCGCGCTAGGCCGGTAACGCGACGGCGGTGCAAGCTAAATGGACCTCCGACCGGGATTATTTCAATGATGCGAAATACGCGTGCCGGAACAATTGCGGTCCTTGCCGCTGTTACTCTTCTGCTATCGAACGCAGCCGTCGCGCAAGCCCCAGTGAGCGTGGCCCCTGGCGGTGCTGAAAGTCGACCGCGCCGCGATACCATCTGGGACCTGCCGCTCGGCGCGCATGCGAAGGAGTTGCGGCGCGACGTTTATTCAGGTTTCGCCTGCGGCAGCGATGGCGGGCCGCCTGGCATTCCGCTCAAGTCCTGGGCCGAATTCGCCCGCTGTCGCGCCGAGCCGAAGACCGGTTTTCACGAAGTCTACTTCCGCTACGACGAAGAGCTTGAATATCGCAGCAAGGCGCTCGACCCAATGGGCGAGACCGGCGTGCGCCACGAGGGCACGTCCGAATTTCAGCAACCGATCATTGTCTCCGCGCTATTCGACGATTTCGGCTTTTTGAGCGGAGTTCGCCTCGTCACCGATCCGCGAACGACGTCGGATCTGCGTGAGCGCGGCGTCCGTCTGGCGGACGCGCTGCAAAGCCGCTTCGGCTTTGCAGGTTGGGCGTGCGAGGACCTGGAACCGGCCGAGGGCGAAACGCCCTACCGCAATTCCCTGATCAAGTCGCGCTGCACCAAGGACAATCCCGCGGGCGGCGTGCGCATGGTGATCGAGCGGCACTTCTACCGCAAGAAGGGCCAGGTGATGGTTGACGCGGTCACCCGCGCTGTGACCGAGGGCGCCTTCGCCAGCGAGACTCGTTTTCATAGCATTCTGACCAAGCCGGTCCCGGATGCTGCCGCGCGCCATGCCACTATTGCCGAGCCGACGCCCACCGCGGTCGAGCGCCTGGCGGAGCGAGTGCGAAATTGCCGTGGCTGCGATCTGCGCGGGCTCGACCTTAAATCGGCTGACCTGCGCGACGCGAAGCTCGCCGGCGCCGATCTGTCGGGTGCGATCCTGCACGCCGCCGACCTGACCGGCGCGGACCTGACTGGGGCCAATCTCGGCGGCGCCAATCTTAACCGCGCCAATCTCCGTCGCGCCCGCCTCTCGGGCGCCAACCTGAGTAGCGCGATGCTGTACGAGGCTCGGCTCGATGGCGCCGACCTTACCGACGCGAATATGTCACAGGCCAATGCGGCGCGGGCGGAAATGACCAGCGCGGTCGCGCCGCGGCTGATCGCTTTCGACGCCGATCTGCGTTTCGCGCGCATGCTCGGCATCGATCTTTCGGGCGCGGACTTAAGCGGGTCGTGGCTCAACGACGCTCAGCTCGCGCGCTCGAACCTGGAGCGGATCAGCCTGGTCGATGCCCGCCTGTGGAGCACGTCGCTGATCGAGGTCAATCTGCGCCAGGCCAACGCGCTCCGGGCAGACCTCACCCATGCCGACCTACGCGGCGCAGATCTATCGTCGGCGAATTTCTCTTCGGCGCGGATGTCTTTTGCGGTGGTTGCCAACATGATCACGGCAAACACGGTTTTCGAGGACGCGGAACTGCCCGCCGGCCTGCGCTAACGTTGCGGGGGCCGCTGCAGGGGCTGTGCCGATCGCGCGGCGCGGGCAGCTGAACGGCGGTTGAAGGGCAGTAGCATGGAGGGCGCCGAATGCGCGGCTTGTTGACGATCGGACGCACGATTGTGATGTTTGGCCTGTTGCTAGGCGCCCTGCCGGTACTCGCGCAGGACGCTAAGCCGGACCCCGCGATGGTGACGCTGGGCGAGGGGTTCTGGAAGCGGTCAGAATGCCGCAACTGCCATGGCGGCCTTGCCAACGGCATTCCGGACATGCCGCAAGATCCGCAAGGCGCCAACCTGCGCAAGGCACAGCTCAGCCTGCCGCAGATCGCCGAAGTGATAAAGTGCGGCCGACCGGGCACCGAGATGCCGTATTTCGATAGTCTCGCCTACACCGACAAGCGCTGCTACGGTGCAACTGCAGCGGATCTGGGCAACGCCATGCCGCCGGGTGGCAGTGCCATGAGCCAGCGACAAATTGATGCACTGGCCGCGTTTGTCGCGGCCACCTTCGTCGGCAAACCGGACCCAACCTTCGAGGATTGCGTCGCGCTCTGGGGCGAGGCGGCGACGACCTGCGCGCGCTTCCCCAAGAAATAAGCCAGGCGAACGGACCCTGGTGATCGACGTCGGGTGGTGGGTGATCGAGGCGGAATGTCAGTGCATGACCGGCTTTAGCTCCAGCGAGAGCGTGACCGGCGAAGCGGGTTGAGGGCGCGCAACCGGCCGCGCGGGCTACCGCCCTGCGGAACGCAGATCGCCGTTCACCGAGCGCGGGTTACCGTCCACGGCGCGCAGGTTGCTGTCCACGAAGAGCGGGTTGCAGTCCACCGGGGCAGCCCGCAATGGGAGGGCTGCAATGGCTCCTGGTGTTTGCCCGGTGCTTGCCAGGGCCTCGGACGAGGCCGCGCACTAGCGGCTAAGTCTTTGATAAATATGGTGCCGCCTGGGTGACTCGAACACCCGACCCCCGCATTACGAATGCGATGCTCTACCGGCTGAGCTAAGGCGGCAACCGGGCGGGAAGATAGGGTGCAGCCGGTTCCCTTGGCAAGGCGTGATCAGACCGGCGTGGGCGCCTTGAGCGCCGCGCCCGGTCCCGCGAGTCGAGCGGGCCCGGGCAAAGCCGCGCCAAAGACCAGCGTACCGACGGCGCCGCAGCGCTCACAGACCGCCCGCCAGGGCGCCGCCTCTACGCCACAGCCGCTGCAATGCCATGCCGGCTCGGGCCCCGCCACCGCCGCGCGCGCGACCCATTGGCGCGCCCGCGGCGCATCCCCGGTCTCGCCTTCCTCGACCCGCGCCAGCAAGCGACAGGCGCGCCCATGGCCGGACTCGGCGAGCGGCAGCAAATGCCGGCGCGCCTCGCCCCACAAACCAGCGGCCAGCGCCGCTTCCGCCAGCACGAGCGCGCTTTCAGCATGGCCGGGCTTGGCGGCGGCGAGTGATGCCCAACCACGCGCCCGCGCAAGCGCATCACCGGGCAGACTTGCGCCATAAAGCTCCGCCAGCTCGGCCGCCGGCGCAATGGCCCAGGCGGCGCGCAGCAGCTTTTGCGCCTTGCGGATGGACCCGGCGGCGATCAGTCCGCGCGCCAGCTCGGCCGTCGCCGGAACCAACGCCGGGTCGAGATCATGCGCGCGGCGGGCCTGCGCCAACGCCTCATCCTTGCGGCCGGCGGCGGACGCCAACCGGCTGCGCTCGACCAACAGCGCCGCGCGCCGCGACCGCGCGACCGAAGGGGCAAGCAAGCCCCGATCGGCAAGCCGGTCGAGCGCCGCTTGTGCCTCCACCCAATGCCCGGCCTGCGCGTGCAGCGTCACCAGCGCGTCGAGCACCGAGGCGGCGTTAGGCCGGAGGCCGCGCGCGCGTTCGGCCAATTCCAGCGCGCGCGTCTGCTGGCCGGCGCGCAGCGCCTGCATGAGCAACCCGCGCAAGCCCAGGAACTCGGTCTCCGGCCGCGCGAGCATGCTTTCGAAATAGCGCCGCGCCGCGCCTTCGTCGCCGCCGAGCTGGGCCGCTTGCGCCGCCAGCAATAGCGACAACGGCGGTTCGCCGAGCAGGACATCGGCTTTGCGCGCTTGCCGCCGCGCCTCCTCGGCATCGCCGGCGGCAACCGCGACCATGCCTTGGGTAAGCGCCTTGTAGCCGGCGGCGCGCCGCCGCTCATGGCGGAGATCGCGCGCCTGGCTGGGCGCGCGGCGCACAAAGCGCCATAGGCGATAGAGCAACGCCGTCACGACCGCGGCCAGCAGCACGAAGGCCGCCAGCATGCCGACACTGCTGTCGACGCGCCAGCCCTGCCATTCGATGACGACCGCGCCCGGGCGCTCGGCCAGCCACACCGCCGCGACGATAGCGACGGCCAGTTCGATCGCGTACCAGAGGAAGCGCCGCACGGCGCGCGCCCGCGCTACGGTTGCGGACGCGGGGCCGCGCGCGCGGCGGCCGCAAGCGCCGTGGCCGCCTCGGCATCGAGCGCGGACAGCGCCGCTTCGGCCGCCAGCCGCTGGCGCGCGCCGGCCAGCCAGGACGCAAATTCAGCCAGCGCCGGCGACGGCAGGCGCGCCAGCTCCTCGGTGGCCAGCGCAAGCGCGCCAAGCTTAAGCTGCGCTTCGGCGCGCGCGATCCGCGCCTCGGCCCCCTCGCCCGGCACTTCGGCCCCGACCCGGCGCACGCTGATCACCCCCGCCAGGCGCGCGAGGGAGCGTTCGGTCCAGGTTTCACCGGCCTGCGTCCGCACGGCCGCCAGCGCCGCGCTGGCGCGCGCGGGAAACGCCTCCAGCAACTGCGCGCGATCGGCGATCGGTGCGCCCTCCCCAAGCGGCGCCAATGCCGCCAGCAACGCCGGCGTCCCGGCGGCCGCCTGGCGCGCGGCCGCGAGTTCTTCGGCGATGCTGCGCCCGGAAGCGACCGCGGCGCGCAACCGCCCGGCGGCGCCAGCGAGCGCGAGCGCGCGCACCACCGCCGCATCGGCGCGCGGGCCGGTCGTATCCAGGCGGACAATCTCGGCTTTCAACGCCGTCAGCGCCGCGGTGGCGGCCTCCGTCTGCGCCTGCACATGGTCGAGCCGGGCCGTGAGCTCCGCCAGCGCCGCACCATCGGCCGGCGCGGCGCGCTCGCGCGCCAACGCCTCGATGCGCGTCCTGAGGCTCGCGAGTTCGGTGGCACTCGCGCCCAAAGACGGCGCGGCCTCCAGCCGTGATTTGAGCGCGGCGGCGGTGTCTTCGAGTGCCGCCAAACGGCGTGCGACTTGCGGATCGCGCGCGGCCCCAGGGGACGCGCTCGGCGGGGCCGCGGACGGGCGCAGGCCCCAAACGCCGTACCCAATTCCGGCGGCGAGCAAAACGACCATCACGCCGGCCAAGACCACGCCGCGCGAATCCCGGTGCGCCGCCGGTGCTTTCACTCGCCGCTCCGGCGCGGGCTGTGCGCGCGGTGGGCCACTCGCGGCCGCGGCCGTTTTCGCTGCATCCGCCTTGGGCTCCGACGCAAAGGAAGCGGGCGTTTCCGGCGCGGGCGCAGCCAAATCGATGCTGGCCATGGCCGCGGCCGCGCGGATCTGCGCTAGGCGCGAGACGGGAATAGCATCGCGCTGTTTCCAGCCCTGCACGGTCGAAACCGCGATGCCGAGCTTGCTCGCCATCGGTCGAATGCCGCCGAAGCGGGCAATCAAATCGGCGGCCGGCACATGGCCTGTGGGTGTCGCTTCCGGCGCGTGATCCGATGGCGCGATGGGAACCTCCGAGCTTTCGCTGCGGAATCTAGCAAAGCGGCGCGCGTCTAGTCCAAGAGCGTGATCTAGTCCAAGAGCGCAAGCAGCGCGGACTCGGTGGGCACCTGGGCGACGCGCCGGCGGCGGAATGGCAGCACCGACGCGGCCTCGGCCACGCGCGCCGACAAGCAGAGCGCATCAATGCCGGCGCAGGCGTTCGTGAGTCCCTCGGCCTTTAGCAGTGCAACCAAGATCGCGGTCGTGCGTGGAGAAAACAGCAGGACGGCATCGAGCTCGCGCTGGGCGAGCGCATCATGCGCCTCGAGCGATAGCGCCGACGCCGCATTGGCCTGGTAAAGCGCATCGCGCCGCGCGGCGAAGCCGGCCGCCGCCAGCAATCCGGCGAGATCGCCGGCGAGGGTGGTCCCGGCGACGTGCAGCACGCTGCCGGCGGAAGGATCGAGCCACGCACCGATCAGTTTCGCCAGGCCGGCGACGTCTTCCGTCCCGGCCTCGACGCTGGTGAAGCCGGCGGCGCGCGCGGCGGTCGCGCTCGCCGGCCCGACGGCGAATATCGGCAAGCGCGGCGCGCCCGCGGGCCAGGCGCGGCCAAGCGCGCGCGCTCCATTGGCGCTGGTGACGGCGATCGCCTGCACGCCGGCGAGTTCGAGCGGAGGAGTTGCTAGCATTTGGATCGACAGCAGCGGCTCGACCAGCGCCTCGATTCCGCGCGCGGCGAGCACGGTCGCCAGCGCGGCCCCCTCCTCCGCCGGGCGCGTGATCAAAACCTTCATGACGCGCCGCGCAGCGCCTCGCCTGCGGCGCGGCCGATGGCGACGGAGTCGGCGACACTGCCGGCGCGCGCGCTTCGACGCAGCCCGCTGCCATCCGGATTGACCAGCAAACCGTCGAGCGCGATCCGGTCGCCGGTGACGCGCGCCAGCGCCGCGATCGGCGTGCGGCAGGAGCCGCCGAGCGCCGCCAGAAAGGCGCGCTCGGCGGTGACCTCCGCCCGGCTCGGCGCGTGATCGAGCGGCGCCAGGATTGAGTTGATGCGCGCGTCATCCGCCCGCCGCTCGATCCCGATCGCCCCTTGCGCGACCGCCGGGAGCATCTCCGCAACCGGCAACAGCGCGGCGCCGGGCGGATCGAGCGCGAGACGCCTGAGTCCGGCACAAGCGAGCAGCGTGGCCGTGGCCTCTCCGCGTTCGAGCTTCACCAGCCGCGTACCGACGTTGCCGCGCAAGGGCACGATCATCAGGTCAGGCCTCAGGGCGAGCGCCTGCGCCGAGCGACGCAGCGACGAGGTGCCGAGCGACGCGCCCTTCGGCAGTGCCGCGATGCTCGCAGCCTTGACCGAAGGCGCGCACAGCAGCACGTCGCGCGGGTCTTCGCGTTCGAGAATACAATCGATGACCAGCCCGTCCGGCAGGCGGGTCTCCACGTCCTTCATCGAATGCACGGCGAGGTCGATCGTGCCGGCCAGCAACGCCTGTTCGATCTCCTTGGTGAACAGGCCCTTGCCGCCGATTTCCGCCAGGGCGCGGTCCTGGACCGCATCGCCGGTGGTCTTGATGATGACGATCTCGGCCGGCGCCATTCCCGGATGGGCCTTGGCCAAAAGCCGCGCCACCAGCCGCGCCTGAGCCAGCGCCAGCGGACTGCCGCGTGTCCCGATTCGTAACTGCGTGTCGTTCATGCCGCCTGTCTAGCCGGGACGGGCGCGGGGTGAAAGCATCGCTCGCTCTCTGGCGCCCAGCGTGCCGTGCCGGTATATCGCGGCAATGATCGTGCTGGGGCTGGAAACGAGCTGCGACGAGACGGCGGCGGCGGTGGTGCGCGACGACCGCCGGATTCTGTCCAACCTCGTTCTGAGCCAGCTCGACGAGCATCGCCCCTTCGGCGGGGTGGTGCCGGAGGTGGCGGCGCGCGCGCATCTGGCCTATCTGCCGAAGCTGATCGAGCGGGCGCTCGGCGACGCCGGCATTGCCGCCAGCGACCTCGACGGGGTGGCCGCCACCGCCGGTCCGGGGCTGATTGGCGCCCTGCTGGTCGGGCTGACCGCCGGCAAGGCGTTGGCCTATGCCGCCGGCAAGCCCTTCGTCGCCGTGAATCACCTCGAAGCGCATGCCCTGACCGCGCGGCTGACGGAGGGGATCGCTTTCCCCTATCTGCTGCTGCTGGTGTCGGGCGGCCATTGCCAGCTGGTCGAGGTCGAAGGCGTCGGGAAAAACAAGCTGCTCGGCACCACGCTCGACGACGCGGTCGGCGAAGCCTTCGACAAGGCGGCGCGGCTCTTGGGCCTGGCCTATCCCGGCGGGCCGGCGGTGGAACAAGCCGCGCGTTCCGGGGACGCGCGCCGCTTCGCCCTGCCGCGGCCCATGCACGGCCGGTCGGGCGCGGATTTTTCCTTCGCCGGGCTCAAGACCGCGCTGCGCCACGCGGTTGCCGCTCTGCCCGCGCCGCCGGATGAGCAAACTCGCGCCGATCTGGCGGCCAGTTTCCAGGCGGCGGTCGCGGACTCCCTTGCCGACCGCGCCGGCCACGCGCTGGCGCGTTTTGCCGCGACGCATCAAGGAATCGCTCCGGTCCTGGTGCTGGCCGGGGGCGTGGCCGCCAATATGACGATCCGCGCCGCGCTTGCCCTGCGCGCCGAAGTCCATGGCGCGAAGCTGGTGGCACCGCCGCCCGCGCTGTGCACCGATAATGCCGCCATGATCGCCTGGGCCGGGATCGAACGGCTGCAACTTGGCCTCGTCGATGGGTTCGACGCCCCGGCGCGCCCGCGCTGGCCCTTGGCCGGGGCGGCGGGTTAAACTGAGGCATGAGCACACAAGATTCGGGCGTCAAGGTCGACATCCGCGGGCTGTTCGCCACCCCCGTCGTCGTCGCCACCCATCCCGAGGCGGCGGCGCTCAACGCCGCGCTCGGCCCGCTGATTCTTGCCCACGCCGAGCAGACGCCTTCGACGCGGCATTCCAACCTCGGCGGCTGGCAATCGAGCTGGGACTTCGACAGATGGGGCGGCGAGCACGGCGCGCGGCTCATTGGCTTCGCGCTGGCGCTCGCCACGCGCATGACCATGACCCGCGAGGGCAAGCCGACGCGGCCGGCCTGGAGCACCAATTCCTGGGCCAACGTCAACCGGCGCGGCCACGGCAATGAATTTCACACCCACCCCGGCTGCTTCTGGTCGGGCGTCTATTACGTCGATGACGGCTATGGCGGCGCCGAGGCTGATCTCGGCGGCGAGTTCGAAGTCGCCGATCCGCGCGGCCCGGCCCCGGCGATGTATCGGCCTGAGCTGGTGCCCAATCTGCCAGGAGCGGAGTCGATGGGCGCCAGCGTGACCATTCGGCCGATCGCGGGGAATGTGATGCTGTTCCCGGCGTGGCTCAGCCACGCGGTTCGGCCCTATTCCGGCGACGGCGTGCGCATTTCCATCGCCTTCAACTTGAGTCTGTAGCGATGCAGCGGGTCGTGGTCTATGGCGCCGGCGCCTTTGGGACGGCGCTGGCGATCGCCGCGCGGCGTGCCGGACGCGAGGTGGCGCTGCTCGCGCGCGATGCGGCGGCGGCCGCGGCGATCGCGCAGGCGGGTGAAAATCGCGCCTATCTTCCGGGTATTCGCATCGACAAGGCCATCCGCGTGACCGGTGACGCGGCGGTATTGGCCGCGGCCGAGATCGTGATCCTGGCGACACCGGCCCAGTCCGTGCGCGCCGCCGCCGCGGCGCTCGCGCCCCGGATTCAGCCCCGCACGCCGGTCGTGTTGGCGACCAAGGGCATCGAGCAAGCGACCGGCCTGCTCGCCGGCGAAGTGCTCGCCGAGTCCTTGCCGCAGGCGCGCGTCGCGATGCTGTCCGGCCCCTCCTTCGCGCATGAGATCGGTCAGGGTTTGCCCACGGCAGTGACCGTTGCGGCCGGCGCGGAAGCGCTCGCCCTCGCGCTTGTCCAGGCGCTCGGATCGGTATCTTTCCGGCCCTATGCCTCGACCGATCTGATCGGCGTCGAACTGGGCGGTGTGGTCAAGAACGTGATCGCCATCGCCTGTGGAATCGCGCTCGGCCGCGGCTTTGGCGAAAATGCGCGCGCCGCGCTGATGACGCGCGGGCTGGCGGAGATGGCGCGCCTCGGCCACGCGCTCGGCGCCGATGCGCGCACCTTCATCGGCCTCGCCGGGATCGGCGATCTGGCGCTGACCGCCACCTCGACCGCCTCGCGCAATTATTCGCTCGGCCTCGCGCTCGGGCGCGGCAAGAGCTTTTCCGAGGCGACCGGCGGCGGCAAGGTTTTGGCCGAGGGCGCCTTCACCGCCCCGGCCTTGCTCGCCCGCGCCAAACGCGAAGGCGTCGAGATGCCGATCGCGGCCGCGGTCGACGCCGTGCTGCATCGCGGCGCGGCGGTCGATGCCACCATCAAGGAATTACTCGCCCGGCCCTTCCGCGCCGAACAGGCCGCGTATTGACCAGGCTATCGCCTACAGCCAAGCTGAAAACATAACACATCGAGGATCCCATGCTGTGGAGCATCCACTGCCTTGACCGCCCGAATGGCCTTGAGCTGCGCATGCAGACTCGTCCCAAGCACCTCGAATATCTCGCGGCGGTCAAAGACAAGATCATGTTCTGCGGCCCGATGATGAGCGAAAACAGCCAGGAGATGCTCGGCAGTCTGCTGATCGTCAATGTTGCCAGCCGCGCCGCGGCCGAGTCATTTTCCGAGAACGATCCCTATGCCGCCGCCGGCCTGTTCGAAAGCGTCGTCATCCGCCGGTTGCGCAAATTCATGCTCGATCCCGCGCTCGCCCAGGATTGACGCGCATGGCGTTCTGGCATCTTAAATCCGAGCCGGAAACCTGGTCCTGGGAACAGCAGCTGCGCGCCAAGACCGAGAATTGGGACGGGGTGCGCAACGCCCAGGCGATGAACAACATGAAGGCGATGTGCGTCGGCGACCGCGCCTTCTTCTATCACTCGGGCGAACAACGCGCGGTCGTCGGCATCGTCGAGATCAGCAAGCCGTGGTTCCCCGATCCCAAAGATGCGACCGGCAAATACGGGCAGGTCGAGGTGCGCACCGTCGCGGGGCTGCCGCGACCGGTAACGCTGCGCGCGATCAAGGCCAATCCGCAATTGGCGCAGATGTGGCTTGTGCGCCATTCGCGCCTGTCGGTCGCGCCCATAACCGAAGAACACTGGCACGCAATCTGCCGCATGGGCGGATATGACGGCTAAGGCCTTGTGCCGCGCCGACGCGCTCGCCGACGGTGGCGGGATGAGCGTCGAACTTGCGCCTGGAAAGCCTGGACTCCTGCTCCTGCGCGACGGGGAGACCGTGCGCGCCTATATCAATTCCTGCCCGCATCAGGGCACGCCGCTGGATTTGATCCCCGATCGGCTGCGCGACGAGAGCGGACGATTTCTCGTTTGCTCCACGCATGGCGCGCATTTCCGCGTCGAAGACGGGTACTGCGTCTCGGGGCCGTGCACCGGCGCGTCGCTTCGCCCGGCCCCGATCAAGCTGAGCCAAGGCTGGGTCACAATCGAGGACGGTTAACGATTTATTGCATTCTTCGCGGGAGGGTGGGCCGGCATCTTCCCCGCGCCCGGAGGAATCATGAATCGCCCATCCAATGTCCGGCCCCTGCATCTTCGTCCGGCGGCAACGCCCACCACGCGTGACCGCTTGCAGACGATGCCGAGCGCGAGCCCGGTTCGCTTCTACGCCGGGCTGTTGCTGACCACGGCGACGACGCTTGCGCTGCAAATCCTGTTCACGCGGATTCTGTCGCTGGTCGCCTGGTATCACCTTGCCTTCTTCGCCATCAGCATGGCGATGTTCGGCCTGACCGCCGGGGCGGTGTGGGTCTATCGCGGCGGGAAGCGCTATTCCACGAATTCGCTGGCGCGCGATCTGCCGTATTATACTTTGCTGTTCGCGCTTTCGAGCGCATTGGCGCTGGTCGCGCTGCTGTCGCTCGCTCCGGCCGGAACCTCCACCCTGACTTCGGCCGTGATCTGGCTCGAAATGGCGCTGGCGCTGGCGACGCCGTTCTTCTTTTCCGGCATGGTGGTGAGCCTGGCGCTCACCCGCAGCCCCTATCCGGTGGGGCGCGTTTACGGCGTCGATCTGGTCGGCGCGGGCTTCGGCTGTCTTGGCGTGCTCGTCTTGTTGAATCTGACCGATGGCCCGTCCGCGGTGTTGTGGACCTCGGCGGCGGCGGCGCTGGCGGCCTATCTGTTCCTGCCGACGAAATCCGGCGCGGGCATTGCGCGCAGCGCGCTGCTGATCGCCGGCGTACTGGCGGGCGTGGCGGCGCTCAATGGTTTATCGCTGCGCGGGTTGCAGCCGATCATTGTCAAGGGCGATGTCGCCAAGCGTGGGCCAGAGCTCGACTTCGAGCATTGGAATACTTTTTCGCGCGTGGCCGGAACCCAGTCATCCGTGCATTCGCCCTTCATGTGGGGACCCTCGCCGAAAATGGACCGCGGTCTCACTTTCGAACAGCGCGGGCTCGACATCGACGGCGCGGCCTATACGGCGATGTATCGCTTCAATGGCGAGCGCGCGAGCGTCGCGTTCCTGCAAGACGATCTGACCAACCTGGTTTACGCCTTGCCCGGCCGCAAGCGTGCGGCGGTGATCGGCGTCGGCGGCGGCCGCGATGTGTTGTCGGCCTGGGCGAATGGCGCGGAATCGGTGACCGGCGTCGAGATCAATCCGGTGTTCATTCGCTTGCTGACGCGCGACCTGGCCGATTACGCCGGCCTGGCGCGCCTGCCCGGCATGCATTTCGAGGTCGACGAGGCGCGCAGCTGGTTCGCCGCCAGCCGCGAACGCTTCGACACCATCCAGATGAGCATGATCGACACCTGGGCCGCGACCGGCGCCGGCGCCTTCACCCTGTCGGAAAACGGGTTGTACACGGTCGAAGCCTGGCGCGTGTTCCTCGACCATCTGACACCGCAGGGCGCGTTCAATGTCAGCCGCTGGTTCGCGCCGGGCGAGGTCAACGAGACCGGGCGCATGATCAGCCTGGCCATGGCCGTGCTGCTGGAAGAGGGCGCGCCAGATCCGGCGCGACACATTTTCCTCGCCTCGGCCAAACGCATCGCCACGCTGGTGCTGGCGCGCAATCCGCTGTCGCCCGAAGACCTGGATGCGCTCACCCGCAGCGCCGAGACACGCGGCTTCGATGTGCTGCTGCACCCCGACCGCGCACCATGCTTTTGCCTGTTCCCGGGCCTGCAATAACATTGATAACTTTCATATTATTATTATAGCAAAATACTTATAAGAAGTCAAGGAAACAGGGCAACCAATGTGCCCTGTTTAGCGGTACCATACGAAGCAATTTTTAAAACGGTACCATATTTTTACGCTTTAAGTGTAGTGTTAACTGTCCAAATTACTGTTATTGGATTGGAATTTGAATCAATGCTCCAACGTCACTGGTAACGAAACCATCTTTTTCCACAATCCAGTCGATCCATTTATTACCAGGGCGTCCAGGTTCTGTCCATGTAGGATTTGCATACAGCACTGTGCTGATGCGGGTTGTAAGATCAAACTTTTGCACCCACATGCCTTCATAAAATACAGTACCGTTTGCCTGCCCGTCGCCAGTTCGTGTAATGTATAAAGCATTAACGGATTTAACGTACAAGAAGTCTGTGATAACACCTGCGCCTGGCACAGCGGGAATTACTATCTCGGTGGGACGATTAAACAAACTTCCGCCAAAATCATTGTTACCCGGATTAATAATAATGCGGGTAGCATCTTGCCATTCATGACTGCCTGCCACCATGTCATATTTGCCGTCACCATTCAAGTCCAGCAATTCAACATGAAATGCTCGGCGCTGTTGCGGAATAGTTAATGCAGTGGAACGTGTAAAACGTCCAGTCCGATCGTTAATAAAAACGTCAGGTTGATCTTTATTGGTCAGAATCAAATCAGGATAACCGTCATCATTGATGTCAGCACTGGCGCCACCGTGTTGAAAACCCACTGTGTCTGACAGATAATCCATTTTGTATTTGCCCGATGGCTGGCTTAGTAATACTCGACTGCGTTCACCGGGAAAGGGGGCGGCGTCCCAGCCATGACATGCAATAGCAAAGTCGACGACCCCGTCTTGATTATAGTCGGCCATGATGGCCTTGCGTGGATGCTGGCATCCAGGAACACTATTAGCAGAATCAAATACCGTTTGTGTGTGTGGAAGCCATTGGCCATTTACTTGCTTGTAAAAATGAACAACGGACGGCAGCGCATTTTCTACTGTGGCATTCCAAGGCCCATTTGTTAGTTTAACTAAAACATATCCCAATGCGCCGTCGGGGTATTTAAAAATCGCTCGTGCGTTTCCAATTATGGGTAGGGTCGCTGTATATGAATATGCTTGATGTCGGTTTTCATAACTCAACTGAGAAACAACTGCAGGCGGGATTGGAACTGTTGGTGGATCAACTGGAGCAGTGCTTGCTCCGCCGCCACCACATGCAGTCAATAGTCCCAATAAAAGAACTAAAGGGAGAAGAGATTTATGTAATTGCATAATAGATCCTTAAATTAAAGAGGCATGTGGTATTGAAAGCCCTGTGCAGACACTTTCTTGAAGATACCTTCTGCGGCCCAGTCTTGTTCAAGCAAACGCAGAGTCTTACGATCTGCAATTAGTGCTCCGTCTTGCACCTTGACGCTGCCACTCTTTTTACCGTAAGATGGCTCGTAAACAGTGCCACGCAACACCAGCTCAAGGGCTAGTTTGATTCGGTCTAAACGAATTTGCTGAGCCTGAGTATACAGTGTTTTATTTGCATGATTGCGCATACGGCGATCTTGTAATGCAAAAAACTTGTTATTAGATTCTTTAGTGTTAAGAGACAATGTCAACATACTAATCCTTTTTGCTGTGTATGTATGTACAGTGTATTGCGAAATTGATAGCTTCATTCCCACAGGGTCTATGCGCTCTCGATCACGCTGTTCTGCCTGATCCTTTCGACCGGCTTCGGCAGCCTGTTGAGCGAACGCCTGCGGCTTGATACGCAGGGCCGCCTTACGCTTTGGGCGCTGGCGACGACCGCGTATCTGGCGCTGTTGCCGCTGTGGCTGCCGGCGCTGACCGCCGGCTTCGACGACCAGGGCCTGATCATCCGCGCGGCGGTCGCCATTGCCGCGATCGCTCCGGCCGGGCTGTTGATGGGCTTCGGCTTTCCCACCGGCATGCGCCTGATCAACGCCCAAGACCAACGGCCGACGCCGTGGTTCTGGGGCCCAAACGGCGCCGCCGGCGTGCTCGCCTCCGGCCTTGCCGTCGCGCTGTCGATGACCTTCGGCATCGGCGTAACCTTGGTCGCCGGAGCCGCCTGCTACCTTCTGCTGATCCCGGCCGCGCGCGTGATCGGCTTCCCGACGGCCGAGGACTGATCCCCGCCCTTGCCTTGCGCCGCCGGTCCCCGATAATCGCGGGACGAAACGCGGGAGGGGTGGCATGGCGGAGCAGGTGTTCGAGGTTACGGCGGAATGGGCCAAGCGCGCCCATATCGACGACGCCCAATATCAGGCGATGTATCGGCGCTCGATCGACGATCCGGAGGGCTTCTGGCGCGAGCACGGGCGGCGCATCGACTGGATCAAGCCCTACACCAAGGTCAAGGACACCAGCTTCGACCGGCATAATGTGTCGATCAAATGGTTCCATGACGGGACGCTGAACGCCGCCGCCAATTGCCTCGACCGCCATTTGGCCATGCGCGGCGAGCAGACCGCGATCATCTGGGAAGGCGACGATCCGAAGCAGTCGAAGACGCTCACCTATCGCGAATTGCATCGCGAGGTGTGCCGCTTCGCCAATGCGCTCAAATCGCTCGGCGTGCGGAAGGGCGACCGGATCACGATCTATATGCCGATGATCCCGGAAGCCGCCGTCGCCATGCTGGCGGTCGCGCGTATTGGAGCCGTGCATTCCGTCGTGTTCGGCGGGTTTTCACCGGAATCGCTCGCCGGCCGCATCCGCGACTGCGCCAGCACGCTGTTGATCACCGCCGACGAGGGCGTGCGCGGCGGCAAGACGATTCCCTTGAAGCGCAATGCCGACGAGGCGCTCACATCCTGCCCGACGGTCAAGCACTGCGTGGTGGTGAAACGCACCGGCGGCGCGGTGGAATGGCACGGCACGCGCGATCATTGGTGGCATCTGCTGACCGCCGAGGCGTCGGACAACTGCCCGCCGGCGGAAATGGCCGCCGAGGATCCGCTGTTCATTCTCTACACTTCAGGCTCGACCGGGAAGCCGAAGGGCGTGCTGCACACCACCGGCGGCTACATGGTGTTCGCGTCGATGACGCATGAATACGTCTTCGATTATCACCAAGGCGACATCTATTGGTGCACGGCGGATGTCGGCTGGGTCACCGGCCACAGCTACATCGTCTATGGCCCGCTGGCGAATGGCGCGACCACGCTGATGTTCGAGGGCGTGCCGAACTATCCCGACGCCAGCCGCTTCTGGCAGGTGATCGACAAGCACAAGGTCAACATCTTCTACACCGCGCCGACCGCTATCCGCGCGCTGATGCGCGAGGGCGAAGCGCCCGTGGCGAAGACCAGCCGCAAATCCCTGCGCCTCTTGGGCTCGGTCGGCGAGCCGATCAACCCGGAAGCCTGGCTCTGGTATCACCGCACCGTCGGCGACGGGCGCTGCCCGATCGTTGATACCTGGTGGCAGACGGAAACCGGCGGAATCCTGATCACCCCGCTGCCCGGCGCGACCAGGCTCAAGCCCGGCTCGGCGACGCTTCCGTTCTTCGGCGCGCGGCCGGTGCTGGTCGATGACAAGGGCGCGGAGTTATCCGGCGCCGCCAGCGGAAACCTGTGCCTGGCCGATAGCTGGCCGGGGCAGATGCGCACCGTCTATGGCGATCACGAGCGCTTCGTCGCGACCTACTTCTCGCAGTTCGCCGGCTATTACTTCACCGGCGACGGCTGCCGGCGCGACGCCGACGGCTATTACTGGATCACCGGGCGCGTCGACGACGTGATCAACGTCGCCGGACATCGCCTGGGCACCGCCGAGATCGAATCCGCGCTGGTGTCGCATCACAAGGTCGCCGAGGCGGCGGTCGTCGGCTACCCGCACGACATCAAGGGCACCGGCATCTATGCCTATGTCACGCTCAAGACCGGCGAAACGCCGAGCGATGCGCTCAAGAAGGAACTGGTGCTGCAAGTGCGCAAGGAGATCAGCGCCATCGCGCAGCCCGATCTGATCCAATGGGCGCCCGGCCTGCCCAAGACGCGCTCGGGCAAGATCATGCGCCGCATCTTGCGTAAAATCGCCGAGAACGAAGCCGGCAACCTCGGCGACGTCTCCACCCTCGCCGACCCGGCGGTGGTCAAGGATTTGGTCGAGGGGAGGTTGAATAGGTGAGACGGACTGCATGCTGGCTTGGTACAGGCCATAGGCCGTGCCCTTGACGCTCGAAGAACCGCTACGAGCACTCATATCCGAAGCGTGCGACGCGGCATTGCCGGGCAAGCAGTACACAAGTGAAGTCAAGCGGTGGCAGAAAGATCCTGACGGGCTCTTCCGGCCTCTTGTCGCGCGGCAACGCGCGCGTTAGACACTGAAATTCAACTCGCTCTCGACCCATGACTCATGTCTTGAAACCGCCAAGGCCGTCCCAGCGCTCGGCTCACAATTGGACACGATGGTCGGAACTTGGATGAGCCGTGAAAGGCTCCAATTCGACGGTATTCTTTGGTCACTACTTGCTGCGATGCCGTCGGAAGACAACCGCTTGAAGTTCGACGCGCGAAGCTTCCAGGACCAATGGAGCAAGATCGATTCACTCTTGCAAGCAACCTCGATTGAGATTGTAACCATCGCTCCGATTCCGGGACTATTCGGCAATTTTCCTATTCAGCTGGCTCCCGGTCTTGAGTTGGATTCCTTTACGAGTGACGAAGTAACGCGATGTGTAAATATGTCTCTCTTGCATTCATTCGTTCAGGGCCAAGAGCTTATTCGCGCGGAACAGGCCGTCGGAGTGAGATACAAATTATCCGACCCTAAAGTTGCCGGAGACTCGCAGGCCGAGGTTCCTCGCGGTTGGTTTGGCCATCGCGCAACCTTCGAAAGCTTTCTCATTGTGGACGATGTGCTTGCCATGTTGAGACTATTCCAAAGTGGCACCGCGGAGTGTACAGGCTCACTGTCTTTTTTTGATCGCTGGCTGCTTCAGGGAAGCACACACACTCACCATCGCAAGAGTCGACCACATTTGTTTGCCAGCTATCGAATAGCGAGTGACGCCACAGACACGCTCAAGCAGCTTTGGCAGTTATTGACTTCCGGCGTTCTCGAAAATCACAGCTTCATTGAAGTCGCCTTGCGTCGATTTAGTATGGCCTGGGAACGCAGCCTGATCGAAGACCGTATGATAGACCTCATGATCGCGGCGGAGGCGCTATTCCTAAGTGGGCCTGGGTCACGCAAGGATCGAGGAGAGATGCGATTTCGTCTCGCGCTTCGAGCCGCGTGTTTTGTCGAGACAGCGGGTATGAGTCGTAGAGAGACATTTGGGCTCATGCGGGATGCCTATGATGTACGAAGCAGCGTGGTTCATGGCGGTCACATGGAGGAGGTAAATATTATTAAGAAACGCTCTGTATCTGCCGACGTTTTTACTACGGCTGTTGGTGACGTAGTTCGGAGAGCCATACTAAAGGCTATTGCCACACCTGAAATCGGCCAGGATAATTTCTGGGATGACTTAATATTTCCTTATACGATGACGTAAGCGCGGCGCGAAAACGCATGCCGTCTAATCTCGATTGCACCAGCCCGCGCGAGCGGCGCCGAAATACGCGCGGGCAAAGCCGGTGGAGATGAGCAGATCGGCGAGGTCGGCGCCATCATTCGAGGCGACGCGGGCGCGCACGCGCTCGCCGTATTTGTCGGCGCGCACCTCGGTCAAGATCACCGGCCCGGCGCCGATCCGTTCGGTGAGGAACGCCTTCGCGTGCAGAGCCTGCGCGCGCTCGGTCGGGCATTTGCCATGCAGCTCGGGCGCGTCCACGCCTTCGAGCCGCACCAGCGTCGTGACCTCCAGCCCCAGCCAGATGCGCGCCCTGACCTCGATCGTGTCGCCATCGACGACGCGCAAGACCTGCGCCGGAATCGGCCCCGGCACGGGCTCCTCCCCCGCGCGCGCGGGCGCGATGATCAGCGCCAGGATCAGCGCGGCGATGAAGCGGAAGCGGTGCGTCGGATACGACATCTTATGCGAGAATATAAATCACTATTACTACTGAAGGTAGTTACAGGGTCGCATAAGAACATAAAGCGAACGCAAAACGCAAGCGGCTTGTGGCGGGCGGCTTTCAGGCTAGGACGGCTTTCGGCCGCGCGGGCGGATCCGCCCCAGCTCCGCCGCGAGGCGCGCGAGACGCCCGTCGGCGAGCAGCTCGGCGACGCCGAGCGGCAGCCGGCGGCGCCAATTGGGATGCTCGTCCACCGTGCCGGGCAAATTCGCCTGCTCCTCGATCCCGAGCACATCCTCGACCTGCACCAGGCACAGCCGCGCGGGTGTGCGCGCGAGATAGGCGTGCACGGCGAGCGACAGGGCATCGAAGTCGAGCTGCTCGGGCGACGTGCCCTGCGGCAACAGCCCGGCCTCGATCAGCGCGTTCACCAAACGCCAGCGGTCGTCGGCGCGCGCGCGTTCCATCTGCTGGCGTAGTTCATTCGTCGGGAACAGGCCGAGCTCGGCGCGTAGCGCAATATCGTGCCCGGTCCAAAATCCGCGCAGAGTCGACAAATCATGCGTCGCCACCACGGCCGCCGCCGGACGCGTGTAGTGTTCCGGCGCTTTGAAACGCCCGTCGCCCGCGCGCTCGAAATACAGCACGCGATAGGACAGAAGCCCGGCGGCTTGCAGCTTTTCGGGCAAGCCGGGCGGGACCGTGCCCAGATCCTCCGCCACCACCAGGCATTTCGCCCGCTGGCTTTCCAGCGCGATGATGCCGAGCAAATCGTCGAGCGGCAGGGCCACATAACCGCCGGCGTTCGCCTTCTCTCCCCGCGGCACCCAGAATTGCCGATTGAGGCCGAGCGCATGATCGATGCGCAGCGCGCCGGCGTGGCGCATGGTGGCGCGCAACACCTCGGCGAAGCCGCGATAGCCGTCGGCGGCGAGAGCGCGCGGATTCCACGGCGGGATGCCCCAATCCTGACCCAAGGGCCCGAGCGCATCCGGCGGCGCGCCCATGCTCACGCCAGACGCGAGCGTATCCTGAAAGCTCCATGCCTCGGCCCCGTCCCCCACCGCGCCGACGGCGAGATCGCGATACAGCCCGATACGCATGCCCCCGGTGCGCGCCCGCTCCGCCGCCAACCCCAATTGCGTGTCGGCCAGATATTGCACATAGGCGAAGAACCCGACCCGCTTCGCCGCTTTGCGCGCGAAGGCAGCAACGGCGGGCGCCTCCGGGCGGCGATACGCCGCCGGCCATTCGCGCCACCAGCCATGGCCCTCGGCCTGCATCGCCTCGGCCAACGCCTCGAAGATCGCGTGCCGGCGCAGCGTTTCGCTTTGTTTGCCGAGCCAGGCGCGGAACGGACCTGGGTCTTTCCGCTGGCGGAAGGCGGCGTACAGCGCCTCGAATAACGCGCGCTTCAGCGCGGCAACGGCGGGATAATCGATCAGCGCGCCCGCACGCGCCGCCGCGATTTGCGCCTGGAACTCCGGCGAAGATGTGAGCGCGCGCGCTTCCCCCGCCAATTCCCGTGGTGGATCGACGAACAGCCAATTGAGCGCGAGCCGACTCGACGCGGCATAGGGGCTGAACTTCTCCGACCGGTGCGGAAATAGCGCCGTGAGCGGGCTGAGGCCCAGCACATCGGCCCCGTTGCGCCCCAGGCCTTCCGCCAAAGCGCCCACCTCCGAATATCCGCCGACACCCCAATCGCGCGCCGAGCGCAACCCGTAAACTTGCGCGCTCAGGCCCCAGACGCGCCCATCGCCCGCCAGCGCCGGAGGCTGATACGCCATGCGCGGGGCGACAATCAGATGCATCGCCGCCCCGCCGTCGGGCGTCTCGAGCAGCAGCCGGTGATAGCCTTCGAGCGGCATCAGCGGCAGGGTGAAATCCCGCCGCTCGCGCAAGTCGCCGTCGATGGTCTGCGCCGCGACCAGCGGCAGATCCTGCGGTTTGAAACGGCCACGCGCGCGCGTGCCATCCTCGCATTCCAGCCGCCAGAGAAGGCTTTGCACATCCGGCGCCAGGATCAACGGCAGGGTGATCGCCTCGCCCAGGCGAACAACGCGCACGCTCGGCAAAGCCTGCCGCCAGGGCTCTTCTACGGCGGCGGCCAAGCTCTCCGCCAGCGCCGCATCGCTCTCGGCCGGATAGCCGAGCGCGGCGAGCAGCGCGCGCCGGGTCTGATCCGGCACGCGGCGCAATTGGCCGAGCCCATCCCGGTAATCGGGCTCGATGCCCGCCAGGGCGCACAGGCGATCCAGCGCGCTCATGTCAGTGTTCGGGTGAAGGCTTGCGGCGGCTGATCAACAGCACGCTCGAGCGGTCAAGCACGGCATAATCGCCATTGGGCGAGGAGAGATCATTCGGCCGCGCGGTGTCGAACATCACTTCCCACGGCCCGCCGCTATTTGTGCTCGGCAGGCGGAAATCGATCGCGGCCTCGCCGGCATTGAGGATCAACAGGAAGGTGTCGTCCGGCTCCGGCGCGCCATGCGCGGTAAGATGATACTGCCCCGCCTCGCCCGAGAGCAGGAACCAGAGGCAGCGCGCATGCACGACGCCCCAATCCTCCGGCGTTTTTTCCTGCCCGTCAGGGCGCAGCCAATGGATGTCCTTGACCGTCGTGCCGGGAATCACTTGTCCATGGAAAAAACGCGCGCGGCGGAAAACGATGTGCTGCTTGCGGATTTCGATCAGCCGGCGGACGAAGCTGATCAGCTCGCGCCCTTCGGCATCGATGGCGAACCACTCGATCCAGGAGAGTTCGTTGTCCTGGCAATAGGCGTTGTTGTTGCCCTTCTGACTGCGGGCGAATTCGTCGCCGGCGACCAGCATCGGCACGCCTTGCGACAGCAGCAGCGTGACCAGGAAGTTGCGCCGCTGGCGCGTGCGCAAGGCGCGTATGGTTGGATCGTCGCTCGGCCCCTCGATGCCAAAATTGGCGCTGTGATTGCCATCGCTGCCGTCGCGGTTTTCTTCAAGATTGGCTTCGTTGTGCTTGCGCTCGTAGCTGACCAGATCAGCGAGCGTGAAGCCGTCATGCGCGGTGACGAAGTTGATGCTCGCCCACGGCCGACGCCCCTGATGGCCGAAAACATCGGAAGAGCCGGTGAGCCTTGTCGCCAGCTCCGGCACCAAGCCGCTTTCGCCCTTCCAAAAGCGGCGCACGGTGTCGCGATAGCGGTCGTTCCATTCCGCCCAGCCGGGTGGAAATGCGCCGAGGCGATGACCGCCCGGCCCGACATCCCACGGCTCGGCGATCAGCTTGACGCGCGACAAAACCGGATCCTGGCGGATGGCGTCAAGGAAGCCGGCGTGGCTATCGAACTCGCCGTTGCGGCGCGCGAGCGTGGTGGCGAGGTCGAAGCGGAAGCCGTCGACATGCATCTCGGTGACCCAGTAGCGCAGCGAATCCATCACCAGCTGCAAGACGCGCGGATGGTGCAGATTGAACACATTGCCGCAGCCGGTGTAGTCGCGATACTCGCGCGGGCTCTTCTCGTCGAGCGCGTAATAGCTGGCGTTGTCGATGCCGCGGAAGGAGAGCGTCGGTCCAAGCCGGCCACCTTCCGCCGTATGGTTGTAGACCACGTCGAGGATCACCTCGATGCCGGCATCGTGCAGCGCGCGCACCATGGTGCGGAACTCGCCGAGCGGATCGCTGCCGACATAACGCGGATTGGGCGCGAAATAGCCGAGCGTATTGTAGCCCCAGTAGTTCACGAGCCCATTCTCGGCGAGAGCATGCTCGTCGATCGCGGCGTGTACGGGCAACAACTCGACCGAGGTAATGCCGAGCGCTTTCAGATAACCGACGGAGGCCGGCGCACCGAGCCCGGCGAAAGTCCCGCGCGCCGCCGGCAGCACATCGGCGTTACGCATGGAAAATCCACGTGGGTGCATCTCATATATGATCGCCTCCGACCAGGGGACACGGGGCCGCCGGTCGTCGCCCCAGGTGAAAGCCGGATCGACCACCCGCCCTTTGAAGGCGTAGCGCGCGTTGTCACGCCGGTCGAAGGATAGATCGCCATCGCGATCGCCCAGCGTGTAGCCAAAATGCGAATCATGCCAAACGAAGGTGCCGGCAAGAGCGCGGGCATAGGGATCGACGAGCAGCTTATTCGCGTTGAAGCGATGACCCTGCGCCGGATCATACGGCCCATGCACGCGATAGCCGTAAAGCTGTCCCGGCCGTACATCGGGCAAATATCCGTGCCAGATTTCATTGGTGTGCTCGGGGAGAGGCACGCGCTCGATCTCGCGTAAGCCCCCGGCATCGAACAGGCACAGCTCGACGCGTTCGGCATGACCCGAAAACAGCGCGAAATTCACCCCGCGCCCATCCCATGTGGCGCCGAGCGGATAAGGCTCGCCCGGCCAGACGCGCGACCCGGTGTTGCTCATCGCGCGCGCTCCGGCGCCAGCACCAGCGTCGCCAGCGGCGGCAGCGTGAGTGCAAGCGAATGCTCATGCCCATGCGCCGGCACGTCTTCGGACTCGATCCGGCCGAGATTTCCTTGGCCGCTGCCGCCATAAATCTCCGCATCGGTGTTGAGCAGTTCGCGCCACGCTTCGCCCGAGGGCACGCCGATGCGATAGAAATGCCGGGCGACCGGTGTGAAGTTGCACACCACCACGACCACATCGCCCGGACGCTTGCCGCGCCGCAAATAGGCGAGCAGGCTGTTTGCCGCGTCGCTGCAATCGATCCAGGCGAAGCCGGCGCCCGCGCAGTCAAGCTCATGCAAGGCCGGTGTCGCGCGATAGAGCCGGTTCAGGTCGCGCACCAAGCGCTGCACCCCTTGATGGGGGGCGTGCGCCAGCAAGTGCCAGTCGAGGCTGCGGTCGTGCGACCACTCATCCCATTGGGCGAATTCGCCGCCCTGGAACAGCAGCTTCTTGCCCGGATGCGTCCACATATAACCGAAATAGGCGCGCAGATTGGCGAACTTCTGCCACACATCGCCCGGCATCTTGCCCAGGAGCGAGCCCTTGCCATGCACCACCTCGTCATGCGACAGCGGCAGGATAAAGTTTTCGCTGAACGCATAGAGCAAGCCGAAAGTCAGCTTGTCCTGGTGATATTTGCGATGCACCGGCTCGTGCCGCATGTAAACCAGGGTGTCGTTCATCCACCCCATGTTCCATTTGAAGCCGAAGCCGAGCCCGCCGGCGTAAGCCGGCTGCGAGACGCCCGGCCAGGACGTCGATTCCTCCGCGAAGGTGACCGCGCCCGCGTCTTCGGCATAGACCAGTTCGTTGAGCCGGCGGAGGAACGCGACCGCCTCGAGATTGACGTTGCCGCCATATTGATTGGGCACCCAATCGCCGGGCTTACGGCTGTAATCGAGATAGAGCATCGAGGCGACCGCATCGACCCTGAGCCCGTCGATGGCGAAGCGGCGCAGCCAGAACAGCGCATTGGCGACCAGGTGATTGACCACTTCGCGCCGGCCGTAATTGTAGATCAGCGTATCCCAATCGCGGTGGCGGCCCTGGCGCGGGTCGTCGTGTTCATACAGCGCCGTGCCATCGAAACGCGCCAGGCCATGCGCGTCATCGGGGAAATGTCCCGGCACCCAATCGGCGATCACGCCTAGCCCCGCCGCATGGCAACGATCGACGAAGGCGCGGAATTCCTCCGGCGTGCCATGCCGGCTGGTCGGCGCATAAAGCCCGATCGGCTGATAGCCCCAGGATCCATCGAACGGATGCTCGGCCACCGGCATCAGCTCGATATGCGTGAAGCCGAGGTCGAGCACATAGGGCACCAGCGCATCGGCCAGCTCGGCATAAGTCATGAGCGTGTCGCCGCGCTCGCCCTTGCGCCGCCAGGAGCCCAGATGCACTTCGTAGATCGTAATCGGCGCATCGCGCCGGTTGAGCGCGGCGCGTTTCGCTCGCCACGGATCGCGCGCGTCTTCCTCGAGCGGGGTTTGGGCGACGATCGAGGCGGTGCGCGGCCGCAACTCGGCGCGGAACCCGACCGGATCGGATTTGGACGGCAGCAGCGCGCCATCGGGACCGAGTAGCTCGTATTTGTAGAGCGCGCCCGGTGCGATCCCGGGGATGAACAACTCCCACACGCCACGTTCCTGCCTAAGGCGCATTGGATGGCAGCGGCCGTCCCAACTATTCCAGGAACCGACGACGCTGACCCGGCGTGCATTCGGCGCCCAGACGGCGAAGGCGACGCCATCGACGCCGTCGATGGTCAGCGGATGGGCGCCGAGCTTGTCGTACAGGCGCTGATTTCTGCCTTCGCCCAAGAGATACAGATCGAAATCGCTCAGCAGCGGTGGGAAGCGATACGGGTCTTCGATCTCGCTTGCCCGCCCGCCGGATTCGATCCGCAGCCGGTAGCGCTGGGGCGCATCGACGATCGCGCCGGCGAACAGCCCGGCGGGATGGACGCGGACAAGTTCGCCCGCGCTTGCGCCGCTCAAGGCGTCGATCACCTGCACGCGGCTGGAGCTGGGCTGCAACGTGCGGTACACCGCGCCGGTGGCTATGTCATGCCGGCCGAGCAAGGAGAAGGGATCGCCGTGGCGCCCATCGGCGAGCGCGATCAGCTCCGGCGTCAGCGCATTGGTGTCGGGCGATGCGTCATGCGTGTTTGCGATCGAGCGCACGGTCATGTCCAGTTGCTGGTACTCGATCTTGCGGCGCTGTGCCACTGACAGCGAGCGCGCGCGGGTCACGCCGCCGCCATCTCCGGCACCAAATCGAAAAAGCGTATCGCCGCCAGCCGGGCGAACAGCGCGCGCTCGACGTCGGGCGCAAGCGGCTGCAACGGGGGCAGCAGGTTGCGCCACGCCGCGTCGCCGCTGCGTCGCCGCGTGAGCGCCTTGAGCGCCGCCACCATCGGCGCAGCGTCCAGCGCAGCGCGCGATGCCTCGACTTCGGCTTGCAGGCGATCGGCCTCCGGCGTGCGCCAGGCGCGATATTGCCGCTGCAACAGCGGCGCGAGCACATTGGCGGTGGAGGCGATGCAGCCGGCGCCGCCGGCGCGCAAAGTTTCAAGCAGGAACCGCTCCGGGCCGCAAAAGATCGCGTGATCGGGGAAATCGGCGATCAGCCGCTCGGTAGCAAGCCAATCACCGGCGGCGTCCTTGATGCCCTCGACCGTGCCTGGAAACGCGGTCACGAGGCGCGCGAACAGCTCGACCGTCACCGCTACGCCGGACAGTTTGGGGATATTGTACAAGAACAGCCGCAGCCGCGGATCGCCGATGCGTTCGATGACCTCCGCGAAAAATGCGAATAGCCCGTCTTCACTCGCCGTCTTGTAATAGAACGGCGGCAGGGCAAGAAGGTTGGGACAGCCGGCGGCCAGCGAGGTGCGGCCCAGGGCAACGGCGTCGGCGAGCGACGAACTGCCGATACCGATCATCAACCGATCGGCCTCAATCGTGGCGGCGGAGGCGCCGATCAAGTCCAGGCGTTCAGCGTAGGACAGGCTGTTCGCCTCGCCGGTGGTGCCGAGCAGCAGCACGCCGTCGCAGCCATGGGCCAGCAGCCAACGCGCATGCGCGACGCTGCGCCCGATGTCGAGCGCAAGCTGGTCATCTGCGGCTGTAAGCGCGGCCGCCCAGACCCCCGCCAGCCGATGGCTCGGTCGATGCTCCTGCATGCTCGCAGTCTATGCCGAAATCGCTTAACCAAGCGATACTCGCCAAAGCCGCATCCGGGGAGTAGTCTCGCCGCTACACCGCGCCGGCCGCGGGTCGGCTGGCGCCCAAGGGGGAGGATTCATGTCCCGGCCTCTTGCCGTCAAACTTTTGGCCGCCAGCCTTGCCGCCGCGGCCTTGGCCCTATCCGCCCCGGCGCAAGCCGAAATACCCGTCGATTTGGAGCTGGTGCTGGCGGTCGATGTCTCCGGCAGCATCGACAACCAGGAAGCGACCCTGCAGCGCGACGGCTATGTCGCGGCGCTGGCGCACCCCAAGGTGATCGCCGCCATCAAGGCCGGCGCCTATGGGCGCATCGCCGTGACCTATGTCGAATGGGCCGGCGTGAACTTTCAGAATGTCATCATTCCTTGGCGGCTGATCAGCGACGAGGCCAGCGCTAGGCGCTTTTCCGCCGAGTTGTCGGACGCGGCCTTCACCCGCGAGCGCTACACCTCGATTTCGGGCGGGATTCAATTCGCCATGCCGCTGTTCGACCACAACGGCTATGAGGGCCTACGCCGGGTCATCGACGTGTCGGGCGACGGCCCCAACAACCGCGGCGGCTATGTCGATCTGGTGCGCGACGTCGCCGTCGGGCGCGGGATCATCATCAACGGGCTGCCGATCCTCAACGACCGCTTCGTCGGCTTCGGCGGCCAGAACCTGCCCGACCTTGACCTCTATTACGAAAAATGCGTGATCGGCGGCCCGGGCTCCTTCTTGATCGCGGCCAAGGATTTCGGCGATTTCTCCCAGGCGATCCTGAAGAAGCTTATTCTCGAGATCGCCGATCTTGGCCCGCCGACAGGGGTTATTCCGGTCGCCGAGCGGGTCGCCCCGCCCTGCGACATCGGCGAACGCCTGCAGCGCGCGCGATCTCGGGTTTCGCTGAGAGCAAAACATGCGCTCGCGGCGTCCGGTCGCATGGAACCTTGACGGGTTGCGTGGAACCTTGGTCAACTTGGAGCGGCGGGCGGTAATATACGCGCGCGCCTGAGAACAAGACCGGAACATCAGCGAGAACTTGGGGAGATCACTATGGCGTCGAATGCGGCGGAGTTGGAGAAGATCGCACGGGCGATGGTCGCGCGCGGCAAGGGCATCCTCGCCGCCGACGAGTCGAGCGGCACGATGGGCAAGCGCCTGCAGAGCATCAAGGTGCAGGACTCGGTCGAGTTGCGCCGCGCCTATCGCGAGATGCTGTTCACGACCAAAGGCGCGGGCGAATACGTCAGCGGCGCGATCCTGTATGACGAGACCATCCGGCAAAGCACCTCCGCCGGGAAGTCCTTCGTCAATGCGCTCAAGGACGAAGGCATTCTTACCGGCATCAAGGTCGACACCGGCGCGAAGCCTTTGGCCGGCGGGCGCAAGGGCGAGACCATCACCGAAGGCCTCGACGGGCTGCGCGAACGGCTGAAGGAATATCACACCAACGGCGCACGTTTCGCCAAGTGGCGCGCGGTGATCACCATCGGCAACGGCCTGCCGTCGCGCGCGGCGATCGAAACCAACGCGCATGCGCTCGCCCGTTACGCGTCGCTGTGCCAGGAAGCCGGCATCGTCCCGATCGTCGAGCCGGAAGTTTTGATGGACGGCGACCATTCGATCGAGCGCTGCCAGGAAGTGACCGAAGAGACGCTGAACGCCGTCTATGAGCAGCTGTTCGTGCAGAACGTGCTGCTCGAAGGCACTATCCTGAAGCCGAACATGATCATCGCCGGCGCGTCCTGTAAGACCCAGGCGACGATGCAGCAGGTGGCCGAGGCGACCATCAAGACGCTGCGCCGCTGCGTTCCGGGCGCCGTTCCGGGGATCGCGTTCCTCTCCGGCGGCCAGGAAGAGGAAGATTCGACAGCGCATCTGAACGCCATGAACGCGCTCGGGCCGCAACCATGGGAAGTGTCTTTCTCCTATGGCCGCGCGCTGCAGCATTCGGCGCTGAACAAATGGGCCGGCAAGGCGGAAAATGTGAAGGCGGCGCAGACAATTTACCTGCATCGCGCGAAGATGAACTCGCTCGCCCGCTCGGCCAAATACTCCGAGAAAGAGGAAAAGAAGCTCGCCGCCTAAGGCGTTCTTCCACAGCGGTCACCGCTCAAAACCCCCTCCCCGCGCGGGAGGGGGTTGTTTTTTGCGACCCGCGCGTCTCCGGCCAAGCCTTACTTCGGTTTCAGCGCCTTGGCCCAGCCGGTGAGGATATACTTCTCGTGCGTCTGGCTGATCTGGCTGCGGTGCGGATAGCAGAAATTGGCCGGGAACATCAGCACCTTCCCCTGTTTCGCCTCGCAGATGTATTTCCGATGCTGGAGCTCGGTGCCGCCGCCCGGCACATCGTTCAGATAGAGCAAGAAAACCAGGTGCCGCTCGATCTGATGGCCGGTCGCGTCGCAATGCCAGGCGTGATAACCGCCGCCCGGCTTGTAGTACTGGAAATGCTGCGGAGCCTCGAACTCGACCGGCTGCCGCCAGGGCGCTTCCGTATCCCGGTAGTATTTGGGAATGAAATCGACGAACTGCTTGAAGACGGACTGGTAGCCGCTTTCTTCCGGCGAAGGGAGGCCGTGGTTGCCCTTGGGAATGCTGAGAACGCTTAAGTCCTCGCTGTCCTTGACCTTCTTGTTGATCTCGAAATTGCCGGTGCGGCCCGGTCCGGTGAAGCCCAGTTTCTTCGCCTGATTGAAGAACGCGATCAGCCGGTCACAGACGGAAATATCGTCCAGGTAATACTCCCTGACGAAATGCATGCTCGCGTCCATGCCGTCAGCTCCCGTGCAATCCGGCCGTCGAAAACCGCATCCGTGCGCGCCTCGGCCTTGGCCGCCAATTTCCACGACCGGCCGCGCGTACCCGCGCCAACCAGCCTAGCGCGGCGCGATCACCATGACCATCTGCCGGCCTTCGAAGCGCGGCGAGGATTCGACCTTGGCGATCACGTCGAGCTCGTCGCGCACGCGGTCGAGCACCTTCATCCCCAGCTCGGGATGGGCCATCTCGCGGCCGCGGAAGCGCAAGGTGACCTTGACCTTGTCGCCTTCCTCGAGGAACCGCTTCGCGCTGCGCATCTTCACCTCGTAATCGTGGATGTCGATGTTCGGGCGCAGCTTGATTTCCTTGATCTCAATGACCTTCTGCTTGCGGCGCTGCTCGGCGCGCTGCTTCTGCTTCTGGTACTTGAGCTTGCCGACATCGACGATCTTGACCACGGGCGGTTCGGCGTCGGCCGCGATCTCGACCAGATCGAGCCCGGCGGAAGTGGCGCGCTCAAGCGCCGCTTCGCGAGTGACGATGCCGTGCGCTTCGCCATATTGGTCAATCAGGCGCACCTGCGGCGCGATGATGTCTTCATTAGTCCTTGGACCGGATTTATCGGGCGGGGCAAGGTCAGACGGACGTCTAGCGATAGAGCTTCTCCATTCTTGGGCCGCCGCCGCCTATGAGCGGGCGGGTCCGGCGGCAGCGGCGCTAAGATCGGCGAGAGCCGCATCGAGCGCAACGGTTTCCTGACGGTCGGAGCCAAGCCGCCGCAGGGCGACCGAGCGCGTTTCGCCCTCGCGCTTGCCGACCACCAGCAGGACCGGCACCTTGGCCAATGAGTGCTCGCGCACCTTATAGCCGATTTTCTCGTTGCGCAGGTCGAGCGCGACCCTGAGGCCATGGGCCTGGGCCGCCGCCGCGACCTCGCGGGCATAGTCGTCGCCGTCGTTGGTGATCGTCGCCACCACGCCTTGGACCGGCGCCAGCCAAAACGGCAGGCTCCCCGCGTGATGTTCGATCAGAATGGCGAGGAACCGTTCAAAGGATCCCAGAATCGCCCGGTGCAGCATCACCGGCCGGTGTTTCTTGCCGTCTTCGGCGACGTAGCTGGCATCCAGACGTTCCGGCAGCACGAAATCGACCTGCAGCGTGCCGCATTGCCAGTCGCGGCCGATGGCGTCGCGCAGCACGAATTCGAGCTTCGGGCCATAGAACGCCCCCTCGCCCGGATTGAGGGTGTAGGTAAGCCCGGCCGCTTCGGTGGCGGTCTTGAGCGCCGCCTCGGCCCGGTCCCAGACCTCGTCCGTGCCGGCGCGAACCGCCGGGCGGGTGGAGAACTTCACCTTCACCTCGGTGAAACCGAAATCGCGATAGACGCTCTGCAACAGATCGCAGAAGGCGCGCGTTTCTGTCACGATCTGCGCCTCGGTGCAGAAGATATGCGCGTCGTCCTGGGTGAAGGCGCGCACGCGCATCATGCCGTGCAGCGCGCCCGAGGGCTCGTTGCGGTGACAGGCGCCGAATTCGGCCATGCGGATCGGCAGGTCGCGATAGGAGGTGATTCCCTGCTTGAAAATCTGCACATGGCCGGGGCAGTTCATCGGCTTGACCGCCAGCACTTTTTCGCCATCGGCCGCGACCGTGAACATGTGCTCGCGGAACTTCTCCCAATGGCCGGATTTCTCCCACAGGCTGCGGTCGATCAGCTGCGGGGTGCGCACCTCGACATAGCCCGCGACGGCCAGGCGGCCGCGAATGTAGTTCTCGACCGTGCGCCACAGGGTCCAGCCCTTGGGATGCCAGAACACGGCCCCGGCGGCTTCTTCCTGCTGGTGGAACAGTCCAAGCTCGCGCCCCAAGCGGCGGTGGTCGCGCTTTTCCGCCTCCTCGAGCAGGCGCAGGTAATCCTTGAGCTGCTGCTCGCTCGCCCAGGCGGTGCCGTAGATGCGTTGCAGCGGCGGTTTGTTCGAATCGCCGCGCCAATAGGCGCCGGACAGCTTGGTCAGCTTGAACGCAGTGCCGAGTTTCCCGGTCGAGGGCAGATGCGGGCCGACGCACAGGTCGAGCCATGCGCCCTGCCGATAGACCGAGATCTCCGCTTCGCGCGGGAGCGTCTCGATATGCTCGGCCTTGAAGTGCTCGCCCTTCCGTTTGAAGAACGCGATCGCATCGTCGCGCTCCCAAACCTCGCGCGTGATTGCCTCATCGCGCGCCACGATCTCGCGCATGCGCGTCTCGATCTTGGCCAGATCCTCGGGCGTGAACGGCGTCGAGCGATGAAAATCGTAATAGAAGCCGTTTTCGATCGCCGGGCCGAAGGTGACCTGGGCGTCTGGATAGAGCTCCTGCACCGCCTCGGCCATGACATGCGCGGCGTCATGGCGCAGCAATTCGAGTGCATCCACGTCCTTGCCGGTGACGATGGCGATGGCGGCATCGCGCTTGAGCGGCGCGTTAAGGTCCTGCATCGAACCATCGACGCGGATCGCCAGCGCGGCGCGCGCCAAGCCCGGACCGATGGAGGCGGCGACCTGCGCGCCGGTCACCAGGCCGGGAAAGCGGCGCGTGCTGCCATCGGGCAGGGTCAGGCAAAGCTCGCCGGTTTCGGCCATTATGTCCTCGAACCTACCGCATCAGGGGTCGCGCGAGTGTAGCGCAGCCCCGGCGTGGCTTCAACCTCGCCCGCCACCGCCGCGGTTATTGGCCGGGGGCCAGCTCCTCATAGACGGCGCAGGTGAGCGCCACCATGCGGGCCACGTCGTAGTTCATCCGCACATGCTCGCGGGCGATCGCCGCCAGCCGCAGGCGGGCCTCGCCGTTGAGCGCCAAAGCCTGGGCCAAGGCCGTGGCCAAGGCATTGGGATCCTGCGGCGGGTAGGCCCAACCGGTTTGGCCGGGCAGGATCTGTTCGCGCGCTCCGCCATGGTCGGAAACGACGACCGGCCTCCCCATCGCTTGCGCCTCGGACACCGTGCGACCAAAGGATTCGGGCCGGACCGACGCCGACACCACGACATCGGCGAGCATATAGGCGGCCGGCATGTCATCGCAGTGGTCGACCAGCATCAGGCGGGCACCGAGGCCACGCTTGGCCGCCAACCGAACCAACCGGTCGCGATAACGCTGACTCTCGCCGACCGCGCCAACCAGCAGGCAGACGATGTTCTCCCGGCCGAGCCGCGCCATGGCTTCGATCAGCACCGCATGGCCTTTGCTGCGCGTCATGCGCGCCGGCAGCATGACCACCGGCTGCCCATCCGGCAGCCGCCAAGCGCGCGCGAGGCGGATCACGCGTTCGGCGCTGACGCGCGCGGGGTCATAGCGCTTCAGGTCGATCCCGCGCGGAATCACGCGCAGCCGCTCGGGCGCGATTCGATAGTGGCTCTGCAGATAATTGGCAATGAAATGCGAGTTGGCGATCACCCGCTCGCCACGGGTCATGATCGCATTGTAACGGCGCTTGAGCGGGCCGGTGAGTGCATAGGCGCCATGCACCGTAGTCACAAAGTGAGCGCCGGTGCGCTTGGCGGCATGGTAGGCGCTCCAGGCCGGGCCGCGCGCGCTGGCATGCACAATGTCGATCTTAAGTTCCGTGATCGCGCGCGTAAGCCGCCTGGCATTGCGCCACAACGTGAACGGATTGCGCGACGTGAGCGGAAGGGTGAGATGCGCGACATGCGCGCGCCCGAGTTCGCGCAGCATGTCACCGCCGGATGAGGCGACAAACGCCTCGACATCGGAGGCCGCAAGCACCGCCGCGACATCGATCGCGCTGCGCTCGACACCTCCGCCGCCGCGCTCGAGCGCCGGCACAACCTGCAGCACGCGCGGATGTCCGTGCGGCCAGGCGGCCGCCTCTATCAATTCACTGTTGGACATCGATGCGGGCATTGAGTCTGCGCAGCCGCCCCTCAATCGGCGATGACACGGGCTAAAGCAACGGAATTAGGCGGCTAATATGCCTAGCCGAACATGAGCAATGCCTTAAGCCCGGCACGAAAATCAGGATAGGCGAGGCGCACGCCAAGCTCGCGCTTGATGCGCTCGTTCCGCACCCGCTTGCTCTCGGCATAAAAGCTGCGCGCGAACTCGGTCATCGGCGCGGTGGCAAAGGGCTCCTCCGGCGGTGGAGCGACGCCAAGCAGCGTACAGGCATGCTCGACCATCGCCTGCGGCGGCGCCGGCTCGTCGTCGGCCAGATTATAGACCGCGCCGGGGTTGGGCTGCGCCATCGAGGCCAGCAGCACCTGCACTATATCGGCGACATGAATGCGCGAGAACACCTGGCCCGGCTTGAGAATGCGCCGCGCGCTCCCCGCTCGCACCTGGTCGAGCGCGTTGCGCCCCGGGCCATAGATTCCGGCTAGGCGAAAGACATGCACCGGAAGACCTTGTTCGCGCCCCAGCCGGAGCCAACCGGCTTCCGCCTCGACCCGGCGACGGCCGCGCGCGCCCACCGGCCTTAACTCCGAGGATTCATCCACCCAGGCGCCGGCGCGGTCGCCATAAACCGCTGTGGTGGAGAGATAGCCGATCCAATGCAGGCGTGACGCCGCGCGCGCCAAATCCTCGGCATGCTCGGCCAGGACCGGGTCGCCTTCTCCATCGGGCGGGATCGAAACCAGGATATGCGTCGCCCGTTGGATCGTGTCGTGGCCGAGTTTTTGGCCCCGGGTGAAGACCTGCCCCGACACGCCCTCGCCCTCCAGCTTGGCCGCCTCGTCGGGCGCGCGCCGGGTCCCGATCACGCTCCAGCCCGCCTCCTGATCGGGCAAGACGCGCGCGAGCGCCCGCGCCGTGTAGCCATGGCCGAAGCAGAGCAGGACCGCTCCGTCAGCCACCCGATCGCATCCCCGCGCGCGGCTTAGAAATCGAGATTGGCATAATGCTTGGCCGGTCCCATGCCGGGGATGAAATCGGCCAGGAGCGGCCGGAAGCTCGGGCGCGACTTGATCCGGACGTACCAGTCCTTCGCCCCCGGATATTCGTCCCAGGGAACATCGCCCAGATAGTCGATCGCCGACACCTGCCCGGCCGCCGCCAGATCGGCCAGCGACAGCTCCGCCCCACCGAGCCAGCGCCGGCGCTCGGCGAGCCAGCCGATATAGGCGAGGTGGCCATGGATCTGCGCCAACGCCTTGCGGATCGCGCCCGAGTCGGGCACGCCGCCGCCGCGCAGGCGCTTGTCGGCCTTCTCGACAATCAGCGTGCGTGTCACTTCGCGATACATCTTGTGGTCGAACCAAGCGACCAGGCGGCGCGCTTCGGCGCGCGCCAGCGGATCATCCGGTAGCAGCTTCGGCGCGCGGAACGTATCTTCGAGATATTCGCAGATGGCAACGGAATCCGACAGCGCGGTCCCGTCCGGCTCGACCAACACCGGCACTTCGCCGGCCGGGTTGAGGGCGAGGAAATCGTCGCCCGCTTCCCACACCGGCTCTTCCTCCAGCTCGAAGTCGAGCTTCTTCTCCTTGAGCGCAAGCCGCACCTTGCGCGCGAAGGGACAGAGCCATTGGTGGTAGAGGGTGCGCATCGCAACGGATTAGCCCGGATGCGTTCCGGCGGCAATACGTTCGGCGCCGCGTGCGCTTTAACCAGAGGCGACATCTATGGCGCGATTAACGGCGCTGTATTCCGAGCAACCGACCCTTGAGCGAGGCAGGAATGGAGCCCGCCGGGGCCGCCGGGTGAAATTCATAGGGATTCTAGTTCGTCCTGTCGGCGGGAGTCGGCTTCGTCGCGCTGGTCTTCGATCCGCCCCTGGCCGAGCGCATAACAGCGATCGTCGAGGGCATCGGCGCGCATTAATTACTTGGGTCCGCGCAAGCTCCGTTCTCTGCGCCCGCGTGGATTAACCTTTTTCTCGGTATCCGAAGGCGCACAGGCGCGTGAAATTGAGCTATAAATCTGCGCTACGGGGCGTGCATCGGCGTTAGCGGCCCGCTATGGTGCGGGCGGTGTTTGTTGACGCAGGCGGGGGCGCCCCGAATGAGCTTTTTCCCGGTCCGCGGCCTTGGCGCCGCCAGACGAATTTTTGCCGCTTGCGGAGCGCTCGCCGGCTTTGCCGTCGGCGCGTTCGGCCTCGCGACCGAGCCGCGCGCCGAGCCGCAGCCGGTGCCCGCGACCTCCATGCCCTGGGCGGCGATCGGCCGCGTGAACCTGGCCGGCACCGGGCATTGCAGCGGCGCGCTGATCGGCCCCAAGCTGGTCCTGACCGCGGCGCATTGCCTGTACAACGCGCGCGAAGGCCACTGGATCGCTGGCGTTGACACGCCAGCGCTTGGGCGAAGTGCTTCCCGGCAAGACGCTGATCCTGAACACGCATCGCAGCTCGCTCTTGGCGCTGGTCGATCGGCTGGTGGTGGTCGATGGTGGCCGCGCCGTCGCCGATGGACCGAAGGAAGAAGTTCTGCAGGCGCTCAAGGATGGCCGCATCCGCACGACGCGCTAGCGCGCACCGGCGGACCTGGGGCCCGACGACCAGATTGGAGCACGAGGCAGGTATGGCTGTTAAGACGCAAGGGGACGGCGCGGCATTCGAGAGTTTCCGCCACGCGGGCAAGCCTGGTGCAGGGAGCTGGCGTTGGCTGGCGCTGGCCCTGTTCGTCGCCTGGGTCGCGCTGGGACTGGCGCTCGGCGGCGCGATGCTCGCGGGTGGCAGTTCGCCCTTCGATGCGACCGGCGACGCCTGGTACGCGGTCGACCGCAACAGCCTTATCCTGGCCCAGGCGGCGATAGCGCCGGCGATCTGGGATCAAGTCCTGGTCCCGCTGCTAACCGTCCCGCTGTGGCTCATGCTGCTCGTGCTCACCACGCCGGCACTGATGCTCGGGATCGCGCTCTGGGGTCGGCGTCAGCCGCCGCCGCCGAAAGAGCCGCAGAAAGCTACGCGCCACGCGTCGTCGCCAACTCCACCGACGCCGCCGACGCAGCATTGGCCGAGGATCTGGACTTCATGCCCGATGTCGCGGCCGCCGCGCGCCGCGCCGGTCACCGCTTCGCCTATCTGCTCACCCTCGTGAGTCTCGTATTCCTGGTGGTGTTCGTCGTCTGGTCCAATTTCGCCGTGCTCGATGAAGTCACCCGCGGCGAGGCCAAGATCATACCGTCCAGCCGCGTGCAGGTGATACAAAACCTGGAAGGCGGCATCGTCACCGAGATCCTGGTGCGCGAGGGTTCGATCGTCGACAAGGGCTACATCCTGCTGCGCATCGACAACTTCACCGCCGCCTCGAGCTATCGCGAGAACCGCCGCCGCTACCTCAACTTGCTCGCCAGCGTCGCCCGGTTAGAAACCGAGATTTCCCTGCGCGACGAAATCCTGTTCCCGCAGGAAGTTTTGACCGAGGCGCCCGACACGGTGATCCAGCAGCGCCAATTGCTCGCTTCACGCCGCAGCCAGCTGGGCTCGCAGGTGGGCGTGCTTCAGGCGCAAGCCGATCAGCGCCGGCAGGAGATCGAGGAGATGCGCAGCCGCAGCCAGCAGCTCGAGCGCACGCTGGCCCTGTCGCGCGAAGAGCTGGCGATCACCGATCCCCTGGTCAAAGAAGGCGTGATGCCGCGCATCGACCTGATCCGTCTGCAGAGCCGCATCGCCGAAACCGAGGGCGAGCTGCGCACCATCCGGCTGTCTATCCCGCGCGCGCAAACGGCGCTCACCGAGGCCGACCAGCGCATCGGTGAGCTGCGCGCGACGCAGCGCGTCGAAGCCGGCAAGGAGCTCAACCAGCTGCGCTCCGATCTCGGATCCGTGAGGAAAATCATGGCCGCCGGCGTCGATCGCGTCACCCGTTCGGAAGTGCGCTCGCCCGTCCGCGGCACGATCAAGAGTCTCAGCTTCAACACGGTCGGCGGCGTGGTGCAGCCCGGCCAGAATATTTTGGAGATCGTGCCGCTGGCTGATACGCTTCTAGTCGAAGCCAAGATTCGCCCGGCTGATATGGCTTTCCTGCGCCCCGGCCAAGTGGCCAAGGTCAAGATCACCGCCTATGAATTCTCGATCTATGGCGGGCTCGACGCCATCGTCGAGCAGATCAGCGCCGATACCATCATCGACGAGGCGAAGAAGGAAAACTTCTACCGGGTGCAGCTGCGCAGCGACACTGCCGAGCTGATGTACAACGGCAAACTTTTGCCGATCATCCCCGGCATGACCGCGACAGTCGATATTCTCACCGGCAAGAAGTCGGTGTTCACTTACATCATGAAGCCGATCCTGAAGGCGCGCGACAATGCGCTGCGGGAGAGATAGGCTCCGTCTCAGGCCGCAGGCATGAACCCCTTGTCCAGGCGGCGCTGAACCGACGAGGGAATCCTCAACGCCTCGCGATATTTCGCCACCGTACGGCGGGCGATTTCGATCCCCTCGCGGCGCAGCATCTCGACCAGCGTGTCGTCGGATAGGACCGCACGCGGGTTTTCGGCGTCGATCAACGCCTTGATCCGGCTCTTCACCGCAGACGCCGAATGCGCCTCGCCGCCGCCGGAACTCGCGATCGAGCTGGTGAAGAAATATTTGAGCTCGAAGGTGCCGCGCGGCGTCGCGATCATCTTGTTCGCGGTCACGCGCGACACCGTGCTTTCATGCATCTCGATCGCCGTCGCAATGTCGCGCAGCACGAGCGGCCGCAAACCGGCGACGCCTTCGGCGAAGAAGCGCTCCTGCTGCTTCACCAACTCGGTCGCCACCTTGAGGATGGTCTGCGCCCGCTGATCGAGCGCGCGCACCAGCCAGCTGGCGCTCTGCATCTTCTCGGCGATGAACTCCTTCGCCGGCTTGTCGGCGGCATGCGCGCCAAGATCGACGGCATAACGATTGTTGACGATCACGCGCGGCAGCGAAGCCGCGTTGAGTTCAATCAGCCAGCCGCCCTTGCGCGTCGCGCGCATCAGGATATCCGGCGCCGGAATGTCCACCGCCACCGCGCCGAAAGCCTCGGCCGGCTTTGGGTTCAGGCATTTCAGCTCGGCGATCATGTCCTTGAGGTCGGCATCGTCGACCGCGCACAGCCGCTTGAGCGAGGCCCAGTCGCGTCGCGCCAGGAGCTCGAGATTATCGACCAGCGCCTGCATCGCCGGGTCGAGCCGGTTTTTCTCGGCCAATTGGAGCGCGAGACATTCCTTCAAGCTGCCGGCGAACAGCCCGGGCGGATCGAAGCGCTTCAGCCGCGCCAGGACCGCGGCCACCTGATCGAGCGCGGCTCCCAACTCGCCCGCGATCTTGGCCAGGGGCGGAACGAGATAGCCGGCGTCGTCGAGCCGGTCGATCAAGGCGAGGGCGATGATCCGCTCGGCCGAATCTTTCAGATCGATCGCGACCTGCTCGGCCAGATGCTCGCGCAGGGACTTCGGCCGCTCGGCCAGGCGGTCTGCGAACGCCTCGCCGCCGTCGCCGCCGCCGCGCGCGGCCGGCCAGTCGGACAGTCCGGCGCCGCCCGGCTCTTCGTCGAAAGCGAGCGCCGGATCGATGTCGAGCGGCTCGTCGCTCGCGGCCTCGGGCGTTTCGGTATCGGCGGCCGGAGCGTCGGGAACGCTCTCGCCGCCATCACCGCCGTCGCCGTCGGCACGTTCGAGCAGCGGATTGTCGACCAGCTCCTGCTCGACATAGGCCATCAGCTCATGACTCGACATCTGCAGCAGCTTGATCGCTTGCTGCAACTGCGGGGTCATCACCAGGGCCTGGCCCTGGCGGAGCTCTAGGCGTGGCGTGATGGCCATGGATGATGGTGGTTAGAGACTGAACCTTTCACCCAGGTAAACGCGCCGCACGCCTTCATGCGCGACGATCTCCTCGGGCCGCCCGCTCATCATCACCGTGCCGTCATGCAGGATGTAGGCGCGGTCAATGATCTCCAGCGTTTCACGCACATTGTGGTCGGTGATCAGCACGCCGATGCCGCGCTCTTTCAAATGCCTGACCAGCTCACGAATTTCGCCGACCGCGATCGGATCGATGCCGGCCAGGGGCTCGTCCAGCAGCACGAAATGCGGATGCGCCGCGAGCGTGCGCGCGATCTCCACCCGTCGCCGCTCGCCGCCGGAGAGCGCCACCGACGGGGTGCGGCGCAGATGCGAGATCGAAAATTCGGCCAAAAGGTCTTCGAGCGTCGATTCGCGCCGGTCGCGATCCGGCTCGACTACTTCAAGCACGGCGCGGATATTCTGTTCGACATTGAGGCCGCGAAAGATCGAGGATTCCTGGGGCAGATAGCCGATGCCGAGCCGCGCCCGCCGATACATCGGCAGATGGGTAATGTCGTGGCCGTCGAGAAAAATCGCGCCGCTGTCGGGCGTCAACAGCCCGGTGATCATATAGAACGTCGTGGTCTTGCCAGCGCCATTGGGGCCGAGCAAGCCGACCGCCTCGCCGCGATCGAGCCGCAGACTCACGTCGCGCACCACCGGGCGGCTGCGGAAACGCTTGCCGAGGCTCTTCGCTTCGAGACCGCGATTGGCCAAAATCAAGCGTGGCCCCTCGGCCGACTCGCGGGCGGCGAGCTCACGCGGGTGTTGCACCTCGCGCCCGCTCATCGCGCCCCCGGCACTTGCGGCTTGGATTTTGGTGTGATCAGGGCGCGCACGCGCTGATCGCCCGCGGGCGGCACCGGTGCGGTCGCAACTCCGCCCGCCGGCGGCGCGACAGCTTTTCCGGCCAGCGCCACGCGCGCGGTGCCGATGATCTTGCTGACCCCGGTGTTGAGGTTCACCTCCGCCTCTTCGCCGTTGATCTGGGTTGTGTCGCGCGTGAGTTTCACCTGCCCGGTAAGATGGACCAGCCCCTTCGTCGGGTCATAGTCGCCGCGGGCGGCTTGCACCACCTCGGCCGGAGTGACGATCACGACATTGCCGATCGCCTCCACCCGCTCGATGTCCGAGGTCTTGCCGCCGGCGGCGCCGGTCGCGCGAAAATGCGCTTGCAGCTCATCGGCATAGAGATGCTGCGCGCCGCGCCCGGAATGGGCGCTGCCGCGCGCGATCGCCAGGTTGCGGCCGACATTGTATTCCAGGCTGTCGCGGGCGGTGACCGTCTCCTGCGGCGTCACCAATTCAATCTTCTCACCGGTCATGAGCAGGATCCCACCCTTCACATCGAAGGTAGCGCGGTCGCCGGTCGCTGTCTCGTTGGCCGAGGCGATCTTGACCTTGCCAACGGCGTCGATGCGGAAAATCTCGTTCCCACCGGTCGCCACCGTCCGGTAATAGGCGGTCAGGACGTCGGCCGTCACCGACAAGCCGCCCTGGGTGACGCGCGCCTTGCCGCGCGCGACATATTTCTGCGTCTCGCGATCCCATTCGACGCCATCGGTAGCCACGACTTCGATCGGCGCATTGCCTTGCGGCTGGAAGCCGAGCGCCTGGCCGCGCGCGGGCGCGGCGGCGGCGATGGTAAGCAGAGCGGCAAAACACGCGGGCAGCGCGCGGGCAAACAACATCGTGCGGCGCGGGGTCATGGAGCGTCCTTCTGGGCGGTAAAGACAAGTCGGGTCCGCCCAATGAATTCGAAACGCTGGCCGTGATCTCCGATGCGAAAGCCTTCCGCCTCGACTTGGCCGAAAGGTCCGACGCCGTGCACCGGCTGGTCGCCGGTGACGATGCGCTGCGCCAGATCGATGCGCGCGTTGGTGGTGGTGAACTCGTAGCCCTGATCCTGGTACAGGTTCACATTATCGAACAATTCGAGCACCTGCTGATCGCGTTGGAACACGCCCGTGTCGGCGCTGAGCGCCAACCAGGTCCCGTCCTTCATCGTGATGTCGGCCTTGGGCTGGACCAGCTCATAGACTTCGCGCCCATCGGCGCTCGGTATGCGCGCGGCCGTCTTAGCGGTGACGGTGAACGGCTGCTCGCCACGGTCCATGCCCAAAAGCCGGGGCGCGATCATGCGTGGGTCGGCGGCGGCGATCGCCGCCCCATCGATCTTCAGCCGCACGACGTCCTCGATCTGGCGCAGCGACGGCCAGGCCGCGATCAGCGCCAAAAGCGCGAGCGCGACGCCCGGCAGCAGAAATTTCATTACTGTAACGAAACGGTTGCGACGCACATCAAGCGGCCGGGCGCGCAACCGCAGATCGGGCTTGCCCGCGCGCGGCTTCGCCGCTGCCCGCAAGATATCGCCCGCTTTGAGTCTGGCCATCGCCGGGCTGCCTAGCGCACGCCAGCGCGCAAGCAATCGTGCACATGCAGGATGCCGGTCGGGCGGCCACCCTCGACCGCGAACAAAACCGTCAGCGCCTGCGCGTTCATGAAACCGAGCGCCTCGGCGGCGAGAGCATTCGGCCGGATCGTGCGCGGGGCGCGCGTCATCACCATTTCCACCGCCGCCGACAGCAGCGCCGGCGACAAGTGGCGGCGCAGATCGCCGTCGGTGACGATGCCGGCGAGCTTGCCCTTGGCATCGACCACGCCGCAGCAGCCGAAGCGCTTCTCGGTCATGACTAGAATCGCCTCGGCCATGCTCGTCCCCGGCTTGACGAGCGGCAGGTCGGCGCCGGTGTGCATCAGATCGCGCACACGCAGCAGCTGCTGGCCGAGCTTGCCGCCCGGGTGCAGCACTTGGAAATCGGCGGCGGTGAAGCCGCGCCGCTCCAGCAGCGCGACGGCGATGGCGTCACCGAGGGCCAGCATGGCGGTGGTCGAGGTGGTCGGCGCGAGCCCCATCGGGCAGGCTTCGATCAACACCGGCAGCACCAGCGAACAATCCGCCTGTTCGGTCAGCGCGCTCGGCCGCCGCCCGACCATGGCGACGAGCGGCAGCGAAAACCGCCGCGCAAAGGCGATCAGATCGGCCAATTCGGTCGTTTCGCCGGAAAAGGACAGCGCCAGAACGGCGTCGTTCTTCGTCAGCATGCCGAGATCGCCGTGGCTGGCTTCGGCCGGATGGACGTAGAACGCCGGCGCGCCGGTCGAGGCGAGCGTCGCCGCGATCTTGCGCGCGATATGGCCGCTCTTGCCCATGCCGGTCGCGACAATGCGGCCGGTGACGGCGGCGAGAAGGTCGATGGCGCGCACGAATTCAGCATCGAGCGACGCGGCCAGCGCGGCAATCGCCTCGCCTTCGATCAGCAGCACCCGACGCGCGGCCTTCAAGTCGGCTGCGGGATCGGACGGGCGCGAGCGCGCGCTCGCGGGCTGCGAGGCGTGGGTCATGCGCACACGCTCCGGAAGCGCAGCTGAAAGCGTGAGGTGGGCCGTCGCGCCGGCAATGCCCCGATCTCCGTCTGGTCTCGACGCAAGAACTATGCCAGCCTTCGGCTTACGGGTCAATAACGGTGACCGAAGCCGCGCCCGACTCAGGAATGCGCAAAGATGTCTTCCTCGCCCCAGCCGGCGAGGTCGAGTGCCGCGCGCGCAGGCAAAAAGTCGAAGCAGGCGCGCGCGAGCGCCTGCCGTCCCTCGCGCTCCAGCATCGCCTCCAACCGGGCTTTCAGTTCATGCAGATAGAGCACATCGTCGGCCGCGTAGATTTGCTGCTCGCGAGTCAATTCCGCCGCGCCCCAGTCGGACAGCTGCTGCTGCTTCGAGATCTCGATCCCGAGCAGATCCTTGGTCAGCTCCTTGAGCCCATGCCGGTCGGAATAGGTGCGGCAAAGCCTTGATGCGATCTTGGTGCAGAACACCGGCCGCGTCTCGACCCCCAGGCTGCGCTGGAGCATGGCCAAATCGAAGCGCCCGAAGTGAAAGATCTTCAGCACCGACGGATTGGCCAGCAACGCGCGAAGATTGGGCGCCCGGATCTCGCCGCGCTCGAACTTGACCAAATGGGCGATGCCGTCGCCGGCCGAAAGTTGCACCAGGCACAGTCGGTCGCGGGCGAGGCTGAGCCCCATGGTCTCGGTATCGATCGCCACCGACCCGCTGGCGAACAGACCCGCCGGCAGATCGCCGCGATGCAAATGAACGTGTTCGGCGCTGGCCATGGCTTCCCCCCGCGGCGTCATCACGGGCTATCGGACGGCGGCGCGGGTGTCAACGCGCGCACGGCGCTCTTGGCGCTCCGCCAGGCGCTGGTTTATGAAAGCTTCGGGCGGAGGGGAAATGCAGCTCAAGCGCGTGACCATATTCGGCGGCTCCGGATTTATCGGGCGCTACATCGTGGAGCGGCTCGCCGATCAGGGCGTGGGCGTGATCGTCGCCGTGCGTTCGCCCGAGCGCGCCAAATTCCTCAAGCTCCTGGGAGATGTCGGCCAGGTCGTGCCGGTGCGCGCGTCGATCGAGGATGCGGATGCAATCGCGGCCGCGGTGCGCGGCTCAGGCGCGGTGATCAATCTGGTCGGCATCCTCGCCGAGCGCGGCGCTCGCTCGTTCCGCGCCGTACATGTCGACGGCGCACGCAGGGTGGCGCAAGCCGCCGCCGACGCCGGTGTGCAATTCCTGGTCCAGGTCTCGGCCATAGGCGCGGCGACCGACGCCCTTTCGGCCTATGCGCGCTCCAAGGCCGCCGGCGAAGCGGCCGTGCGAAAGGCATTCCCGCGCGCGACGATCTTGCGACCGTCGATCGTGTTCGGAACCGAGGACCAGTTCTTCAATCGTTTCGCCGCGCTCGCGCGCTGCACGCCGGCGCTGCTGCTGTTCGGCGGCGGGCGCGCGAGGTTCCAGCCGGTGTGGGTCGGCGACGTGGCGGCGGCGGCGGTGCGGGCGCTCGGCGATCCAACGGCCGCGGGCCGGACCTATGAGCTCGGCGGGCCGCGCATTCTTGATTTCGCCGCGCTGATGCGCCTGGTGCTGACCGAGACGGGACGCAGGCGCGCTCTGGTCCCGATCCCCTTCTGGCTGGGCGAAATCACCGGCGCGGTGTTGAGCCTTTTGCCCAACCCGCCGCTGACGCGCGATCAGGTGTTGAGTCTGCGCGGCGACTGCATAGTCGGGCGCAAGGCGCTGACTCTTGGTGACCTGGGCTTAGCGCCGACCCCGCTGGAAGCGATCGTGCCGAAAATGCTCGCGCGCTACCGCCGGCGCGGCGTTTAGCGATAGATCCAGACCATCAGCCCGATCCCCAGCGCCAGCCGATAGACGACGAAGGGCAGGAAGCTGCGCCGCTCCACCCAGCGCATGAGCACATTCATGCTCACCAGCGCGGCGACGAAAGCGATCAGCGCCCCGAGCGCCGCATCGGTCGCGGCGAAGCTGTGCGAGTTGGCCAGGATATCGCGCACCCCGAGCACGCAAGCCCCGCCAATGGTCGGGATCGACAGCAGAAACGAGAATCGCGCCGCCGCCGGGCGCTCGAAGCCAAGCACGCGCGCCGCGGTCATGGTGATGCCCGAGCGGCTGACACCCGGAAGCAGCGAAATGCACTGCGCCAAGCCGATGATAATCGCCGGCGGAATCGATATATCGCGCAATCGACGCAAGCGCGGGCCGACACGATCCGCAACGTAAAGCGCCGCGCCGAAAAGCAGCGTGGTCCAGGCGATCAGTTCCGGCGAACGCAGAACGGTCTCGATATACGGCTTGGCGAAGTAACCGGCGAAGACCGCCGGAACGGTCGCCACCGCCAACGCCGCCGCCAGCCGGCGATCTTCCTCTCCCGACCGGTCACGCGGATTGCATACGGCGACCGTCATGCCGAACAAATCGTCGCGCAGATAGATCAGCACCGCCAGCAGCGTGCCAACATGCAGCGCCAGGTCGAAATCGAGCCCAGGATCCTTCCAGCCAGTCAGAACCGGCACCAGGATCAGATGCCCGGTCGAGGAGACCGGCAGGAATTCGGTCAACCCCTGGACGATGGCGAAGACGATCAGCGGCAGCCAAGCCATGCGCGATAGCCTCCCCGAGCCACGCCTGCGCTCCCACGCGCCCGCTCCTACGTGAACCCCGCGCGTCGGGGCAAGCATTACTCGCTGCGTACCATAAGACCGCCAGCGGTAAGCATATGCTGGCGAGAGGCGTTTATTGACACCTGTACGGCCCCTCCCTAACGTGCGCCCGTTCGCGTTGCGCGGGGGTTGCACGACATCCGAGTCGCTTATTTCCCTGGCGCAGCCTAGCCAAGGACGTAGCAGGCCTGTTCACCGCCGCCGTCGATCGCCACATGCTCCAGGCTCCAGGCCGCGCGCGACGGTTCGTGCGTGTGGCTGGTCGAGTGTGTGGCGCGCGATCCAGCGCTTGCGCAGGATAGTACCGCCAGTCGGCCGACGGCCGGCCACCAGGGAGGAAGACAGTGGGATTCGAGCGCTTGAACCAGATCGAACGCCCGGCGCGAATCAGAACCGAGGTCCGCATGGAAGTTCAGGAACTGTTGAGCCCGAACGCGGTCGTCCGCAGCCTGCGCACGACCAGCAAGAAGCACGCGTTGCAGGAGCTGGCCAAGGTCGCCGCGCGATTCATCACCGTGCCCGAGCGCGCCATTTTCGACGTGTTGCTGGAGCGCGAGCGCTTGGGAACGACCGGCGTCGGTCACGGCATTGCCATCCCGCATGTGCGGCTGGCCGGCGTCACGCGGGTGATGGCGATCTTCGCCCGGCTGGAAAAGCCGATCGCGTTCGATTCGGTCGACGACGAGCCGGTTGACCTGATTTTTATGCTGCTAGCGCCGAAGGACGCCGGCGCCGATCATTTGAAGGCGCTGGCGCTGGTCTCGCGCCTGATGCGCGACGGCGAGCTGTGCGCCAAGCTGCGTGGCACCGACAATGCCGATGCGCTTTATGCGCTGTTGACCCACGCCTCGCCCGCCGCGACAGCCGCCAGCCCGGCGGCCTAAACCGCTAAGCAGCGCCTCCTTCCCCCTGCGCGGGGAGTGGAGAAGGCGGCGCGTATCAGCCCCGCTTAATGCAGCCAGACGGGCTCGAGTTCGTTCGCGCGCACCGCTTCGAGCGCTTCCTCGAAGCTATCCAAGACGGCGACTTCCGAGCCATCGGCGGTGTGTATGGCGAATTGCGCCGAGCCATCGACCTGCTTGGGCCGCACATAAGCCATTCCGGCCATGCCGAGCGCCAGGAATTCGCCCGCGGACAGGGGTAGAGAGGTCATTTCTTGCATCGGATTTTTCATGCCTGCTTCCTCTGTCGAGCCTGTGAACCAACTAAGTGGTTTGGGCCTCATCCTTCCGCAAGCTCAGGACGAAGCCCGCATGCTCAGCATCTCGCAACATGGGGCCGCGCAGCGCAGTCCCATGACTATCCTCCCTTGCGATTGCCAAATCCTTGACCGCCCGAGCCTTGCCTAATCGAAAGCACATCGGCGCCCGACGTACTACCGTCTGCGATGCGCACTTTACGCACTTTTGCCTCCGCAGGCGGGCGGGAAAGCTCGATATGCAGCAGCCCGGCCGCTAGCGTCGCGCCTTTGACCTCCAACCCATCGGCCAGCACGAAGCGCCGCTGGAACTGCCGCCCGGCGATGCCGCGATGCAGGAAAATACGGCCTGGGTCTTCCTCCTGCCGGCCGCGGATGACCAGCTGTCCGTCCTCGACGGTAATTTCCAGCTCAGCGAGGGCGAAGCCGGCGACGGCCAGGGTCAGGCGCAACTGCGAATCGGCGATTTGTTCGACATTATAGGGCGGAAAACCATCGGCCGAAGCCTTGGCGATCCGCTCCAGCGTCCGCTCGAAATGCTCGAAGCCGAGCAACAGCGGGCTGCCAAGAAGTGTCGTGCGCGCCATGTCGTCCTCGCCCTAGTGGCCGAGTCGGGCGGCGGTCCCCGGCATGGGCAACCGCCACGCTTCCATAGCTATGGTGTCGGCGAGGTATCTTCAAGGCGCTTTTACCGCCGCGCGGTCGCCGGCAACCTTGTGGCGCGCATGGCAGCGATGCGATTCTTCGGCGGCAGCAGGCGGGTGCTGCTATTCCTTGGAAGAGCTCTGTGATCATCCATCGGCTGTGGGCCGCCAACGCGCTGCGCAATTTCAACTATCTGATCGCTTGCCCCGACACGGGCGAAGCGCTGGCGATCGATCCGCTCGAACACGCGGCCTGCTTGCGCGAGGCCAAGGCCAAGGGTTGGCGCATCACCCAGGTGCTCAACACGCATGAGCATCACGATCACATCGGCGGCAACGCCGCGGTGATCGCCGCCACCGGCGCGCGGCTCCTGGCGCATCACAAAGCAAACATCGACGGGATCGATCTCGGCCTCAAGGCCGGCGATGTCGTGCGCGTCGGCAAGCGGGTCGAACTCGAAGTGCTCGATACGCCCGGCCACACGCTGACCCACGTTTGCCTTCTGGCGCATGGCGAGGCTCCGGCCCTGTTCACCGGCGACACGCTGTTCAACGCCGGGGTCGGCAATTGCCGCCACGGCGGCGACCCGCATCTTCTGTACGACACTTGCGCGCAGCAGATCGCCCGCCTTGGCGACGGCGTGCGCATCTATCCCGGCCATGATTACCTGGAGCGCAATCTCGCCTTCACCCTCGACCGCGAACCGGACAATGCGGCGGCGGCCGCGCTGCTGCCGCGCATCGCGGGCCATGGCGGGGACGAGGCGCCGGTGACCTCCCTGGGCGAGGAACGCATGTTCAACTCATTCTTTCGCCTCGACCGGCCGGTGCTGATCCGCCGGCTGCGCGAAGCCTTTCCCGACCTGCCCGCAAACCCGGACGAGCGCGCGGTGTTCTTGCACTTGCGGTCCTTACGCGATCGCTGGTGACGCGGGACGCGCGACACGCTATCTTCAGGCGGCCCGGGGGGAGTTCTGACGCATGCGTATAGCCGAACGCGCCGACGCCGCACTCGGTCGCCTGGATCGCTCGGCGCTCAAGTTCTTCCTGCTGTGGCTGCGTAAGCCGGTCGGGCTGGGCGCCGCCTTGCCCAGCGGCGGGCCGCTCGCCCGCGCCATGGCGCGCGAGATCGATACCGCCACCCCGGGCGCCGTGGTCGAGCTTGGCGGCGGAACGGGCGTCATCACCCAGGCGCTGCTCGACGCCGGCATCGCGCCCGAGGATCTGATCGTGATCGAGCGCGAGCCGGAGCTGTTCACGATTCTGCGCAAACGCTTTCCGCAGCTCGCGGTGATCAAGGCGGATGCGCGCGACTTGGCCGGCGTATTGCGGGCGCATGGCATCACGCGGGTGAAGGCGGTCGCCTCCGGCCTGCCGCTGTTGAATATTCCCGATCCGATTTGCCAGCAGATCGTCGCCCAAGCCTTCGCGGCGATGGGCAGCGACGGGATCTACCTGCAATACACCTACGGCCCCACTTCGCCGCTGCCGCTCCGGCTGCAAAAGCCGCTCGGGCTTGAAGGCAAGCGCGTGAGCTGGGTGCCGATGAACCTGCCGCCGGCCTCGGTCTGGCGCTACCGCAAGCGGGCGCTCGACACCTAGAGCTTTAGCCACCCCGCTTTCCTCCGTCCGGTCACTGTTCTCCGCTGACAGCCGCGCTTGCGAGCCGCTTAGGCGCGTCCGCATGTTGCTCCGACTCAATGCCGGACGGTACGCGCAACGCCACCTTTCCAAAAATTAAGGTGTCCGCCATGCGCTCGTGCGGCGGTGGACGCCAAAGTCGTCGCATCAAGTTCCGCAACCGAACCAGCGAGGCGAACCATGTCAGCATTCATCCAGCGTCGGGCGGCGCTGTTAGCGGCCGCCGGCGGATTGATCCTGTGGCAGGGCCCGGTCTTGTCTCCAAGCCAAGCGCTCGCCGCCGACCCGCCGGCAAGCTTTTCCTCCATCGCCAAGGCCGTTAGCCCGGCCGTGGTCAATATCCAGGGCGAGCGGCAAGCGCGCGCCGGCGGCCAGGCGGTCGCACCGTTCGATTTCCCGCGCGGCACGCCGTTCGAGGAGCTGTTTCGCCGCTTCCGCGAGCAGCAGCCGGGCGCCCGCCAGGTTTCCCAAGGCACGGGCTTCATCATCGATCCGGCCGGCTACATCGTCACCAACAACCATGTCGTCGCCGAGGCGAGCAAGATTTCCGTCACGCTCGAAAACGGCAAAAAATACACCGCGCGGGTCATCGGCATCGACGACCAGACCGATATCGCGCTGATCAAGGTCGATGCCGGCCAGCCTCTGCCCATTGTCGAGTTCGGCGACTCCGATAAATCCGAAGTCGGCGATTGGGTGCTGGCGGTCGGCAACCCGTTCGGCTTCGGCGGCACGGTCAACGCCGGGATCAACTCGGCGCGCGGCCGCAATCTGAATGCCGGCCCCTATGACGATTTCTTGCAGATCGATGCGCCGATCAACATGGGCAATTCGGGCGGGCCGTTGTTCGCGCTCGACGGCAAAGTGATCGGCATCAACTCCGCCATCGTCACACCCAACCAGGGCAGCGTCGGCATCGGCTTCGCCATCCCCTCCAACGAGGCGAAGCCGGTGATCGCCCAGCTCAAGGACAAGGGCGCGGTCGCGCGCGGCTGGCTGGGCGTGCAGATCCAGCCGGCGAGCGACGAGCTGGCCGAGGCTTTGGCTCTCGACCGGGTGCGCGGCGCGCTGGTGAGCCAAGTGGTTCCCGACGGCCCGGCGGCGGTGGCCGGCCTCAAGGACGGCGATGTCATCACCGGGTTCGACGGCCACGCGATTAACGCCCCGCGCGATCTGCTGCGCGTCGTGGCCGCGACCACAGCCGGGCGCTCGGTCCCGGTCGAATTGTGGCGCGACCGCGCCCGCGTGACGCAAACGGTCACGCTCGCGGCGCGCCCCAAGGACAAGGAAGAGCTCGCCGCCCTGCCCGGCCCGGATGTCGGCGACGGCGTGCTGGCGCGCACCCTCGGCGCCTCGCTCAGCCCGATCACACGCGAGCTGCGCGAGCGCTATGCCATTCCCGGCACGATCACCGGCGTGGTGGTGACCGATCTGGCGCGCAATGGCGCCGCCGAAAACGGCGGGCTGCGCCCCGGCGACGTCATCCAAAAGGTCGGCCCGCGTCAGGTGGCCACGAGCGGGACTTTCGACGCGCTGATCGTCGATCGCATGCAGCCCGGACTCGACGGGCTGGCGGTGGTCGAAGCGCTGCGCGCAGCCAAGCTCGCGACGCCGGTTTTGATCCTCTCCGCGCTCGGCCAAGTCGACGACCGCGTCAAGGGTCTCAAGGCCGGCGGCGACGATTACCTGGTGAAGCCCTTCGCCTTTTCCGAGCTTCTGGCGCGGCTGGAATCCATCGTCCGCCGCCACGCGGCGCCCACGGCGCTCACCAAGCTCAAGCTCGGCGATCTGGAAATGGATCTGCTGACGCGCCGCGTGACGCGCGCCGGCAATCCGATCGATCTCCAGCCGCGCGAGTTCAAGCTGCTCGAATTTCTGTTGCGCCACGCCGGCCAGGTCGTCATGCGCACGATGCTGCTGGAAGGCGTGTGGGACTATCACTTCGACCCACAGACCAACGTGATCGACGTGCATGTGAGCCGGTTGCGGCAGAAGATCGACAAGGGCCACGCCACGCCGCTGCTGCACACCGTGCGCGGCGCCGGTTATGCGCTTCGTGCTGACACCTAACATCATCCGCACGTCGACGTTTCGTTTTGCACAGCTATACGCGGCGGTGTTCAGCGCGTCGGTCGCGGCGCTTTTGGCGTTCATCTATTGGTCGACGGTCGCCGTCATCGACCGGCAGATCGACGCCACCATCGAGGCCGAGCTGCGCGGCCTCGCCGAGCAATATCAAGACGAGGGGCTGCCCGGCCTTATCGCCGTGATCCGCGCGCGCGCCGATGAGCCAGGCAACACCGACCGCATCTATCTGCTGGCCGATCCGGCGCTGCGTCCGCTCGGCGGCAATCTGTCGATCTGGCCGGCGGCTGCCGGTCTCCTCCGGCGGCGATGAGTTCGACCGGCTGTCGGCCGAGCTCAACGCCATGCTCGACCAGATCGAGCGGCTGATGACCGGCATGCGCGCGGTGACCGATTCGCTCGCGTATGATCTGCGCAGCCCGCTCACGCGGCTGCAGGGACGCATCGAGCAGGCGCTGCGCGCGTCGCAACCGGCGGAGGAACGCCGGCGGTTGCTCGAACTTGCGCTCGCCGATCTCGACGGCGTGTTGCGCACCTTCAAGACGCTGATCGAAATCGCGCGCGCCGAAGCCGGCGCTTGGCGCGAGGCGATGGAAGACGTCGATCTGAGCGCGCTCGCCGAGGCGGTCACCGACCTTTATCGGCCGGTCGCCGAGGAAAAGGGGATCGCGCTCGCCGCCACGATCGCGCCCGGCCTGAGCGCCTATGGCCAGGGCCAGCTTCTTGCCCAGGCGCTGTCCAATTTGATCGACAACGCGGTCAAATTCACGCCGCCGGACGGACGGGTCACGCTCACGGCCCACGGCGGGGCGAGCGGCGCGGAGTTCATCGTCACCGATACCGGCCCTGGCATTCCGGCGGCCGAGCGCGCGCATGTGCTGGAGCGCTTCGTCAGGCTGGACTCGAGCGCGGAAACTTCCGGCAGCGGGCTTGGCCTGTCGCTGGTTGCGGCCGTCGCCAAGCTGCACCATGGCCGGCTGCAGCTGGACGATAACGCGCCCGGCCTGCGCGCGACCCTGTCATTGCCAGCGAAGGGGCAGTGATTGCGCGCGTTTCCGGAGCATTCGAGGCAAGCTTTACCGGACTCCGATTCATCCATTAAGGTCCGGTTCAGGGGGAGCGGAACAAAATCCGCGCTCTAGCCTTGCATGGCTTCATTTGCCGGAGTGGCTCGCATGAACAAGTCCGCGCTCGCAACGCTTCTCCTGCTTGCGGTGGCCACGCCGGCCTTCGGCGATGATTCGAGAAGCGACGACCGTCACGGGCGCGGCGATCGCGATCGAGGCCGCGCGGCCAAGAGCTTTCAGGTCCCGCCCGGCCACCTGCCGCCGCCCGGCATGTGTCGCATTTGGTATCCAGACCGCCCGCCCGGCCTGCAGCCGCCGCCGGGCCCCTGCAATGTGCTCTCCGTGCGCGTTCCGCGCGGGGCCGAGCTGATCCGCGGCGGCACCTATGCCCCACCGCGTCCGGACTACGAGACGGCCATCAATGGCGGAACCTGCAACCGCGCGCTGATCGGCGGTGCCCTTGGCGGCCTCGCCGGCGCCGTGCTTGGCAACCAGATCGGCAAGGGCGACGGGCGCACGGCCGCGACCATCGGCGGCGCGGTGCTCGGCATGCTCATCGGCGGCACCATCGGCAATGCGATGGACCAGGCCGACCAAGGCTGCGGCGGGCAAACGCTCGACAACGCGCGCGACAACGAGCAGATCGTCTGGAACAACCCGTCGAACGGCGCGCGTTATCAGGTCATGCCGGTCAAGACGGTGGCCGAGGGCGAAGGCTACTGCCGCGAATACATCACCCGCGTCACGATCGGCGGCAAGCAGGAACAGGCCTATGGCCGCGCCTGCCGCCAGCCCGACGGCTCCTGGAAGACGGTCAACTAGCCGCTCTCGCTAGCCCGCGGAAACGGCGCGCGCGGCAAACGCCCGCGTGCTCGGCGCGGCGGCGGGCTGATCCGGCGCGTGCCACTCGGCCCGCTTCGCCAATTCGCGCTCAAGCGCCGCGCTGCGTTTTTCCGCCCGCGTCGCGCGATGCCGCCAGCGCGCCCGGCCGATCACCATGGCGCCGGCTCCGGCCAGCACGCCGAGCAAGATACCCCCGAGCAGCGGCAGGAACAGCGGCAGTGTCGCCGACCAGGGCAGCGGCCAGAGATCGATCGTGACCGTGGCGCGGTTGCTGACGGCAAAGACGATGATCGCCAGGGCGAAGGGCAGCGTCACCAGAATGGACAGCCGCCGCATCGCGCCGCTCACACGGACGCCGGCCCGGATCAGAGGCCGGAGTTGAGCCGCTCGCGCAGCTCCTTGCCGGTCTTGAAATAGGGAACGTGGCGTTCGGCGACGCTGACCGTCACGCCGGTGCGCGGGTTGCGGCCCTGGCGCGCGCCGCGCTGCTTGACGGAAAACGCGCCGAAGCCGCGCAGTTCGACCCGGCTGCCGTTGCAGAGGGCGGCGGTGATTTGTTCGAATATCGTGGCGACGATGCGCTCGATGTCGCGCTGATAAAGATGCGGGTTAAGTTCCGCCAGACGCGCGATCAGTTCGGACTTGGTCATGCCGCGCACATCCCTGGAAGACCCCTCGCGGCGAATACATCCCCTCGCCGGTTGGACCGCGCCACTCGTCCGCGTGCCTAATGCGGCAGGGCGAACGTCAGGTCAGGGTGCCAGACCGACACCAACCCGTCAAGGGTAAGTCCCTCGGACAGAAATGTTTTTCCGAATACCTGGCCCACCAGGCGGGAGAAGGGATCCACCTCGCGGCGGACTTCCAGCGGCTTGAGCGGCAGTCCGCGCGCCACGCCGCGCGCGCTCTCGAGCCACGCCTGCGCCGCGCGCTCGTCACCGATTTCGTCGATCAGCTTGGTGTCGATCGCCTGCCGGCCGGTGAAAATGCGCCCATCGGCCAGCTGCGTCGCCGTAGCCGCATCGAACTTGCGCCGTTCCGCGACCATGCCGACAAACATGGCGTAGCTGTCCATGACCATGGCGCGGGTGGCAGCGCGCCCCTCCTCGGTCAGCGGCTCGAGCGGCGAGGGCTGCGCCTTGAGCGGGCTCGACTTGATCGATTCCGCGACGATGCCGAGCTTGGCCATGAGGCCGGTGAATTCGGTGGTTTGCAGAATTACGCCGATCGAGCCGGTGATCGAGCCTTCGCGGGCGAAAATCCGCTCCGCGGCGATCGCCGTCATATAGGCGGCGGAGGTCGCCATGGTGCCGAGCGAGGCCACCACCGGCTTTTTCTCGCCCACCTTGAGCAGCGTGCGATAGAGATCCTCGCCGCCGACCACGGTTCCGCCGGGAGAATTGATCGCCACGAGAATGGCGGCGACTTTCGGATCCTCGGCGGCCGCGAGCAGGGCGCGATCGCGCTCGCGATCCTCGACGATCAGCCCTTCGACCGACAGCCGAACGATATGGCTGCGCTCGAAGGCGGCCGGCAACCGACCGAAGAGCGCGAGCACCGCCAACAAGCCGACGCCGATCGCAACCAGGCGCCAAACGCCTACTTCGCGCTTCAGGCGCCGCCGGTCGAAGAGGATGTCGGGCCCGAGCGCCATGGTCCGCGCGGCGGTTTAGCTCTCGTCCTCGTCGTCGCCCTTGCCCTGCTTGCCCTTCTCGCGCAGGGCAGCGCCCAGGATGTCGCCCAGCGAGGCGCCGCTGTCGGCCGAGCCGAACTCGGCCAGCGCCTTCTTGTCCTCTTCCATCTCGCGCGCCTTGATCGAGAGCGAGACCTTGCGCGTGGCCTTGTCGAGCTGCGTGATCTTGGCATCGACCTTTTCGCCGACCGTGAAGCGGTCGGGGCGCTGCGCGTCGCGATCGCGCGACAGATCGGCGCGGCGGATGAAGCCGGTCAACCCTTCATCGGGCAGAGACACTTCCAGCCCGCCGTCCGTGACCGCCGTGACCGTGCAGGTGACCACGGAGCCCTTCTTCAAGGCCTTGGCGCTGCCTTCGAACGGATCGGCGGCGAGCTGCTTGATGCCGAGCGAGATGCGCTCCTTGGCGACATCGACGTCGAGCACCTTGGCCTTTACCCGGCTGCCGCGCTTGAATTCCTTGATCGCTTCCTCGCCCGGCTTGTCCCACGACATGTCGGACAAATGGACCATGCCGTCGATTTCGCCAACGAGACCGAGGAACAGGCCGAATTCGGTCGCGTTCTTGACCTCGCCCTCGATCTCGGTGCCGGACGGGTGCTTCTGGGCAAAGATCTCCCACGGGTTGGGCAGGCACTGCTTGAGGCCGAGGCTCACGCGGCGCTTGGTCGGATCGACGTCGAGCACTTGCACTTCCACCTCTTGGCTGGTGGAAACGATCTTGCCCGGATGAACGTTTTTCTTCGTCCACGACATCTCGGAGACGTGCACCAAGCCCTCGATCCCCGGCTCCAGCTCGACGAAGGCGCCGTAGTCGGTGATGTTGGTGACGCGACCCTTGAAGCGCGTGCCGACCGGATACTTCGCCGCGACGCCTTCCCACGGATCGGCCTGCAGCTGCTTCATCCCCAGCGAGATGCGCTGCGTTTCCGGATTGAAGCGGATGACCTGGACGCTGATCGATTGGCCGATCTGCAGCGCTTCCGACGGATGGTTGATCCGCCGCCAGGCGATATCGGTGACGTGCAACAGCCCGTCCACCCCGCCCAGATCGACGAAAGCGCCGTAATCGGTGATGTTCTTGACCACGCCGGACAGGACTTGGCCTTCCTTCAGCCCGGCGATCAGGGTCGAACGCTCGGCCGAGCGGGTCACTTCGAGCACGGCGCGGCGCGAGACGACGATATTGCCGCGCGCGCGGTCCATCTTGAGGATGAAGAATTCGAGCGGATTGCCCATCAGCGGCGACACGTCGCGCACGGGACGAATATCGACCTGGCTGCCCGGCAGGAAGGCGACCGCGCCCAAAAGATCGACGGTGAAGCCGCCCTTGACGCGGCCGAAGATCACGCCGCTGACGCGCAGATTGTCCTTGAAGCTGCGTTCGAGCTTTTCCCAGGATTCCTCGCGCTTGGCGCGCTCGCGCGACAGAACCGCCTCGCCGTTACGATCCTCGAACCGCTCGACGAACACCTCGACTTCGTCGCCGACGGCCAGCTCGGACGACTCACCGGGAACGAGGAACTCCTTGAGCGAAACTCTTCCCTCCGACTTGAGGCCCACATCGATCAGCGCGGAATCGCCTTCGATCGAGACGATACGGCCCTTGACCACCATGCGCTCAAAATCTTTGCGGCGCGTGAAGCTCTCGTCGAGGAGAGCCGCGAAATCATTGTCGGATATCGCGGAAGTGGTTTCGCTCATTCTGGCTGTCATCGGCTCTCGGTCCTTCGCATTGCGCCTGTCGCCGGCGTGGTCGCATGGCCCCTGGCGCGCGTGCCGCTGGCGGTGCGCGTGCGCTAGGCTCTTTCCCCCAGGACCAGAGGCCTAAAGGCCTGGGAGTCGCCCGCCTTGGGGCGCAACGAGCGAAAGACGCGCCAAGCGCGCCGATCAGCCCAAAACACAAACGCAAGTGGGCGGGCCCTGCCCCGCTGCTCCGCGCGCGCCGCCAGTTCGGCAACACCGCTGTCAGGCAACTGGGCTCCCGCGCGGTCCGGCCGGATACAATCCGCGTGCGCGCAGCACGACAAGCGCCGCCTCGAAAACTGCCGCGGCGTCGAGACGGGTGGTATCGATCACCACCGCGTCCGACGCGGGTTCGAGCGGCGCCACCGCGCGCGTCCGATCACGCCGATCACGGGCAATGATCTCGACCAGAACGTCGGCGTATATACTCGCCTCGCCCCGCCCCCGCAACTCGTCATGCCGGCGGCGGGCGCGCTCTTCCGCCGTGGCGGTGAGGAACAGCTTCACCTTGGCCTCTGGGCAGATGACGGTGCCGGTATCCCGCCCGTCGAGAACAGCCCCTCTGGGCCCGGCGGCAAAGCGGCGCTGGAAGGCCAGCAAGGCGGCCCGCACACGCGGCATCGCCGCCACCACCGAAGCCGCGCGCGCCGCGGCTTCGCTCGCTAACGCCGGATCGCCGAGCGCAGCCGGATCGAGCGCCAAAGCCGCCGCCTCGGCCGCCGCCGGGTCGGACGGATCCTGGCCGGCGGCAAGCAGCGCCACGCCGACCCCACGGTATATCCGCCCGGTGTCGAGATGCGGCAAGCCGAGCTCGGCCGCGAGCGTGCGCGCCAAAGTGCCCTTGCCCGAGGCCGCCGGTCCGTCGACGGTAATGACCAGCGGCGGCTTAGGCGGCATCGATCGTCGCGCCCAGGCCGCGCATCAGCGCGACAAAGCCGGGGAAGCTGGTATCGATGAACCGCCCGTCATCGACCACGACCGGACGCTCGGCGGCCAAGCCGAGCACGAGAAAGCTCATGGCGATGCGGTGGTCGAGGTCGGTGACGATATTCGCGCCACCCTTGGGCGGCCGGCCGAGGCCGTGGATCACCAGCTCCTCGGCGCTTTCCTCGACCTTGACGCCGCAGGCGGTCAGGCCGCGCGCGATCGCGGTCAGACGATCGCTTTCCTTGACGCGCAGCTCGGCCAGCCCGCGCAGCACCGTCACCCCCGTGGCGCAGGCGGCGGCCATGGCGAGGATCGGGTACTCGTCGATCATCGAGGGCGCGCGCGCGGCCGGGACTTCGACACCGTGCAGCTTGCCCGCAGTGACGGTCAGGTTGGACACCGGTTCGCCGGCAATATCCCGCGCCTTCGACCAGCTCAAGGAGGCGCCCATTTCCGCGAGAGTCGTATAGAGCCCGATGCGGCCGGGGTTCACGCAAATGCCGGTGAGCGTCACGGCAGAGCCGGGAATGATCGCCGCCGCGACCGCCGGAAACGCCGCCGAAGACGGATCGGCCGGCACGGTGATCGGCTTGGCGATCAAATCGCGCTCGCCGACCAGCGTTACGCGCGCCCCGCCGCCGGGCAGAGGCGTCGAGCGCACCTCGGCGCCGAGATAACGCAGCATGCGCTCGCTGTGGTCGCGGGTCGCCGCGCGCTCGACCACCGTGGTTTCGCCCGGCGTATTGAGCGCCGCGAGCAGGATCGCGGACTTGACCTGGGCCGAGGGCGCCGGCGGCGCGTATTCGATCGGCAGCGGATCGCGCGCCCCGATCAGCGCCAGCGGCAGCCTCCCGCCCGCGCGCGAGGTGAAGCGCGCGCCCATGCGTGTCAACGGCTCGATCACGCGCATCATCGGACGGCGGCGGAGCGAGGCATCGCCGGTCACGAAGGCCGTGAACGGCTGGCTCGCCATCAGCCCGCACAGCAGCCGCGCCCCGGTGCCGGAATTGCCGCAGTCGATAATATCGAAGGGCTCGGCCTGACCGCCGACCCCCTGGCCGCGCACGCGCCAGGCGCCATCGTTCAGGCGCTCGACCGAGGCACCAAGGGCGCGCACGGCGGCGACCGTGGCCAGAACGTCGGCGCCTTCGAGCAGCCCTTCGATGCGCGTTTCGCCCAGCGCCGCCGCCGAAAGCAGCAAGGCGCGGTGCGAGATCGACTTGTCGCCGGGAACCCGCGCCGTGCCCTTAAGCGCCCCGCCCGCGCGTGCGCTGAGCGGCTGGAGCGCGCCCTGATCGACTCTCGCCGTTTCCTTGCCCATCTGCCGTCCACCAACCCCTTGCGCCACCACTCGGGTAGCACGCGGGTTTTGACAGCGCCGGCAACTAGTGGCAAATGCGCGAACCGTCACCCGACATGGAGGCTACCGTTGGTCAAGCCGGAATGGGGTCAGAAGCGCGTCTGCGCGACCTGCGCGGCGCATTTCTATGACCTGCGTCGTTCTCCGATCCTCTGCCCGAAGTGCAAGGCCGAGTTCGATCCTGAAGCGATCCTGAAGTCGCGCCGCTCGCGCTCGAGCGCCGCCAAAGCCCCGCCGGTCGAGGTGCGCAAGCCGCGCGAGGAGCCGGAGGTTCCGGCCCTGGTCGAAGAGGCCGAGGAGGAGGTCGAGCCAGTCGAGGAGAAAGAAGCCGCCGAGGTTTTGGAGGATACCTCCGACCTGGCCGGCGACGAAGATCAGGTGGCCGAGGTGCGCGAGCAGATCGACGACCCGCAACGGGAATAGGCGAGTCCGCAACGCGCGTAATTTTCAGCCAAGAGGGGCGGCGGGCGAAGACGGGCGGCAGATAGGTCTTGTTTTGGACCGCGCGCTCGCTCAGTTTCGCGCCAGCGCGTTTTTTGCCAGAATTGGGCGGGGTATTACCGCCCGCAAGGGATGGGGCCATAGCTCAGCTGGGAGAGCGCTACAATGGCATTGTAGAGGTCAGCGGTTCGATCCCGCTTGGCTCCACCATATTTCTCAAGGGCTTAGCCGGAAACGGCTAGGCCCTTTGAGTTAGCGGGTAAGCACCAGGGAAGCGCTGTGCAGGATATCGAGACCCAGCCCCGCCCCAACTCCGAGCAAGCGCCTATGCCCAAGAGGCCACCTCTGCTCGGCTGGCCGGCGAAATGGCCGCGATCAGGGAAATCGGTGTAAGCGCCGCGCCGGCCGCGCAGAGCATCGCCGCGCAAAAAAGCACCGGGATACGGGCCATGTTTTCAACATTCCTTGGCGTCGTGGGTCGGCCGCCTTTGCGTGCGGTTGCCCCGGCGCCACGCGCCCGGCTGGCGGTCTTGCTCAGCGCAACGGTGCGCAGACGCGGTGATTCGCGTCCCCATAATATTGTACGCATTCCACCTTGGTGACCGTGCCCTTGCCGACGATGCGGGCCATCAGGTATTCGCCGAGGGCGCCGACATCATCGGGGGTCAACTGGCCGCGGCCGGCGACTTCCGCTGGGACAGCGCCCAGGGGCATTCCGAAACACGCGACCCGCGTATATGCGCCGCGCAGGTTGTAGGGCATTTGCGTGCCCGGCCGCCCGCACTTGATGGTCTCCTCGATTGCCTCGCGAGCGAGCCGCGTCTTGCGCAGCGACGGTCCCACCGGCTGCTCGCCACCGCCGCCGCCTTCGGCAAACGTCCCATGGCAGGAGGAGCATCCGGCGTCTTGCCAGACTTTCATCCCGGCGGTGACCTTGGCTTGATCCTGCGCCGCCGCTGGATATGCGAGCGCGAGAAGCAACACACAAGTGAGGTCGCCACCCGCCCGGCGCAAATCCCGGGTCCGCAGCTCGCCCAGCTTGACCAACATGTTCCATGGCATATTTTGGTTCCTTTCCCGATTCAAGGTTCCTCGCCAAGTGATTAGAGGAGGGAGTGTCCCGCGTGTCCAGAGCATTTACCTCCCGGATCCGCTCCCATGGCGAGCTGACTCGGTAAGCAAGCGCCACGGCGTCCGCTATTGGTGACGGGGCGATCGCGGTGCGTTGGCAGATCGAGTGAGATTCCAACACTGGAGGCCCGCAATGGTGATCGGCCCTCCTTGGGCCGTCCGGGGCGGATAATGGGCGCATGGCCGGCCGCACTTCAGTCCGTGCGTAGCCGGCGAAGCGGGTCGGGTGCGCAGCCGGCCACGCGGCGAACATGGGAATTTGAACGACCTCCGGAACCACAGAACATCACAGCGGAATCGCTGCAAGCCGCGCTTCGCCAGTGAAACTCGCCGCCGCCGCGGCGAAACGAAAGCCCTCGTCATCAGTCACGCGGCGTGCCTTGAGCTCCTCAGGCCGAATTCTCGCCGGCTTCGGCGCGTCATTCGCCGGATCAAGACCGAACGTGCATACCGCGGAGGCGATCTGGACTGCCTCGGCGAAGTCGCGAGCGAGCACCATGGCGATCGGCGTTCCGTTTCTTGTCACCGTGAACAGCCGCTCCATGCGCCGGCCTCGTTTCGCTAAATTTCTCGCGCGAACCAGCGAATGCGGCCGACGATCTTGATCTCGTCGACGGTCCGCTCGTACGGGCTGTAGTGTACCGATTCTAACGCTTGTTTCGCACGGGCGACTTTTGCGAGGATGGCGGTGGCGGACTTGGTCCAGACGAAGGGCTTGGGGTTGACGTTGTGGTTGGCGAGGGAGGCCATGATGGCGTGCTCCAGTTCGTCGACGCTAGTAAAGGCGCCGCGTCGGATGCGCTTGCGGGTGATCTCTGCGAAGAAGCGCTCGACCATGTTGAGCCAGGATCCCGAGGTTGGCGTGAAGTGCAGGTGAAAGCGCGGATGGCGTTTGAGCCAGCGCTTCACGGCGGCGGTCTTGTGCGTGGCGTAGTTGTCGACGGTCAGATGCAGGTCGAGCTGGGCCGGCGTCTGCTGGTCGATCGTCTTGAGGAAGCGCAGGAACGCGCGATGCCGGTGACGGGACATGCATGGGCCGAGACGGTACCGTCAAGCATGTTGAGCGCCGCAAACAACGTGGTGGTGCCGTTGCGCTTGTAGTCGTGGGTCATCGTCCCGCAGCGACCTTTCTTCATCGGCAGTCCGGGCTGCGTGCGGTCGAGGGCCTGGATCTGCGATTGCTCATCGACCGCGAGCACCAACTGTCCATACTGAAAACTCCATCCGCCATGGGTGGGCTTGCGAACTGACCATTCACCGCGTCATGCTGGGGCGTGCTGACGATAGTCAAATTGCTTTGGAGTTGGCTGGCATCGCTGCTGAAGTCGCGGCGGCGGCTTGAAGCTGAGATCGTCGTTCTCCGACATCAGCTGAACATTCTCCGC
>SHVS01000013.1 GCA_009694135.1 Alphaproteobacteria bacterium
GTCGCGCCCCGACCGACACTCAATCCAACGCAAGAAGCCCGGCCTGAATGCGGCCAGCACAAAGGGCCCCCGCGGGGGCCCTTTGTGCTACCCCGTCTGATGCATTTTTGCTCCGGCCCACCGACGCATTTTTACTCCGGCGTTGACAGCCCTTACCGGTGAAACGTGGGCTCGGCTAGCAGTTCCCCGGGTGCGCAAGCACCAATCTCGTTGGTTGTAGGGGCTACACCAATCGATCGCCCGGCTTCTTCCCCGCGAAAAATGCGTCGAGGTTGTCGACCGCCCGCATGCCCATGGCGGTGCGGGTCTCCAGCGAGGCCGAGCCGAGATGCGGCAGCAGAAACGCATTCGGCAGGTCGAAGTAGCCGCGATTGACGTTGCGCGGCTCACCTTCGAATACATCCAGCCCGGCGGCGGCGACGCGGCCCGATTTGAGCGCGGCGATGAGCGCGCCATCGTCGACGATCGGGCCGCGCGCGGTGTTGACCACGATCGCGCCTGGCGGGAGCAAACCGATGCGGCGCGCATCCAGCCAATGGCGCGTGTCGGGCGTCAGCGGCGCGTGGATCGAAAGATACTCCGACTGGCGCAGCAGGTCGTCCGTATGGGCGTGGAAGGTCGCGCCTTGTTCGAGCGCGGGAGCAAGGCGCGTGCGGTTGCTGTAATGGATCGCCATGCCAAAGGCGCGCGCCAGATGCGCGACCCGCTGGCCGATGCGCCCCATGCCGAGGATGCCGAGTTTCTTGGCCCTGAGTTCGGTGCTGAGCAAATACGTCGGCCCCCATTGGCTCCAGTCGCCGTGGCGCACGATCTCGCCGCCCTCATAGGCGCGATGCGCGGCGCCGAGCATCAGCATGACGGCCACTTCCGCCGTGCAGTCGTTCAGCACATCGGGCGTATTGGTGACCACCAAGCCGCGCGCCCCGGCCGCTTGCAGATCGATGTGGTCATAGCCGACCGAAAACGTGGCGACGATCTTGACCGAAGCGGGCAGACGACCGATCGCCGTGGCGGTGACTTTATCGCTCGGCGCGACCAGCAAGCCGTCCATGCCGGCGCTGGCGGCGATCAGCGCTTCGGCATCGGGAATGCGGTCGTCGGGGTTGAGCGTCGGGCGGTAGTCGCGCCTGAGGCGCGCCTCCACCGCCGGCGGCATTTTACGCGTCACCAAAATTGTTGGCTTGTCGGGCATGGTCTTCAGGTCTCGTAGACGGTTTCTGCGTGACGGTATGGCTGGCTGAGAGGTAGAAGTATCCATGCGCATTTTGTCACTGGCAATGGCTGGCGTCGCTCTGGGAGCTGGCCTGTTCGCCGCCCCGGCACGAGCGTTCACCCTGCAACCGCATTCGGCCGTTTACGAGGTGCGTCTGCTCCGCGCCAGCCAATCGAGCCGTATCGAGGACGCGCGCGGCGTCGTGCGCATCGACTGGCGCGAGACCTGCCAGAGCTGGGCGGTGAGCCAGCGCTTCCAGCTCGTGATGGTGCTCGCCGACGGCAACACCACCGAATCGAAAACCGAGTTCCGCAGTGTCGAATCCAAGGATGCGCGCCGCTACAGCTTCGAAAGTACGACCGAACGCGACGGCCGCCAGGTCGAAAGCTGGAAAGGCGAGGTGGAACGCGCCGGCCCCGACGCTCAGGCGACAGCGATCTATTCGGCCCCGCCGGGCGAAAAACTGACCCTGCCGGGCGGCACCATGTTGCCGATGCAGCAGATGGCCGCGCTGCTCGCCTTGGCGGAAAAGGGTGGCGGACAAATCGATATGGCCTATTTCGATGGCCCGCGACCGCTCGATTCGCCCTTCACGACCCATAACGTCGTGTCCGATAAACGGCGCCTCCTGGCCGAAGCGACCAAGGGGGCGACCACCGCGCCCTTCGATCACCCATGGTGGCCGATGCGGCTGGCGTTCTTTGAACGCGGCTCGCAGGCCGCCGAGCCGGGCTTCGAAATCGGCGCGGAAATCCTCGATAATGGCATCGCCCGGTTGTTGCAGTTCGATTACGGCGACTTCGCCATCGAAGCGATTGCGGTAGCCGGCGAATTGGCCGAGCGCCCGCACTGCTGACCCCCAACGACGACGCTTGCTTCCCGTCACCCAATATTAACGGGGTGCCGCTAGGGTTGAACATTGGGGCGAATCTGATCCGCTCTGCTGGAGCGCGCGACCAGGAGTCCCGCGACTAGGAGACCACGGGGATGGCGAAAACGATCCTGATCGTCGAGGACAACGAGCTCAACATGAAGCTCTTCCACGACCTGTTGGAGGCGCAAGGTTACGGCACTTTGCAAACCAAGGACGGGATGGAGGCGCTTAAGCTCGCACGCGAGCACAAGCCCGATTTGATCCTGATGGACATCCAGCTGCCCGAGGTTTCCGGCCTCGAAGTCACCAAATGGATCAAGGAAGACGCCGAGCTCAAGCACATTCCGGTCATCGCGGTCACCGCCTTTGCCGTGAAGGGCGACGAGGAAAAAATCCGCCAGGGCGGCTGCGAGGCCTATGTGGCCAAGCCGATCTCGGTCACGCAATTCCTCGAGACCGTCGGCCGCTTTCTGAATTAGGGAAGTTCGGTGTCCGCGCGCATCCTCGTCGTCGATGACGTTCTCGCCAATGTGCGGCTGATGGAGGCGCGGCTTTCGGCCGAGTACTTTACCGTTATTCGCGCCACCAGCGGCCTCGAGGCGATCGAGCGGGTGGCCGATTCCAGCCCCGATATCGTCCTGCTCGATGTCATGATGCCGGGCATCGATGGCTTCGAGACCTGCCGCCGAATCAAAGCCGACCCGCGCAGCATGCTGCTGCCGGTGGTCATGGTGACGGCGCTGTCCGACGTCGCCGACCGTGTGCGCGGGCTCGAAGCCGGGGCCGATGATTTCCTCACCAAGCCGGTCGATGACGTCTCGCTGATCGCGCGCGTCAAATCGCTCGTCCGCCTCAAGATGATGATGGATGAACTTCGCCTTCGCCGCGAAACCAGCGAACAACTCGGCGTCGCCGAAAGCGTGCCGACGATGAGCGAGGAGCAGGCGACCGGCGCCGACGTGCTCGTGGTCGATGATAGCCAAGCATCGGCTCCGCGCGTCGGCCAGACGCTGGAAAGCGATGGCCACCGGATCGTCTATGCCGCCAGTCCAGAAGAGGCGATCAAGGCGGTGGGCGAAAAGCCGTTCGCCCTCGTCCTCGTCAGCCTGTTGCTGCAAAGCGGCGACCCGGTGCGCTTGTGTTCCGAATTACGCAATACCGAGGCGAGCCGGCGCGTGCCGATCCTCATCATGGTTGAAGATGGCGACAGGCCGCGGCTGCTCAAATGCCTCGAACTCGGCATCGATGACTATCTGATGCGTCCGGTCGACCGGAATGAATTGCTCGCCCGTTCGCGCACGCAGATCCGGCGCAAGCGTTACCAGGACCGGCTGCGCGACAGCTATGCCAAGACGGCATCGCTGGCGTTGGTCGACGGCCTGACCGGCGTCTACAACCGGCGCTATCTCGATTCGCATATGTCCAAACTCGTCGGCAAGGACACCCAGGCCGGCAAGCCGAATTCGGTCATCATGCTCGATATCGACCACTTCAAGTTGGTCAACGACCGCTTCGGGCATCAAGCCGGCGACGAGGTTTTGCAAGAGGTCGCGCGCCGGATCCGCGACCGGCTGCGCCCATCCGATACCATCGCCCGCTACGGCGGCGAGGAATTCCTTGTCGTCATGCCGGAAGAATCGACCCAGGCGGCCATGCAGGTGGCGGATCGCTTGCGCGCGATCGTGGCCGATCAGCCGGTAAAATGTTCAGGGGGCACCGAGGTGCCGGTCACCATCAGCCTCGGCGTGGCACGCCAACGCCCGGGCGATGTGGCGGCGCAACTGATCGAGCGCGCCGACCGAGCGCTCTACGAGGCCAAGCGCACTGGCCGCAACAAGGTCGTGCAGGCGCCGGACAGCGAAGAGCTCAAGCGCGCCGCCGGCTGAGCGTCCATCGGTCCGAATGTAAAGTTTAGCCGCGCGCCAATCCGCACCGCCCACGCCGCTTATCCTCTCTGGAAAGAGGAAAGCGCGCCGCGTCCCGCCTACTTGATCTTCGCCTCTTTGAAGAGGACGTGCTTGCGGATCTTCGGGTCGTACTTCTTCATTTCCAGCTTTTCCGGCATCTTGCGCGGGTTCTTTTTCGCGACATAGTAGGTGCCGGTTTCGGCCGTGCTCAGGAGCTTGACAAGAATCGTACTTGGCTTCGCCATGACCGGCCTTTCGCATTTGCGCGCAAAATCAAAGAGGGGCGGACGATAGCGTCGCCGCCGCGGGCGTCAAGCCCTGCCTTTGCCGAGGGTCTGGATTAGCGGCCGGCGAGGGACGGGGCGGATTGCGCCAAGGCGCTGGTATACAGCGGCGCGTCGGCAAACAAGGCATCGGCGATCGCCAGATCGACCTCGGGCGAGCGGTTGTCGGACTTGCAGCGTTGGCGCAACTCCGCCACTTGGGCGCCGTTCGGAGCGGTATTCATGCGCCAAGCGGGCAGGATGGCTGCCGCTCCGGCATTGCCCGACTTGAGCTCGGCGATGACCGCCGCCGTATCGGCAACCTGGCCGGAGCCATGCGTGCAGACACTCGGCATCACCCCGAGCCCATGCAGGATATAGCCGGACGGGGCCAACAGGCGCGACCAGGTCAGGGTCATTTCGCCGTTGTTGGGCAGGCGCAAGACCGTCTGCACCGTTCCCTTGCCATAGGAGTTGGTGCCGACCACGACCGCGCGGCCCAGATCCTGCAACGCCGCCGCGAGAACCTCCGAAGCCGAGGCCGACCCACCATTGACCAGAACGACCAATGGCAGCCCGTTGGTCAGATCCTGCGCGCCGGCGGCGAAGTGCTGGCTGCTGCTTGGGTGGCGGCCGCGGGTGGCAACGATCTCCCCCTTCTCAAGGAAGATGTCGGCCGCTTGTATGGCCTGATCCAGTAACCCGCCGGGATTGTTACGCAGGTCGAGGACCACCCCCTTGAATGGCCGGCTGGCCGTATCCGCGCGGGCGGCGTTGATCTCGCGGGCGAGCGCCTGGCTCGTCTCCTGATTGAAGCTGCTGACATGCAGGATCAGGGCATCATTGCGCCGCTCGGCCACGACCGTCGGCAGCACGATGCGTTCGCGCTGGAGCTTGGCGGTGACCGGGGCCAAGGACCCGGCGCGCGCGATTTTTAGCTCCACCGCATCGCCGACTTGGCCGCGAATGGCGCGGATCACATCGATTTGCGCCCAGCCGGTAATCGGCTTGCCATCGACATGGGTCACGCGGTCATCGGCCAAAACGCCAGCGCGCGCCGCGGGGCCGCCGGCGACTACCGACTGGACCACCGCGTCTTCGGTTTCCATGCGCAGCGTCACGCCGATTCCACCGAAGCCGTCGCGCGAAGCTCGGTTATCTTCGGCTTCGCGCGCCCCGGTATAACGCGAGAAAGGATCGAGCGAGGACAGCGTCGAATCAAAGACGGCCTGGAGCACGTCCTCGGTCGAGCGCGCGGCGAAAGGCTCCGACTTGGCGCGCGTGGCTTCGATCGCATGCGTTACCAGCTCGGCCCAGGCCTGCGGCGAATCCTGCTCGGGATTGGCGAAACGTCCGACCGGCTGACCCTTGAGCAGGAGTTCGATGACCCCGCCGGAATCCTTGAGCTCCAGAGCCGGCTCCATCTTGGCCACGCCCCTGAGGCTTTCGAGCGCGACTTTGCGCAGCGGCACGTCGTCGATATAGCGACTGCTCACGTAGCGGTAGCCCTCGGAAAGCACGCGCTGCGCTTGCGCCTGATTAAAGGCCTCGGTCTTCGGCGGATCGGCGCTGGCGCAACCGGCGGCGAAGATGAAGGCCGAAACCATGCCGAGCAACGGCAGCGCCCGCCGTGGAGCCAGCCTGGGCAATCGCCCTGCTGCAAATAGTCCGTCCATTCCCGCCGCCACTCTGTGCCTCCGCGCCCTATGCGACCCAAGAAAGAGCCGCGGACGCAGTCTAGCAGATAATGAGTCGCCAAAGTGTATTGCTTCGCGCTGGAGCGGTCCAACCACAGGAACTCGCGTCACGGGTACGTGACCGAGGGCGGTAATAAGGTATTAGGCGAGGTCGAAGGTCAGGCGACCGGCCAAAGGGTCGCTGTCACGCAATTTTATCCGCAGGCGATCGCCCAGCCGGTACCGCACGCGGCCCCCGCGCCCGACCAGCGCGTGCCGGCGCTCGTCATGAGTAAGAAATTCCTTCGGTGTCAGCGCACCGATGGGAATGAGTCCGTCGGCGCCAAGGTTATCGAGCCGGACGAAGAGGCCAAAGCGCGTGACGCCGGTGACCGTGCCGGGGAGGTCTTTCGCCAGCTTCGCCGTTTTAACTTGTTCGAGGATCAGTAGCGCGGAGAAACGCGCGATCGCGTCGCGTTCGGCCGCGGCCGCGCGCCGTTCGGTCAGCGAGATGTGTTCGGCGGTGACGGCGAAGCCCTCCGCACCCGAAAGCCCGCCGGCGCCCAACTCCAGGCCGCGGATCAGCGCGCGGTGGACGAGCAGATCAGCATAGCGGCGGATCGGCGAGGTGAAATGCGCGTACCGGCCCAGCGCCAGGCCGAAGTGGCCGATATTGCGCGGCGCATAGACCGCCTGCGCCTGGGCGCGCAGCACGGTTTCATGCACCAGTCGTTCGACGGGCGAGCCCTTGGCGCGCTCCAGCACGCGATTGAAATCGCCCGGCGTGACGGCGCGCTTGCTGCCGATGTTGAGGCCGAATTCGGCGAACAGCGTGCGCATGTCCTCGACCTTGGTCGCGGACGGCTGGTCATGCACCCGATACATGCAGGGCTGGCGCCGCTGTTCAAGCATGCGCGCCGCCGCCACATTGGCCGCGACCATGAACAGCTCGATCAGCCGGTGGCTTGGGTAATGCGGGCGCGGCCGCACCGCGATCGGCTTGCCGGCGCGATCGAATTCGACCTTGTGCTCGGGCAAGTCCAGGCGCAGCGCGCCGCGCTTGATGGCCTCGGCGTCAAGCACCGCGAAAGCCTCGTACAGCAGGGCAATCGGCCCGGCGAGCGCGCGCGCCTCGGCATCGGGATTGCCGTCAATAGCGGCTTGGATACGGGCATAAGTGAGCCGCGCCGCCGAGCGCATCAGCACGCGGCTGAAGCGATGGCGCGTGACCTTGCCGGTTTCATCGACCCAGAGTTCGGCCGCGAGGCACGGGCGGTCTTCCTTCGGCCGCAGCGAGCACAAGTCGTTCGACAGCCGCTCGGGCAGCATTGGCACCACGCGGTCGGGCAGATAGACCGAATTGCCGCGCCGTTCCGCCTCGCAGTCGAGCGGATCGCCCGGCCGCACGTACCAGGCGACATCGGCAATCGCGACCACGATGCGAAAACCTCCGGAATGTTCGGGATCGCGTTCGGCGAACACGGCGTCGTCGAAGTCGCGCGCGTCCTCGTCGTCGATTGTGACTAGCGGGAGTGAGCGCAAATCCTCGCGCCCAGCGAGGCCGGGCGGCTCCAGCGCCTCGGCATAGGCGAGCAACGGCTTCGGATACTGATCGGGAATCCCTGCGGCGTGCAGTGCCAACAGGCTGAAGGTGCGCGGATCGTTGCTTTTTCCCAGCCGCGCCAGAACCCGCGCTTCGGTCGCGCCGTGGCGCGGGCGGTCCGTTGCCTCGGCGAGCACGAATTCGCCCGGCTGGGCGCCGCCGGACTCGCCGCGCGGCACGGTCAAAGGCTCGGAGCGTTTGCGGTCGGCGGGAGAGATTCGCCCGCCGCGCGGGGTTTCCTCATATAGGCCGAGGATGCGTTCGCCCGCCGGTTCGAGCCGCTTGAGCGCGACCGCCTGATAGCTTCCATCAGCCTGCGGCGACATCCGGGCGACGATGCGGTCGCCGAGTGTCGGCGCCAGCACGCCCAGCGGCGAAGGCTCCAGGTAAATGGCCGGCGGGGCACCGGGGCCGCGCCAATCGAGCGGGCGCGCCTTGAGCTCGCCATCGATGTCCTGCTCGGCGATAACCAGCAGAGCGATTTCCGGCAAAGGGCCGGCGAGGGCGGCTTTCGCCTCGGCATGCGGCTTGCGCCCGGACGCGAGCCCTTCTTCCTTCAGCGCGCGCAGCCGTTGCCGCAATGCTCCGTGTAGCCCGCGCGCCAAGCCAAGAGCTTGCGCGAGATCGCGCAGCCCGGCGGCGGGCAGGCGGGTCACCGCTTCGAGTATGCGGGCGTCGCCCGGCAGCGAGCGTTCGACCGGCTTGTCTTTGCGGCCGCGCCGTCCCACTGCGCGCTAGCCCGTCGCGCCTGGTTTGGCGCGCGGCTTTTTGGCTTTTGGCTTGCTCGCCGGGGTCTTCTTGGTCGGCGCGGACTTCGCTTCACCCGTAGTGGCGGTCGCGGCTTTGCCGGCTTTGGCTGTGCGCGCCGGCTTCGTCGCTTTGGGCGCGGCGCTCTTCCCGCCGCGTTTGCCGCGCCCCGGTTTTGCCGGCATGGCCGCGCGCGCGGCGAGCAGTTCCACGGCGGAAGCGAGCGTAAACCCCTCGACCTCAGCGCCCTTGGGCAGGGTAGCGTTGATCTTGCCGTGCCGTGCATAGGCGCCGTAGCGACCTTCCATGATATCGACCGGCTTGCCGTCCGTCGGATGCGCGCCGAGCGAGCGTAAAACTTTTCCGCCCCGGCCAGGGCCACGCTTCGCCTTGTCAGCGATCAGGGCGACCGCGCGATTGACGCCGATGTCCAGAACTTCGCGCGCATCGGGCACCGAGGCATAGGTGCTGCCATGTTTCACATAGGGGCCGAAACGCCCGATCCCGGCCGTTATCGGCGCGCCGTCTTCTGGGTGCTTGCCGATTTCGCGCGGCAAGGCGATGAGCGCCAGCGCGGTCTTGAAGTCGATATCGCCGGGGACCCAGCCTTTGGGCAGCGCCACGCGCTTGGGCTTGGTCTCGCCCTCGGCTTCGCCGAGTTGCAGATAGAGTCCGAACGGCCCGCGCTTCACCGCGACGTGCAGCCCGCTCGTCGGCTCGATGCCGAGCACCAGTGGAAGCGCGATCGCCGCGCCATTGGCCTCGGCGCCGCCTTCGAGCTGCAACGGGCGGGTGAATTTGCACTCCGGATAATTGGCGCAGCCGACGAACGGGCCGTGGCGGCCGAGCTTGATATTGAGCTTTCCGTCGGCGCAGGCGGGGCAGGCGCGCGGGTCCTTGCCATCCGCGCGCGGGGGGAAGAAATGCGGCCCGAGCGCTTCATCGAGCGCGTCGCGCACGGCGGTGCCGGTCAGCTCCTTGGCGTGACTCACGGCCTCGGCGAAGGCGCGCCAGAAAGCGCGCAGCACGTCCTTCCACCCGATCCGTCCGCCGGAGATATCGTCGAGCTGCTCTTCGAGCTGCGCCGTGAAATCATATTCGACATAGCGGCTGAAGAAGCTGGCCAGGAACGCGGTGACGATCCGCCCGCGATCTTCGGGAATGAACCGCTTGCGGTCGAGACGCACATAGTTGCGATCGCGCAGCACTTGCAGGATCGAGGCATAGGTCGAAGGCCGGCCGATGCCCAGCTCTTCCAGCTTCTTGACCAGGCTCGCTTCTGAATAACGCGGCGGCGGCTGGGTGAAATGCTGCGCCGGCGTGACGGACTCGCGCGCCAGCGCCTCGCCTTCACGAATCTCCGGCAGGCGGCGATCGTCCTCGTCCTCGCCGTTGTCGTCGTGATCCTCGCGATAGAGCTTGAGGAAACCGTCGAAGGCGATCACCGCCCCGGTGGCGCGGAGCATCACCTTGCCGTCGGGCGAGGCGAGATCGACCGTGGTCTGGTCGAGCTGCGCGCTTGCCATCTCCGCCGCCATCGAACGCCGCCAGATCAAGTCGTAGAGCTTGCGCTCCTCCGCGCCCATGCCGCGCGGCAAATCCTGCGGCCGGCGGGACGGATCGGTCGGGCGGATCGCCTCATGCGCTTCTTGCGCGTTCTTCGCCTTGGTCTGATACAGGCGCGGCGCCTCGGGCACATAGTTGGGCCCGAATTCCTTGCCGATCGCGGCGCGCAAGCCCTCGATCGCATCGCGCGACAGCGTTACGCTGTCGGTACGCATATAGGTGATCAATCCGACGGTCTCGCCGTCCAGCTCGATACCTTCATAGAGGCGCTGCGCGAGACGCATGGTCTGCGACGCGCCGAGGCCGAGCTTGCGCGAGGCCTCTTGCTGCAAGGTCGAGGTCGTGAACGGCGGCTGCGGGTTGCGCTTGACGCGCTTTTTCTCGACCGAGGAGGCCTTGAAGTTTTGGGCCTCGATCGCCTTGACCGCGGCGGTGGCCGCCGCCTCGTTCGGCAGGCCGAATTTGTCGAGTTTCTTGCCGCCGACCTGGGTGAGATGCGCGCTTAACGCATCGCCGCGCAGAGTGCGGAAGCCGGCGTCCACGGTCCAGTATTCCTGCGGCTTGAATACCTCGATCTCGGCCTCGCGCTCGCACACCAGCCGCAGCGCGACCGATTGCACGCGGCCGGCCGAACGCGCGCCCGGCAGCTTGCGCCACAACACCGGCGAGAGCGAGAAGCCGACGAGATAGTCGAGTGCGCGCCGCGCCAGATAGGCCTCGACCAAATCGTCGTCGAGATCGCGCGGGGCGGAGAAAGCCTCCTTGATCGCGCGCGAGGTGACTTCGTGAAACACCACGCGCTTGACCAGCTTGCGGTCCAAAAGCCCGCGCTCGCGTAACACCTTCTCGATGTGCCAGGAGATCGCCTCGCCCTCGCGGTCCGGGTCGGTCGCGAGGTAGAGCGTATCGGCGCCCTTCAACGCTTGGGCAATTGCCTTCAGCGCTTTATCGGCACGCTCGTCCACCTCCCACAGCATGGTGAAGTCTTCGTCGGGCAGGACCGAGCCGTCCTTCGATGGCAGGTCGCGCACATGACCATAGGAGGCGAGCACCCGGTAGTCGTCCCCCAGGTACTTATTGATGGTCTTCGCCTTCGACGGCGACTCAACGACAACCACTTTCACGGGGACGCACGTCTCCTCGTTGGAATCGGGCGAAGCCGATGGGCGTAGCGTTATGCTAGGGCGACGCGGTTGCCCGGTTGGCGCTCGATTCTGCCGGCCAGCTCGAGTTCGAGCAGGACAGCGCGGACGACGACCGCAGACAATTGGTGGGCGCGCACCAATTCGTCAATGGCGATCGGCGCCGGCGACAGGCTTTCGATCACCGCCGCGCGCGCCTCCGCAAGCTGGTCTTCGGTCGGCATCTCCGCGGGCCCGGACATGAATTCGACCTCCTTTGGCTCCTGGAGCGGCTGGCGCCAAATTGGGTCGAGCACGGTTAACACATCATGAGCGCCTTCGGTCAAGCTCGCTCCTTGGCGGATCAGGCGGTTGGCGCCGGTGGAGCGCGGGTCGAGCGGCGAGCCGGGCACGGCGAACACCTCGCGCCCCTGTTCGAGCGCCATGCGGGCGGTAATGAGCGAGCCGGATTGCTCGGCGGCCTCGACCACCACCACCCCGGCGCAAAGCCCGGAAATGATCCGGTTGCGGCGAGGGAAGTGGCGCCCCTGCGGTTCGATCCCCAGCGGGATTTCCGACAGGATCACCCCCTCGGCCTTGATGCGCTCATAGAGCTTACGATTTTCCTCGGGGTAGACCACGTCGACGCCGCCGGCCATGACCGCGACCGTGCCGCCCCCGTCTGTGCCGCGCGCCAACGCGCCGGCGTGCGCGGCGGCATCGATGCCGCGCGCGAGGCCAGAGACCACGACGACTTTGGAGGCCGCCAAGTCTCCCGCGAGTGTCTCGGCAAACCTGCGGCCGATGAGCGAGGCGTTGCGCGCGCCGACCACTGCGACCGCGCGCCGCTCCAGCAGATGCACATGTCCGAGGGCGCATAACACCGGCGGCGCGTCATCGATCTCCGCCAGCGCGCGCGGATAGTCCGGCTGGCCGATATGCAGCGCGTGTCCGCCGAGCCGGGCGAGAGCGTCGAGCTCGGCCTCGACCGAGGCGCGATCCGGCGGGGTCAAGGGCCGGGCGCGGCCGCCGCGGCGCGCGAGCAGCGGCAGCGCCTTGAGCGCCTCGGACGCGGTGCCAAATCGCCGCAAGAGCTGGGCGAAGGTGATCGGGCCGACGTTTTCGGTGCGGATCAGCCGCAGCCGGTCGATCCGCTCCTGGTTCGACAGCCCGGCCATTAGCGCGACTCGCCGATGCGCGGCTCGATCCCTTTGACCAGGCGGGTGAGATTCTTCGCATGCTTGGCCCAGATGAGCAGCGCCAGCGCCAGGCCCAGCTCGGCTGTCTGTCGTTCGCCGAACAGCAGCGCATAGGCCGGGATATGCGCGGTCGCCAGCAAGGCCGCGAGCGACGAGGTGCGCGACAGCACGGCCACGGCCAGCCAGGCGAGGCAGACCAAGACGCCGACCGGCGGCGTGAACACCAACAGCGCGCCGAGGCTGGTGGCTACGCCCTTGCCGCCGCGAAAGCCGAGCCAGAGCGGAAACATGTGGCCGAGCACGACCGCGATCGCCGCGACGAAACCGATGTCGGGGCCATAGGTGAGCGCCAGCGCCACCGCGGCCGCGCCCTTGCAGGCATCGAGCGCCAGGGTTGCGGCGGCAATGCTCTTGTTCCCCGTGCGCAGCACATTGGTCGCGCCGATGTTGCCCGAGCCGATGCGGCGCAAGTCGCCAAGCCCGGCCAGCCGGGTGAGCAGCAGCCCGAACGGGATCGAGCCGATCAAATAGGCGAGCGCGACCGCCGTCAGGTAATAGGGCCAGACATAGGCCCAGTTAATCGGATGCGGCATCGGCGTCGAATACGCTGCGCCCATCGACCACCGTGCGCAGCACACGGCCCTGCAAGGGACGCCCGTCGAATGGGGTGTTCTTCGACTTCGAGCGGAAGCGCGAAGCATCGACCTGCCAGGCGCGGCCCGGGTCGAACAGCAGCAGATCGGCCGGGGTGCCGACCGCCAGCTTCCCGAGCTTCAGTCCAAGCAACTCCGCTGGGCGGCGGGTCAGGCGATCGAGCGCCGCGATCAACGTGAGCTTGCCCTGCTCGACCAACTCGAGGGTGAGCGGCAGCAGCGTTTCCAGCCCGATAATGCCGGGCGCGGCCTGGGCGAAGGGCAGGCGCTTTGAGTCCTGGTCCTGGGGCGAATGGTCCGACGCGATTACGTCGATAGTGCCATCGGCCAGGCCGGCGACCACGGCTTGCCGATCTTCCTCGCTGCGCAGCGGCGGCGAGACTTTGGCGAAGGTGCGCCAGTCGCCAACCGCCAGCTCGTTGAGGGCGAAGTAATGCGGGGCGGTGTCGCAAGTGACCGGCTGTCCCTCGGCCTTGGCGCGGCGGATGCGCGCGATCGCGGCGGCAGTCGAAACATGCGCGGCGTGGTAGCGTCCGCCGGTCATGGCGGCGAGGGTCAGATCGCGCTCGAGCATGACCAGCTCGGCCTCGGCCCGAATGCCGGACAGGCCGAGCCTGGTCGCCATCTCGCCGGCATTCATGTCGCCGGTCGCAAGGGAGGGCTCTTCCGGATGCTGCATGATCAGCGCGTTGAAGCCCTGGGCATAGGTCAGTGCCCGCGCCATCACCGCTGCCGAGGCCACGGCGTGGCGGCCATCGGTGAAGGCCAGAGCGCCGGCCTCCTGCAATAGCCCGATCTCGGTGATTTCCAGGCCGGCCAGCCCGCGCGTCACGGCGGCGTGGCAGAACACTTTTACGAGTTTCGCCTCGCGCGCGCGGCGGGCGATGAATTCGACCAGCGCCACATCGTCGATCGGCGGATGGGTATCGGGCAGGGCGACGATCGCCGTCACGCCGCCGGCGACGGCCGCGCGCGATGCGGAGAGGATGTCCTCTTTGTGCTCTTCGCCCGGTTCGCACAGCTGCACGCGCATATCGATCAGCCCGGGGGCAAGCACCGCGCCGCCGCAGTCGATGCGCTCCGCGCCTTCGGGGATGCCAGCGTTAAAGAGTCGGGGACCGAGCCCGGCGATCTTGCCGTCTTCGGTGAGCAACCCGCCGGGCGCGTCGAGCCCGCTCGTCGGATCGATCAGCCGTGCATTGAGATAGGCGACCTTGCGCGTCATCGGCCTTCGCCTGACCGAAGTCGGCCGGCTTCGGCCGACGCAGGTCGGTTGCGGGCCTCACCCGGGGCGCGTGTCAGCAAATCGAGGCAGGCCATGCGCACGGCCACGCCCATCTCCACCTGCTCGCGGATGACGCTGCGGTCGATGTCGTCGGCCAGCACGCTGTCGATCTCGACGCCGCGGTTCATCGGCCCGGGATGCATGATCAGCGCGTCAGGCTTGGCGTAAGCCAGCTTGGCGTAATCGAGGCCCCAGAAGTGGAAATACTCGCGCACCGAGGGCACGAAGGTGCCCTGCATGCGCTCGCGTTGCAGGCGCAGCATCATCACGATGTCGCAGCCGTCCAACCCGCGGCGCATGTCATGGAACACCTCGACGCCCAGCCGCTCGATCGCCGAGGGCAAAAGCGTGGGCGGAGCGACGACGCGCACCCGCGCGCCGACCGCGTTCAGCAGGTAGATATTCGAACGCGCGACCCGGCTGTGGCGCACGTCGCCGCAGATCGCCACGGTCAGCCCCTGCAAGCGGCCCTTGCGCCGGCGGATGGTGAGCGCGTCGAGGAGCGCCTGGGTCGGGTGCTCATGGCTGCCGTCGCCAGCATTCACGACCGCGCAATCGACCTTCTCCGAGAGAAGCTTCACCGCGCCGGAGTCGCCGTGCCGGATCGCCAGCACATCCGGCTGCATCGCATTCAGCGTCATCGCCGTGTCGATCAGCGTCTCGCCCTTCTTGATCGAGCTGGAGGCGACGGAGATGTTGATCACGTCGGCGCCCAGCCGCTTGCCCGCCAGCTCGAAGCTGATGCGTGTGCGGGTCGAGGTCTCGAAGAACAGGTTGATGAGCGTGCGACCGCGCAAGGTTGCGAGCTTCTTCTCGCGCTGGCGGTTGGTCTGCACATAGGAATCGGACAGATCGAGGATCAACCCGATCTCTTGGGGCGATAGCCCCTCGATACCCAAAAGGTGCCGGTGCGGAAAGGAGAGGTCGTTCAGACTCATTAAAGTCTGGACCCTAGAGACCGTTTCGGTCGGCTACAAGGGTTAGCGGCCAGATTGGGGCGGGCGTCGCCGCAGGAAATCGAGCGCGCCCTGGAGAATGTAGGCGGCGGCCAGTTTATCCACGAGTTGGGCCCGGCGGGCGCGGCTCAGATCGGCTTCGTCGGTTAACGCGCGTTCGACCGCCGCCGTCGACAGGCGCTCGTCCCAGAAGGCGAGCGGCAGGTCAATGACCTCGGTCAGGTTGCGGGCGAAGGCGCGGGTCGCCTGGGCGCGCGGCCCGTCGCTGCCATCCATGTTGATTGGAAGCCCGAGCACCAGCCCGCCGACTCCGTGCTCGCGGATGATTGCGGCGAGCCGGGCGGCGTCCGGCTTCAATTTGGTGCGCTTGAGCACGACCAGGGGCGAGGCGATCGACCGGCCGGGATCGGACAGGGCGAGGCCGATGGTCTTGGTCCCCAGATCGAACCCCAACAGTCGCGCCTCCTTGGGCAGGGCGGCGGCCAGCGCGTCGAGGGTCGTGATCGGCATGGCCCCTGATAGCCACGCCACCGCCGCCTGTCGAGTTGAACCCCGCCCCTCGCGCTGCTGTTGCGCCTTTCCGCGGGCCTCTGCTAGCGTCCGCGCCTCATTCCGCAAGGGGTTGCCCGAGATGGCGCTCGACGAAGCGACGATGCGCAAGATCGCGCGGCTGGCCCGCATCCGCCTTAACGACGGCGAGGTCAAGCCGTTCGCCGCCGAGCTTGACGGGCTGCTCGGCTGGATCGAGCAGCTGAGCGAGGTGGACACTGCCGGGGTCGCGCCGATGACCAGCGTCGTCGCCATGAAGCTCCCGCAGCGCGCCGATAGGGTGACTGATGGCGGCGACGCCGCCGCCATATTGGCCAATGCGCCCGAGACGGTCGACGGCTATTTCGTCGTGCCGAAGGTGGTCGAGTGACCACGGAGATGACGCTCACCCAGGCGCGCGCGGCGCTCGCTCAGCGGAAGATTTCGGCGCGCGAGCTTACGACCGCGCATCTGGCGGCGATCGAGAATGCCAAGGTGCTCAACGCCTTCATTACGCTGACGGCCGAGCGCGCGCTGGCAATGGCCGATGCGTCCGATGCGCGGTTGAAGCGCGGCGAGGGGGGGCTCCTTGAAGGCGCGCCGCTGGCGATCAAGGATCTGTTCTGCACCCAGGGCGTGCGCACCACCGCCGGGAGCAAGATCCTCGACGGCTTCACGCCGCCCTATGAATCCACCGTCAGCGCCAAGCTATGGCAGGCGGGCGCGGTCATGCTCGGCAAGGCCAATCTCGACGAATTTGCCATGGGATCGAGCAACATGACCTCGGCCTATGGGCCGGTTATCAACCCATGGAAGGCCAAATCCGGCCCCGCCAAGGGGCGCGATCTGGTGCCGGGCGGGTCATCCGGCGGTTCGGCCAGCGCGGTCGCGGCGCGGCTCGCGCTCGGCGCCACCGGCACTGATACCGGCGGCTCGATCCGCCAGCCGGCGGCGTTCTGCGGCATCACCGGCATCAAGCCGACCTATGGCCGCTGCTCGCGCTGGGGCATCGTCGCCTTCGCGTCGTCGCTCGATCAGGCCGGGGCCTTCGCGCGCACCGTCGAGGACACGGCGCTGCTGCTGCGCGCCATGGCCGGGCATGATCCGAAGGATTCGACCAGCGCCGCTATTCCGGTGCCCGACTATGCCGCCGGGCTCAATGGCGGGGTCAAGGGCCTGCGCGTCGGCATCCCGAAGGAATACCGGGTCGATGGCATGCCCGAGGCGATCGACAAGCTGTGGGTCAAGGGCGCCGAGTGGCTCAAGGCCGGCGGCGCGGAGATTGTCGAAGTCTCTCTGCCGCACACGAAATACGCGCTGCCGTGCTACTACATCGTGGCCCCGGCGGAGGCGTCCTCGAATCTTGCCCGCTATGACGGCGTGCGTTTCGGGCTGCGCGTCCCGGCCGATGATTTGATCGGCCAATACGAGGCGACACGCGCCGCCGGCTTCGGGCGCGAGGTCAAGCGCCGCATTCTCATCGGCACCTATGTGCTCTCCGCCGGCTATTACGACGCCTATTACCTGCAGGCGCAAAAGGTGCGCGCGCGCATCGCCGAGGATTTCACCAAGGCCTATGAGCGCTGCGACGTGATCCTGACGCCGACCGCGCCCTCGGCTGCCTTCGCCATCGGCGACCAGCTGGACGACCCGATCGCGATGTATCTGAACGATGTCTTCACCGTGCCGGCCTCGCTCGCCGGGCTGCCGGGGATTTCGGTTCCGGCCGGGCTGGACGCCCATGGCCTGCCGCTCGGCTTGCAGCTGCTTGGCCGCGCCTTCGACGAGACCACGGTGCTGCGCGCCGCCAAGGCGCTGGAGGACGCGGCCGCTTTCACCCATCGCCCGGAGCCGCTCCCATGAGCGATAACCTGATTCAGGGCGAGACCGGCGCCTGGGAAGTCGTGATCGGCATGGAGGTCCATGCCCAGGTCGCGTCCAAGGCCAAGCTGTTTTCCGGCGCCTCGACCGCCTTCGGCGCCGCGCCCAATTCGCAGGTGAGCCTGGTCGATGCCGCCATGCCCGGCATGCTGCCGGTGATCAACGCCGAATGCGTACGCCAGGCGGTGCTGACCGGCCTCGGCCTCAAGGCGGCGATCAATTTGGTGAGCGTCTTCGACCGCAAGAATTATTTCTATCCCGACCTGCCTTCAGGCTATCAGATCAGCCAGTACAAACAGCCGATCGTTGGCGAGGGCGTGCTCGTGCTCGATCTCAAGGACGGCGGACAGCGCGCGATCGCCATCGAGCGCCTGCATCTGGAACAAGACGCCGGCAAGTCGCTGCACGACCAGCATCCGAGCAAGACCTATATCGATCTCAACCGCGCCGGGGCGGCGTTGATGGAGATCGTCTCCAAACCCGATCTGCGCTCGGGCGAGGAGGCGGCCGCCTATCTGGAGAAGATGCGCTCGATCCTGCGTTACATCGGCTCCTGCGACGGCAATATGCAGGAAGGCTCGATGCGCGCCGATGTGAATGTCTCGGTGCGGAAGCCGGGCGGCCCCTTGGGCACGCGCTGTGAGATCAAGAACGTGAACTCGCTGCGCTTCGTCCGCCAGGCGGTCGAATACGAAGCGCGCCGGCAGATCGAGCTGCTTGAAGGCGGCGGCACGGTGACCCAGGAAACGCGGCTGTTCGACAGCGGCGCGGGCACGACGCGCACCATGCGCTCGAAGGAAGAAGCGCATGATTATCGCTACTTCCCCGATCCCGATCTCCTGCCGCTAGAACTCGATGCGGCTTGGGTGGAGAAACTGAAAGCCGGCTTGCCTGAACTCCCCGATGAGAAGAAGCAGCGTTTCGTGGGCGACTATGGGCTGTCCGCCTATGACGCCGGGGTTTTGGTCGCCGAACGCGCCACCGCCGATTTCTTCGAGACGGTGGTCGATCCGAAGGGGAAAAAGCGCGATCCCAAGCAAGCCGCCAATTGGGTCCTCTCCGAGTTGTTCGGCCGGCTCCACAAGGACGGCAAGGACATCGCCCAATCGCCTGTATCCGCGGAAAATCTCGGCGGTTTGCTCGATCTATTAGCCGATGCGACGCTCTCCGGCCGCCTGGCCAAAGACGTGTTCGCGGCGATGTTCGATAGCCGCCGCCCGGCGGCCGACATCGTCGCCGAGCGCGGGCTGAAACAAGTGACTGACACCGGCGCTCTGAGCGCGGCGGTCGAACAGGTGCTCGCCGCCAATCCGACTCAGGTGGCGCAATACAGAGCCGGGCAAACCAAGGTGATCGGCTTCCTGGTCGGCCAGGTGATGAAGGCGACCAGCGGCAAGGCCAATCCGCAAGCGGTCAACGCGTTGTTGCACAAGGCGCTCGGCTAACCACCTGGACATCGGAAACAAAACGGCGGCCGAGAGTGGCCGCCGAGGATTAATCCCAGGAGGAGACAGCTTCCCCAGGGAAGGACGGCGCTAGGCCGCCTTGATATTGACCGCCGCGGTCTTGCCGCGTTCGGTGGCAAGCTCGAAGTTTACCTTCTGTCCCTCGCGTAGAGTCTCAAGTCCGGCGCGTTCGACGGCGCTGATATGGACGAACACGTCCTTTGAGCCGTCGGCCGGCTGGATAAAGCCGAAGCCTTTGACCGGATTGAACCATTTGACCGTGCCAGTAGTCACCTTGCCTCTCCTCGCAAAAAATTGGGCGACGCGCCCGCGCATGCGTGCGGGTGGGCGATCCAAGCCTGCGGAATGGAGTCATCGCGAGGCCGCGTCACGGCCTCGCGACGGGACCAGCCGAAGCGCTGGATGGTATCTATTCTTGGTTGGCTTGCTGCGCGAATCAAGTCATTTGGCGACTACCGCTCGGTCACATCTTTATTAGCGTGTCCAGCTCACGCGCAGGAAGTACTCCTCGTCGGCATAGGTGAGGTCGAGTTCGCCCTTATGCGCGTGGTGGAGCGCATCGCCGATCCGGCGCGGCAAGTGGATATCGGTGGTCGTGATCTCGATCTCGTCCGGACGCTTAACGATCGCCAAGATCCGGTTGAGCGGATGATCGGATTTTTCCAGCGCCTCCTGATGGCGGGCGAGATTGAGCAGCTCGTCGCGGTGCGTCGCGAGGTCTTCCCCGCGCAACAGCACGATCCCGGCCGGAACCTTGTCCTTGATGCGCTGGCAGGCCGGGCAGAGGTGCGGCCTGGCATTGTCCGGACGATCCCCCCAATGCCAGCGGCCGGCCGTATGGACGGCGTTGCAGCCTGGGCAGACCGTCGGGTCGGCGAGCTTGACGCGCGCCTGGTAGGGGTCGTTGCGCGCTTCGTGGAAATGCTTTTCGCGACGAGGGCTCGGCTTGGGCGGTACGGGCGATTGCATTGAGCGATCCTCATGGCGTCCATGTCTACGGCTATGCAAGTAAGTCTAACGCGGACGGTCGAGAGTCGCTTTGACCTGTCGCAGTCGACGGCGGACCTTCGCGGTTGAACCTTCGGGAGACTAGGTACATGGATGCGAGCGATCTGCGCGGTTTGCGGGCCCCTCTCAAGGAGCGCTATCGGCAGAACCCGGCGACCGCGCTGGTCACGCTGTCCAGCCGGGGCAGGATCGACATGGCGCGCGTGGCCGTGGAGCTTGACCGCGCGCCCGGCCCGGCTTTCGCCGGCCTGCATCCGGCGACGGGTGGCGACGGAACGATGCTCTGTTCGGGCGACATGTTGCTCGAAGCCCTCGCCGCTTGCGCCGGCGTGACACTGGCCGCCGTGGCGACGGCAATGGGCATCGGCTTGCGTGCAGGGGAAGTCGCAGCCGAGGGCGAGGTGGATTTCCGCGGCACGCTCGGTGTCGATAAGGAGGCGCGTGTCGGATTTGGGCCGCTGCGCGTCGCTTTCATACTCGATAGCGACGCCAGCGACGCACAGTTGGCGAAGCTTCTGACGCTGACCGAACGTTACTGCGTTGTCGGCCGGACTTTGTCGCAACCCGCTGGATTGTCGATGACTTTTCGCCGCCTGGGTTAACCGATGGCGCGGCTGAAGAAGTCGAGCACGAAGGCGAGCGGGTTGTCGGTGATCGACAGCAGGCTCGCATAGAAGCCGGCCCCGACGCCGAAGCCGACCAGTCCGGCGCTCAGCCAACTGCGTGGGCCGATGAGGGTGCCGGCGATAAAACTCGCCAGCCCGACCGTACCGATCACGATTTGCGCCGTCATTCCAACCTCACGGCGTCCATATTGCAGCAAACTCTAGCACAGGACGGACGCCGGGCAAGACGATGTCCGCCGCCGCCAAAGTTCCGGCTCTACTAACAGCATGTAAAGACAACCTTTACAGATGCTTAAGAGCTGACCTTTAAGGTCCGGAATCATGCGAGCAGATGAACTGTCGCGCGCATCTTTCCGGAGAGCGGAATGTCCTCAGGCGAAAGCCAACCGACCGTCGTCGAGAAGCCGACGGCGCCCCTTGCGGTCGAGCAGACCGGCATCGGCTTCAATCTGCTCCTCAGGCTTTTGCTCAAGCTGATCTATGTGCGCGGGCTGGAGACGATCTCGCAGTTCTCCGCCGAACTCAAGCTGCACAATGCTGTCTGCCAAGAGCTGATCGACGCTGGGCGCGAGCGCAAGCTGATCGAGACCATGGGGCTCAAGGGCGGCAGCATAAACTCCGAGGTGCGTTTTTCGCTGACGGAACAGGGTCGCATCTGGGCGACCGAGGCGCAGCAGCAGTCGCAATATATTGGTCCGGCGCCAGTGTCGCTCGAGGATTACCACCGCCAGACCGAACGCCAGCGGCTCAAGAACGAACATATCGATCACGATAGTCTGCAAAGCGGGTTGTCCAAGCTCGTGGTGCCGGACACGCTGTTGCGCCGGCTTGGTCCGGCGATGAACTCGGCGCGCGCCTTGCTGCTCTAGCCGAGATAGGCGCCGCCACTGCCCAAAGCCACGGCCGCAACGCTGGCGGCGAGCGCCCAACCGAGCGCCTGGCGCCGCGACACCCCGCTTTCGCCATGGCGGGCGATCGCCTCGATCATCTGCGCCGGCGGCGGCAGGTTGCGGCGCGCGCCGGCGCGCACCAAGCCGACGACATAGGAGAGCCGCGCCAATTCGCGCCGCGCCGCCGGATCGCTCGCCAATAGGCGCTCGACCTAGCGCGCCTGGTCGCCGTCGAGTTCGCCGTCGAGATAGGCGTTGAGCAGCGATTCGTCCCAGCCGCTCATGCCGCGTCTCCCGGCGGCCGTTTTGTCGGCGGCGCGCCTTCGCTCGCGGGCGCGAGCTCGCCCGCGCCCTCGGGTGCGAATTCCTCGGCCAGCCGGCGGCGGGCGCGCGCGAGCCGGCTCATCAACGTGCCGATCGGGAGCTGCAAGATGTCTGCCGCCTCGCGGTAGCTGTAGCCCTCGGCGCACACCAGCAGCAGGGCTTCGCGTTGTCCGTCGGGCAGGGCGGCGACGGCCGTTTCCACCTGGCTGAGCAGAAGGCGGGCTTCGGCTTGCGGCACCTGTTCATTGGCCTGGGCGCCAAAGGCGCGCAGCGCATCGCCGGCGGTGCTGCGAACGCGTTCGCCGCGCCGGTTGTTGTGCCAGATCGAGCGCATGATGGTGTACATCCAGCTGTCGAGCCGAGTGCCCGCGGTCCATTGATGGGCGCGCGACAAAGCGCGCTCGCACGCCGCCTGGACCAAATCATAGGCGGCGTCCACCGAGCCGGTCAGCGCATAGCCGAAGCGCCGGAAGCGCGGCAGCAGGGCAACGAGGTCGATGCGGAACCGGTCCACGTGGCGCGCTCCATCGCGCCTCAGCGGTATGCTGGCGCGCAGAGCATTGTCCCGCAGCGGGGCGTGCGACGCAATCCGCAGCGATTGCCTCGATTCAGCGCCCGATGATAAGTAACGCGCGGTCCACGGCGTCCTTGGGCGCCGGCGGGGCTTCCCGTTAACGAGGCAATGCCGCCGGATGAGCGATTACCGGAAGCGCGAGGTCATCGCTTGAACGTGAGCGCGGCCGAAACAGTCGACCTGTCCCGCGACCATCCGCGCCCGCTGGGCGGCGGCCCCGACGAGGACGCGCGCGTGCTGTGGCGCGTGGCACGACTGTCCTTACGCTATCCTTGGCGCACCGGCATGGGGCTGGCGTCGGCGCTGGCCGCGGCGGGGTTTCAGGTGCTGGTGCCGCAGTATTTCGGCCAGGCGGTCGATCACGCGCATCGCCTGCTCGGTGCGGACGGACGCGCCGAGGCGGAGTCGGCGCTGCTCATCACCGCGTTGATGCTGCTGGGCGCCAGCCTGGCGCGCGGGCTGTTCACCATGGCGCATAACTACCTGGGCGAAGATGTCGGCCAGAGAATCGGCTACGCGCTGCGCCTGCAGTATTACGAGAAGCTGCAGCGCTTGAGCTTCGCCTTCCACGACCGGGTGCATAGCGGCGATCTGATGACCCGCGGCATGCTCGATCTCGAAGGTGTGCGCATGTTCGTCAACACCGTGCTGATGCGCGCGGCGCTGCTCGTGTTCCTGATTGGGCTGGGGGCGGCGTTGGTGCTGTCGAGCCATCTCCAACTCGGCCTCTTGAGTCTCTCCTATGCCCCGTTCGTCGCCTGGCGGACCTCGATCGTGCATCTCACCTTGCGCCGGAGCTGGCTGCTTTTGCAGGAAAAACTCTCGGTGGTCAGCCGCATCATGGAGGAGAACATGGGCGGCGTGCGCGTGGTGCGCGCCTTCGCCGCCCAGCCGCATGAAATGGCCAAGTTCGACCAGGCGTCCGATGCCGCGCTGGCCTTGGCGAAGCGCCGCATCGGCTCGCGCGTGCGTGAGTCGACGGCGATGAGTCTGGCGTTCTATGGGGCGATGGGGCTGGTCTTATGGTTCGGCGGGCAGGCGGTGCTGGCGGGCGAGATCTCGATCGGCAAGCTGGCCGAGATCCTAGCGTTCATGACCATCCTGCAAACGCCGGTGCGGCAGATCGGGCTGTTGATCAATGGCTCGTCGCGCGCCGCCACTTGTGGGGCGCGGCTGTTCGAGGTGCTCGACCTGCCGTCGGAGGTCGCCGACCGTCCAGGGGCCGCGGCGCTGCGGCCTGGCATCGGCGTGCTGCGTTTCGAAGATGTGAGCTTCACCTATCCGGGTCAGGCGCGGCCAGCGCTCGATGGCGTGAGCCTTGAGGTGCGTCCGGGGCATGCGCTCGGGATCGTCGGTCCGCCGGGGTCGGGCAAGTCGACCATCGCGCATCTGATCCCGCGCTTCTATGACCCGACCGCCGGGCGCATTACCCTCGATGGGCAGGATATAAAGTGGGTGACGCTCGCCTCCCTGCGGCATGCCGTTGGCGTGGTGCAGCAGGACGCATTCCTGTTCAAGGCGCCGATCGACGCCAATATCGCTTACGGTGATCCCTGGGCCGATCGCGCGCGCATCGCCGACGCCTCCGGCGCCGCCCAGCTGCATGACTTCGTTGCCCGCCTGCCGCATGGCTATGACACGCTGGTCGGCGAACGCGGCGTGTCGCTGTCCGGCGGACAGCGCCAGCGGCTGACGATCGCGCGCACCGTGCTGCTCGCCCCGTCCGTCGTGGTGTTCGACGATTCCACCGCCTCGGTCGATGCGGCGACCGAGAGCCGCATTCACGCCGCGATCAAGGCTTTGGCGAAAACCCGCGCCGTGGTGATCATTTCGCATCGGCTGGGCACGCTCATGCGCGCCGACGAGATCGTATTTCTCGATGGCGGGCGGATCGTCGAGCGCGGCAGCCATGCGGAACTCATGGCCGCCGGCGGGCGCTATCAGGCGCTGTTCGATCTACAGGCGCACGGGCGATGAACGCTCCGTCCCACGGCGCTCCGCGCACGGGCCGGCCCCCGCGCGCCTCGCTCAGCGCGCTGACCGAGCGCGAGGACGTCACCTATGGTCGCGCCTATGACCGGCGGGTGGTGCGCAGGCTTGCCGCGCATCTGGCGCCCTATCGTGGCAAGCTGCTGCTTGGGGTCGGCGCCGTGCTGCTGCACACAGTGACGCAGCTCGCCATCCCCTTGGTGATCAAGAACGCGATCGACCAGACACTCGCCGCCGGCACCGAATCCCTGGCCGCGACCATCGCCATCTTTGCCGCGATCATGCTGCTCAACGGCTCGGCGAGTTATGTTCAGGATTTGGTCGTCGGCCGTACGGCGGAAACGGTGCTACGCGATTTGCGCCGCTCCATGTTCGCCCATTTGCAGCGCGTGCCGATGGCTTTTTTCGACAAGACCCAGGTCGGGCGGCTGATGTCGCGGCTGCAAGGCGATGTCGGCGCGCTGCAGGAGTTTCTCGAAAACTCTGTCCTGTCGGTCGGCGAGCTGGTGCTGCTGTTCGGTATCGCCGGCGTTCTTTTGTGGCTCGACCTGTGGCTCGGACTGCTCACCCTGTCGGTGGTGCCGGCGCTGTTCCAGGTGCGGGTGCTGTGGCTGCCGGCGGCGCGGCGGGCTTTCCTGCGCTCGCGCGAAAGCAGCGCGATCGTCAATGGCGCCCTTGCGGAAAACATCAATGGCGTGCGCACGGTGCAGGCAATGCGCCGCGAGAGCGTCAACTTCGACCTGTTCGAGGAGCGCGCGCGCGAAAACCTGTCCGCGCAGCTGTGGTCGATCACGCTGGCACAGATCATCGTGCCGATCGTCGATGCGCTCACCGGCGTCGCCATGGCGATCGTGGTCGTGATCGGCGGAACCTTTGTGCTCGACGGCCGGATCGAACTCGGCGTCATGGTCGCATCGATGTTCTATGTGCAGCGGTTTTTCGACCCGATCCGCGCGCTGACTTCGCAATACAGCGTGATGCAACGGGCCATGGCCTCGGGCGAGCGCATCTTCGAGGTAATCGACGTGCCGGTGGCGATTGCCGACCGGCCGGGCGCGGTTGAGCTCGATGGCGCGGATGCATCGGTCACGCTAGAAGATGTGCGTTTCGGCTATGAGCCGGGGCTTCCGGTGTTGCACGGCGTGTCGATTGCCATCAAGCCAGGCGAGACAGTCGCGCTGGTCGGGCCGACGGGCTCGGGCAAGACCTCAATCGCCGCGCTTGTGCATGGTTTCTATGAAGCCTGTGCCGGTCGCGTGCGGGTCGGCGGGCGCGATGTGCGCGACGTCACGCAAGCATCGCTCGGCCGCATGGTCGGCATGGTGCCGCAGGAGCCGTTCCTGTTCACCGGCACGATCCTCGACAACATCGTCTACGCCCGGCCGGATGCGACCCGCGCGGAAGCGGAGGCGGCGGCGCAGGCGGTCGGCGCGCATGCGTTCATCGCGCGTTTGCCGCTCGGTTACGATACGCCGCTGGAACAGCGCGGGCTCAACCTCTCGCTCGGCCAGCGGCAGCTCTTGAGCTTCGCGCGCGCGCTGGTCGCCGACACGCCCATCCTGGTGCTCGACGAGGCCACTGCAAGCATCGACAGCTTCACCGAACGGGCGATCCAGCAGGCGCTGGCGCGGCTTCTCAAGGGTCGCACCGGAATCGTCATCGCGCACCGCCTGGCGACCATCCGCAACGCCGATCGGATCATTGTGCTGCGCGACGGACATGTGGCCGAGACCGGAACGCATGACGAGCTGTTGCGCGCGGAAGGGCTCTACGCCGCGCTTTATGCGATGAACTTCGCGTCTTTCGACGATCTTCCGGAAGACGTTGCCAAGCGCGCGGTTTCCGCCCGCGCCGCGTCGTAGAGCCTAGCGCGCCGGCGGCCGCAGCGCGCTGAGAAGTGCGCTGAAATCGACGCCGTTCAGCATCACCCGGCCGGCCGGGTCGAGCGTAAGTTCATAGCTGAGCGGGCCGTCCGCACGCTTGCCCAAGCCATTCGATTTGCCCATGGCTTGCAGCAGCATGAGGAAAGCCGAGGTCTGCAACGCCTGCGGATCGTTCGGCTGCTGGCGGAGAAGTTGAATCGCTTGCGGCAAGCCGCTCACCTCGATGATGAGCGCGCCTTGGCCGCCGAAGGCGGCTTGGGGAGCGGTGACAAAACTGCCGCTGAGGCCGATGCCGAGGGCTTTACCGTCGATTCGGCTCGGTTGCAGCCGCGCCGTGACGGGACCGCCCTTGGTCAGTCTTTGCAGCAGCTCGCCCGTGTCAGGGGATGGCGCGAGCCCCAGGCCGCGCGACTGTTCGACCAGAGTGATGAATTCACCGACAGGAAGGTTCTTCAGATCCAACTCGAGCGCGATCGTGTGCGGGACCAGCGGGGCAAGCCCGTGGGCGAAACTCTCCGCGCCGCTCAGCTTTTCGAGCTTCACAAGCAGGCGCAGGCTGGCCCGCGTCGCGGCGATTTCGCTCACGGTAAAATTGGTGAAGACAGCGGAGAGGGCGAGCCGTAGTCCGTCCGGTGAGCTCAAGGTTAGGTTGGATCCGCGCGCTTCCGTTTCGATGCGGCCGACCGAAGTTCCGCCCATGACGGCGGCCAGCCGCGTGGACAGCCGGTCGAGCGGGCCGAATTGCGGAAAGTAGACCAGGGGATCGATGCCATTCGCCTTCGCCAGCGCGCCGTAAGCGGCCAGATCGATATCCACCACGCGGTGCGTGCTGGTCGAGTCCGCCATGGTGGCGGCGAAGCCTTGAAATCCGAATTCAACGCGGGAGACGGAATTCGTGGTTTGCGTGGTCCAGTTTCGCTCCGCAGTCGCACCGGCCGCATGCGTTATCATATAGGAGCCGAGTTTTATGGTCATAGGGCCATTGTTCGCTCCGGCGCGCAGTTCGACCGGGCCGGAGCGGAATTCAAGGGCCGTAAACGCAAACAACCGCGGGTCGAAGGAGCCGGAAAGCCTTGGATCGCGCAGAGTGATCCGCGCCGCCTCCGGTAAGTCCTTCAAGCGCATCAGCACGGAGGGGGGAAATTTGGCCTCGAAGGCCATCTGTCCAGCATTCTGTTCGCGCAGCGACACAGCGAAATCGCCAAGCTGAAGAACCGAGCCCTGGTAGTGTAGTTCGAGCGCCGGCAGCACCACCGCGTGGACCGAGTTCTGACTGGTGATGCGCGCGCGGCCGGAGAAGGAGAACGCCAGCGTCGCCCCTTCGGCCGGGGCATAAAGGCGGGCGAGATCGTCGATCGCCTGGCGCACCTCGGCTTCACCGGCCGAAGCGGGCAGGGCGTAGCTGGCGGCCGCGAACACGACGGCGGCGAGACGCAGGCGCATGGGCAGCTCCTTTCGGCCTGTGTCGGGCAAGACTAGACCGCGCGCAACCGGCCGAGCCGCACGGCGGTATCGCCCGGACCCAGCAAGTAGGACGGCATCACCAGCATACAAGCATCATACGGGGTGCGCACCTCGCGCGCGCCGTCGCGGCCGATCAGCGTTCCGGCGCGCGGCACGACATCGAGGCTGCGATAAGCGGCGGCGAATTCGAACGGTCCGGTCTGAACCGTGATCGTGTCGGTCACCTCGATTTCCGGCGCGGGGCGCGCCGCGGATAACTGGCTCGGACGAGGTTCGACCAAGCCCCAATGGGCGAGAAAGCGCAGGCTCACGGCATAGGCCAACTCCACCGCCGCCGGGTCGTCGTGCTGGCCGCATTCGACCAAAAGCGCGCTTGTGGGCGAGGCGGGGTCGCCGAAGCCGGCATAGTCGCGCAGCCGCGTGCCGCCCGCATGGCCGCGATCGATGACGATCGGCAGGCCGGCCCCGACCGCGCGCGCGAGCGCGACACCCTTGGGCGCGGCCCCGGCCAGGATCACCGGCGGGCCGTCGCAATGCATCGAGTGCAGGTCGAGCAGCGTGTCCACCGATGCGAGCAACGGCCGCAGCGCGCGTGCGCGCGTAAGCTCCAGGCTGGCGCCGGGACCGCCGAGCGCCCCCGCCGACCACACGCGATTGAGATCCTCTTCGACCGCGCGCGCGCCGTGCGAACCATCGCCATTGCGCCGCGCCGCCGCCGCCGGGTTCATGAACGCGAGCGTCAGGCGTCCGCGCAGCGGCCGCACCATGCGTTTGATGAGTCGCGCCAGCGCATAGGCGCCGCAGGGTTCGTTGCCATGCATCAAAGCGCCGATCAGCGCGTGCGGTCCCGGCTGCGGCGACGCCCAACTATGGACGTAATCGATGCCGCTATTGCCGCCGCGACAGGGCGTCAGATCGAGCGGCTGGAGAGCTGCTGCGCGCCGATCGGCCCGCGCGCTTGGGGAGAAACTGGCCACGCCGCCACTATATGATTATTAAACGGGGATGCAGCAGCAAATTGCCCTGCGGCAACTGGATTTTGGGGAATGAAGAGCGATCCACGCTCACCCGCCCCGGTGTTCCGTCGCGACCCCGAGAGGACGCCGGCGCCGGCGGTGTTCGACAGCCCGCATAGCGGTCGCGACTACCCCGAGGATTTCCGTCCCGCCGCGCCACTGGCAATTCTCCGCCGCACCGAGGACGCCTTTGTCGAAGAGCTCTATGCGTCCGCGCCCGCCCAAGGCGCGGCGCTGATCGGGGCGCTTTTTCCGCGCGTCTATATCGATCCCAACCGGGCGCTGGCCGATCTCGATTCGTCGATGGTCGATGGCGGTTGGCCGGATGCGGCTGGCGGGGAGAAGGCGCAGCGCGGCATCGGCTTGATCTGGCGCGTCGTTCCGCCGAGCACCGCGATTTACGACCGCTTGTTGTCGCAAGCCGAGGTGCGCCAGCGCATCGATCGTTACTGGCGGCCCTATCAAGACGCGGTCGATGAAAGCCTGGCCGAGGCGCATGCGCGTGACGGCGCGGTCTGGCATGTGAATTGCCACTCGATGCCATCGATGGGCGATATTTCCGCCGGAGACCCCGGCCGCAAACGCGCCGATTTCGTTCTCGGCGACCGCGACGGCACCAGCTGCGCGCCCGAATTCGTCCAGTTGGTCGAGGATACGCTGCGCGCCCTGGGTTATAGCGTTTTACGCAACGATCCGTTCAAGGGCGTCGAGCTCGTGCGCCGCAACGGACAGCCAGACCTAGGTCGCCACAGTTTACAGATTGAAATTAACCGCGCGCTCTACATGAACGAATCGACGATTCAGAAATCGCCGAATTTCATGCGCTTGCGGGGTGATATTGGCGTTCTGATCGAGCGCATCTGCGCCTTCGCGCGCGAACGGGCGCGGAGTTAGCGACAGTAACATCCAAGGAGAGCTTCTCCATGCGCACGGAGCAATTTAACATCCTATTGAATGAGTTACTGGAGAAGGCGAACGTCGATCCAAAAGGTGTGATGGTAATGCGCCATCGCCCGCAGGAACCGGAATTACGACGAGTGTTACCTTCGTTGGCTGCCGATAAGCCCGATATCTTCAATGCTTGGCAGCAGACGCAGCGACTTCCTGCAGAGAGGGCATTGGCAAAGGCGAGCCATGTCGCGTCCTTCATCGGGCACGAACCCAAGGCGGCTGTTTTTGTTGGGCTTTACAAGGTCGGGAAGAGTCGCCCGCTGACCCACGGGCAATACTGGAAAATCCCGGAAAATATCGCGCTCAAGACCTTCGGTATGGTGGGCTTCACGGGTGATCGCCAGTCGGTGCTGTGGTTTCAATTGGACCTCCTGGAGGCAATGAAATCCTGGCAGGGTAAGCTCATAGTCGAGCGGCCCGGATTGGAGCGTTCTTGGTGGCGCTGGGCGGACAGGAACGAAATCCCGGTACGCGCAATCTAAGATGAGAGCATCTTGGCTAAGAGGATGCCAGATTGGAAAGAGATTACCCTCACTTGGGATCAGCTAAAGGTCTTGCCAAGTTCATGGCACATAGCCCTCGAGCAATGGCGTGCGATCTATCTTATATTCGACGCTTCGACCGGGCAGGCCTATGTCGGGTCAGCCTATGGCGAACACAATCTTCTCGGCCGATGGGAGAATTACGCGGCGACCGGACATGGCGGCAACAAGCACCTGCGTGCGTGCGACAAGCACAACCTGCGTTTCTCAATTCTTCAACGCTTGAACCCAGACATGAGCCAGAAAGATGTTATCGCCGTCGAAAATTCCTGGAAGGAACGGCTCCACACCCGGACGCAGGGGCTAAACGAATAATGAGGTGAGCCATCGCGTCATGCGAAACTCACCTAAGGCGCGAACTGTTCCTTGAGGCTCCGTTCTTCGAGCGAATGCTCCGGATCGAAGAGCAAGGTCAAGCGCGTGCTGGGATCTTGCGCGATCTCCACCGCGGCGACGTCGCGGACTTCGGTTGCATCGGCGACGGCGCTCACCGGCCGCTTTTTTGCGTCCAGCACCTCGAAGCGCACGCGCGCCGCTTGCGGCAGCAGCGCCCCACGCCAGCGGCGGGGGCGGAAGGCGCTGATCGGTGTCAGCGCCAGCACCCCGGCGCCGAGCGGAATGATCGGCCCATGCGCCGAGAGGTTATAGGCGGTCGAGCCGGCCGGGGTCGCGACCAACACGCCGTCGCACACCAGCTCGGCCAAGCGTTCGACACCGTCGATCACGATGCGCAGCTTGGCCGCTTGACGGGTCTGGCGCAGCAGCGAGACCTCGTTGATCGCCAGGGCTTCGATCACCTTGCCGCCGATTGTCTTCGCGCGCATGCGCAAGGGGAACAGTTCGACGGCGCTGGCCACCGCGATCCGCTGCGGCAATCCCTCGGCGCGGAAGTCGTTCATCAGAAAGCCGACGCTGCCGCAGTTCATGCCGAAGATCGGCAGCTTCTGGCCGATGAAGCGATGCAGGGTTTGCAGCAGGAACCCATCGCCGCCGAGCGCGACGATGACGCTCGCGTCCTCGGGCGCGACCAGCTTCAGCTTACGGGCGAGGGTCTTGAGCGCCGCTTGCGCCTCCGGCCCCTCGGCCGCGACCGCGGCAATGCGGGAAGTCGCGTCCGCCTTGCGGCCTTTCGGAGTCATAAAATGCTAGCCGCCGGTGACGCTCATGTGGCGGCCGACCGCGGGGCGCGAGCGGCGGCGGTCGATGATGAAATCATGGCCCTTGGGTTTGCGCGTGATCGACTCGCGGATCGCGGCGATCAGCACGGAATCGTTAGGACTTGCGCGAAGAGGTTTGCGCAAGTCCGCCGCGTCTTCCTGTCCGAGGCACATGAACAAGGTGCCGGTGCAAGTCAGCCGCACGCGGTTGCAGGATTCGCAGAAGTTATGCGTGAGCGGGGTGATGAAGCCGATTCGGCGCCCGGTTTCCTTGACCGAAACATAGCGCGCCGGACCGCCGCTGTTATAGTCGATGTCTTCCAGCGTCCAGTTCTGGGAGATCCTGGCGCGCACCATGCTGAGCGGCAGGTATTGATCGACCCGTTGCTCATTGCCGATATCGCCCATCGGCATGACTTCGATGATCGTCATGTCGAAGCCCATCTCGCCGCACCAGGCGATCATGCTGTCGAATTCGTCGTCATTGATGCCCTTGAGCGCCACCATATTGATCTTGACCGCGAGCCCGGCTTCCTTGGCCGCCGCCAAGCCTTCATAGACCTTGTCGAGTTTGCCCCAGCGGGTGATGGCGGCGAATTTGGCCGCATCGCGCGTATCGAGCGAGACGTTGATCCGCTTCACGCCGGTCTTGCGCAACTCGGCGGCGTAGCGCGCAAGCTGTGTGCCATTGGTGGTGACGGTGAGTTCCTGCAAATCGCCGGAATGGACCAACTCGCCCAGCCGGCCGAACAGCCACATGATGTCCTTGCGCACCAGCGGCTCGCCGCCGGTCAGCCGCAGCTTCTTCACGCCCAGGCGCACGAAGGCGCGGCACAGCCGGTCGAGCTCTTCGAGCGACAGCACCTCGGCCTTGGGCAGGAAGCTCATGTTCTCCGACATGCAATAGACGCAGCGCAGGTCGCAGCGGTCGGTCACCGATACCCGCAGATAGCTGATCTGGCGCGCGAAAGGATCGACCAGCGGGCTAAGCGGCGAAATGGCGTTCATGACGACTGCCGGTCCGGGGCTGCGACGCCCTGCCGCCGAGGTCCGGGGCAGGGGCTATATACGGCGCAATATAGCCCTCGTCTGGGGGCGGGCAAAGGTTAATATGCGTTATCCTTGCCGTCCGTTAGTCGACAATGGCCGAGGCGCGCGCCAATACGGCCTGGGGAACCTTGGTCCCGGTGCGTTCGGCCGCGTCGATATTCACGGTAATCTTGTCAGCGGTGGCCGGCATCACCGGGATCGCTTGCGCCGGCTCTCCGCGCAGCAGGCGCAGAACGACGCCGGCTGCCTGCTGGCCGACCCGGTAGTTGTCATAGTCCAGCGCCGCCACCGCTCCGCGTGGCACCAATTCCGAGCTGAGCGAGAACAGTGGGCGCAGCTTGGCCTCGGCAATGGCGACGATCTGCGGCATGGCCGTCGCGACTTGCGGGTCGTTGGCGACGATGAATGCGTCGGCGATGGCCGTGAGCGCCCCGACGACGGCGCGCGCCTCCTCGGCCCGGGCCAGGGTCCGGCTTTCGAATTGCCAGCCAAGCGCGGCTGCGGCCTGACGCAGGTCGGCTTCGGCCCTATCCGAGCGCGCGGAGGCGGGGCCGCGCAAGAGCGCAACCCGGCGCAGGCCGGGCATGAACTCCTGCATCAGCTTGAGCGTATTGGCCCCCGGCAGCGGCAGCGTCAGCCCAGTGAAATTCGGCGGCAGCGCGTTCCCGTCGGCTCCGGCGGTCCTGACTGGGGGTTCAGTCCCGATGAACATGACCGGTGCCTGTGGCGCGACCTCGAGCGCGGCCTGGGCCGAGGGGGTCGAGATGGCGACGATCACGGTCGCATTCTCCTCGGCAAAGCGGCGCACGATGGCCGCCGCCGCTCTTAGGTCGGCGCGCGCGCTGGCGTAGTCGAAGCGCAAGCCCCGCCCGGCGGCGAAGCCGGCGGCCCCGAGCCCATCGCGCAGCCCATCGCGGATGGCGTCCAGCGACGACAGCTCCACGATCGACGTGACCGCGACATGCGGAACCTGGGCTTCCGACGGGGCTGCAAACAGCAGCGCCGCCGTTAACCCTGTTATCGCACCCGCCCGCCACGGAAATTTACATCGCGCCAGCATGCGCCCATATTAGCACCTTTGTTTCTCGACGCACGGACGACGTATGGCTGCGACTTGGACACCCGAGACTTGGCGGAGCAAACCGGTCGAGCAGGCGCCCGCCTATCCCGACGCCAATAAGCTGGCGGCGGCCGAAAGCGTGCTGCGCCGCTATCCCCCGCTGATTTTCGCGGGCGAGGCGCGCAACCTGAAGGCTCGCCTGGCCAAGGTCGCGGCCGGCCGCGCGTTCCTTTTGCAGGGCGGCGACTGCGCCGAAAGTTTCGCCGAGTTCCACCCCGACAATATCCGCGACACCTTCAAGGTGCTGCTGCAGATGGCGGTGGTGCTGACCTTCGGCGGGCGGCGTGCGGTGGTGAAGGTCGGGCGCATCGCCGGCCAATTCGCCAAGCCGCGCAGTGAGAATTTGGAGACGCGCAACGGCGTCTCGCTCCCGGCCTATCGCGGCGACATCGTCAACGACATGGCCTTCGACGCGGCTGCGCGCGCGCCCGATCCCGACCGGCTGTTGCGCGCTTTCAACCAGTCGGCGGCGACGCTCAATCTTTTGCGCGCCTTCGCCCAGGGCGGCTTCGCGGATCTGCACAAGGTGCATGGTTGGAACCTCGACTTCGTCAAGGCCAGCCCGCAGGGTGAGCGCTACGAGGCCTATGCCCAGCGCATCGACGAGGCGCTCGGCTTCATGGAGGCGTGCGAGATCACCAGCGAAACCGTTCCGGCGGTGCGCGAGACCGAGTTCTATACCAGCCACGAGGCGCTGCTTCTGCCCTATGAGCAGGCGCTCACCCGCAAGGACAGCCTCACCGGCGACTGGTATGATTGTTCGGCGCATCTCTTGTGGCTCGGCGACCGTACGCGCAAGCCGGACGGCGCGCATGTCGAGTTCCTGCGCGGCGTGCTCAATCCGATCGCCATCAAATGCGGCCCGACAATGGAGCCGGACGAGCTCATCAAGCTGATCGACATCTTGAACCCGCTCAACGAGCCGGGGCGGATGACGCTGATCGCGCGCATGGGCGCGGATCAGGTTGAACGCCGCTTGCCGGCGCTGGTGCGCGCGGTCAAGCGCGCCGGGCGCGTGGTCGTTTGGGCCTCGGACCCGATGCATGGCAATACGATCAAGGCGGCCAACGGCTTCAAGACCCGCTCGGTCGACCGCATCCTCGCCGAGGTGCGCGGCTTCTTCGCCGTGCATCGAGCGGAAGGCACCTATGCCGGCGGCGTGCATTTCGAAATGACCGGCAAGGACGTGACCGAATGCCTCGGCGGGGCGCAGGAGATTTCGGTCGAAGCCTTGTCTTCGCGCTATCACACGCATTGCGACCCGCGGCTGAATGCCAGCCAGTCGCTCGAACTCGCCTTCACCATCGCCGAGGAAATGGCTGCCTGGCGCTCGGGCAGCAAGCGCCTGGCGGCGGCGGGCTAGCGGCGCGCGCCCGTCGCGAGCGGACCCGGCCCAGCGCATGAAACGCATTTCTCCCGGCCATGCGGACAGCCCGGCAACGATTCCGTCTCCGGCCGAGGCCGACGTCGCGCGCCTGACCGACGCCTATTTCAACAAGACGAAAGCAATCGTTACGCAATTCGGCGATTGCCGCGCCACTTATGCCGTGTTCATGCGCCGTCCGGTCGTCTCCGCGCCGCGGCTGATGGTTGACTGGCTCGAGGCGATCGCAGCCGCGCGCGGCACGCGCTTCGACATCGATCTGTGCTACGGCGAAGGCGAGTGGGTCGGCGCCGGCGAGCCGATGCTGTATCTGAGCGGATCGCTGGCGTCCCTGGTCGATCTCGAAACCCTGTTCCTGCAAAAGATCGGGGCCGCCTGCGTCGCCGCCTATAACGCCTTCACCATGTGTTCGGATTTGCCGCGCACGGCGTTTATCGCCTTCGATGCGCGTCACTGCGCCGGCAGCGAAATGGCGGAGATGATGGCCTACGCCGCCAGCGTCGGTTCGGCGCGGGCGCGGCGCGAGTCCGGGGCCAAGGGCTTTATCGGCAATGCGACCGACGCGACGGCGCATTATTTCAGTGCGCCGCGCGGCCTGGGCACGATGCCGCATGCGCTCGTCGGCTATGCCGGCACGACGCTGCGCGCGGCCGAGATGTATCACGAGGCCTTTCCCGACGAGGCGATGACCGTCCTGGTCGATTACTTCGGCCGCGAAATCACCGACAGCTTCGAGGTTTGCCGGCGCTTTCCGGAATTGGCGGCCGATGGACGGCTTTCCCTGCGCCTGGACACACCGGGCGGGCGTTACGTCGAAGGCCTCGATCCGCAGGCCTCCTACGCCGTGCTCGAACGCAATACGCCGGAAGCCGTGCGCGGCTATCGCAGCGACGCCGAACTGCGCCACCTGGTCGGCGCCGGCGTCTCGGCGGCGGCCATCTGGCATCTGCGCGAGCGGCTGGACGCCGCCGGCTTTCGCGCGGTGCAGATCGTCGCTTCCTCCGGCTTCGGCCCGGCCAAGTGCCGGATGATGGCGGCGGCCAAGACCCCGATCGACGTGATCGGTACCGGCTCGTATCTGCCGACCGACTGGCATGAAACTAACGCCACCGCCGATATCGTCTCGTATGACGGCGTCGCGCGCGTCAAGGTCGGGCGCGAGTTCCTGCTGCGCAAGCCCGGCAAGCGCTAAAGCCCGTCGCCCCCGCCAATGACTGACTCTCGCACGCTCGTGCTCGCTCAGCTCAACCCGACCGTCGGCGATATCGTCGGCAATGTCGCGCGGCTGCTGGATGCGCGCGGGCAGGTGAAAGACGCCGATATCGTGGTGGCGAGCGAGCTGTACGTGTCGGGCTATCCGCCGGAGGATCTGGTGCTGCGCGCGGATTTCCTTGATGCGGTCAAGGCCGGGGTCGAGCGACTGGCGGCGGCGACGTCGGATGGTGGACCGGCGCTGATTGTCGGCGCGCCGTGGCGGGAGGAGGGCATGCGTTATAACTCCGCGCTGTTGCTCGATCAGGGCAAGATCGCGGCGGTGCGCCATAAGGTTGAGCTGCCAAATTACGGCGTCTTTGACGAGAAGCGGGTGTTCAGCCCCAGCCATCCCTCCGGCCCGGTCGTTTGTCGCGGCGTGCGGCTGGGGCTCGGCGTGTGCGAGGATATGTGGACGCCGGAAGTGGCCAAGACCTTCGCCGAATCCGGCACCGAGATCATGATCCTCCTCAATGGCAGCCCCTATGAGCGCGACAAGCGCGATCAGCGCCTCGGCCATGCGGTCGCGCGCGTGCGCGAAGCCTCGCTGCCGCTGGTCTATGTCAATCAACTGGGCGGCCAGGACGAGCTGGTGTTCGACGGCGAGAGCTTCGTGCTCAACGCCGATGGGCGTTTGGCCGCGCAGGCGCCGTCTTTCCGTGCGGCGGTGCTTGCGACGCGTTGGCAAAAACACGGCGAGGCTTGGGTCTGCGCCGAGGGCGAGCGGCATGCGCCGGCCGAAGGGCTGGCGGCGATCTATCAGGCGATGATGCTGGGCCTTGCCGATTACGTCGCCAAGAACGACTTCCCCGGCGTTGTGATCGGGCTTTCCGGCGGCGTCGATTCGGCGCTCACCGCCGTGGTCGCCGCCGATGCCCTGGGCGGCGAAAAGGTGCATGGACTGCTGCTGCCTTCGCCCTACACCGCGCGCATGAGCATCGAGGATGCGCTCGCGGTCGCGACCACGGTCGGCGCGCGCCATGACACGCTGCCGATCCCGCCGGCCATGGCCGCTTTCGATCTGATGCTCGAGCGCGGCTTCGGCGAGAAGCCCAAGGGCGTCACGCATGAGAACCTGCAAGCGCGCATCCGCGCCGTGGCGCTCATGGCGGTGAGCAATTCCACCGGCGAGCTGCTGCTCACCACCGGCAACAAATCGGAGATGTCGGTCGGCTATGCGACGCTGTACGGCGACATGTGCGGCGGGTTTTCGGTGATCAAGGATCTGTATAAGACCGATGTCTATGCGCTTGCCCGCTGGCGGAATGAAAACCGTCCCGAAGGGGCGCGGGGTCCAGGCGGGGTAGTCATCCCGGACCGCGTGCTGACCCGCGCGCCCACCGCCGAGCTGCGCCCCAACCAGAAGGACGAGGACTCGCTGCCGCCCTATGCCAAGCTCGACCCGATCCTGCAGGGGCTGATCGAGGAAGACTTGGGTGTGGAGGCGCTGGCCGGGCGCGGGCATGACCGGGATACGGTCGCGCGCATCGCCCGCATGCTGGCCGGGGCCGAATACAAGCGCCGCCAGGCGCCGCCGGGGGTGAAGCTGACAGGGCGCGCCTTTGGCCGTGATCGGCGCTACCCGCTCACCAACGCCTTCAGGGACGGGGCCAAGGACTCCCCGAAGAGGGGTTGATGCGGGGGCACCCGCCACCTAGAACAAAACCCGAGCCGCATAAGGGTCCGCCATGCCGCTGATGCTGCACAACACCATGTCGCGCAAGAAAGAGGCGTTCACGCCTCTCGATCCGGCGCGCGTGCGCGTCTATGTCTGCGGCCCGACCGTCTATGACGATCCGCATATCGGCAATGCGCGCCCGGTCGTGGTGTTCGACGTGCTGTTCCGGTTGTTGCGCCAAGTGTACGGGCCGGAACATGTGACCTATGTGCGCAACATCACCGACGTCGATGACAAGATCAACGCGCGCGCGAGCGAGCGCGGGGTCGATATCCGCACCCTGACCGAGGACACGGCCAAGCGTTTCCGCGACGATATGCAGGCGCTGGGCGCGCTCGCACCGACGCATGAGCCGCGCGCGACCGAGCACATCGGCGGAATGATCGCGCTGATCCAGACCTTGATCGAGCGCGGCCACGCCTATGCGGCCGAAGACCATGTGCTGTTCGCCGTGCAGTCGAAGCCCGATTACGGCTGCCTGTCGCATCGCACGCGCGACGAGCTGATCGCCGGAGCGCGGGTCGAAGTCGCGCCCTATAAGCGCGACCCGGCGGATTTCGTCCTCTGGAAGCCCTCCACGCCCGATCTGCCGGGCTGGGACTCGCCCTGGGGCCGCGGGCGGCCGGGCTGGCATCTGGAATGCTCGGCGATGAGCGAGCAATTCCTCGGCCGCGATTTCGATATTCATGGCGGCGGCTTGGATCTGGTCTTCCCGCACCACGAGAACGAAATCGCGCAATCGACCGCCGCCTTTCCCGGCACCGGCTTCGCCCGCGTTTGGCTGCACAACGGCTATCTGGTCGTCGATGGCGAGAAGATGTCGAAGTCGCTCGGCAATTTCTTGACCGTGCGCGGCTTGCGGGCCGAGTTTCCAGGCGAGGCTTTGCGCATGGCGTTGCTCGGCACGCATTATCGCCAGCCGCTCGATTTTACCAAAGCGGGCGTCACGCGCGCCAAGCGCCAGCTCGACCGGCTCTATCAGCCGCTCAAGGAGGCCGCGTCGGCGAAGGACACGACCGACACGCCGCCGCTGCCGTTCTTGGCCGCGCTCGAAGACGATCTCAATACGCCGCTCGCGATCCATCACCTGCGCGAAACCGCGCAATGCCTCAACAAGGCGCTGACCGATAAAGACGCGCGGCTGATCGGCAAATTCAAGGGCGAGTTGCTCGCCGGCGGCGCACTCATGGGACTCGCCCAGGGCGATCCGCAAGCGTGGTTCCATGGAAAACCTTTCGCGCAACAGGATGGGCAGAATCCGCATCGCTCGCCGCCAAAAAGCCAACCAGATCAGCCGGCAAATCGGCTTCCGTTAACAGAAAGTACTGGCGCGGAAGGAGCGCATGTCGAGGCCCAGATTGCCGAGCGCAAATCCGCGCGCCTACGCAAGGATTTCGCCGCCGCCGACAGAATCCGTAAGGAACTTCTGGCGCAAGGTGTGGCGCTCGAAGACAAGCCCGACGGCACCACGGACTGGAAACGCGCCGGATGAGCGATCGCGTCTATCTGTTCGACACCACGCTGCGCGACGGCGGCCAGACGCAGGGCGTCGATTTCTCGGTCAGCGATAAGATTGTCATCGCCGAGGCGCTGGATGCGCTCAAGCTCGATTACATCGAGGGCGGCTGGCCGGGCGCCAATCCGACCGACGACGCTTTCTTCGCCGAGGCGCCGGCGTTCAAGCATGCGCGGCTGACGGCCTTCGGCATGACGCGGCGCGCCGGGCGCAGCGCGGCCAACGATCCCGGCCTCACGGCGCTGCTGTCGACCAAAGCCCGCGTCGTGTGCATGGTCGGGAAGTGCTGGGATTTCCATGTCGATGTGGCGCTCGAAATCTCCCATGACGAGAACCTGTCCATGATCCGCGACAGCGTGGCGCATGCGAAGACGCGCGTTGAGGAGGTGGTGTTCGACGCCGAACATTTCTTCGACGGCTACAAGGCCAATCCAGCCTACGCGCTCGACTGCATCCGCGCCGCGCACACTGCCGGCGCGCGCTGGATCGTGCTGTGCGACACCAATGGCGGCACGCTGCCGCCTGAGGTCGCGCGCATCGTCAGCGAGGTCGCGAAGCACATTCCCGGCGATAAGCTTGGCATCCACGCGCATAACGACACCGGCAATGCGGTCGCCAATTCGCTCGCGGCGGTCGAGGCCGGCGCGCGCCAAATCCATGGCACGCTCAACGGCCTCGGCGAACGCTGCGGCAATGCCAATCTGGTGACGCTCATCCCGACGCTGATGCTCAAATGCGACGGGCGTTATGCGCTCGGCCTGGCAAAAGATGACCTGCGCCACCTGACGCACACCGCGCGCCTGTTGGACGAGCTGCTCAACCGCGCGCCCGACCGGCACGCGCCCTATGTCGGCGAAGCGGCCTTTGCGCATAAGGGCGGCTTGCATGTCTCGGCCGTGCTCAAGGACCCGGCGAGCTATGAACATGTGCCGCCGGAAGCGGTCGGCAATCGGCGGCACATCGTCGTTTCCGATCAGGGCGGGCGCGCCAATCTGCTCGGCCGGCTGGCCGAGATCGGCATCGACATCGACGCCAGCGACCCGAAGGTGCGCAAGCTGGTCGAAGAGGTGAAGCAGCGCGAGTTCGAGGGCTACGCTTACGATGGCGCTGAAGCCAGCTTCGAGCTTCTGGCCCGGCGCGCGCTCGGCCAGGTGCCGGAATTCTTCCGCATGCATAGCTTCCGTGTCGATGTCGAGCGGCGGCGCAACGCCAAGGGCGAGTTGGTCACCATTTCGCAGGCGGTGGTGAAGCTCGCGGTCGGCGATCAGACGACGTTGCAAGTGGCTGAGGGCAATGGCCCGATCAACGCGCTCGACGCCGCGCTGCGCCAGTCGCTGATCCCGCATTTCCCCCAGCTCGATCCCGTGCGGCTGGTCGATTTCAAGGTGCGCATCCTCTCGCCGCAGGCAGCGACCGCCGCCACCACGCGGGTGATGATCGAGCACAGCGGCCCCGATGGGCAGCGCTGGTGGACGGTGGGCATCTCGCCCAACATCATCGACGCGGCCTATGAGGCGATGCATGACGGCATCGTCTACCGGCTGTTGCGCGAGTCACGGAAAGCGTGAGCATCGCCGCCGCGCCCGGCCCGCGTGTTATCCTGATCAAGCCGCAGTTGGGCGAGAACATCGGTGCGAGTGCGCGCGCGATGCTCAATTGCGGCCTCGACGATTTGGCGATTGTGGCCCCGCGCGATGTCTGGCCGAACCCCAAGGCGGTCGCCATGGCCTCGGGCGCTGGGGCGGTCCTCGATCGGGCGCGGGTGGTCGATACCCTGCGCGCCGCTACCGGCGACCTGCACCTTCTCTATGCCGCCACCGCGCGCTCGCGCGACATGATCCAGCGCGTGCTCACCCCGCGCGCGGCGGCGCTCGAAATGCGCGCCGCGGTCGCCGCCGGCCAGAGGGTTGGGGTGCTGTTCGGACCGGAGCGCTCGGGGCTTACGACTGATGATGTGGCCGAGGCGCAGGCGGTGATCGCCGTGCCGCTGAATCCGGAATTTTCGTCCCTTAACTTGGCCCAGGCGGTACTGCTGGTCGCCTATGAGTGGTACCAGGCCGATGCCGTGGCCGTGCCGGAACGCTTCGATCCCGGCGACAGCCCCCCGGCCGCTAAGCAGGGGGTCGATTACTTCGTCGACCGCCTGGAGCGCGACCTCGATGCCGCCGGCTATTTCCCGACCGAGGAGCAGCGCCCGACCATGCGCCGCAATCTGGTTAATTTGCTCAACCGCGCCCGCGTGACGCAGCAGGAGCTACGCACGCTGCATGGGGTGGTGCAGCATCTGGCCGCCAGCAAGCGGCGGGAAAAGCTTTGACAGGGACAAGGACCACCCTATAGTCCGCCGCCATCCGCGGGTGTGTGAATGCTTAAGGCGTTCCACCGGGTAAGACCCGGCACCGTGGCAAAAACAATCAATAGGATCAGGTGATGGCGAAGCGTGAAGAGTCAAAGTACAAGATCGACCGGCGTCTGAAGGTCAATCTCTGGGGCCGGCCCAAGAGCCCCTATAACAAGCGGGAATACGGCCCCGGCCAGCACGGCCAGCGGCGCGCCAAGAAGCCGTCCGATTTCGGCATTCAGCTGATGGCCAAGCAGAAGCTCAAGGGCTATTACGGCGACGTCGGCGAGCGCCAGTTCCGCGGCTATTATCTTGAGGCGCGGCGCCGCAAGGGCGACACCGGCGAGCATCTGATCGAGATGCTGGAGCGCCGTTTGGACGCCGTCATTTACCGCATGAAATTCGTCCCGACGGTATTCGCCGCGCGCCAGTTCGTGAACCACGGGCATATCCGGGTCAACGGCAAGCGCGTGAACATCCCATCCTATCGCGTGCGCGACGGCGACCTGATCGAGGTCAAGCAGAAGTCGCGCGAGCTGACGCTGGTGCTCGACGCCATCCAGTCCTCCGAACGGCCGATCCCGGACTATGTCGAAGTCGACATGGAAAAGTTGACCGGCAAGTTCATTCGGGCTCCCAAGCTGGCCGATGTGCCCTATCCGGTGCAGATGGAGCCAAAGCTGGTGGTCGAGTTCTACAGCCGCTAAGGCAAAATTTCCGGGGGCGGGGCGGGTGACTTCGGTCGCGGCGCGCTCCGTCCCCGGACGCACTTATTTTCCACTCCTCATCGGGCTGTTGGCGGTTCTGACCGCCTGGCGCTTGCATGCGCTGGTCGCCAATGGCCTCGATCTGCTCGGCGACGAGGCGCAGTACTGGGACTGGTCGCGCACACTCGCCTTCGGCTATTTTTCGAAGCCGCCGATGATCGCCTGGGCGATCCGCGCCGCGACCAGCGTTTGCGGCGACGGCGAGGCCTGCATCCGCTCGTTTTCGCCCTTGCTGCATGCCGCGACCGCCGCGGCGCTGTTCGCGCTCGCGCGCGCGCTCTACGACCAACGGGTCGCCTTCTGGTCGGCGCTTGGCTATGCGACGCTGCCGGGCGTGAGTTTCTCCGCGCTGATCGCATCGACCGACGTGCCACTGCTGTTTTTCTGGACGCTGGCGCTGCTGTTATTCGTGCGCGCGCTCGATCGCGAGCAAAGCGCGGATTGGCTGCTGCTCGGCGTGGCGCTCGGCTTCGGCATCATGTCCAAATACACGATGGCGCTGTTTGTGCCCTCGGCGGCCTTGTTCTTTTGGCTTGCGCCGGAGAGGCGGCCGCGCGCCTTGGCCCTGCGAGCGGCGCAAGTTCTGGCGCCGGCATTGGTGATCTTCGCGCCCAACCTCGTATGGAATCTCGACCACGGCTTCGCCACCATTGGTCATACGGTTGATAACGCCCGCCTCGATGGGCCACTGTTCAACCCATCCAATCTGGGTGAGTTCGTCGGTGCGCAATTCGGCGTGTTCGGGCCGATCATGTTCGCCGGCCTGTTATGGGTCGCGAGTTTCGGCCGCCGTTTACTGGCGGGCCCAAGCGAACGGTTGCTCGCCTGTTTCTCGCTGCCGGTTTTGGCGCTTATGGTCGGCGAGAGTTTCATCTCGCGGGCGCACGACAATTGGGCGGCCGTCGCTTATGTAGGCGCTACCGTGCTGGTGACGGCGTGGCTGTTGCAAAAATCGCGCGCGCTGCTGATCGCATCGCTGGCGCTGCATCTCGCCGTGGCGCTGCTCTTGCCGCGGCTCGATGCGGTGGCCGCCACATTCGGGACCGTGATCGCTCCGCGCTACGATCTGTTCCGCGGCGAGCGCGGCTGGACGGAGGCGGGGGCGCAGGTCGCCGAGCGCTTGACGCAAAATCCAGGCGCGGCGCTGCTGGTCGCCGATCGCATGGATCTGGCGAGCTTCCTGTATTACGCCCGGCCACTTTCCGACAGCACGGTCAAATGGGGCGGGGCGGAGGTCAACGATCACTACGACCTCACGCGGCGCATCGGCAAGGATCCGTCACGTTCCTATATCCTGGTCGCGAATAGCGGCGCGGCGGAGAGTGTCACGCCAAACTTCGCCGCAAGCGAGCGGCTGGCGGGCATTCACGTCACCGAGACCGGGCGGCGGCCGCTGGTCTTCGAGGTCTGGCGCCTGCGCGGTCTTGCATCGCGGCCCGGCCGATGAACGAGCGCGTCGCGCCGGAGTTTCCGGCGGCGAAAAGACTAGTCGAGCGCGACCCAGATTTTCCCGTCGGCGATGCGTACTGGAAGCGGGACCATCTCGCGGCGATTTTTATGGAGCCGGCCAAGCTGTGGCTGCGTCGTGGAGAGGCCCTGCTCATCAAGTCCGGCGCACCATTCGCGAATCCGGCCCGATACCAGATCGAAGCAGCTTTGGTGCCAGCGATAGACAATGCCGGTTTGCTCTTCCGTCAGAGCGCTGTCGTTGAGTGGCAGGTTCAAATGCGGGCAGGCGTTGTTGAGCGCGAATAAATCCTTCTCGGTGCGGATCAGCAGAATGTCGAAGAGGTCGCGTTCGACCCCTTTGCGGGTTCCGGGCGGCAGTTCCGCCTCGTCCAGAACCGGCTCCCAATCCTGACCGCCGAAGCGGGTGGTGGCCGCGCCGCCGCGATTCGGGTTGCGGCTCAAGCGTTCATTGGCGGCCGGGGTGAGCGCCTTGACCTCGTAAAGCGTCTTGCGTTCGCTGGTGCCGCGCAGCTTGGTGCGGATGAAATCGGCGACCACGATTTCGTCCTTGATACGCGCGTGCAGCTCTTCCGATATCAGCAATCGTGTGCCGGAATCCTTATTTGCGGCTTCGATTCGGCTGGCGACATTGACCGTATCGCCTATGGCGGTGAGCTTTTCGGCCTTGCCGGTGCCGAGCGAGCCAATCACCGCCTCGCCATAATGCAGCCCAATGCCGACGTCGAAGCTTTGGCCGTACATCGCCTCCATATAGGGCTTGAGGCGGTCGACCCCTTCGAGCATGCGCAGCGCGGCTGCGACCGCCTTGACCGGAGCGTCCGGGTCGCCGTCGATGCCGAACAGCGCCATGACCGCGTCGCCGATGAAGTTGTCGATGCTTCCGCCCAATTCCTCGATGGATGCGCCGGCTTGGCGGAAGAAGCGGTTGAGCACGAACATCACGTCATAGGCCGAGAGCGACGCCGAAAAGGCGGTGAAGCCGCGGATGTCGCAGAACATCACCACCACGTCCTTGGCGATGCCAACGCGGCCGCTGGGCCGCCGTATGAGTTGGTTGGTGATCTCTAGATCGGCCTCGTCCAGCACCAAGCGGCGCAGCGTGATATCGCCCGTAACCTGCGTTTGGCAGGCCAGCCGCAGGACAGCGTCAATCCCAGCCGCTCGGCCAGTTCCGCCTCACGCGGCGTGCGTGGGGCGCAGGCGTCGATCCCCTCCAGCACCCAGACCCGACAAGTGGAACAGCGCGCCGCGCCGCCGCAGGCATGCGCATGGCTGATGCCGGCCTTGATCGCTGCGGCAAGGATGGTCTCCTGCGGCGCGATCGTGATCGTCCGCCCGTCGGGCAGGATGGTGAGATTGTGCATGGTCGTGAAGCCTATCCGATTCGGCGTACGAAAGCATCAGCCGGCGGCATCGGCTTCCGCCTTGGCGAATTGCAGCTCGATGTGGTTGCCGTCGGGGTCGAAGACATGCAGTTGCAGATTGCCGGTCGTCGGCACGCGAGCGGCGCGGAACGGAACCTGGGCTTCGGTCAGCCGGGCGCGCATGCCGGCGAGGTCGGTGCACAGGAAGGCGAAATGCTCGATCCGCGGCTCGTCGCCCTTGGGCGCGCGCTCGACCCCGACCAGGTGCACCACAGCCCGCGCTCCGGCGTAAAGCCACATGCCCGGAAAGGCGAAGGCGGGACGAAAACCGGGCGCGAGGCCCAAAACCTGGCAATAAAAACGCTCCATCGCCGTCAGATTCGCGGTGCGCAGGTTGACGTGGTCGAGCGTGTCGATCGGCATGATGATCTTTCCTCGGCGCCAGAGTGTGCCGAGGGAGCGGCCGGCGGGCAACCCAACTCCCGCGCGCCGGCCCTCGGAATAACAGAAAGGAGAGTTACGACATTTAAACAGAAGGCGCCGCCCGGATATTTATGGGCGTCATAACTGCCTGCGATTGCTCGCAGTGCGAGTGCATTCACTAGAAATTTACGGATTTGTGCGAAATTTCGCTCTTCATGAGCCGTCCAGTTTATTGGTCGGCGGTGTTCTCGAAGTCGGAAGGAGCAGAGAATGGCGCGAAATTATGATCGCCGCGCGGTGCTGGCTGGGCTGGTCGGCGGGGCTCTGTGTCCGGTGTGCGCCGGGCTGGCGGGGCGGGCATTTGCGGCGGAGACGCCGGCGGCCGGCGATGGCGCGGCCGAGGCCGGGCGTGCGGCGGTGCATTGGGATTACACCGGCGCCGGCGCGCCCGACGAATGGGGCACGCTCGAAGCCGATTTTCGCGTCTGCTCGCTCGGCATGGAGCAGTCGCCGATCAATCTGTCGGGGCCAATGAAGGCGCAGCTTGCGGGCGACGTGCCGACCTTCGCCGATATGCCGCTCACCATCCTGCATAACGGCCACACCATCCAGGTGAATTGCGCGCTGGGATCGAAGAGCACGATCGACGGCCAGGTTTATGAGCTGCTGCAATTCCATTTTCACCATCCGAGCGAACACGTCATCGACGGCAGGCCGGCCGCGATGGAGCTGCATTTCGTGCACAAGAACGCCGCCGGCAACTTGGCTGTGCTCGGCGTGATGATGGAAGTCGGCAACGCCGAGAACGCGGCGCTGGCGCCGATCTGGGCGGCCATGCCGGCCACAGCCACGCCGGAGCGCAACACCGGCACGATGATCAAGCCGGCCGAGCTGCTGCCGGCCAAGCGCGAGTTCTGGCGCTATCAGGGTTCGCTCACGACGCCGCCATGTTCGGAAGGCGTGCTGTGGACCGTGTTCCGCGATCCGATCCAGATGTCGCAGGGGCAGTTGGCGCGCTTCGCCCAGCTCTTCCCGGTGAACGCGCGCCCGCCGCAGGGACGCGGCCGCCGCTTCCTGCTCGAAAATATGTAACCCGCCCGTTTATTGGAGCACATGACCATGCACGCCCATACCGCCGCCCCGCAGTCGCGCTGGGCCTTTCTCGCCAATCTCCAGGTGCAGACCAAGATCCTGCTCGGCTTCGCCACCGTCCTTATGATCCTCATCGTGGTCGGCGGCTCGGGTCTGTGGTCGTCGATGAGCGCTAGCGATCGCTTCGCCGAATACAGCCGGGTGGTCGCGTTGGTGAGCGCGGTCGGCGAAATGGACATTGACTTTCAGCGCCTGCGCCGCCGGGTGCTTGTCTATGTCACCAGCGAGAAACAGGCTGATTACAAAGCGGCGGAGGAGCTGGTGAAGGAGGTCAAGGGCAAGGTCGACGAGCTGGTCAAGAAAGTGATCGTTCCCGAGCAAGCGGTCATCATGCGCGGCCTGTCCGACACCTATGCGGCCTTTTCCAAGCAGTTCGAGGAGGCCGCTACGCTTTCCCGCGAGATCGCCAAGCTACGGCATGACTCGCTCGACGTGTTTGGGCCGAAGATGGTGGGCGAGCTGCAGGAGATCGCGGCGCTGGCGGCCGCGGCGGGCAACAGCAACGCCGTCGTGCACGCGCAGACGGCACTGCAGGCGGTGATGGAAGTGCGGCTCTATTCGACGCGGGCGCTCGACGAGCATGACGAGACGATGGTCGGAAAGGCGAAGGAGTCCTTCGCGCGCCTGTCGAAAAGCATGAATGCGCTCGAAGCGGCGAGCGCAGACGCGTCGTTCCAGGCCATCGCCAAGGCGGTCTCCGCCGAGGACGAGAAGTATTTCGCCGTCTTCGAGAAGGCGTGGGAGGAAGAGCTCAGGGTCGACACGCTCGTCAACAAGTCGATGAAGGACGCGGCCGATAAGATCGCCGCCGATTCCACGAAATTGTCGGAAATCTTTGAGAAGTCCGAACACGCCGCCCAGGCTTCGGCCGAGGAGACGCTCGCCATCGCGGAGATCATGGCGATCGTGCTCAGCCTCGGCGGGCTGGCGCTCGGCGTCGGCCTTGCTTGGCTGATCGGCCGCGCCATCGCCTCCGGGATCATCGCCACGACGCATGTCATGGCCCAGTTGGCCGATGGCGATGACTCGACCGACGTCGCGGCCACCGATCGCAAGGACGAGATCGGGCAGATGACCCGGGCGCTGATCGCCCTGCGCGCGACGGTGAGCGACGCGTTCCGTCTGAAGCAGATGGTCGAGAACATGCCCAACAACATCATGCTCGCCGACGGCAAGAACCTCGTGTTCACCTACGCCAACAAGACCTGCCTCGATACCATGCGCAATCTCGGCAACATCTTCGGGGTCGAGGCCGACAAGATGGTCGGCTCCGGGATCGACGGGCTGCACAAGGATCTGGGCCAGCAGCGGCGGGTCTTCGCCGATGTGAAGAGCTTGCCGTACAGGGCCCGCCTCAAGGCCGGCGACGAGACGCTGCAGCTCAATGTCGCCGCCGTGCTCGACAAAAAGGGCGCCTATATCGGCCCGATGCTGACCTGGGAAATCGTGACCAAGCAGGTGCGCATGGCCACGCGCGTCGCGGAAGTCGTCGGGGTCGTATCCTCGGCTGCGACCGAGATGCAGTCGACCGCGCAGTCGATGTCGGCGACCGCCGAGGAGACGAGCAAGCAGGCGGCCGCCGTGGCCGCGGCTTCGGAACAAGCGGCGACCAATGTGCAGACGGTGGCGGCCGCGACCGAAGAGCTGTCCAGCTCGATCACGGAGATCAGCCGCCAGGTCACGCAGTCGTCGCAGATCGCGGCGCAGGCGGTGGCCGATGCCGAGAACTCGAACAAGCAGGTGTAAGGCTTGGCCGAGGCGGCGCAGAAGATCGGCGAGGTCGTGAGCCTGATTAACGACATCGCGGCGCAGACCAACTTGCTCGCGCTCAACGCCACGATCGAAGCGGCGCGCGCCGGCGATGCCGGCAAGGGCTTCGCCGTGGTGGCTTCGGAGGTCAAGTCCTTGGCCAACCAGACCGCCAAGGCGACCGAGGAAATCGGCGGTCAGATCGCCAGCGTTCAAGCGGCGACACAGTCGGCCGTCGAAGCGATCAAGAAGATCGGCGAGCGCATCAACGAGCTCGCCGCGATCTCGACGACGATCGCGGCCGCGGTCGAGGAACAAGGCGCGGCGACGAAGGAGATTTCGGCCAACGTCGCGCAGGCTGATTCCGGTACGCAGGAGGTCAACTCCAACATCACCGGTGTCAATGCCGCCGCGACGGAGACCGTCCAGGCCGCCAACCAGGCGCTTACCGCGGCGGGCGAATTGGCGAAGAACGCCGACGAGCTGAAGAACGAGATCAAGGCCTTCCTCGGCGACGACAAAGCTGCCTAAAGGCTAGCGATAGGGGGCCCGCCTAATAAGTTCTGGGCCGTGCCGGCGGATCGTGGGGGCGATCCGCCGGCGTTTTCTTTATGCAAGGCTTTACGGGCGAGGCTCTGGTTGCGGTGCGGATGGCTTAGCGGAGTCTTTACGCGGATCCGCCATACTATCGCCGGTTTTGCCCCCAGTGCCCGAGGTCGAGAGATGTTAAACCCTTCCTCCAAGCGCGTTTTGAGCGCTCAAACCGCCAAAATTTGCTCCGCGAGCCTCGGCCTTTTGCTCCTGTCCTATGGCCAGGCGTATGCCTATGTCGACCAGAGCACGGCCAATGTTTTGTTTCAGCTTGCGTTGGGCGGCCTCGCCGGCACGGCCATGGTCGGGCGTCTCTATTGGCCGCAGATCAAGGCGTTCCTGGGCATCAAGGACAAGCCGGAGTCGGCGCGCATCGAGCCCGAATAAGCGGCGCCGCCGACTTCCCAGCCACGCCAAGGGCCAAGTCGAACCCTGGCGGCAGAAATCAAGCGGCGGGCGCGTTTACCCCGGCCGACTTCAGCACTTCCGACAATTCACCGCTTGCATGCATGTCGCGCACGATATCGCAGCCGCCGATGAACTCGCCTTTGACATAGAGCTGCGGGATCGTCGGCCAGTTCGAGAACTGTTTGATCCCGTCGCGCACCTCGCTGTCCATGAGCACATCGACCGATTTATAGGTCACGCCCATGTGGCCGAGGATCTGCACCACGGCGGCCGAGAAGCCGCACATCGGATGGACCGGCGTGCCTTTCATGAATAGCACGACATCGTTGTTCTCGATGTCAGTGCAAATTCTTTGGAACACGGCTTCATCGGTCATAGTGTCCTGTCCTTTCCGACTGGCGGGGCTTATGCGTCCGCCGGGACGCCGGTCTGCAACGCCAGCGCATGCAAGGCGCCGCCAACGCGGCCCTTGAGCGCGGCATAGACCATTTGGTGCTGTTGAACGCGTGTCTTGCCTTTGAATGCCCGCGAGGTGACCAGCGCGCGATAATGATCCCCGTCGCCGCGCATATCTTCGATGGTTACATCGGCATCGGGCAGGGATGCTTTAATCAACGCTTCGATTTCAGTCGCGGCCATCGGCATCGAAAAACTCCTGACCCCTTCCGCAACCGGGGACGGTGTCCCTAGCGCGCCGCCATATAGGCGGGGAACCAGCCCTCATGGGCGGACCGAAGGTCGGTCAGGGATATAGGTTTGGTGCCGGGGAGTGTCAATGAAGCCCCCCCCGCCTGGCCAAGCTTTTGCGCGGGGACGCCGGCCGCCTTGGCCGCGGCCATGAAGGTATCCGGGGCGGAGGTTGCGACCAAATAGCGCCCTTGGTCCTCGCCGAACCACCAGCCTTGCGCCGGAATGGCGCCGTCCATGGCCTCGATGCGGGCGCCCAATCCACCCGCTAGCGCCATTTCGGCCAGCGCCACCAGCAATCCGCCATCGGAGAGATCGTGGCAGGCGGAAATTTCGCCGGCGGCGATCCGGTTGCGCACGAATTCACCGGCGCGGCGTTCGGCGGCCAGATCGACCGGGGGCGGGGCGCCGGTCGTGCGGCCCGTCGCGTGCCGCTGGAAAAGCGAGCAGCCGAGCCAGCCTTGCGTCGCGCCGAGCAGCACCAGCGCGTCGCCTTCGCGCCGCAATCCATTACCCACGGTCCGGGCGTAATCCTCGACCAGCCCGACGCCGCCGATGACCGGCGTGGGCAGGATCGCCGTGCCGCTGGTTTCGTTATAGAGCGAGACATTGCCGGAAATGACCGGGAAGTCGAGCGCGCGCGATGCCTCGGCCATGCCGTTCAAGGCGCCGACCAGCTCGCCCATGATCTCGGGCCTCTCCGGATTGCCGAAGTTCAGATTATTGGTCAGGGCGAGCGGCCGCGCGCCCACGGCAGAGAGATTGCGCCATGCTTCGGCGACGGCTTGCCTGCCGCCCTCGAACGGATCGGCGGCGACATAGCGCGGCGTACAGTCGGTGGTCATCGCCAGCGCCTTGCGCGTTCCATGCACGCGCACCAGCGCGGCGTCGCCGCCCGGACCGGCCAGCGTATCGGCGCCGACCATGCTGTCATATTGCTCCCACACCCAACGGCGCGAGCACAGATCCGGCGAACCGAGCAAGGCGAGCAGCGTTGCACGCAAGTCCTCCGGCGCCGGAACGTCGCTGGCGGCGATCACCGCGGGCTTCGGGCGTTCAACGCGCGGCCGGTCATAGGACGGCGCCTGATCGACCAGCGGCTCGACCGGAACTTCTGCCGCGACCTGGCCATGCTGGCGCACGACCAGCCGCCCGGTATTGGTCGTCTCGCCGATCACCGCGGCCGAGAGTTCCCATTTGGCGAAAATGCGCCGCGCCGCGTCCTCGCGTCCCGGCTTGAGCACCATCAGCATACGCTCCTGACTCTCGGAGAGCATGATCTCGTAAGCCGTCATGCCGGTTTCGCGCTGCGGCACGCGGTCGAGATCGATCTCGATGCCGACGCCGCCCTTGGCCGCCATCTCGACCGAGGAGGAGGTGAGGCCGGCCGCGCCCATGTCCTGGATGGCGATGATCGCGTCGGTCGCCATCAGCTCGAGGCAGGCTTCGAGCAGCAGCTTTTGGGTGAAGGGATCGCCGACTTGCACCGTCGGGCGCTGCACCTGCGCGTCCTCGCCGAATTCGGCCGAGGCCATGGTCGCGCCATGAATCCCGTCGCGCCCGGTCTTGGCGCCGACATACATCACCGGCAAGCCGACGCCGCCCGCGCCCGCCTTGAAAATGCGATCCGTGCGCGCGATGCCGACGGTCATGGCGTTGACCAGGATATTGCCATTGTAGGACGGGTCGAAATTGACCTCGCCGCCGACGGTCGGCACGCCCATGCAATTGCCATAGCCGCCGATGCCGGCGACCACGCCGGCGATCAGGTGGCGCGTCTTCGGGTTGTCGGGCGCGCCGAAGCGCAGGGCATTGAGATTGGCGATCGGGCGCGCGCCCATGGTGAACACGTCGCGCATGATGCCGCCGACGCCGGTCGCCGCGCCTTGATAGGGCTCGATGAAGCTCGGGTGGTTGTGGCTTTCGATCTTGAACACGCAGGCCAGCCCGTCGCCGATGTCGATCGCGCCGGCGTTTTCGCCCGGGCCTTGCAGCACCCAAGGCGCGGAGGTGGGCAGCGTCTTCAGCCAGCGGCGCGTGGATTTGTAGGAACAATGCTCCGACCACATCACGGCGAAGATGCCGAGCTCGGCGCGGTTGGGCGCGCGTCCCATGATGGAGCAGGCGAGGTCGTACTCCGCCGGCGAGAGACCCATCAAATCGTTTGGACGAGACTGCGCGCTCATGCCGCCAGCTTTTCGACAAGGGTACGGAACAGGACCTTGCCGTCCTCGCCGCCGAGCGCGCGGTCGAAGGCGCGGTCCGGATGCGGCATCAGCCCGAGCACCGAGCGCTGTTCATTGAACACCCCGGCGATGTTGTTGAGCGAGCCATTCGGGTTCGCCTCGCGGGCCACTTCGCCGGAGGCGGTGCAATAGCGGAAGGCGACCTGGCCTTCGCCCTCGATGCGTTTCAGCGTCGCCGGATCGGTGAAGAAATTGCCGTCGTGATGCGCGACCGGGAAGCGCACGACCTGGCCGGCGGTGTAGCCGGCCGTAAAGACTGTGTCGGCGCGCTCGACGCGCAGATGCGTCCAGCGGCAGACGAAGCCGAGACCTGCATTGCGCAGCAGCACGCCGGGCAGGAGCCCCGCCTCGGTCAGGATCTGGAAGCCGTTGCAGATGCCGAGCACCGGAACGCCGGCTTCGGCGCGGCGCTTGACCTCTTCCATCACCGGGCTATGCGCGGCGATCGCGCCCGAGCGCAGATAGTCGCCGTAGGAAAATCCGCCCGGCAGCACGATCAGATCGCATTTCGGGATTTCGCTGTCGGCGTGCCACACCATCTGCGGCCGGCGGCCAAGCGCCGCGGCCAGCCCATCGGCGACATCGCGGTCGCAGTTCGATCCGGGAAAGACGATGACGACGGGGGTCATGTTGGGACTCGCGCAATGGGTTGTTCTGCAGCAGGGCCGCACATGGCGGCAAGCCCGCTCACCCCAAGCCTTTTCAGCCAAGAATCTCGATCGCGTAGCTTTCCATGACCGTGTTGGCCAATAGGCTTTCGCACATCTTCGTCACTTCCGCCTTGGCGGCGGCTTTATCGGTCGCCTTAAGATCGAGATCGATCACCTTGCCCTGACGAACGCTGGCGACCCCGTTGAAGCCGAGGCGCTTGAGCGCACTCTCGACCGCTTGACCTTGCGGGTCGAGCACGCCCGGCTTGAGGCTGATATGCACGCGCGCTTGCATCATTCGCCTACTGGAGTGTTGTCGAGCCTTTGGGATCGGTCGGGCCGGTATCGAGCAGGATACCCAGGCGCCGCGCGATCTCCTGATAGGCCTCGGCCACGCCGCCCAGGTCGCGGCGGAAACGGTCCTTGTCGAGCTTGTCGTTGGTCTTCAGATCCCACAGCCGGCAGCTATCCGGGGAAATCTCGTCCGCCAGCACGACGCGCACCTGGTCGTCCTGATAGAGCCGCCCGAATTCGATCTTGAAGTCGATCAGCCGCACGCCGACGCCCAGAAACAACCCGGTCAGAAAATCATTCACGCGCAGGCTGAGCGAGAGGATGTCGTCCAGCTCTTGCGGCGTCGCCCAACCGAAAGCCGTGACGTGTTCTTCCGACACCATCGGGTCTTCGAGCTCGTCATTCTTGTAGTAATACTCGACGATCGAGCGCGGCAGGGCGGTGCCCTCGGCCATGCCGAAGCGCTTCGTGAACGACCCGGCAGCGATGTTACGAATCACGACCTCGATCGGAATTATCTCAAGTTCTTTAATGAGTTGCTCTCGCATATTAAGGCGACGAACGAAGTGCGTCGGGATGCCGACTTCGGCCAGCCGCATCATCAGATACTCTGAAATGCGGTTGTTGAGCACTCCCTTGCCGGTGATGACGCCGTGCTTCTTATTGTTGAAGGCGGTGGCGTCGTCCTTGAAGTACTGCACGAGGGTGCCGGGCTCCGGACCCTCGAACAGGACCTTGGCCTTGCCTTCATAGATTTTGCGGCGGCGGGACATGCGTCGGCCTATGGATACGAGTGCAGGGCGGGAATGGACTCATATAGCGCCGCCGGCCGGTGGAAACAATGTGAGTCAGCGCGGTAAAGTCTGAGTGTAGACCACCTGCGATTCGAGGATGCGGTCGAGCCGGGCCGTCTTGAGCGGCAGCAGCGGTACATGCGCGATACGCGCAACCAGATAACCGCGTTCGTCGCGGATTTCGATCGCACCAGCGAGGCAGAGCAGCAGCTCGGCCAGATCGTCATAAGAGGTTGTAACCGACTTACCGGCGCGGGCGAGCGACAGCGCCCGGCGGCCGAAAGAGCGGCTCTCGAACTCATTCGGGCGCAGGACCCAGCGCCCGACGAGGCGCGAGCCGACGAAATCGACCACCAGCAGCAGGACGGCGAAGGCGGCCACCAGACTCACGAATCCCTGGTTCACCTGGATGTCGAGTCCATTGAGCCAAGCATAGATCTCACCGAACAAAGGTGCGTTCAGCGAGGCTCCCAGCCAGAGCAGGGCCAGCGCCAGGACCAGAAGCAGCAAAATGATGATGATCGCGCTCGCCCGGCCGACGTCATAGACCAGCGCGGTCAGGATCAGCGCCAAGCCGATGAAGAACAGCCAGCTGGTCGCTTCGGTGTTCACACCGAAGACGTCTGACAGCAGCAGGGTCACTAACGCCAGCGGCACCAGCGGCCAGACGAACAGCGCCTTCGAATGGGCATAGACGGTGAGGGCGAGCGCGCCCGCGTCCGCCTCCGGTGACGGTTGGCGTTGAGTATCCGACATGTGCTCCCCTATTTCGGCTGCGACTCTTCGCGCGCGTGGCGGCGCTGTCAATGACTGGCGGCATGGCTAGAAATGGTCAGACTCGGCCTGTATGCTTTGCATCAAGCTGCACATAAAAAGGCAAGGATCGAGATGGCGAGCTTCAATGATCGCGAGAAGGGCTTCGAGAACAAGTTCAAGCATGACGAGCAACTGCGCTTCAAGGTCGGCGCGCGGCGCAACAAGCTGCTTGGCATCTGGGCGGCCGGGCTTATGGGGATAACCGGCGCCGCGGCGGAGGCCTATGCCATGGAGGTCGTGCACTCCGACTTCGAAGCGCCCGGCGAGGACGATGTGTTGAAAAAAGTGCTCGGCGATCTCAAGGCGAAGAAGGTCGATGCCACGGAGCACAGTGTCCGCCGCCGCATGGACGAACTCCTGGTCGAGGCCAAGGCGCAGCTGATGCAAGAGGACTGATCTGGCGTCTTCTATCCGCGCTTGCGCTTCGTGGGCGAGGGGGACGGCTTTGTCTTCGTCCCCAGCACCCGCTGGAAGATCGTATCGACATGCTTGAGGTGATAGCCGAGGTCGAACAACGCGCCGAGTTCTTTGGGTGTTAGGCGAGACGCGACTTCGGACTCTCGGGCCAACAACTCGCGGAACGAGCCTTGGCCGGCGAGGGCGGCATGCGCCGATCCCTGCACCACGCGATAGGCAGCCTCGCGGCTAAGGCCGGCTTGGGTGAGGGCGAGCAGCACGCGCTGCGAATGCACCACCCCGCCGCCGCGTTCGAGATTGGCCAGCATGGCCGCTGGATAGACCACCAGCCCGTCGATCATTCCGGCCAGCCGGTCGAGCGCGAAATCGAGCGCGATGGTGGCATCCGGCGCGATCACCCGCTCGACGGCGGAATGGGAGATGTCGCGTTCGTGCCACAGCGCGATGTTCTCCAAGGCCGGCGCGACCATGCCGCGGATCAGCCGCGCGAGGCCGCAGAGATTCTCGGACAGGACCGGGTTGCGCTTATGCGGCATGGCGGAGGAACCTTTTTGCCCCTTGGCGAAGGGTTCCTCGGCCTCGCCCAACTCGCTCTGCTGCAACAGGCGCACTGCGGTCGCCAGGCGCTCGACCGCCCCGGCGATCACGCCGAGCGTGGCGAAATACTGCGCGTGCCGATCGCGCGCGATGATCTGGGTCGAGACCGGCTCGACCGCGAGCCCGAGCTTCTGCGCCACATGCGCCTCGACGCGCGGATCGACATTGGCGAAGGTGCCGACCGCTCCCGACACCGCGCAAGTCGCGATCTCGGCGCGCGCCGCGACCAGCCGCGCTCGACCGCGCGCGAACTCGGCCCAGTGGCCGAGCAGCTTCAGCCCGAAACTGGTCGGCTCGGCGTGGATGCCGTGGCTGCGGCCGATGCAGGGCGTGGCCTTGTGCTCGCGCGCGCGGCGCTCCAGCGCGGCCAGCACACGATCGAGTCCGGCGAGCAATAGATCGCTCGCGCGCGCGAGCTGCACGGCGAGCGCGGTGTCGAGCACGTCGGAGGACGTCATCCCCTGATGCAGATAGCGCGCCTCCGGCCCAACGGCTTCGGTGACATTGGTCAGGAAGGCGATCACATCGTGGCGCACCTCGCGCTCGATTGCGTCGATGCGCGCGATGTCCCAGGCGCCGCGTTTCCATACCGCTTTCGCCGCCGACTTAGGCGCGTGGCCGAGTTCGGCCATGGCGTCGAGCGCATGCGCTTCGATCTCGAACCAGATGCGATAGCGGGTTTCGGGCGACCAGATCGCCGACATCTCGGGTCGGCTGTAGCGCGGGATCATCCTTGCCTCGGATTCGGTGCGGACAGCGCGTTGTCTAGCGTGGATACGCGGCGAGAGCCACCGGCGGCGACCCACACCCCGGCGACGATCAGCGCCGCGGCGGCGGCCAGCGCCCAGCTCAGGCGCGCCCCTCCCGCCGCGACCAGCCAGAGCGTGGATAACAGTGGGGTCGCGTAGCTCGCCGCGCCCAGGAGCCGGATATTACCATGCTTCATGCCATGGTCCCAAGCGAAGAAGGCGAGCCCGACCGGCCCGAGGCCGGCGGCCATTACGGCCGCCCAGGCGCCGGCGTCCGCGGGCCACAGTGTCGGCTCGAGCGCGCAATGTCCGGCCCAGGCGAGCAGCGCGGTCACGCCGCAGAAGCCGCCCACCGCGTCGCTCGGCACCTCGGGCAGCAGGCGCGACAGCACGGAGTAGATCGCCCAGACCACGGCGCAGCCGAGCGCGGCGATGAGGCCCAGAGCGTCGCCAGCCCGCAATACGTCGAGATTGCCGCCGAAAACGAGCGCCGCCCCGCCAAAGCCGAGCAGCGCTCCGAGCACGTGTTTGAGTCCGATCCCGCCGCCGCCTTTGTTCGCCGGCAAGAGCGCACTGCCGAGCACGATCAGCAGCGGCCACAGGTAGTTGAGCAGATTGGCGGCCAAGACCGGCACGCTCTGCAGCGCGACGAAATACAGCGCGTGATAGCCGAACAGCCCGAACAGGCCGAGCGCCCAGACGGTCCAGGGCAGGCGCAGCCGGACGAGCGGCGATTGGCCGTGCCAGCGCCACCAGATCAGCGCGCCGGCGGAGGAGATGGTGAACATCATCGCCGCCAGTTGCAGCGGCGGCACTTTTCCGGCCCGGACCGTCAGCAGGGCCAGCGACGACCACAGCAGGTTCGCGCCACAGCCGGCGAAACTCGCGCGCAGGCGCGGATCGTCCCAAAGCGGGATCATGCCGCGTCCATGCCCAGGGCTTCGACACACAGGGCGATGCCCATGCCGCCGCCGATACACAGCGCAGCCAAGCCTTTGCGCGCCTGCCGGCGGCGCATTTCATAGAGCAGCGTGACGAGGATCCGCGCCCCGGAGGCGCCGATCGGATGACCGAGAGCGATCGCTCCGCCATTCACGTTTACGCGCGCCGAGTCGAGCGCGAGGTCATTGATGACCGCGAGCGCCTGAACGGCGAAGGCCTCGTTGAGTTCGATCAGATCGAGCTCGGCGGCCGACCATCCGGCGCGGGCGAGGGCCTGCTGTATCGCCGGCACGGGGCCGAGCCCCATCATCTCTGGCTCGACGCCGGCGGTAGCCCATGACGCGATGCGCGCCAGGGGGATCAGGCCGCGCCGCTTCGCCTCCGCCGCCGAAGCCAGGACCAGCGCGGCCGCTCCGTCATTGATGCCGCTCGCATTGCCGGCGGTGACCGTGCCATCGATCGCGAAGACCGGCTTGAGCCGCGCCAGAGTCTCGGCGCTCGCGCGCGCGTGCGGGCGTTCATCCTCCGCGATCGTCACCGACCTGGTACGGCTGGGCCATGTGAGCGGAGCGATCTCCTCGATAAAGCGCCCGGCCCGGTGCGCCGCCTCGGCCTTCGCCTGCGAGGCAAGCGCGAAACGATCCTGTTCGCCGCGCGAAAGTCCCCGCGTTCGCGCGATATTTTCCGCCGTCGCGCCCATCGGAATGCCGAGCAGGGCACAGGTGAGCCCGTCGCCGAGCATCGTGTCGCGCAAAAGGGCGTCACCCTGGCGCAGCCCGCCGCGCAGCAGGGTCGCGTGCGGCGCCTGGCTCATGCTTTCCTGCCCGCCGGCGACGACGATGCTCGCCTCGCCGAGGCGGATCGCCTGATATCCGGCGGCGACCGCGCGCAACCCGGAACCGCACACCTGGTTGACCAAATAGGCCGTGCGCGTGACCGGAATACCGGCCGCGCGCGCCGCCTGCCGCGCCGGGTTCATGCCCGCCGCCGCCGTCAGCACCTGGCCGAGCACCACCTCCTCGACATCTTCCGGGGCCAAGCGCGCGCAGGCCAGCGCCGCCATGATGGCATGTGTGCCCAGCGCCGCCGCCGACAGGCTGGACAGCGCGCCCGACAGCACGCCCAAGGGCGTGCGCGCTGCGCCGACGATCACAACCTCGTTCAGCACGCGACCCTCCGCAAGTGACGACGGTCGAATAGTGCGGCCGGCGCGCGCCTTCGTCTAGGTTGCGTCGGTAACGTCAAGCGGGCCAGGCGAGGCGATCGCATAGCCCTGCAGCATGTCGATGCCGAGAGCGCGCAGCGCGTCCGCTTCGGCTTCGGTTTCGACGCCTTCGGCGACCGTGGTCGCGCCGAGCCCGGTCGCGAGCTTGGCCAGCGCGCCGACGAACAAAGCGCTGTCCGGGTCGCTGCTCAAATCGCGCACATAGCTCCCGTCGATCTTGACGATCGACGGGCGCAGGGTGCGCAGGTGCAGGAACGAGGTGTGGCCGCTGCCGAAATCGTCGAGCGCCACGCGTACGCCCAAACCCTTCAGCGCCTCGACGAACGCCATGCTGCCGGCCAAATCCTTGATCGCCGCCGTTTCGGTGATCTCGACAATTAATTGCGGGGCCAGATAGCGTCGTTCGGCGATGGTGCCGATGATGCTTTCGACCGCGCGCCGATCGGTCACGGTCGCCGCCGAGATATTGACCGACAGGCTGCTGCTCGGACGCGTGGTCAGGGCGCCCATCACGATGTTGAGAGCGCGGCAGTCGAGGCGGAAACTCAGCCCGAGCCGCTCAGCGATCGGCACGAAATTGCGCGCGGCGCTCAACCGTCCTGGCCCGGTTTTCAGCCGCGCCAGGCCTTCGTGGAAGACCACCGCGCCGCTCCGCGTATCGACCACCGGCTGATAGGCGAGTTGGAGCTGGCCGGCTTGCAGCGCCTTGGCCAGCCTATCGGCCATGATGAAGTCACGCCGCGAAGCGACCCTGCCGAGCGGGACGTCGCGAAACAGGCACAGGCGATTGCCGCCCAGGCTTTGCGCATGGCGCAGGGCGCTGTTGGTGCGGGCGAACAGCTCATCGACCGAGCCGCCGTTATCCGGCAATTCGTTCGCCCCGATCGATACGGTCAGCGTGACCTGGCCCAGCGGCGCCGTGAACGGGCGGTCGGAAACCGCTGCCAGGATCTTGCTGCCGAGCGCGGCCGCGCGGCTCTCCGGGCAGTCGGCGAACAGCACCGCGATGCGAGTTCGTTCCGGGCGCGCCATCACATCATGCGCGCGCAGAAGCATGCGCAGGCGCTGCGCCAGCTCGGTCATCACCGCATCGAAGGCCGCATCGCCCCCGGCCTCGGCGACCTGCTCGGCCTGGTCGATCGACAGTTTGAAGATCAGCCCGTCGGCGGCGCTGCTGCTGGCCCGTTCGAGCGCACGGTCGAGCGTCGCGCGCAGCCCCTGCCGGCCGAGTAGACCGGTCAGCGGGTCGCGCATGGCCGTGACCTTGGGCAGGTCGGCGACCGGCGCTGCTGATCTTCGTTCGGACAGATTGGGCATATTGACCCGCCGCTCCATTCTGGATCGGGCGACGAACGCCGCCGCTGGTCGGGACGACCCCGACACTGGCCATGAGTGTGGCGCACCGGGCTTGAACTTCAGTGAATAAGCCGATTTACGACTGTGACAAATCGGTGTTTTTGCCGATTAAGTTACACAAGTATTAAAGTTAATGAACAACAACGCCTAGTTAACATTGAATGGAGGCAAAAAATTTGAGATAAATACACATCTTTTGGCGAGGATAGATTCATGCTTAATGCCGGGGCAACCCTACCCATTGGTTTATCCGGCCGCGTCGAGGCTCCTCGCCAGCGCGGCGCGGCCGACCGCTTTCAGCCTGACGCAACCGCGTCCGGGCCGAAGCGGCGCGTGGGTGCGGCCGATCGGCGTGCGGACGCGGCTCAGCCGCGCCCATCCTTCGCCGTCGATGCGGATGCGCCTGGCGCCAGCGCTCGTTTCCTGGCTCAGTCCTTCGCCCAGGCGCAATGGCCGCAGGCCGAACCGCGCATGACGCATGGGCAAGCCGTAGCCCAATATCCCTCGCTCTCGCTCTTTTCACAGGTGATCGCGCCCGACCTGCCGATGTCCCCAATCGCCGCGGCCAGCGGCCATATGATCGACCTGTCCGCCTAACCTTTCCTCGCCAGCCGCGGGGGAGGTTGCTAGTCTCCGCCGCGCGTTACCGAACGGGCGGACGAAGCATGGCGGGGCCGGGCGTGGCAGCGGGGCGTCTCATCGATCTTCTGGCACGGGGCCGCGAGGACGCGGTCGCCATCCGCATGCCGGCGAGCGATACGCGCCATGCGCCGCCGCTGACCCATGGCCGGCTGCGTAAGCTGATCGCCGATACGGTGGCGGCGCTGAACGCCGCCGGCGTCGGGCGCGGCGACCGGGTGGCGATCGTCCTGCCAAATGGGCCGGAGATGGCGACAAGTTTTCTGGGCGTCGCCGCCGGCGCGGTGGCCGCGCCGCTCAACCCGTCCTATACCGAGAGCGAGTTCCGCTTCTACCTCGAGGATCTGCGCGCCAAGGCGGTGATCGTCGCGCCGGGCGACGGCGGCGCACGCACGGCCGCGCATGCGCTCGGTGTCGCGGTGCTCGAACTCACTGTGCCCGCAGGCGCGGCGGCCGGCGAGTTCAAGCTGAGCGGTTCGACGGGCGCTCGCGCGTCCCATCCCGGCTTGGCCGATGCGGCGGACAGCGCGCTGGTGTTGCATACCTCCGGCACGACGGCGCGGCCCAAGATCGTGCCGCTCAGCCAGGCGAATCTGTGCGCCTCGGCCGCGAACATCGCCGCCACCCTCGCGCTCCAAGCCGAGGATTGCTGCCTCAATGTGATGCCGCTGTTCCATATCCATGGGCTGATCGGCGCGCTGCTCTCCAGCCTGTCGGCCGGGGCTTCGGTCGCCGCGACGCCGGGGTTCAACGCCCTACGCTTCGCCGCATGGATGAGCGAGATCAAGCCAAGCTGGTATTCGGCGGTGCCGACCATGCATCAGGCGATCCTGGCCCGCGCCGAACGCGATCCGGCGGCGGCGGCCGGTTACCGGCTGCGGTTCATCCGTTCGTCATCCGCCGCTTTGCCGCCGCAGGTGATGGCCGGGCTGGAAAAGCTGTTCCTCTGCCCGGTGATCGAATCCTACGGCATGACCGAGGCGGCGCATCAAATGACCAGCAATCCGCTGCCGCCGCGCGCGCGCAAAGCGGGGACGGTCGGCATCGCCGCCGGGCCGGAGGTCGCGACCATGGATGCGGACGGCCGCATCTTGCCGCGCGGCGCGGCCGGCGAGGTCGTGATCCGCGGCGCCAATGTCACCGCCGGCTACGAGAACAATCCGACCGCCAATGCCAGCGCCTTCGCGCATGGCTGGTTCCACACCGGCGATCTGGGCGTGATCGATGCCGAGGGCTATCTGACCATCTCTGGCCGGTTGAAGGAGATCATCAATCGCGGCGGGGAAAAGATCAGCCCGCGCGAGGTGGACGAAGCGCTGCTCGATCATCCCGCCGTGGGCGAGGCGATCACCTTCGCCGTGCCGCATGACAAGCTTGGCGAGGAAGTGGCGGCGGCGGTTGTGTTGAAGCCGGGTGCGACGGCGAGCGAGCAAGAGGTGCGCGCGTTTCTGGGCGAACGCCTGGCCGGATTCAAGGTGCCGCGCAAGGTTTTGTTCCTCGCCGAATTGCCGAAAGGCCCGACCGGCAAGCCGCAGCGCATCGGCCTCGCCAAGCGTTTGGGCCTCGCGCCATGAAGCTGTGTGTCTATGGCGCCGGCGCGATCGGCGGCACGCTGGCGGTCGAGCTGTCGCTCGCCGGGGTCGACGTTTCCTGCGTCGCGCGCGGCCCGCATCTGAAGGCGATCCAGGCGAGCGGGCTCAAGCTGGTGCAGGACGGCAAGGAAAAAATTGCCCGCGTGCGTGCGGTCGAGGATGCGCGCGAACTCGGCCCGCAGGATTATGTGATCATCGCCCTAAAGGCGCATGGCGCGGCGGCGGCGGCGGCGCGGATGGTCCCGCTGCTCGGGCCGAACACTTCCGTGGTCACGGCGCAGAACGGCATCCCGTGGTGGTATTTCCATCGCCATGGCGGAGCGCATGCGGGGCGGCGGCTTGAAGCGGTCGATCCGGGCGGCACGCAGTGGTCGCTGATCGGCCCGGAAAGGGCGATCGGTTGCGTCGTCTATCCGGCGGCGGAAGTGGAAGCGCCCGGCGTTGTGCATTGGCTCTATGGCAACCGGTTCATGTTGGGAGAACCGGACGGGAGCAAATCGCCCCGCCTCGAGGCGCTGTCGAAGGCGCTCACCGCCGCCGGTTTCAAGGCGCCGGTGCGGCCGCGCATCCGCGACGACATCTGGCTCAAGCTATGGGGCAATCTGTCCTTCAACCCGGTCAGTGTGCTGACGCACGCGACCTTGGTCGCGCTCGCGACCGAGCCGGATCCGAAAAGCGTGATCCGCGCGATGATGGTCGAGGCGCAGCAGGTCGGCGAGGCGCTGGGCGCGAGCTTCAGTGTCGATGTCGAAACACGCATCGGCTGGGCGGGCGATGTCGGCGCGCATAAGACCTCGATGTTGCAGGATTTGGAACGCGGCCGGCCGATGGAGATCGAGGCGCTGCTCGGCGTGGTGGTCGAGATGGCGCGGCTGGCGGGCGTTGCGACGCCGACGCTCGACATGATTTTGGCGCTGGTGCGTACCCGTGCCCGGGTCGCCGCCCAGTCGAACTGAGACGCCGCGACAGACTGCCGCTACTGGTATGGTTCCGACACGGGGTTCCTGGTTTGGAGCCCCGTGTCGGAAGCTGAATACCACTAGAATCAATAGATTAGTGGGCCGATTCACCTAACAGACAGCCCCCTGTCCGGGCGCTGTCTGTCAGGATCGAACCACTAGTGCGCCCCCAACCTTGCCTGCTATGACAAGCGCAAGACCGGAAAAGGGCAGGGACGATGGGCAAGTTTAAAACACTCGATGACCTGAATGTCGCTGGGAAGCGCGTGCTGTTGCGCGGTGATCTTAATGTGCCGACTAAAGACGGCAAGGTAACCGACGCGACGCGCCTCGAACGTCTGGCGCCGACGATCGAGGAATTGGCGCGGAAAGGCGCCAAGGTCATCGTCCTGTCGCATTTCGGGCGGCCCAAGCCGGGCAAGCCCGATCCGACCCAGTCGCTCAAGCCGGTGGCCGATGCGCTCTCCGTGGCGCTGGGGGGCAAGAAGATCGCCTTCGCTAGCGATTGCATCGGGCCCGCCGCCAAGGCCGTGGTCGATGCGCTGCCGCAAGGCGGCGTCGCGGTGTTCGAGAACACGCGCTTCCACGCCGGCGAGGAAGAAAATGATCCCGCCTTCGCGAAGAAGCTGGCCGAGCAAGGCGACATTTTCGTCAACGATGCCTTCTCGGCGGCGCATCGCGCGCATGCCTCGACCGAAGGCCTTGCGCATCTCCTGCCCTCGGCCGCCGGGCGGCTGATGCAGGCCGAACTTGAAGCGCTCGGCAAGGCGCTTGACCATCCGACGCGGCCGGTGATGGCGATCGTCGGCGGAGCCAAGATTTCGACCAAGCTCGATCTGCTCGGCAATCTGGTGAACAAGGTCGATCATCTGGTGATCGGCGGCGGGATGGCCAACACCTTCCTGCACGCGCAGGGAATCTCCGTAGGCAAGTCACTGTGCGAGCGCGATCTGGCGGCGACGGCCCAGGACATTCTCAAGCGCGCGGCGAAGGCCGGCTGCAAGATCAACCTGCCGATCGACGCGGTTGTGGCGAGTGAGTTCAAAGCCGGCGAGGCGTCGCGCACGGTCGATATCTCGGCCGTGCCGGCGGATCAGATGATCCTCGACCTCGGGCAGAAATCCTCCGACGCGATCGCCAAGCTGCTCGGTCAGTGCAAGACCTTGGTGTGGAACGGGCCGCTCGGCGCCTTCGAGATTAAGCCGTTCGACGCCGCGACGGTCGCGATCGCGCGCACGGTGTCGCGGCTCACTAAGGCCGGGCGTTTGATTTCGGTTGGCGGCGGCGGCGACACGGTCGCGGCGCTCAATGCCGTGCGCGTCACCGGCGATCTCACCTATGTTTCGGCCGCCGGCGGCGCGTTTCTCGAATGGATGGAAGGCAAGCCGCTGCCCGGCGTGGTCGCTTTGCAGGGCTAAGCCTGGCGTGCACTTGGCCGGCGGCCGGGCTTGCTCCCGTCGCCCCGTTCGGCATTCTGTGGGGGCGCTCCGTCGAGGCGGACGAGTCCCACAGAACCCGGAGGCCAGGATGCGTTCCATCGTGCTTGTGCTTGCCGCGCTGCCGTTGCTCCTCGACACTGCGTCGGCGGTCGAGCCGCCCAAGCCGGGCCAGCGCTACCAGGTCACGCCGGTCGATCTCCCGCGCCCCTATGCCACGCAGAGCGCTTCCAATCCGTCGCAGACCGCGCGGCTGCCGCAAGGACACACGCTGTCGCTGCCGGAAGGCTTCCGCTCCAACATCTTCGCGCAGGGACTTGGGCACGCGCGCAATTTGGTGGTTGCGCCGGATGGCACGGTGTTTCTCGCCCAGCCGGCGAGGGGCGAAGTCACGCTGCTGCGTGATCGCGACGGCGATGGCGTGGCCGAGGTGGTGCGCCCGTTTCTGACCGGGCTCGACCGCCCGCACGGACTCGCCGTCTATGACGGACGGCTGTACGTGGCCGATATGTCCGCCGTCCGGCGGGTGAAGATCTCGGCCGCCGATCGTCCGGAAAGTGCGCCCGAAGTGCTGACCCAGCCGGGCGCGCTCGGACCGGCCACCGGGCATTGGACGCGCAACCTGGCGATCGGGCGCGACGGGAGTCTTTACGTCGCCATCGGTAGCGCGAGCAATATCGGCATCGACCCCGAGCCGCGCGCCTCGGTGCAAATCTTTGGCCCCGACGGCAGCAACCGGCGCACCTTCGCCTCCGGCCTGCGCAACCCGGTCGGAATCACGTTCCGCCCCGGCACCGACGAACTTTATGTCGTGGTCAACGAGCGCGACGGGTTAGGCGACGGGCTGGTGCCCGATTATCTGACGCGTCTCACCAGCGGAGCATTTTTCGGCTGGCCCTATTCCTATATCGGCAAGAATCCGCAGCCGGGCTTCGCCGAGCGCGCGCCGGAAAAAGTCGCCGCCGCGCAAGTCCCCGATCTGCTGTTTCACGCGCATTCGGCGCCTTTGGGCGTGGCCTTCTATGATGGGAAACAATTCCCCGAGGCCTATCGCGGCGATGCCTTCGTGACCCTGCATGGATCGTGGAACGCGGCCGAGCCGCGCGGCTACATGGTGGCGCGCGTGCCGTTCCGCGACGGCAAGCCGCAAGGCTATTACGAGGCCTTTGCGAGCGGTTTTTGGACGGGCGGGACGAATACGGCGCGTGTCGTCGGCCGGCCGGTCGGCATCGTCGTGGCGGCGGATGGCGCGCTTCTGGTCGCCGACGACGAAGCGAATGTGATCTGGCGGGTCAGCTACGGGCGCTGAGTGGTTGTCTCGACCGGAACCGGCGCAAGCTGGCAACGCTGGATCAACGGCACTTGCGCCAGCGCGAAGACGAAGGTCATCGGCAGGAAACCGGCCAGTTTGAATGTGCCCCAGAATTCGGTGGAGAAGTTGCGCCAGATCACCTCGTTGGTCGCCGCCATGAAGAGAAAGAACAGCGCCCAGCGCCAGGTGAGTTTGCGCCAGCCTTCGTCGCTCAACTGAAACGCCGCGCTGAACAGCGGCTTAAGTAGCGGACGGCCCCCGGCCAAGCCGCCGAACAGCGTCACGGCGAAGAGCGTGTTCACAAGCGTCGGCTTGAGCTTGATGAACGTATCGTCGTGCAGATAGAGCGTCAGACCGCCGAAAATGAGGACGAACACGCCGCCGACCAGCGGCATGAGCGGCACACGGCGCTCGATCACATAGCTCGCGATCAACGCCGCCGCTGTCGCCGCCATGAATGCGCCGGTCGCCCAATAAATGTCGCCGCGCGCCAAAACGAGCACGAAGACCGCGAGCGGTCCGGCCTCGATCAGGGGACGCATCCAGGATTGCATGGCCACAAATTAGGGGTTCGGACGCGAATGCGGAAGAGAGATCAGCCGCGAAAGCGCAAATGAGATCAGCGGGCGAAAGTGACCAGAGCCAGGCCGAAGGCCACGCCGCCGGCCACGACCACGCGCCGCCGGCCAAAGGGTTCGCCGAGCACCAGGGTGCCGAGCAGGGCGGCGAAGAGCACGCTCGATTCGCGCAGGGCCGAGACATAGGCCAAGGGCGCGAGCGCCAGCGCATAGAGGACCAGGGCATAACCGGTGTAAGCGACCACGCCGGCCCCTGAGCCGAACAGCAGGGCCCGGCGGTCGATGCGCGGCCAGCCCGTGCGCGCATACCAGGCGGCGATGCCGATGAGAAACGGCGGCGCCTCGAGGATGAACATCCACGAGACATAGCTGAGCGAGTTGCTGCCGTTCGCTTGCGCGATTCGCGCGCCGATGCCGTCGACCAGCGTGTACAGGATGATCAGGACGGCGATCAGCCCGGACCAGGCGATGGCGGTGAGCCGTGTGTAAGCGCCGGAGTAAAAATCCCTCACTGAAGCGGCCGGGGAGTCCGGTTGCGCCGGAGTAAAAATCCGGCAGCAGAAAGCCTTTTGCCCGGTGGGCAGGGGGCGGAGGGATGAAGGGCGTGGAGCTATATGGACGGGTGCGCCATGC
>SHVS01000026.1 GCA_009694135.1 Alphaproteobacteria bacterium
TCGCGTGCGACCGCAACGTCGGCGGACTGGTGCGGCTTTCCATCGAGCTGGTCGCCAATTTCCCTGATCGCAGCCATGTCGCCGGCGATTATACAACTCGCCAATCTGTGCCGCGTGATTGCCAGGTGATTGCTGCTGGCCATTAGACCCCGCGTTCTGGCCAAAGATATGTCTATTAAGTAATTGAAAAATATGGTGGGCGATGACAGGCTCGAACTGCCGACCCTCTCGGTGTAAACGAGATGCTCTACCAACTGAGCTAATCGCCCGCGCTTACGCGATCATAACCGCGCCTAGAAAGGGCACAAGCGAGGCAGGAGCAAATGCGAGGGAGCGGCCCAAGCAGAGGCCGCAAATGAAAGGGCGGGCAAAGCTGCCCGCCCCCATCGGAATAGGATACCGCGAAAAGACGCCTTTAGTTGAGGGCTTCCTTGAGCGCCTTGCCGGCGCGGAACTTCGGTTGATTGCTGGCCGGGATCTGGATCGGCTCGCCGGTGCGCGGGTTGCGCCCCTGGCTGGCCGCGCGGCGCGACACCAGGAAGGTGCCGAAGCCGACCAAGCGGACTTCATCCTTGTTCTTGAGGCAGCCCGTGATCGTGTCGAGCACCGTGTCGACGGCCTTTTCGGCATCCGCCTTGGAGAGACCGGCCTTCGCGGCGACTTCCGCCACCAGATCGTTCTTATTCACGTCCACGCCCCCATTAATTCACTGCAACGCCGCGAACCGGCCTGAATGCACCGACTCGCTGCCGACCGCAGCATAAGGTGAGCCGCGCGAGACCGTCAAACCGGCTGCGGCCACCGAGCTTCCGAACTAATGCGTCGTGATCGGCGTCTGCCCGGCCGCCGGCGGAGTTGTCGCCGCCTTATGCGCGGCAGCCGCCGCGTCCTCATCCCACTCGATCGGCGTCAGCGGCTTGGTGAGTGCGTACGCCAGCACCTGATCGACCGTATCCACTGGAATCAGGTTCAGCGCCTTCTTCACATTGTCTGGAATCTCGGCCAAGTCTTTCTCGTTTTCCTTCGGCAACAGCACGGTCTTGAGCCCGCCGCGCAGCGCCGCGAGAAGCTTTTCCTTCAGCCCGCCGATCGGCAGCACACGCCCGCGCAGCGAGATTTCGCCGGTCATGGCCACATCGCGGCGCACCGGAATGCCGGTCAGCGCCGAAACCATGGCGGTGATCATGCCGACGCCGGCCGAGGGGCCATCTTTTGGCACCGCGCCCTCAGGCACATGCACATGGATATCGCGTTTCTCGAACAGGCTCGGCTTGATGCCGAAGCGGGTCGCGCGCGACCGCACAAAGGAATTCGCGGCCTGCACCGATTCCTGCATCACTTCGCCGAGCTTGCCGGTTATGCTGATCTTCCCCTTGCCGGGGACCAGGATCGCCTCGATCTGCAGCAACTCGCCGCCAACCTCGGTCCAGGCCAGCCCGGTCACGATCCCAACCAGATCCTCGAGCTCGGCCTCGCCGAAGCGGAACTTACGCACGCCGGCGAATTTGCCGAGGTTCTTGGCCGAGACCTGCACCGCCTTGATATCCTTGCGCACGGCCAATTCCTTGACCGCCTTGCGCGCCAGATTGGCGATCTCGCGCTCGAGATTGCGCACGCCGGCCTCGCGCGTGTAGTAGCGGATCAAATCCTTGAGCGCGCTGTCGGAGATCGACCACTCGTTAGCCTTGAGGCCGTTCTCCTTGATCTGCTTCGGCAGCAGATGGCGCTTGGCGATCGCGATCTTCTCGTCCTCGGTGTAGCCGGGGATGCGGATGATCTCCATGCGGTCGAGCAACGCCTGCGGCATGCGCAGCGTATTCGCCGTGCAGATGAACATGACATCCGACAAGTCGTAGTCGACCTCGAGATAGTGGTCCTGGAAGGAGTTGTTCTGCTCCGGGTCGAGCACCTCGAGCAGCGCCGCCGACGGATCGCCGCGCCAATCGGCGCCCAGCTTGTCGACTTCGTCCAGCAGGAACAGCGGGTTCGAGGTCTTGGCCTTCTTCATGCCCTGCACGACCTTGCCGGGCATCGAACCGATATAGGTGCGACGGTGGCCGCGAATCTCGGCCTCATCGCGCACGCCGCCCAGGCTCATGCGCACGAAACCGCGCCCGGTCGCCTTGGCGATCGATCGGCCAAGCGAGGTCTTGCCGACGCCGGGAGGACCGACGAGGCACAGGATCGGGCCCTTGATCTTGTCTATGCGCTGCTGCACGGCAAGGTACTCAAGGATCCGCTCCTTGACCTTCTCCAGCCCGAAGTGGTCCTCGTTGAGGACAACCTCGGCCTCGGTGATGTCCTTGCGAACTTTGGAGCGCTTCTTCCACGGGATCGACAGCATCCATTCAAGATAATTGCGGACGACTGTCGCCTCGGCCGACATCGGGCTCATATTGCGCAGCTTCTTGAGCTCCGCCGTGGCCTTGTCGCGCGCTTCCTTGGTGAAGCGGGTCTTCTTGATGCGGGCTTCGATTTCGGCCAGCTCGTCGCGGCCGTCCTCGCCCTCGCCCAGCTCTTTCTGGATCGCCTTGAGCTGCTCGTTCAAATAATACTCGCGCTGCGTCTTCTCCATCTGCCGCTTGACGCGGCTGCGGATGCGCTTTTCCACCTGGAGGACGCCGATTTCATTCTCCATCAGCGCGAAGATGCGCTCGAGCCGCGACGACACGCGCGCCATCTCGAGCAGTTCCTGCTTCTCCGGAATCTTGAGCGACAGATGCGCGGCGATGGTGTCGGCCAGCTTGCCCGCGTCCTCGATCTGATTGATCGAGACCAGAACCTCCGGCGGCGCCTTGCGCCCCAGCTTGATGTATTGCTCGAATTGGGTGACGGCCGAGCGCGCCAGCGCCTCCAGTTCCTGCGCCGGACCCGCCGCTTCCTCTTTCAGCTCCTCGGCATGCGCCTGGAAGAAATTCTGGTTTTCGACATAGCGCAGGATGCGCGCACGCGCGCCGCCCTCGACCAGCACCTTGACCGTGCCATCGGGCAGCTTGAGCAGTTGGAGGACGGTGCCGATCGTGCCAATGCCGAAGATATCGGCCGGCGTCGGATCGTCCTGCGCAGCGTTACGCTGGGCGACGAGCAGGATCTTCTTGTCGTCCTTCATCACGTCCTCGAGCGCCTTCACCGACTTCTCGCGCCCGACGAACAGGGGCGCGATCATGTGCGGGAAAACCACGATGTCGCGAAGAGGCAGAACAGGGTAAAGAGCGCCGCGCGGAATTTCGAGCATCTGGCCTCACCTCACCAGGGAACGCGCCCATAGCATAGCGCGAAAGAGCTTAACGCTCTTCGAGGCTGATGTGGCACGTGCAGGGGCGCAGTTCAAGGCGGGGGGCCGGGCGCGCGACCCCGGAGAGCTTGCACGAGTGATCCCGCCAGCCGCCACCAAGGCATGCGAACACCTGGCCCGGGGGCCATGCCCCCTACCCGCTCAGGCAGAGCAGAAGCCGGTCTTTCCGCTTAAGCGCTGGAGCTGATGTCCGTGCGCCGGTCGGCGTAGATAAGCAGCGGCTTGCCGCGGCCTTCCACGACGTCCCGGTTGATCACGATCTCGGTCACGCCATCGAGACTCGGCAGCTCGAACATCGAGTCGAGCAGGATCAACTCCATGATCGAGCGCAGCCCGCGCGCGCCAGTCTTGCGCTTGATCGCCTTGACGGCGATGGCGCCGAACGCGTCCTCGGTGAACACCAAGCTGACGCCTTCCATCTCGAACAGACGCTGATATTGACGGGCGAGCGCGTTCTTCGGCTTGGTCAGGATATCGGTCAGCGCCGACTCATCGAGGTCTTCGAGCGTCGCGGTCACTGGCAAGCGGCCGATGAATTCCGGGATCAAGCCGAAGCGCAGCAGATCCTCAGGCTCGACCTCGCGCAGGACTTCGCCGGTCGAACGGTCGTCCGGGCCGCGCACATCGGCGCCGAAGCCGATCGAGGAGCCGCGCCCGCGCCGGGCGATGATCTTTTCCAAGCCGGCGAAGGCGCCGCCGCAGATAAACAGGATATCGGTCGTATCGACCTGGAGGAACTCCTGCTGCGGATGCTTGCGCCCGCCCTGGGGCGGCACCGAGGCAACCGTGCCTTCCATGATCTTGAGCAGCGCCTGCTGCACGCCCTCGCCCGAGACGTCGCGCGTGATCGACGGGTTCTCGGACTTGCGGCTGATCTTGTCGATTTCGTCGATGTAGACGATGCCGCGCTGCGCCCGCTCGACGTTATAGTCGGCGTTCTGCAGCAGCTTGAGGATGATGTTCTCCACGTCTTCGCCGACATAGCCGGCTTCGGTCAGCGCGGTCGCATCGGCCATGGTGAAGGGCACGTCGAGAAAGCGCGCGAGCGTTTGCGCCAGCAGCGTCTTGCCCGAACCGGTCGGCCCGATCAGCAGAATGTTCGACTTCGAGATTTCGACGTCGGTCGCCTTCTGCCCGTTCGACAACCGCTTGAAGTGATTGTGCACGGCGACTGACAGCACGCGCTTGGCGTGGTCCTGGCCGATTACATAATCGTCGAGGAACTGGCAGATCTTGCGCGGCGAAGGCACGCCTTCATTCGCGCGCACCAGCTGCGACTTGTGCTCCTCGCGAATGATGTCCATGCACAGCTCGACGCATTCGTCGCAGATGAACACCGTCGGACCCGCGATGAGCTTGCGAACCTCGTGCTGGCTCTTGCCGCAGAACGAGCAGTAGAGGGTGTTCTTGGAGTCGCTGCCGCTGGACTTGTTCATGGTGTCCCTGTCAGTGACGCCGCCTGCCACTTTGTGGGCGCTTCGGGGGCCATGCGCCGGTCCCCCCGCCACCGCCTCGAGCATGAGCTTAGCATTGAATACCATCTAACGGGCAAGCTTCAAGATTCCCTTAAATGGACCCATGGATTTCAAGCAACCGGGACCGGGCCGGTAACCTTATCCGGCTTGGCCAGTGGTCGCTTGGTAACCACTTCGTCGATCAGCCCGAAATCCTTTGCCTCCTCGGAAGTATAGAACCGATCGCGCTCCAGCGCGCTTTCAATTTTTTCGACCGGCTGCTTGCAATGCTTGGAATAGATCTCGTTAAGCCGCTTGCGGATGGCCAAAATTTCGCGCGCATGGATCTCGATATCGGTTGCCTGGCCGGAAAAACCACCCGAGGGCTGGTGTACCATGATGCGGGCATTGGGCAGGGCGAAGCGCTTGCCCGGCGCCCCGGCGGCCAGCAGCAGCGATCCCATCGATGCCGCCTGGCCGATGCACAGCGTAGCCACCGGCGGACGTATGTATTGCATGGTGTCGTAGATCGACAGACCCGAGGTCACGATCCCGCCCGGCGAGTTGATATAAAAATAGATGTCCTTTTCCGGGTTCTCGGCTTCCAGGAACAGAAACTGGGCGCAGATAATCGACGCGACGCTATCGTCGACGCCGCCGGTCAGGAAGACGATGCGCTCCTTGAGCAGGCGCGAAAAGATGTCGTAAGCGCGTTCGCCCCGGTTGGTCTGCTCGACCACCATCGGGATCAGGTTCATCGCCATGTCGCGTGTGGTCATCGGCCGGGTCACCGCCTAATGGTTGTGGTGCTGATGGTCATGGCCGTGATCATGGTCGTGATCGTGGTCATGGCCGTGATCGTGGTCATGGCCGTGATCGTGGTCATGCGCGTGATCGTGGTCGTGATCATGGTCATGCGCGACGTTTGGCACCCCATCGCCAGCCTGGGCGAGAGCCATCAGCTCCTTGGCCGGCGCCTTGCGCTCGGTGAGCTTGGTCTTGCCGAGAATGATGTCGACCACCTTCTCCTCGATGATCGGCGCCTGGAGCGAGATCCGCGCCTGCGGATTGTTGCGATAGAACTCGATCACCTTGCGCTCCTCGCCGGGGTAGCGGCGCGCCTCATCCATCATCGCGCGGTTGAGTTCCTCGGCGGTGACGCTGACCTCGCTCTGCTTGCCCACCTCGGACAGGATCAGGCCAAGCCGCACGCGCCGGTCGGCGATCTTGCGATAGTCGGCCTTAAGCTCGTCGTCGCTTTTCTTGGCGTCATCGGCGTCAAGCCCGCCCTGCTTCTTGGCCTGCTCGACTTGGCGCCAGATCTGCCCGAACTCCTGCTCAACCAGGCCGCTCGGCGTCGGAAACATGTGGCGCTCGGCCAGTTGGTCGAACAGCGTGCGCTTCATATGGGCGCGCGTCATGCGCTCCAAATCCTTGCGCATCTGGTCCTTCAGCGCGTCGCGCACGGCCGTCAGGCTGTCGAAGCCGAGCGTCTTGGCGAATTCGTCATCGATCGCGATCGCATGCGGCTCTTGCATCTGCTTGATCGTGACCTTGAAGGCCGCATTCTTCCCGGCTGCGGCCTTGTCGCCGTAGTTCTCCGGCAGCGTGATCGAGGTTTCGACCGTATCGCCGACCTTGTGCCCGATCAGCGGATCGGCGAATCCGGGAAGCACGCCGGGCGCGCCGATTTCAACCCGCACTTCGGTGCCATCGGAGCCGTCAAAAGACTTGCCATCGACACGGCCGAGATAGTCGATCACCAGCAGATCGCCCTTGCCGGCGACATGGTCGGCGGCCGCAGGCTGCCAGCGGCGGTTATCCTCGGCCAAGCGGCGGAGCGAATCCTCGATTTCCTCTTCCGCCGGCTCCGCGGTCACGCGTTCGACCTCGATTGTCGAAAAGTCGATCGCGCCGATCTCCGGCAAGATTTCGAGCAACACGTCGTATTCGAGATCCTTGCCTTCGGCGAAACTCTTGATTTCGACCTTGGGCGTTTGCGCCGGCTTGAGATTGCGCTCGGTGAGCAGCCTGTTGGTCAGCTCATCGACCGCGCCTTGCAGCACTTCGGTCAGCACCGACTGGCCAAAGCGCTGCTTGACCACCTTGAGCGGCACCTTGCCTGGACGAAACCCGGGCAGTTGCGCCTCGCCCCGCACCTTCTCGAACCGGCTGCTGATCCGGGAGCCCATATCCGTGGCCGGAACCACCACCTTAAAGCCGCGCTTCAGGCCTTCAGCCAATGTTTCGGTCACATGCATCGCAACTACCTATTCGTGCCTAGCGTTATGCGTGCGCAATGCCTTCGGCCTGCGCCATGAGTGTCGCGGGAACCCGTCCGCCCGCTTGGTCCACTGGCTCGAACCGTGGTGCGGGCGGAGGGATTTGAACCCCCACGACTTTTCAGTCACCAGGACCTAAACCTGGCGCGTCTGCCAGTTCCGCCACGCCCGCGACTGAGCCCGTGCATTGAGCCATGGCGGGGGTAGCGCGACCCGGATGCCAAATCAAGCCTAGCTGTCGCCAAGATGGCTGTCTTTGCTTGAATCTTCAAGCGAAGCGAGCACGACCGGCAAAGCTTCGGGCAAATCCTCGGCAATCAGCCCCGGTCCAACGCGGGTCGCCGCCGCCCCATGTAACCAGGCCGCGGCCGCGGCCGCCTCGAAGGCGGGCATGCCTTGCGCCAGCAGCGCGACCAAGAATCCGGCCAGAACGTCGCCGGAGCCAGCGGTGGCTAGCCAGGGCGGCGCGTTAGAGTTAATGGCCGCGCGGCCGTCGGGGGCGGCCACCACCGTATCGGCGCCTTTGAGCAGCACGACGGCGCCGCTCCGCCGCGCCCCGGCGCGTGCACGGGCCAGCCGGTCACCCTGCAACGCGAACAGCCGAGCGTATTCGCCGTCATGCGGCGTAAGCACGCAGGGCGAGCGCAGAGCGACCAAGAGCTCATCGGGGCAATCGGCGAAGGCGCTCAACGCATCGGCATCGAGCACCATGGGCAGCCCGAGTGCGGCTAACGCCAACACGCGCGCGCGCGTGGCCTGGGTTGCGCCGGCGCCCGGGCCGATCAGCACGGCGTTGACCTTGTGCCGGCCGGCCAGACCGGCAAGCGCCTCTGGGTCATTCGCCACCCGCACCACCAAGCTCGGCCTATCGGTGGCGAAAACAATGAGCTGGGCCTCGGCACAGGCGATGGTCACCATGCCAGCCCCGGCCCGTTGCGCGCCACGTGCCGCCAATCGAGCGGCCCCAGTCATTGCGCCCCCAAAGACCAGCGAATGGCCGCGGCTATATTTATGCTGCTCCGCCTTTGGGCGCGGCAGCAGCGCGCGCCATTGCCGCGGCTCATTGGCGAAGGTCCGGGGCGCGATCTTATCCAGCGCGCGTTCCGGAATGCCGATATCGGCGATCACAGTCTCGCCACACAACTGTCGTCCGGGCAGCAAGAGATGCCCCGGCTTGCGGCGGAAAAACGTTACGGTGAGCTTGGCCGGGGCCGCCGCGCCTAGGACCTCGCCGCTGTCCCCGGCGACGCCCGAGGGGATATCGACCGCGACCGTGGGGATGCCCGATCGCGCCAGCGCCTCGATGGTCGCCCGAGACTCTCCCTCCAATGGCCGGTCCAGCCCGGCACCAAAGAGCGCGTCGACCACCAGCTCCGCCCCGTCCAACGCCTGAGGCGAAACCGGGATAATCACCCCTTTCCAAGGCTTGGCGGCCTTGGCCGCGGCGGCTTTAAGCGCCGAGCGCGGGCCCCCCAGCAAGGCGACACGGACGGACCCCCAGCCGGCTTCAATCAAACGGCAGGCCGCGACAAAGCCGTCGCCACCGTTATTACCCGGCCCACACAGCACGAGTGTCGGGCGAGGTGAGTATCTGGCAACTACGGCAGCCGCGACAGCCCCCCCGGCCCGGTCCATCAATTCCTCGATCGACATGCCGGACGCAATCGCCGCCAGATCGGCCTTGGCCATTTCGGCAACCGTGAGGACCGCTGAGACTTCTAACCTCTCTTGCGTCCTTGTTCTGCCTTCATTCGCGCTCACCGGTTGAGACTTGCGTTCCTCGCGGACGATATCCATGCACGTTTCAACGCAGTCATCGCATATGAACACGGTCGGGCCCGCGATGAGCTTGCGAACCTCGTGCTGGCTCTTCCCGCAGAACGAGCAGTAGAGGGTGTTCTTGGAGTCGCTGCCGCTGGACTTGCCCATGGAGCCCCTGTCCGTAACGCCATTCCCGCGACGACGATGGCAGAAACTAGTGGCGGTTCAATCGCCGCCGCGCTTCGAAAGAATATCGAGCGCCCTCTCCAATTGCGGATCCTTGCCGCCGGCATAGCGGATATCGAACGGCACATCGATATCGGGCGAGACGCCGACGGATTCCAGCCGCGCGCCATCGACCCACACCTCCGCCACGGCGATCTCAAGCAACGCGTCGTTGCTCAGCAAAAACCCGCTGCCGGCCAGAAGCGCCCCGGCGCTGCGTTCGCCGACCAATCGACCGAGCTTATGTCGCTGAATGGCATAGGCCAGATATTCCTTGCCGCTCCTGGTGCCACCATTGATGAGCACCACCAGCGGCCGCTGCCAGCGGAAGGAGTCATACCTCAGGACTTGGTCGCGGCCGCGCAGGGTCATGAGCGGGCCGTCGGGGATAAAGGCGTTGATATAGTCCGATTGCGCCCCTCCCCAGCCGTCACGCAGATCGAGAATGAGCGCGTCCACGTCCTTGAGCGGCCCGGTCGAAAGCGTTTCAATAATCGCGGCCTGGATTTGCGGCCGGGCATAGGACCAAGGGCGCAGATAGCCGATCTTGGTTCCGTTCTGGGCGTACATCCGCACGCTCGCCTTGAGCGCGTCGAGGAAGGCTTGGTTGGGCTCGATGTCGGCTGGCGTCACGACCAGCAGCAGGATCGGGCCGCCGGCGACGCGCCGCAACGTCAGCGCCGTCTCGCGCCCGACTTTGCCGACAAATGAGCCGACCGGGGCGAACGCCGCGCCATCGACGGCGAGAATCTCGTCGCCGACCATGAGCCCGGCCTTCGCCCCCGGCGCGCCGTCCCAGACGCCGGTGACGAACACCCGCCCCTCGATCGCGCGCGTGAACACGCCGATGCCGGGATAACTCACCCGGCCGTTCGGAAATAACCGGTTGAGCCGCCCGCGCCGGTCGCCGCCGAGGAAAATATCGAGCAGCTGAAAATAGGCCGGATCGTCCGGCGCGTAATAGCCGGTATGCGACGCGCCAAGTTCGGCGAGCATGGCGTTAATCGTGGCGCCGAGGTCGGCATCCGTGGAGGCGGCGCAGGCCAGCGGCTGATAGCGTTCGAGCATCCGCGCCCAATCGACGCCATCCATGGCGGGGTCATAGAAACGCTGCCCGACCATGTCCCAGGTCTCGGCCAGCACGCGCTGATAGGCTTGGCCGGACGCGCTGGCGCAGGCTGCCTGTGCCCAGCTTTGCGTCGGGCCCCAGCTCAAAAGCAGTGTCGCCAGCCCCACAACGCGTCCAAGCCGCATGATCGGTCGCTCCTATTTGGGCAAGAGTCTTTCCCGCCTTTTTGTAGAACGCAAACACTCGTCGGGTTCCGTCTTGCGTTCCGCGGGGCTTGGACGCCAGGATGCGCCCATGGTGGACGGTACTTTATTTGCCCGCGACGAGATCGTGGCGCGCTATGTGATCCGTGCGGCGGATCATACGATAGAAGCGCGGGCGCAAGCCCTAGCCTTGGAACAAAGCGTCGAGCTGCCGATGGCGGCGGTCGAGAACGCTCGGCTGCGCGACGAGATCGTCGGCCGTGTACTGGCGATCGAACCGGAGCGGCCGGGCGTCTTTGACGTGCGAATCGGCCTCGCGGTTTCGACCACCGGCTTCGAGGCCGGCCAGCTGCTCAACATGCTGTTCGGCAACAGCTCGATTCATGCCGACATCACCCTGGCCGATGTCGAGTTTCCTACCAGCCTGTGCGCCAGTTTCGGCGGGCCGCGTGCGGGCATCGCGGGGCTGCGCCAACTGGCTAACGCGTCCAACCGCGCCCTCACCTGCGCAGCGCTTAAGCCACAAGGCCTCTCCGCCGAGGCCTTGGCCACGCTGGCCGAAGAACTGGCGCTGGGCGGCGTCGATTTCATCAAGGACGATCACGGCCTGGCCGACCAGAGCTATAGCCCCTTCGCCCGGCGCGCCGCGCTGTGTGCGCAGGCGGTCGCACGCGCCAACACCTCGACCGGGCGCGCGACGCGCTATTTTCCCAATATTTCCGGCTCGCTCGATGTGCTCAGGGCGCAAACGCGCCTCGCCCAGGACGAGGGATTGGCCGGAGTCCTGGTCGCCCCGCTGATCGTCGGCGTCGCCTCCTTGCAAACGCTGGTGCGCGAATTTCCCCGGATGGTGTTCATGGCGCATCCGGCCATGGCCGGGGCTGCGCGCATCGCCCCGCCCTTTTTGCTCGGGCGCTTGTTCCGCCTGCTCGGCGCCGACGCGACGATCTTCCCCAATCACGGCGGACGCTTCGGCTATTCGCCCAAGACCTGCCTCAAGCTGGCCAAGGCGGCGCGCGCGCCGTGGGATGGCATCCGCCCGACGCTTCCGGTCGCCGCCGGCGGGATGACTCCTGCCCGCGTGCCCGAGATGCTCGATTTTTACGGCGCGGATATCATGCTTCTGATCGGCGGCGGATTGTTGCTCGAACGCGCGCGCCTGACCCAGGCGACACGCGCGTTTGTCCAGGCGGCGACACGGGAAATTGTGACATGACCGACGGCACCAACTTACGCCCGGCGCGCGAGGATTTTCGCTGGGAGAGCGTCGAGGTGCTGACCTACAAGGCGGAGGCCGACGCCGGCTTCATGGCGATCACGCGCCAGGTGCTGTTGAAAGACGCCGGGCTCGCCTGCGAGCTGCGCTACTTCGAAATGGCCGCCGGCGGGTATTCCTCGCTCGAACGCCATCTGCATGTGCACGGGGTGATGATCCTGCGCGGGAGCGGCCATGTCTTGATCGGCGACAGCGTGCGCAAGATGGGGCCGCGCGATCTGGTCACCATCCCGCCGAACACCTGGCACCAATTCCGCGCCACGGAGGGCGAACCCTTCGGCTTCCTGTGCATGGTGAATTGCGAGCGCGACCGGCCGCAGTTGCCCACTCCCGCCGAAATCACAGAACTTCGTAAAACACCTGCGATTGCGGCGTTTCTCGACGGAAGACCGCTCACTCCTTGAAGGCTTGCTCGCGCCCACGGCGCACAGCCGGCGCGATTGCCACCAGCAACACGACGAGCGCGATCAGGAGCAAGCCGGCCGCGATCGGCTTTTCGACAAAGGTCGTGAAACTGCCGCGCGAGAGCACAAGAGCTTGGCGCAACTTTTCCTCGAGCAGCTTGCCGAGGACGAAGGCGAGCACGAGCGGCGCCGGCTCGAAGCCGAGCTTAAATAATCCAAAGCCGAACAGTCCGAAGGCGGCGGTCATCAGCACGTCGCCCGGGCTGTTGTTCACCGAATAAACGCCGATACAGCAGAATAACATGATCGCCGGAAACATCAGCCGATAGGGCACTTTTAAGAGCCGCACCCACAGGCCGATCAGCGGCAGGTTAATGATCAGCAGCATCAAATTGCCGATCCACATGCTGGCGATCATGCCCCAGAACAAATCCGGGCGCTTGGTCATCACCTGCGGGCCGGGAATAATGCCGTGGATGGTCATGGCGCCGACCATCAGCGCCATCACCGCATTGGGCGGAATGCCGAGTGTGAGCAACGGAATGAACGCTGTCTGCGCCCCGGCGTTATTGGCCGATTCCGGCCCGGCCACGCCTTCGATCGCACCCTTGCCGAAGCGCGTCGGATCGGCCGCGACCTTCTTTTCGAGCGCGTAGGACGCAAAAGGGGCGAGCACGGCGCCATTGCCGGGCAAAATTCCGAGCGCCGCGCCCAGTCCGGTCCCGCGCAGTATGGCCGGAAAGCTTTGCCGCAGTTCCGACCAGGACGGCAGCAACTTCCCGATCGGCGCATTGATCATGTCGCGCGATTCCGGCTGAGCGAGGTTGCGCAGGATTTCGGCAAAACCGAATAACCCCATAGCCAGCACGACGAATTTGACTCCATCGCTGAGCGACTCCAGACCCAGGGTCAGACGCGCCTGCCCCGTCTCGAGATCGGCGCCGATGGTCGAGAGCAGCAAACCGACAAACACCATCGCCAATGACTTCAAGATCGAGCCGCGCGCGAGCACGACCGAAAAGGTCAGCCCGAGCGCCATCAGCGCGGCGTATTCCGCCGGACCGAAGAGCAGCGCGACCTGAGTCAGCGGCACGCCGAGCGCGGCGATCACCATGGTCGCGACCGTCCCGGCGAAAAACGAACCGAGGGCGGCGATGCCGAGCGCGATGCCGGCGCGGCCATTGCGCGCCATCTGGTGGCCGTCGAGCGTGGTGACGACCGAGGTCGCCTCGCCGGGAATATTCGCCAAGATCGCCGTGGTCGAGCCGCCGTATTGCGCGCCGTAATAGATGCCGGCGAGCATGATCAGAGCCCCGGTCGGGTCGAGCTTGAACGTCAGCGGCAGCAGCATGGCGATGGTGGCAATCGGCCCAATGCCGGGCAGAACGCCGACCAGCGTGCCGATCAAACAGCCGGTGAAGCACAGCGCCAAGTTCGACAGCGACAAGGCCGTCGTGAAGCCGAGGCCGAGATTGGCAATGAAATCACCCATCGCTGTTCCTCAATAGCCGATCAGCCAGGGCGCGACCGGGATCGGCTGGCTGAGGCCAAAGCGGAACAATGCAAGACAGAATAGCGAGAGAAGTGCAGCAAAAATAAGGCTATCCAGCCAGCGCTGCTCCGCCGACGCCGCCGATACGATCAACATCACCAGCGGTCCCGCCACCACCAGTCCGAGCGGCTGCACGCTCAAGCCGAAGGCAACGGCACCGCCAAGGACGAACACCATGCCGCGCAAACTGACGCGGCCGATGCCTTCGCCATGGCGCAACATCCCGCCGGTGGCGATCAGCAGCCCACTCACGCCGACGAGCGCCACCAGCGCGCGCGGCAACATGCCCGGCCCGAAATGACGCAACGTCCCGACCGGAAGCTCAGCCGTCTGCCACAGCGCGAAGGCGGAAAGCGCGACCAAGCTCAGCCCGGCAACAACATCGCGCGGCGCGCGAACGAGCGGTCGTTGCGTGAAAATGGACAGCTGAAGATCCCCCGTCGCTTGCGACCGCTTCGGACGGTCGGCGGCGGGGAGAGTAGCGGAACGGCCCGGATTGAGCGAGCCTGCCGTGGCCGAGCGCTGGTCTAGCCCGGAACTTGCCGCTCCAGGCGCTGCATCAGGCCGGAGAGACCTTCACGCTGCAGCACCGCCGCGAACTCCGAGCGCTTGGTGACCAGGAGGCTGAGCCCCTCGACCACCACATCGACGACTCGGAAGCCGCCTTCGCCTGGGCGCAGGCGATATTCCACGTTGAACGGCGCGGCGCCGCCCGGCCGCTTGATACGCGTCGCGACCAGCTGCTGACCGCCGGTCGACGGCCTGGCGGCCAAAACTTCGACCGTCTCGCCTGAGTAGGTGGAAAACTTGTCGGCATAGAGGCCGACGACGTAGCGCTGGAACAGCGGCACGTAACGTTCGCGGTCGGCCGGCGTCGCCGCTTCCCAGCTTCGCCCGATGGCGAACTGGGCCATCTGCGGCACGTCGAAGGCGCGCGTGAACACCGCCGCAAGCCTTATCTTGCGCGCCGCCGTATCGTTGGCGGAATCGCGCAAAATGGCGACGACTTCGTTGGACACGCCGTCCATGAACGCCTTTGCCTGCTGCGGCGCGGTATCGGCTTGAGCCCATGAACTTGGCAAGCCTCCGCCGGCGCCAACCACCACGGCGGCGATGATTCCGCTGAGAACACATCGACGCGTGAGCGACGACGGATCCCGAATGACCTTTAACGCGCGCGCGTTAGACGCTTGAGTGCGCATGGTCTCCTCTCCGTTCACGATGCGGACTATGCGACTGTCCGCCTGAATCCAGCGTGAACCGAATGCAAGTAACGCGTCGCGGGTAGTTGCTCAAGCCATAGGTGCTTCGATCCTGACCGACAGACCGCCGCTGGCACGGTTCGCGAGGCGCACCTCGCCGCCAATCGACTCGATACTGCGCTTGACGATCCACAGGCCGAGCCCCGAATTGCCACCGCCGCTCGCCTTCTGGCTCGGCAGTCGCCGGGTGTAATACCGCGTGAACAAACGCGGCAACTGGTCGGGCGCGACTCCCGGCCCCTGATCGGCGACCGTCAGCGCCGCGCGCAGGCCTTCACGCTTCACGTTGACCAGGATTTGTCCACCGGTGGGCGAAAAATCAATCGCGTTATCGAGCAAATTTTCGACCACAGCTTCGAGCAAATCTTCGCCGGCAAGTACGCTCAGCTTTGGCTCGCATTCGAGTTGAATCGTAATGCCGCGCAGCTGCGACGCATCGCGGTAGTCCTCGACCAGCTGCGCGACCAAGGTCGAAAAATCGAGCCGCTGCCGCGGCGGATCAACCGACAGCGCGATCGCCTGATCGATGCGCCGCGTGGCCGCGACCAGCTCGTCGAGTCGGGCGACCGAGCGCTCGATCATCTCGACCGCCCGATGACCACGTTCATCTTTTTGATTAAGTCCGCGCCGCAATGGCTCAAGGGACTGCGATATTACTGCGATCGGCGTCTTGAATGCGTGGGCGTGGTCTTCAGCCCCCTGCCGAATCGCGGCCGCCGCATCCTTCAGTCGTTCGACCATGCCGTCGAAGGCCGCGGCGACATCGCTCAATTCCTTGACGCGGTTGCGGCCGGAAAAGGACTCGGGCCCGATCACGCCCGGGCGGATCTGGCGCGCGAGCCTGGCAAAGGCGTTCAGATTTCCCCAGACGCCCAAGAATACAGAGAGGACCACGACCACGAGCAGCCCATAGGCGCTGGCCGCGATCTGCACTTCGGGCGCAAAACCGTAGGACCGACGGAAGGTCGAGCCGAGCGCCTCCAGAGCGGCGGTGGAGGTGAGGATCACGAAACACCCCTCCTTGGCCGTTACCGGGGTCAGCGAGGTGAGCACCTCTTCGTCGCCATCGGCATTCAGATAGCGCAGGGTGAGCTGTTCGTTGCCGACGCAGCTTTCGGCTAATTGCCCCAGCACCCCGGTCGCTATCAGCTCGGCGCGTTCCTCGTCCAAGGAGCGGTTGGGAGCGGAAGGCGCGGCCGCCACATAAAAGAACCCCTCGAGTCCCGTGAGCTTCTCAGGGCGGAAGAACACGCGAATGCGCTGGCGGTCGCTGGTGATGGCCTCCAGGATCGCGGCCGTCTCGGGGATTTGCCCGCGACCAAGCGCCATCAACTGCGGGCCGAGCGCCGCCGCGGCCAAACGCCCTTCTTCTTGCACGCTGCGGATCAGCAGCGCCTGCTTCTGCTGGTCTGCGGTTTCGAAGTAGCGCTACATGACGGCGGGCACGGCGGCGAAAATGACCAGCAGCAACACCAGCCGGACGCGCATCGAAAACCCGCGCGGCGGGCGGGGCGGGTCAGGCGGGATGGTCATTGCGCCAGCGATAGCCGAAGCCGGCATAGTTCTCGATCGCGTCGAACCCGTCATCGAGGTCGTGGAATTTTTGCCTGATGCGCTTGATGAAGGTGCGCACATTGGCCCGATAGCCTTGCTCACCGACGCCGGCGACAAAGTCCGGACCATGCACCAGATCATAGAGTTCGCGGTAGCGCACCTCGCGCCCGGCGCGCGTGGCCATGAGCGCGACCATGCGAAACTCGGTCAGACTTAGGTCGACCTGTTGCACGCGCCAAAAGGCGCGGCTCGTTTCATGATCTAGGCGCAGCGAACCAAGCACCAGCACTTCACCGGGCTTGTCGGCCGAGGCCGCTCCTTTGGCGCCACCCAGGATCAAATCGATCCGGTTGCGCAGAATCGTGAAGCTGCGGGATTTTTCGACGCAGTCGACCGCACCGCTTTTCAGCGCCGTCTCCTCATAGATTTGGTCGCCGAGGGCGGTGAGGAAAATGACCGGAGTCGCCACCTCGGCCGCGCGCAGGCGCTGCAACAGCTCGATGCCGTTCATCTCCGGCATCTTCCAGTCGAGCAGGATGAGGCGTACCTCCGGTGTCGCGCGCAAATAGGCCTCGGCGGCCGCCCCGGTGTCGAAGGTCGCGACGGCGTAACCGGAATCGCGCAAATTCTGTCCTAGCGACTCGAGGAACAGCGCGTCGTCATCGACCAGAACAATTCTTGTGCCCGGCACCTCAGTCGACCTCGCCTTTCCAGATTTCCGAGAAGCAAGCGCGTTTGGCATCGACGGTCTGGCTTGATCCCAGAATGCCGTAACCGAGCGCGCGCAGCGTCTCGCCTTGTACCTCGCGGTAAAGATACACCTCGAATATGCAAGCGCTGCCGAAATACTGCCAAACCGTCGCCGGGTGCGATTCGCGCAGTGCGCCGGGTACACCCAAGAGACGGCGCACCTGGTCGGGAGCCAAGCCGACCAACATCGCCGGATCGGGCGTGAATTTTTGCGGCTGACCGGCGCGCGGCGGCGGCCGGCCGGGCGGCGCGCGGGGCGGGCGTCCGCGGCGCTGGACGGGTGGGAGTCGGCGTTGGGCGCGGATCTTGCTCGATCACCACAGGCGGCGGCGCGACAGCCACCGGGCGCGGATCGAGCACGCAGGCGCCGAGCAACCCACAAAGCACGACTCCCGCCAGTCGATCAGGCGGTAGCCAATAGATGCGCGCACGCACGCTCTTCATGTGGCAGCAAACTTCATGTGGCAGCAAATCCCCGTCGTTACGCGAGGCTGCGGACGTTCTCCCGGCCACCCATGGAGTTCGTCGCAGCGAGCCATCCCCTCATAGATGAGGAAACGTCACTCAGCCAATAGACGACAACGCGCGAATGCCATGCTGCTTGGCCCGGCCTGCCTGTCCACGGTCTGCCCGGCTGGGTTGACAGCATCACTATTGGAATAATTGTTTATGATATTACATGAAGTTAATTGTCTTATCTGCTATCCAGCATGAGAGGCTCCCGTCCCCGCCGACACACTATCGGAAGGCGGGCACGGCGTAGCTAGGCGCCTTGCTAGTTGTTCCGCGGAATTTTATACCTGAAATGAGCTCCCCCGCTGAAAAATAGGCGAACTGTGCGGCAAGGCGTGCTCAGCCCCCGGCGCCAGCAAAAAGGGAGTGAACGCACATGCATTCGGCGGGAGGAATGCTCAGAGTGGAAATCATAATGACTCTGGGAATGAAACATTCGGCTTCCCTGCTCGCGATCGCGAGCGGGATTTCGGGCGCGGCGTTCGCCAACGATGACGTGCTCAAGCTGTCAAAGGACCCAGCCAACGTCGTGATGCCGAGCATCACCTACAACGGCCAGAACTTCAGCACGCTTGACCAGATCAAGACGGATAACGTCAAGAACCTGCAGGTCGCCTGGACCTGGCAGGTCGGCAT
>SHVS01000014.1 GCA_009694135.1 Alphaproteobacteria bacterium
GTCACGCCCCGACCGACACTCAATCCAACGCAAGAAGCCCGGCCTGAATGCGGCCAGCACAAAGGGCCCCCGCGGGGGCCCTTTGTGCTACCCCGTCTGATGCATTTTTGCTCCGGCCCACCGACGCATTTTTACTCCGGCGTTGACACACGTCCGGCGTCATCGCCAAACTTGGCCCGGAGAGGATGATATAGCCACCGATCGGCCCGGCAAAGCCGCCAACACTCTTTAGCGCGACAGAATGGAGCAGCAGCTTGCCCCAGGCGATGCCGCACAGGCCGCCAATGCCGGCAAGGATGAAGCCGCGCTCGCGCGGGCTGAGTGGCCCAGGCGTCTTTGCTGGCTCCGATCCGGGGTTTGCGCTCGACACCGTGGCCCTCGATTCAATGAGTCAATAACACAGTCCAAATGCATCGCGAACAAGGCTATTCCACGCCTTTTTTGTGGTTAATCTCAAGAAGTTACGTCGGGTTTTTTTAGCGAAAGTCGTGCCATCGCAGCGTGCCGCGGCTGGCCGGCTTGTCCGTTGCATTCGCGCGCGACGCGGACCAAGTTGCGCGTATGCAATTCGGCATCGGCCAGCCTGCGGCGCGCGTCGAGGACGTGCGCTTGCTCACCGGCGGCGGGCGCTATACCGCCGACATCGATCTTCCCGGCCAGGCGCATGCCGTCGTGGTGCGCTCGCCGCACGCCCATGCGCGCCTGCTCGGCGTCGATACCGGCGCGGCGCGCACTGTGCCGGGCGTGCTCGCGGTGCTCTCCTCCGCCGAGCTGGCGGCCGATGCCCTCGGCGACATTCCCTGCCGGGCGCTGGTCAAGAACCGAGACGGCACGCCCTGCGCCCTCGCCCCTCGCTCGCTGCTGGCGCGCGAGCGGGTGCGCCATGTCGGCGATCCGATCGCCTTCGTGGTCGCCGAAACCCTCGCCGCCGCGCGCGACGCCGCCGAGTTGGTGGAGGTCAACTACGCGCCACTCCCCGCCGTGGTCGAGGCCGATCGGGCCATCGCGCCCGGAGCGCCAGGTCTGTGGGACCACGCCCCAGGCAATCTGTGCTTCGACTGGGCGGCGGGCGACGAACAGGCCACTGAGGCGGCTTTCGCCAAGGCGGCCAAGATCGTGCGGCTCGAATTGATCAACAACCGGCTGGTCGTGTGCGCGTTGGAGCCGCGCGCGGCGATCGGCGATTTCGATCCCTCGAGCGACCGCTCGACGCTGATCACAGCCAGTCAAGGCACGTCCGGACTGCAAGGCGTCTTCGCCGACACCGTGCTCAAGATCGGTCGGGACAAGCTGCGCGTGATCACGCCCGATGTCGGCGGCGGCTTCGGCATGAAGGCCTTTCCGCATCCCGAGCAAGGGCTGGTGCTGTGGGCCGCGCGCAGGCTCGGGCGGCCGGTCAAATGGGTCGGCGAGCGCAGCGAAGGCTTTCAAGGCGACTGGCAGGGACGCGACAACATAACCGTGGGCGAACTCGGGCTCGACGGCGCTGGCAAGTTTCTTGCCCTGCGCGTCGATACGCTCGCCAATCTTGGCGCGTATCTGTCCTCCTTCGCGCCCTATGTCCCGACCCATGCGGGTGGAACGATGACCACCGGCCTCTATGCGATTCCGGCGGCCTTCACCCGTGTGCGCGGCGTGTTCACCAACACGCTGCCGGTCGACGCCTATCGCGGCGCGGGACGGCCGGAGGCGGCCTATTTGATCGAGCGCCTGGTCGACCAAGCGGCGCGGGCGATCGGCGCGGCGCCGGATGAGTTACGCCGCCTGAACCTGATCGAGCGCCTGCCCTATCGCACCGCCTTTGGCGACACCTACGACAGCGGCGATTTTCGCGCGGTGATGGACAAGGCGCTCGCGCGCGCCGATTGGGCTGGGTTTCCAAAGCGCCGCACCGAATCCCTGGCGCGCGGGCGGCGGCGCGGCATCGGCCTGGCGACTTATGTCGAACGCAGCGGCGGCGCGTCCGACACGGTCAAGGTCCAATTCAACGTCGACGACACGGTGTCGGTCTTGATGGGCAATCAGAGCAACGGCCAGGGACACGCGACGCTGTACACACAGATGTTCGCGGCGCGCCTCGGAATTGACGGCGGGCGCATCCGCATCGTGCAAGGCGACAGCGATTTGACCCCGGCCGGTTTTACCGGCGGCTCGCGCGCAACCACAGTCGGCGGGCCGGCGGTCGATGGCGCCGCCAAGGCGGTGATCGAACGCGGCCGCGCCTTGGCCGCGCGGATGTTTCAAGCCGCGGCGACCGACATCGCATACGCCGAAGGCGCCTTCAGCGTCGCCGGCAGCGAGCGCGCGATCGACCTGTTCGCGCTGGCGCGCGCGACGCGCGAGACACCGAATCTGGCTGCGGCGGACGAGCGGCTCGACCTGAGCCACAGCCATGCCGCGCCCGGCCCGACCTATCCCAATGGCTGCCACGTCTGCGAACTCGAAGTCGATCCGGCGACCGGGCGGATAGAAATCCTACGCTTCACCGTGGTCGACGATTTCGGCGCGGTGATTAATCCGCTGACGCTTGCAGGCCAGGTGCATGGCGGCATCGCGCAAGGGCTCGGCCAGGCTTTGACCGAGCGCACGGTTTACGATCCGGACAGCGGCCAATTGATGAGCGCGTCGTTCATGGACTACGCTCTGCCGCGCGCCACCGACCTGCCGGCCTTCGACTTCGCCATGCACAACACCCCGAGCGCCAACAATCCGCTCGGCCTCAAGGGCGCGGGCGAAGCGGGAGCGGTCGGCGCGCCGCCGGCGATGATGAACGCGCTCGCCGATGCACTCAGCCCGCTTGGCGTCACGCGCGTGGACATGCCGGCGACGCCGGAGCGGGTGTGGAATTCGATCGAGGCGGCCCGCACCTCCGGCGCGGCATGAGCGCGGAACGGGCGCGCCTGCTGGACGCCGCGCTGGCGGCGGCGCTCGACGCCGGCCGCGCGATTCTCGAAGTGTATGCCTCCGGCGACGCGGGTACGACCAGGAAGCCCGATGGCTCGCCGGTGACCGAGGCCGACAAACGCGCCGAGGCGATCATCGAACGCGCGCTGCTGACGGCGGCGCCCGAGGTGCCGCTGATCGCCGAGGAAAGCGTCGCGCAGGGGCGCGTGACCGATATCTCGGGCAAGCGCTTTTGGCTGGTCGATCCGCTCGACGGCACGCGCGAGTACCTGGCTCGCAACGGAGAATTCTGCGTATCGATCGGGCTGATCGAGGATGGACGGCCGGTGCTCGGCGTATTGCACGGGCCGGTGCTCGGCCTCACCTATGCCGGGTTTCTGCCGGATAGCGCCTGGCGCATCGCGCCCGACGGCGCGCGCACGCCGATCCGGGTGCGGGCGGCGCCGAAGGAGGGGCTCACGGTCATGGTCAGCCGTTCGCATCGCGACCAAGCCAAAATCCGGGGCTATCTCGGCCCACTGCGCGTCGCGGCGATGCGCGTCATGGGCAGCGCGCTCAAGCTCGGGCTGGTCGCCGCCGGCGAAGCGGATATTTATCCGCGCCTGGGACCGACTTGCGAATGGGACGTCGCCGGCGGCGAGGCGATCCTGCTGGCCGCCGGCGGCAGCTTGGCGCGGCTTGATGGGAAGCCCCTCGCCTATGGCAAGCCGCGATTCCTCAACCCTGAATTCGTCGCGCGCGGACAAGCGTAACCGGCGCCGCTACCAGTCGGTGCACTGGCGCTTGACCTGCGCGTAGGACTCCGGCGTGTCGATCGCCGCCTGCGCGCGATTCATCTCGGCCGTCATCTGGTCGTGCTGCGGCTTGAGCAGCCGCCTGATATCGGCCTCCACTTGCGCCTTGCCCTCTTCGACCGTCGCCGCGGCCATCAGCGCTCGCGCGGTCGGGATCATTAACGTTTCGAGCGCCAGCCCGAATTTCGGCGTGTAACGTTCAACATGCGCCCGGGCGATGTCCGCGTGCTTGTTTTCATGCGCCAGAACGGCGCGATAGGCACAGCTGCCGGGCGCATATTCCTTGGCGATGTACACATCCATGGAAGGGTAGCGCACCGTGACATCGACGGCCTCGACCCAGAAGCAGACGCCGGTCGCAACCTTGCGAAAGGCGAATTTGACGTTCTGCAGCAGCTCGAGGCGATAGGTCGTCAGCCCCAAAGTCCGGGTGCCCGCCGCTACCGGATGAAACGCGATCAACTGCTCGCGCGACAGCGTCCGATCGAGCTTCAGCGGCTGCACATCCATGTGCGTCGTGACGTTGATCGAGGGACGATTGCGTTCCGCCTGGCAGCTCGCCGGGCGCTGCGCCAGCGCCGGAGCGGTGGCCAGCACCCAAGCCAGCAGCGCGGCGATTGCTACCAGTCGGGGCATTGGCGCTGCACGGCTTGATACGAGCGCTGGCTGTCGATGTCGGCCTGCGCCTTGCCCATTTCCTGCTCGAGTTCGGCGACCACCGGCGCGACGAGACGTTCGAGTATTCCGTCGACGCGCGCTTCGGCAGCCTCCCGCGTCGCCGCGGGGACCGGCTTCTCCGCCTTGGGGATCAGGAGCGACGCGAGCGCCATGCGGATACGCGGTGCATAGCGATTGACGTAGGTGCGGGCGATCTCGGCATGCTGCTGTTCATGCGCCAGGATCGCGCGATAGGCGCAGCTGGTCGGCGCATATTCCTTGGCGACGAACAGATCGAGCGACTGATAGCGAAGCTTGACCTCGACGCGCTCGACCCAGATGCATGTCCCGGCCGCGGTTGTGATGTGGCCGTAGGTCGCGAGGCTTTCCACGGCCAGCTTCCCGCGCATGAGGCCAAGCACCGACTGGCCTGCGCCATGCGGTGCAAAGCCGCCGAGCATGGCGCGCGTTTGGCTGCGATCAAGCTTGGGAGCCGGAACGTCGATGCGCACCGCGACGTCATAGCCGCGGCCGCTGACCGGGGTGCAAGACGGCCCCGGCTGTGCGCGCCCGAACCCGACGTATGCGCCCTCGCCGCACAGGACGGCGAGCGCGACCAGCGTCAAGCCCCTTTTTGCTGCATCGGCGAGCAATCGCACCGTCCCCTCTCAATCCATCGCTAAGAAATCACAGGCAAATTGGCGGATGGCGCCGGGAGCCCCGATCGCGCGCCAGCATAGGCATGGACCCGCATGGTCGCTAACCGCGCCCACAAAATTCTTGCTGTCGGAGCCACGATCGCTCTGGTCGCATGCGACCAGCCGCAGGATAGCGCCGGGTGCAACGCCTTGGCGCGCGAGTTGGAAAAGGCCGCCCAATGCATCGTCAAGTTCCCAAGCGACGGCGAGGCGCTGGCCGCCAATTGCGCCGAGGATGCCACCAAATTCAAGACCACGGGATTTACTTCACACGACGCCACGAAAATCGCCGAAACCGGCAATAAGCCATTCTATAAAACCTATTATAACAAGGACTTCTGCACGAACTTCTTTCCCAATTGGCTAACGCGAAAAATTTAACCGGCGCGTCAGGCGCGCCAAGCGCGCAACGCTGGCATGGCGAGCAAAGTTTGCACGTAATCGCCCGCCTCGCCGGTCAGCGGAACGCCATAAGTCTCGAAGCGCGTCGCGACCGGCGCGTACATCGCATCCGCGCCACAGAACGCCCCGAACAGGAAAGGCCCGCCCGTGCCGAAACGCTTCCGGCAATCGGTCCAGATGGCGCGCACGCGCTCGACGTCGGCTCCAAGTGCGGGAGTCATCTTCGGCGTCGGCTTGCGCTGGCGCAGGTCCATCGACAAGGCCGAGCGCATGGCCTGGAAGCCGGAATGCATCTCGGCGCTCACCGAGCGCGCGACCGCGCGCGCCGCAGCGTCCGCCGGCCATAATTGGGCTGCGGGAAAGAGCTCGTTGAGATATTCGATGATCGCCAGGCTGTCCCAGATCTTGAGCTCGCCATGTTGCAACATCGGAACCTTAGGCGCGGCCGGAGCAAGCTTCGCCAGTTCCTTCGCCGTATCCGGTTGGTAAATGCGAATGAGCCGCTCGGTAAAAGCCTGGCCGGTGTGCTTGAGCGCCAGCCACGGACGCAAAGACCAGGATGAAATATGCTTGTCGCCGATATAAAGAGTGAACTCGCTCATGGCCGCTCTGCTCCTGGCTCGCCTTTTTGCGCGTTGCACCAGCCTAGCCGGAAGCCCGCCGGGCGCAAGCCGCGTGACATCCGCACGGTGATCCGATGATCGTGCCGGCGAGCGACCGCGACCTACTCGATGCGGCCGCCCGGCTGCGCGCGGGCGAGATCGCGGCGTTTCCAACCGAGACCGTCTATGGCCTCGGCGCGGACGCGACCAACGACATGGCGGTGGCCAAAGTCTATGCCGCCAAGGGACGGCCGCAGTTCAATCCCTTGATCGTGCATGTCACGGATTCCGCCGCCGCCGGACGGTTGGTCGCATGGGACGCGCGCGCGGAGGCGCTGGCACGCGCTTTCTGGCCCGGACCCTTGACGCTGGTGCGGCCACGGCGCGCCGACTGCCCGGTGTCGCTGCTCGCCGGCGCCGGACTCGACACGCTCGCCGTGCGCGCGCCGGCCCATCCGGTGGCGCAGGCCTTGCTCGCCGCCTGCGGCCGCCCCTTGGCCGCGCCGAGCGCCAATCGTTCCGGAGCGGTTAGCCCCACCACTGCGGCGCATGTCGCTGAGTCGCTCGGCGCCGAGGTACTCGTGCTCGATGGCGGGGCCTGCCGGGTCGGGATCGAATCGACCGTGCTCGACCTCACCGGCGATGCGCCGGTTCTGTTGCGCGAGGGCGGACTCGAACGCGAGGCGATCGAGGACGTGATTGGGAAGTTGGCCTCGGCGGAAGCCGGTGACGCCGCGCCGCGCTCGCCCGGCCGGCTCGCGAGCCATTATGCGCCGCGGCTCGCGCTTCGCCTGCATGCGCTGGTGGCACGCGCCGATGAGGCGCTGCTCGCCTTCGGCCCGCAGGTGCCGCCCGGCGCGGCCGTGACGCTTAACCTTAGCCCTGCTGGCGATCCGGTCGAGGCGGCGGCTAATCTGTTCGCCATGCTGCGCTTGCTCGACCGGCCGGGACTTTCCGGCATCGCTGCCATGACTGTGCCGGAGCGCGGGCTGGGCCGGGCGGTCAATGACCGACTGCGCCGGGCCGCCGCCCCGCGCCCGCTCGCATAGCCGCCATTGCCAAGCGCCGCGCCGCGCGCCACACCCATGCCAAGCCCAATTGGAGCCGAGGCATGACCTCTCCCGCCCCTTCGCGCCCAGCCGACGCCGGCCTGATCGAAAAACTCGTATCCGTCGTCGGGGTGGCCCATGTCGTGACCGACGCGCAGGCGCTCGCCCCCTATTTGGCCGAGCCGCGCGGATTGTTCCATGGAAGCACGCCGGCGCTCGTTTGCCCTGGCAACACCGAGGAAACCGCCGCCATCGTCCGCCTATGCGTCGCAGCCGGGGTCGCGATCGTGCCGCAGGGCGGCAATACCGGGCTGGTCGGCGGCTCGGCGCCCGATGGCGCCGTCCTGCTCAATCTTGAACGCATGAACCGCATTCGCGCGCTCGATCCGATCGGCAATACACTGATCGTCGAGGCCGGCTGCGTGCTGGCCACGGCGCAACGCGCGGCCGACGCCGCCCAGCGCCTGTTTCCCTTAAGCTTGGGCGCGGAAGGGAGCTGCCAGATCGGCGGCAATCTTTCGACCAATGCCGGCGGGCTGGCGGTGCTGCGCTATGGCACGATGCGCGATCTCACGCTGGGCATCGAAGCGGTTTTGCCCGACGGCAGCGTCTGGAATGGGCTCAAGGCGCTGCGCAAGGACAACACCGGCTACGACCTGAAGCAGCTTTTGATCGGCGGCGAAGGCACGCTGGGCGTGATAACCGCCGCGGTGCTCAAGCTGTTTCCCGCGCCGGCGGTGACGCAAACCGCCCTGATCGGCTTGGCGCGGCCGCAGGACGCCATCGCGCTGCTTGCGCGCGCCCGGATCGCGAGCGCGGATACGCTGGTCGCCTTCGAGCTGATCTCGCGCCGGGCGCTCGACTTCGCGCTGCGGCATATCGCCGGAACCCTCGATCCGCTCGGCGCGCCGCACGCTTGGTATGTGCTGGCCGAGCGCCACGCCAGCGCGCCCGGACTCGAATCGGCCTTCGAGGACATGCTCGCCGGCGCGCTCGGCGAAGGCGCTATCGCCGACGCGGCCTTGGCGCAGAGCGGCGCGCAGCGGGCTTCGTTCTGGAAGCTGCGCGAGGCAATCGTCTCCGCGCAACGTTTCGAGGGCGCCAGCATCAAGAACGACGTCTCGGTGCCGGTAGCCGCTGTGCCCGAATTCCTTGCGCGCGCCGAGGCGGCGGTCGCGGCACTGTGCCCCGGCATCCGCGTCGTCGCCTTCGGCCATGTCGGCGACGGCAATATTCACTTCAACCTGACGCAGCCCGAAGGCGTGGAGCGCCAAGCCTATCTCGACCGCTGGTGGGAACTGGCCGGAGCGGTCGACGAGGTCGTGCAGGCGCTCGGCGGCAGCTTCAGCGCCGAGCACGGCATCGGGCGGCTGAAGCGGCGCGAGCTGGCCCGCTTCAAATCGCCCGTCGAACTCGCGCTGATGCGCCGGGTCAAATCCGCCTTCGATCCGCTCGGGCTGATGAACCCCGGCGTGTTCTTCGACTCCTAGCCTAGCCGGCCGCTCAGCGCGGCGGTTTGGGATAGTAGCTGATGAATCCGTCGCGGTTCGGCATGCGCACCTGGGCAAGGGTCTTTTCGCTCAGCACGGCATCCTCGGGCACGATCTTGTCGATCGACAGCAGATACGCGATCACGGCGTAAATCTCGTCGCTGGTCAGGGATTGCGGCGCCGGATACGGCATCGCCCGGCGCACATAATCGAAAATCGTCGTGGCATAGGGCCAATAACTGGCGACCGTCTTCACCGGCGTCCCGGAGGTAAGCGAGCCGATGCCGCCAGTGAGCCGATCCATCGGCCCGCCGGCGCCCTTGTCACCATGACACGACTTGCAGTTGGCCTCATAGACCGCGAGCCCATCGGCGACCGAGCCGGCGCCGGGCGGCAGCGTCGCCCCATCCGGACCGATGGTGATGTCCTGCTTGGCGATCTCGTCCGGCGTAGCCACACGGCCGAGCCTGGGTTGCGCGAGCGCGGTCCCGGCCAAGCACAAGCCGAGGACGGCGGCGATCAGGATACGATTGCTAGGCATAGGTGTTCTTCACATTGCCCAGCGGATCGACCGCCCAGAGCTGCATTGCGTTGTAGTGGAAGCCTTGCCCGGGCGCGTATTGCTCCATCCATGGCTTACGCAGCGGCTGGATGTCGCCCGTTTCGTCGATCGCGCGCGACAGCAGCGTTGTCATCTGCCCACTCCAGCGCCAGGGCAGGCGAAACCGGGTAACGGCCTTGGATATCACCGGCTGCGCCAGCGCCGCGGTCGCCCAGCTAACCCCGCCGTCGGCCGACACCTCGACGGTCCGCACGCGACCGGCGCCCGACCAGGCGATGCCGGAGATTTCATAATATCCCGGCCCCTGGATCTTCATCCCGTACGACGGGTGGGTGATCACCGATTTGGGCCCGAGCGGCAGGGTGAACTGCCGCGCCTTCCCATCCGGCATCAGCTCGGTATATTTCGAGGTCTCGTCCCTGGTATGCATCGGCCCTTCGGTCACTTTCAGCCGGCGCAACCACTTGACGTTGATGTTGCCCTCATAGCCTGGCAGCAGCAGGCGCATCGGGTAGCCTTGCTCGGGGCGCACCGCCTCGCCGTTTTGGTACAGGGCAATCATCGCATCGTCCTGGAGCTTTGCCAGCGGCACGCTGCGACTCATGCCGGCGGCATCGGCGCCTTCGGCGAGCACCCATTTGCCGCGCGGATCGATCCCGGCCTCGTCGAGCAGCACGGACACCGGCACGCCGGTCCATTCGCTGCATGACAAAAGCCCGTGCAGCCCACCGACCGTGTCCTGCGCCGGGTCCGGCCGGGTGAGCGCGCCACTGTTGCCAGCGCATTCGATGAAATGGATGCGCGTCTCCATCGGATAGCGCTGCAGCGTCGCCAGGGTGAAGACGAGCGGCCGTTTGACCAGGCCATGGATCAGGAGCGTGTGCCGGCTCGCGTCGACATCCGGCACGCCATTATGGTGCCGCTCGAAATGCAGCCCCGACGGCGTGATCGAGCCGTTAAGCATATGCCATGGCGTGCGCGACGTGCCGGCGCCTTCGCGATTGGCCACGAGGGCGAACAAGCGCCGCACGCCTTCCTCGGACCGAGCCGGCACGCCATAGCCGGTGAACAGCTTGCCTGGCCGCGTCATCGATAGCGGCGATTCGGCGCCGATGGTGGGCGCCGCCGCGGCGCTGTTAACCTTGGCGGCCACGGTCACCGCGCCGGCAAAGGCCACGCCGCCTCGCAGGAAGGCGCGCCGGTGCAACAGCCCGCCGCCGGCCACCGGCTCGCCGAGTTCGCTCTCCAGGCGCCGCATCGCGCGTTTATCGGATCCGTCCATCGCTCCCTCTCTCCTCGCCCCCGGCGCGAGCGCGCCGTCCGTCGCGGCGGAGCCTATCTTCCGCCGGCCCGCGCGACAATGCACCACATGTGACAGCCATCACAGCGCCCATGGGGCATCTCTTGTAGTGTTGCCTTGACGTTGCGTTAGGTTTCCTCCCACAGCCTAGACCGGAGCCTGATCGAGTTCGATCGGGCTCCGGTCTTTTTTGGTGGTCGCGTCCAGAGCCCGCGCCGACCGGCCGCCGCATGATTTTTTTGCCGGCGGATTCGGTTTCTGGTTGCATCCGGACGGGAAAGTCCCTAGAAGGCCGCGTTCCTTTAGGCCCCTTGGCTGGGGAAGAGACGATGTCACCCAAGCTCTCTTTGGCCAGTGTGGAATCAATCCACGCCGCCGCGAACGACTCGACCGCAACTCCGGTCGCGAACGACTATTTTATTCACCGCGATGGTCTGTGTTTCGCGGGAACCCACCTTTTGCTCGAATTGTGGGAAGCCAGCGCGCTCGACGACCCGCAAGAGGTCGAACGCGTGCTATGCGCCGCCGCGCGCGCCGCTAAGGCGACCATCCTGCACTCGCACATGCACAAGTTCTCGCCCAATGGCGGGGTCTCGGGCGTGGTCGTGCTGGCGGAAAGCCACATCTCGATTCACACCTGGCCGGAACGTGGCTACGCCGCGGTCGATATCTTCATGTGCGGGTCGTGCGATCCGTATCGTGCGCTGCCGACGCTCAAGCAGGCCTTCCGTCCCGGGCGGTTCCAGGTCGCGGAAGCCAAGCGAGGCATAGTGGCGTGACCGAGTGGGCGTTTTTTGACGAAGCGCTGCGCGCCGGCGTGCAGATCGGTCTCGAATACAAGTGCAAAATCTACGAAGAGAAAGACGCCCTCCAGCACTTGGTGGTCTACGAAACCGTGCGTTTCGGCCGCGCGCTGGTGCTCGACGGCGTTATCCAGATCACCGAGAAAGACGAGTTCGCCTATAGCGAAATGATGGCGCATGTGCCGATTCTCGCCCATGGCGCCGCGCGCTCGGTGATCGTGATCGGCGGCGGCGACGGCGGCGTGCTCAACGAGGTTTTGCAGCACAAGACGGTCGAGCGGGCGACGATGATCGAGATCGACCCGCATGTGATCGATATCTGCAAGGAATGGCTGCCGATGATCAGCGACGGAGCGTTCGAAGACCCGCGCACCAATCTGCTGATCGCCGACGGCGCCAAATTCATAGCCGAGACGGACCAGAAGGCCGACGTGATCATCGTCGATTCGACCGATCCGCATGGTCCGGGCGAAGTCCTGTTCCACGAAGAGTTCTATCGCAATAGCCGCCGCGTGCTGAATCCGGGCGGCATCCTGGTGACGCAGAGCGGCGTGCCGGCGATCCAACCGGCCGAGGCGACCACGACCTTCCGCCGTCTGGGCAAGGTCTTCCAGGACGCCTGGGTCTACGTGGCCGCCGTGCCGACTTATGCCGGCGGGCTGATGGCGCTCGGCTGGGGATGCGACGATCCGAGCAAGCGCGCGACGCCGCTGGCGACCATCGAGCAGCGCTACCAAGCCTCGGGTATCAAAACCCGCTACTACCACCCGCAGATTCACCAGGCGGCCTTCGCCGTCCCCGGTTACGTGCGCGAGCTGCTGGTCAAGGACTAGCGCTTAGCCCGGCGGCACGCCGCGCGACAAAGCGATCCAGCCAACGATCACCCGGTAGCAGTAGAACAGCGCGGCGCCGATCAGCAGCAGCCAGCCGATCTTGACCACCGTCAGCACCAGCCCGAACACCCCGAGCAGCGCGGCCCACCAGAAGCTCCCGATCTGCCAGGCATAATGCGCTTCGAGCCACGAACCGCGCGCGTCGCCGCGCTTGATATGCGCGATGACGATGCCGATCAGCGGCGCGACGATGAACAGCCCATAGACGACATGCGCCATCGTCGGATCGTCCCGAACCGAGCCAGGCAGCGGCGACCCCACTTTAGGCCGCCGCCAGCATGGGATACGGGCAGCCGGGTCCGCTTGCCGCGGGATAGCTATGCTGCGAGTGGCCGGGGCCGAGCGACGCGGTCATGGCCAAGCCGCCTGCCGGCGGAGCATTGGGCGAAAGGGGGAGAACGGTAGAACGGCGATCAATAAGGTCTGGTGGAGCAGAGGGGGATCGAACCCCTGACCTCGACATTGCGAACGTCGCGCTCTCCCAACTGAGCTACTGCCCCACACTTAGCGACAAACCTTGGCCAGCGCCGGATATGCGGTCGCGGGCGTGGCCCTGTCAAGAAGCGGCAGCAAGCGCGGTTTCTGGACACCCCGTCGGCCTTCACCTAGGGTCGCCGCCACGCCGCGTTCCCCCTTGGCGATTCGAGGCCCAATATGAACCCGTTCGAATGGCTGCTACTCACCCTGATCGATCTCTACCGCTGGGCGGTGATCATTTCGGTCGTCATGAGCTGGCTGTACCAGTTCAACATCGTCAATCGCGGCAACCAATTCGTGAACGCGATCGCCTCGTTCCTGTATTCGGCGACCGAGCCGGCGCTGAAACCAATCCGGCGCTATGTGCCGAACATCGGCGGGATGGATATTTCGCCGCTGGTGCTGATTATCGGCCTCTCCTTCCTGCATTTGTTGGTGAGCGATTACTGGCCGAGGTAACCCTTCATGCGATCAGCTCCGCTCATCCAAGCCACGGCGGGCGGACTCCAGCTGCGCGTGCGGGTCAACCCACGCGCCGGGCGCGATCGGGTCTTGGGTGTGATCGAGCTCCCCAGCGGCCCAGCCTTGAAGATCGCGGTGGCGGCTCCGGCGGCTGAAGGCCAAGCCAATGTTGCCGTAATGGAATTCCTGGCCAAGGGTCGCGGCGTGCCAAAGACGAAAATATCCATTGCGTCCAGCGCCTTCGGACGGCTCAAGCTGTTGCAAATCGAAGGCGACATGGAAGAGCTTGCCGCTAAGCTCGACGCCATGATCGAGGACGCATGACCGATCCCGCGAAGCTGATCGACGGCAAGGCTTTCGCCGCGACGATGCGGGCGCGCATCACCCAGCAGATCGTGCGCCTCAAACAGGAGCATGGCATCACGCCCGGCCTGGCCGCGGTTCTGGTCGGCGACGACCCGGCCTCGTGGATCTATGTCGGCCTCAAGGAGAAGCAGAGCGCCGATGCCGGCATGCGCTCCTTCGTCCACCGGCTGGCGGCCGACACTTCGGAAAACGAGCTCTTGGCCCTAGTGCGCAAGCTCAACGCCGATCCGCAGGTGAGCGGCATTTTGGTGCAAATGCCGCTGCCCAAGGCGATCGACCCGGCGCGGGTGATCGAGGCCATCGCGCCGGAAAAAGACGTCGATGGCTTTCACCCGATCAATGCCGGCAGGCTCGCATCCGGGCGGCCGGCGGAGGCGCTGCTGCCCTGCACGCCGCTCGGCTGCCTCTTGCTGCTGCGCCACAGGCTCGGCGATTTGGCCGGGAAACATGCCGTCGTGCTCGGCCGCTCGACCATCGTCGGCCGGCCGATGGCGCAGCTGCTGCTGACCGCCGATTGCACCGTCACCATCGCGCATTCGAAGTCGCGCGACCTGCCCGCGCTGTGCCGCCAGGCCGATATCCTGGTCGCGGCCGTCGGGCGGACCGAGATGGTGCGCGGCGATTGGATCAAGCCGGGCGCGAGTGTGATCGATGTCGGCATGAACCGGCTGCCGCCCGCGCCCGGCGCGGACAAGGGCAAGCTGGTCGGCGACGTCGCCTTCGCCGAGGCGATCGAGATCGCCGGCGCGATCACGCCGGTGCCGGGCGGAGTGGGCCCGATGACCATCGCCTGCCTGCTGCACAACACACTGATCGCCGCCTGCCGTCAGGCGGGGGTCAGTGTGCCGCAACCTCTGTAACGGTGGGGATCATGAACAATTTGCTGGCTGCTGTCGTGCTGTTCGTCGCCGGGCACTTCGCCCTGTCGAGCGTGACGCTGCGGACGCCGCTGATCGCCAAACTCGGCGACGGCCCCTTCCGCGGACTCTATGCCGCTTTCTCGCTTGCGACGCTGGTCTGGGCAGGTTTCGCCTATGCCGTTGCGCCCGATGTGCGCCTGTGGCCGGCGGCCGCGGGCTTGAAATTGATTCCGCTCCTGGTGATGCCGATCGCCGTGTTCCTGCTGATCGCCGGCTATACGACCAAGAGTCCGACCCGCGTCGGCGCGAAGCTGAGTCCAGGCGAGGTCACGACCGTATCCGGCGTGCTGCGCATCACGCGCCATCCGTTCCTTTGGGCGGCCGCGCTATGGGCCTTAAGCCACATCATCGCGCGCGGCGATCTGGCGGTCGTCATCCTCATGGGCGGGATCGTGGTGCTCGCCTTCGGCGGCATGCTGCATATCGATCAGCGGCGCGAGGCGGAGTTCGGCGCGGCCTGGGGGCCGATCGCGCTGTCGACCAGCGTCATTCCCTTTGCCGCGCTCGCATCCGGCCGCACGACGATGGACTGGGAAGGCATCGGCTGGTGGCGCGTCGCGCTCGGCCTCGCGCTCTATGCCGCCTTCCTGGTCGCCCACCCGTGGATTTTTGGCGTCAGCGCCCTGCCCTAGCGCTTAATCGCCTTCGCGAGGCGCAGGCGCAAAGCGTTGAGCTTGATGAAGCCGGCGGCGTCGCGCTGGTCATAGACCTGATCTTCCTCGAAGGTCACATGCGCCAGCGAATAGAGGCTATCGGGTGACTTGCGCCCGACGACGCGCACCGAGCCCTTATAAAGTTTTAGCCGCACGGTTCCATTGACGCGCTCCTGGCTCATGTCGATCGCGGCTTGCAGCATGTGCCGCTCGGGCGCGAACCAGTAGCCGTAATAGACCAGTGATGCATAGCGCGGCATCAGCTCGTCTTTCAGATGCATCGCCTCGCGGTCGAGCGTGATCGATTCGATCGCCCGATGCGCCGCGTGCCAGATGGTGCCGCCGGGCGTTTCATAGACGCCGCGCGATTTCATGCCGACGTAGCGATTCTCGACCAGGTCGAGCCGGCCGATGCCGTTCTCGCCGCCGAGCGCATTGAGCTTGGTCAGCAGCGCGGCCGGCGAGAGTTTTTCGCCATCGACCGCGACCGGATCGCCGCGCTGGAATTCGATCTCGACATAGGTCGGCTTATCCGGCGCCGCCTCGGGCGCGACCGTGCGCGAATAGACGAACTCCTCCGGCTCGTGCCAGGGGTCTTCGAGCACCTTGCCTTCGGCCGAGATGTGCAACAGATTGGCATCGGTCGAAAACGGCGCCTCGCCGCGCTTGTCCTTGGCGATCGGGATTTGATGCTGCTCGGCAAATTCCAGCAGCTTGGTGCGCGAGGTGAGCTTCCATTCGCGCCACGGCGCAATCACCTTGATGTCCGGCCGCAGGGCGTAATAGGTCAGCTCGAAGCGCACCTGATCGTTGCCCTTGCCGGTCGCGCCATGGGCGACGGCATCGGCGCCGGTAATCGCGGCGATCTCGATCTGGCGCTTGGCGATCAGCGGCCGGGCGATGGAGGTGCCGAGCAGATAGGACCCCTCGTAAAGCGCGTTGGCGCGGAACATCGGGAAAACGAAATCGTGCACGAATTCCTCGCGCAGATCCTCGATGAAGATCTGCGACGCGCCCATCGTCTCGGCCTTCTTGCGCGCCGGCTCGACCTCCTCGCCCTGGCCGATGTCGGCGGTAAAGGTCACGACCTCGGCGCGATAGGTTTCCTGCAACCATCGCAGGATAACCGAGGTGTCGAGCCCGCCGGAATAGGCGAGCACGATCTTCTTTACCGGGCTGGACATGCGCTTCGATCCCGAGTTCTAGGCGGCGGTTGCGGCGGGCCGGGAGTATAGGCGGAGCCCCCGCCCCGGCAAGACCCGCTAGGCTTGGATTCCGGCCTCGGCCAAGACGCCGTAGATGCGGTCGAATTCCTTGGGGTCCTTGTAGGGCAGTGTGCGTCGGCGGTGCTCCAGCGAGTAGGACGGATTAACGCGCAGCAGTTCGGCCCAGGCTTCGCGCGCCTTGTCCATCTGTCCGAGATGGCCATAGCAAGCCGCCAATAGGGCCCGGCTGATATCGGTATCCGGGTTGCGGTCGATCCGCTCTTGCAAAACGTCGGCGGCCTCCTGCCAACGGCTCAGCGAAGCCAGCGCCTGCCCCTTGAAATGCAGTTGTGTGTCCATGAAATGCGGGTCGAGCCGCATCACCTTTTCCACGTATTGCAGCGTCTCCTCCGACCGCCCGGCGTAAAGCATCACCGCGCCAAGCGCGCCAACGGCACGCGCGAAATTGGGATCGAGGGCAAGCGCCCTTTGCTGCGCCGCGATCGCGTCGTCGTGCCGGCCGCTCCACAGCAGAACGACGCCCTGCACGAATGCGCCTCGGGCTCCAACGGATCGGCGGCCACGGCGCGCTCGGCCAAGGCGCGCGCGGTCTCTTGGCTTTTCTCCGGCGAGTCCGACCATTGGTTCAGCGCCGCGAGCGAATGGGACATGGCCAGGCCGGCGATCGCCGCCGCGAAATTCGGGTCGAGATCGAGCGCCCGTTCGAGCAAGCGGCGCGCTTCGGGCAGATTCTTCTTGGTCACGCGCCAGGAGATGGCGCGCGCGCGCAAGTAAATCTCGTAGGCCTCGAGATTTTCAGTGCCGCGGTGCATGATCCGCGCCCCCTCCTCGCGCGTCAGCTTGACTTTAAGCGCGCCGACGATGTGCTGCGTCACCTCGTCCTGCACGGCGAAAATATCGTGCAGATCGCGGTCGAAACGCTCGGCCCAGAGATGCCCGCCGGTCGTGCCGTCGATGAGCTGCGCGTTCACGCGCACGCGGTTGCCGGCCTTGCGCACGCTGCCTTCAAGCGCGTAGCGCACGCCGAGTTCGCGCGTGACCTGGTGCAGATCGATACTTTTGCCCTTATAAGAAAAGGACGAATTGCGCGCGATCACCATCAACCCGGACACACGCGACAGATCGGTGATGATGTCCTCGGTGATGCCGTCGCTGAAATACGCCTGCTCAGGATCGCCCGACATGTTGTCGAACGGCAAGACCACGATCGAATTTTTTTCGACCGCCGGCGCCGCTTGGCGCGCCCCACTCGATGGCGCTTCGGTCCTGGTCCCCTGCAGGCGCCAAGCGAAGACACGGATCGGCCGGGCGATGTTCTTCGCCATGCGTTCGCCCAGATCGGCGAAGGGCTGGTCGAGCTTCCCGGCCACTTGGTCGTGCACGATCGATGACATGAAAACCGCGCCCGGCTCGGCCATCTCCTGCAGCCGCGCGGCGACATTCACCCCGTCGCCGAACACGTCGTCGCCTTCGATGATCACTTCGCCCAGATTGACGCCGATGCGGAAGGTGATCTCGGCCCCGCTCGCGCGCCCGGCCAGCGCCCGTTGCATCGTAATGGCCGCGCGCACGGCATCGACCGCGCTGGCGAACTCGGCCAGCAGCCCGTCGCCCGTCGTCTTGAAGATGCGCCCGGAATTGCCGGCAATGGCCGGATCAACGAACTCGCGCCGCGCTAGGCGCAACGCCTTGAGCGTGCCTTCTTCGTCGACGCCCATGAGCTTGGAATAGCCGACGACATCGGCCGACAGGATCGCCGCCAGCCGGCGTTTGACCGCGCCCTCGTTCACGGCGCCACCGGCGCGGCCGCCCGCCGCGGGCGCTCGCTCGCGCTTTTGAGTTGCCCGCAGGCGGCCAGGATATCCTCGCCGCGCGGCGTGCGGACGGGCGACGGATAGCCGGCATCGCGCACGATCTGCGCGAAACGCTCGATGGTCACATTGTCCGAGCGCTCATAGGGCGCGTTCGGCCAGGGGTTGAACGGGATCAGATTCACCTTGGCGGGAATATCGGCAATCAGCTCGACCAGACGGCGCGCGTCCTCGTCGCCGTCATTCACGCCCTTCAGCATCACATATTCGAAGGTAATGCGGCGCGCGTTATGAACACCCGGATACTCGCGGCAGGCTTGCAACAGTTCGGCCAGCGGATATTTCTTGTTGATCGGCATGATGCGGTCGCGCAGCTCGTCCGTGGTCGCGTGCAGCGAAATGGCAAGGCTCACGCCCAGTTCCTCCCCGGCGCGGCGAATGAGCGGCACCACGCCCGAGGTCGAGAGGGTCACGCGTCGGCGCGAGAGCTTGAGTCCGCCATCGTCGAGCAGCACGCGCACCGCTCTCGCCACATTATCATAATTATACAGCGGCTCGCCCATGCCCATGAGCACGACATTGGTCACGGAGCGATCCGGGCGCGATGCCGGCCAATCGCCGAGCGCGTCCTTGGCGTTCAGCACCTGTCCAACGATTTCCGCCGCCGACAGGTTGCGCACCAGCCGCTGCGTTCCGGTATGGCAGAAGCGGCAGGACAGCGTGCAACCAACTTGGGAGGAGATGCACAGAGTACCGCGATCGACCTCGGGAATGAAGACGGACTCGATCTCATTGCCGTCGGAGAGCCGCAGCAGCCATTTCTGCGTGCCATCGGCCGAAATTTGATGCGCGGAAACAGTGGGCCGGGCGAGATGAAAATGCTCCGCCAGAAGCGCGCGCGCCGCTTGCGGCAGGCTCGACATCTGCGCGAAATCACCGACGCCGTGATGGTAAATCCACTGCCAGAGCTGGCGGGCGCGGAAGGGTTTTTCGCCCAGCGCGGCCAAGCGATCGGCCAACTCGGCGCGCCCGAGGCCAAGCAAGGTTTGCTGCGCGCCCGCCTGCAACGGCGGCGCAAAAGCGGCGGATGACAGCGGCATGGAGAGGAGATAGGCCCGGCCACGCCCGGGCGCAAGGAAACGGGGCGCGATATTAGACTGGCATCCGCCAGTCTCACGCGGCTGCTACTTCAAACCCAGCAGCTTCTAGGGCATGTCAGTTGCAAACTCTTAATGAAGTGATTGTGGGATCAGGGTTGTTGCCCACTCGGGCGTGTCGGGGTGGCCTCATCAAGTCTTCTGTGAAGCATCGAAAGCAGGGTAAGAGTCTCAAGCGCGTCACGCTCATTGACGACCCAAGAGATTTTTGGCGCATGTGCCGTAGGGTTGCGGAAGGTGCCAATGGCGCCCTTCAACAGTTTTATCAACCCAGCGTGTTCCATCTGCTCGCTGGCGGTCTGAAGCGTGTTGAACGCCAGCAGGGGATAAGGCCCTGACCCCTTGCCAAAGGCCGCTTCGACAAGGGATTCTCCATCTCCCAGTAGCCCACTTTTTCGCCGGATTTTCTCGGCGACGGACTTTGTCGCCTCAAGAACAGCGTGAAAATAATTCTTCTGGAGAAGCTCCACTCGGCAAAACTGCAAAACGTCCGAGTGTACGGCCCGGCGCCGCAACTCGTTGCGTAAGTGGCCTGCTCGTTCTTGTGCTTGGGACAGAGTTGTCGCCTTTTCGGAGGCTCGAAGCTCGCCGTCCTCGCCGAGCTGCATTCCCGCGAAGGCCAGGATCTCGTTCATGGCATAGCGTCTGGTATCAAAGACGCCCGTCCGGTCTCGATAGCTGACGGGTGCCATGGCCCGTTGGATGAGATCAAGGACAGCGTTGCCACATCGGTCTTGGGCTTGCCGCGCTTGAAGCGCCTCGAACAGGCGAAGGCGCTTGGACAAGCTCGGGTTGGGGTCGGCGATGCCGCATGCGGATAGGAGCCGGCCGATCTCGCTCCCGGTGAGGCCAGCCACCGTATCGCCTAGAACATCGCAGAGGGCTTGGAGCTGGCCACTTGTGAAAGCCGGGTGAGCTGGCATTGTTCCTGTCCACGATCAAGGCGAAGTCTTGTTGACATCGCCACCGGCGGCCGGCGAGAAGGTCATTCCAGACTGCGATTCCCGGGGAAAGACCGCGACGAAGTTGGGAGCGGAGCCGCTGCTGGGCAACAGCCCCTATCGGGAAGCCCCGAATCAAGAACAGAGCCTAAGGCAGCTTAACTTTGCACGCCTTGGCGATGGCCTCGCTCGCGCGCGAAACGCCCATGAGCGAATATTGGTCGGTCGTGGTGTTGCCGCGCGAGGATGTGCCCTTGACCGTCAGCTTCGACCCCTTGCGCATGGCGGCCACGATCGCCTTGTCGTCCTCGGATGTGGCCGCCCAGGCGGTGCCTTCCTTGGTGAACAGCTTCCAGCTCTTGCCATCGATCGTGAGGATCGCGTCGGTCCCGGGCTTGAAGGCGTAGCCGACATCGACCTGGACAACGTTTTCCTCTTTCTCCTCGGGCTTATGGTGAACGAGGAGATAAATGTCGTCCCGACGATCGACCAGCTCGGCCTTCTCCGGAAGCGAAACCATGTAGCAGGTGAACGCCTTGCCGGTCCCCGTGGTCTTGGCTGACCATGCCTCGAAGGTGCCGAGCGACTTTTCTTCCTCGGCGGCCGCGGCGGACACGGACGCGCAAGCGAGGACCAGCGCCAGCGACGCGAGTGTGTGATGCAGGGCAAGATTGCTACTCATGCGATTCGTTTAACCCAAGGACGCCGAGTCCGACAAGCGCCGGTTCAGCTCTCGGTCGGCTTGCGTGGGCGGCGGAGGATCGGCTGGCCGAAAACCGGCGGCGGCAAGGGAGCATCCGGGCCGCCGGTGTGCACCGGGCGTGGCGCGAAGCGCTGCAGCGTCAGCATTCGATCATACATCACTAGCGCCGCCGCGATCCCGACATTGACGCAGAACGCGGTCGGAATCTGCACCACATAGTCGCAGCGCGCGAGCAGACCCGGCGAAAGCACTCCGCGTTCGGGACCGAGCACATAGGCCGCCCGGCTCGGATGGTGGAAGCTCGGCAGCTCGATCGCGCCGGGGACCAGCTCGACGCCGACTAGCCGACAATCTTTCGGCAGGAGGAAGTCGTCGAGCCCGGCATATTCATGCAGCGGCACATGCTCGGTCGCGCTCGAGGTGTCGGACTTCTCACCCTCCTGCTTGGCGTAGACAGCGCCGATGGTGAACACGAAGCTGGCGCCGAACGCATGCGCGCTCCGCCAGATGCTGCCGATATTGGCCACCTTGCTGATACCCTCGACGCCGATGCCGAAATAACCGCGCATCGGGCGACCTTGCCCGCCGGAGGCGCGCGAGGCAAGGTTCGCGCCCCAACCGAGCGAAAGTCCCCGATGGCCCCGCATGATCACGCCCCTCCGGACATTGCCCCCTCCCCGATCCTGGTCGAGGAGCTGCGCGGCACATTGGTCGAACTGATCCATCGCGGCCGCGCGGTCGTCGTCGACCCTTCCGGCGGCGTTTCGCTCTCCTGGGGCGACCCCGAGCTGCCGGTCTATCCGCGCTCCAGCATCAAGCCGCTGCAAGCGATCCCCTTGATCGAAAGCGGCGCCGCCGATGCCTTTGGCCTGAGCGACACAGAGATCGCGCTCGCCTGCGCCTCGCATGGCGGCGAGACGGAACACGTCGCGGCCGTCGAAGCCTGGCTCAAACGCGTCGGGTTATCGGTCAATGACCTGGAATGCGGCGCGCATCCGCCCGGCGACCCGGTTGCGGCCGAGGCGCTGGCGCGCGCCGGCAAAACGCCGACCGCCGCGCATAACAATTGCTCGGGCAAGCATGCGGCGATGCTGACCACCGCCTTGCACAAGGGCGAGAAGACGCGCGGCTATATCGCCCGCACCCATCCGGTGCAGCAACGCATCCTTGGTCTTTTGGAACAGCTGTCCGGCTCGGACCTTGGCGCCGCGCCGACGGGGATCGACGGCTGCGGCATTCCGGTGTTCGCCCTGGGGCTCGGCAATCTGGCGCTCGCCTTCGCCCGCTTCGCCGACCCGGTGCGCCTGCCCGAGCGGCGCGCGCAGGCGATCGCGCGCATCGGCAAGGCGATGCTGGCGGCGCCGTTTTTCGTCGCCGGCAGCGGCAATATCTGCACCGAGTTGTTGACGCTCTGCGGCGGCGAGGTTTTGCCCAAGACCGGCGCCGCCGGGGTCTTCGCCGCCGCCTTGCCGGGCGTAGGGCTTGGCGTCGCGCTCAAGATCGAGGACGGATCGTGCGCGGCGGCCGAAATCGTCATGCTGGCGATCCTCGCCCGGCTCGGGATCATCGGCGACACACGCCGCGCGGCGCTGAACGGGCGGCTCAAACCGCAAATTTACAACAGCGCCGGAACCCGGGTCGGCGAGCTGCGGCCGGCGGAGGTGCTCGCCAACGGCGGCGCGCCGCATTAGCCGCGGGGTGGCGTCAATCTCGCCCTCCGCACGGGCCGTGGCGGCCAAGACTTTACCGCCGACCCTGATCAGTCGGGCAAGCCGGCCTTACGCAAGCCCTCGGCGGTATGCCGCACCCAAGCGGCATCGCGCGCGATCGAGGCCTCGCTCCGGCTGTTCTCGGTGATCGTGAAACCCGGGCTGAGGCGCTGCAGCATCGCGGTTTGCGTCCTGGCTTCGTCACCGAGGCCGGACTGGGCGAGCGCGGCCGCGAACATGGCGCGGCAATAGGTGGCCTGCGACGCCGGAGTGGCGCAGGAGCGTAGCGCCTCGACCACCATGCCCGGCATACGCGCCATCGCGGCCGCCAGATCCTCGGTGAAGCCTTCGGCAAAATGTTCCTGCTGCGGATCGCGGCCGATGGTGGCGAATAACAGCACGGCCAGCGCGGGCTTGCGATCGACCAGCGGCGCCGAGGGCAGCGCGGCGGGTTCCTGCGCGAGGGCGGGCGTTACGGTCGGCGCCTTCGGCTGGCGCAGGCTCGACCGGTGCAGCACGCTCCAGGGGAGCACGCCGAGCACGCCGACGACGACCAGACTCGCCGCCGCCATGGCGATGCGCCCGCCGCCGCCGTGCCTGCTCTTAAGCGGCATGGGAAACGCCCGTGGCGGGCGAGGACTTAAGCCCGACTGGCCGTGCGAACATCACCCTGGATTGCATCCCGTGACTCCGTGGCGCGACGCAAGCCTAGCATCGCGCGGGTTTGCGTGCCACTGGCGACGATAGCGCTTGACGAGCGATGACGTTGCAGGGCATCGAGCGCGCGCATGTTTCCCCAATCCGCCGCTTTGCGAGGTGCGCTTTACGCTCTGGGCGCCGCCGCCGGTTTCGCCGTGATGGTGGCGTTGATCCGCCATCTGACGGAGACACTGCACCCGTTCCAGGTCGTGTTTTTCCGCAACCTGTTCGGGCTTGCCTGCATGCTGCCGTGGCTCGCCGGCGCGGGCTTGGGCGCGCTCCGGACGCGGCGGCTTGGGCTTTATCTGACGCGCGGCGCCGTCAGCCTGGCATCGATGCTCGCGTGGTTTTCCGGCCTCGCCCTGCTGCCGCTCGATCATGCGGTGGCCCTGAGTTTCACCGCGCCGTTGTTCACCACGATGCTCGCCGCCGGTTTTCTCAAGGAGGCCGTGTCGACCTCGCGCTGGGCGGCGACTGGCATCGGATTTTGCGGCGCGCTCTTGGTCATCAAGCCAGGCTTTGCCGGCGGGAGCCCGTTGGGTGTCGCGCCGGCGACCTTGCTCGTGCTCGTGTCGGCGGTGCTGACCGCAATCGCGATCATTGTCATCAAATCGCTGGTGCGCACCGAGAAGCCGAACGCGGTCGTCGCCTATATGACACTGGTGCTCGCGCCTCTCTCGCTGCCGTTCGCGCTGCCGGTGTGGACCTGGCCGGATGCCGAGGGCTGGGCGGTGGCGGTCGCCATCGGCGGCCTCGCGACCTTCGCGCATCTGTGCTTCGCGCGCGCCCTGGCGGCGGCCGATGCGTCCTTCGTGATGGCGTTCGATTACGCACGGCTGCCGATTGCGGCGCTGATCGCCTTCTATGCCTTCGGCGAGACGCCCGACCTGTTGACCTTTGTCGGCGGGGCGGTGATCGCCGGCGCCGCTCTCTCGCTGGCGCGGCGCGAATCCGCCATCAACCTCGCGCCGCCGTCTCGATGAAGCGGGCGAGCTTGATATCGCGCTCGGTCACGCCGCCGGCGTCATGCGTCGCAAGCGTGATCTCCACCCGATTGTAGACATTGCTCCACTCCGGGTGGTGATCCATGCGCTCGGCGGCGAGCGCGACGCGACTCATGAATCCCCAGGCCTCGTTGAAGGACTTGAAGGCGAAGCCCTTGCCGATCGCGTCGCGGCCCGCGACCTCGATCCAGCCGGGCAACGCCGCCAGCGCATCCTTGCGTTTCGCCCCAGTCAATTTTTCGCTCATGCCCGCCCTCCCCTGTTGCGCCGCCACGCTTGGCGCACGCCCAGCTAACGATTATCAAAGACGCATGCCGCAGGAACCTTTCGGCCCACCGCCCGACCTTGCCGATATCGACCGTATCGCCGCGGCGGCATTCCTCACCATTCCGGACATCCTTCGCCAGCATGTCGAAGGGGTGGCGATCCGGATCGAGGATTTCCCCGACGACGAGACCCTAGCGGAGATGGAGCTGGAAAGCCCCTTCGACCTGCTCGGCCTCTATCGCGGCGCCGATCTGGCGCATCGCGGCGTCAATGATGTCCGCCGCGACGTGGATATGATCTTCCTCTATCGCCGCCCGCTGCTCGACTACTGGTGCGATACCGGCGAGGAGCTGACGCTTCTGGTGCGGCATGTCCTCATCCATGAAATCGGCCATCATTTCGGCTTTTCCGACGACGATATGGATGAAATTGAGGCTGGTGTAGACTCGGGCCCAGCTTGATAATAAAGTCGCGCTCCGGTAAGGTTTTGACCCACTGAATACAATAAGTGCATACGCCCGCGCGGCCCAAGACAAGAACTAAAGAAACCCCATAGGAGGTTCTCCTAACATGGCGTACGAAAAGAGTATTTTTGCCGGACTAAAGGTGGCCGCGATGGTCGCCGTGGTTCTCGGCGCTGCTGCTCCGGCTTCAGCCCAATACAAGCGGCTGGTGACGCCGGAACGCCTGGTCGGCGCGCAGAACGAGCCGGACAACTGGCTGCTGCCGGGCGGCAACTACGGCTCCTGGCGCTATTCCAAGCTCAATGAGATCAACAAGAGCAACGTCGCCAACCTGCGCATGGCCTATGCCATCGCGCTCGGCGGAATGACACCGAAGGCGACCAACGGCGCCAACAACATGGGCACGCCGCTGGTCGACGGCGGGTTCATGTATCTCAACGACGGTTGGGGCAAAATCTACAAGGTCGATGTGACCGCGCCCAACTATGCCAAGTTCGTCTGGGCCACCGATCCCAATGTCGTGCGCGAGGGCAATAATCCCAACACCCGCGGCGTCGGCTTGTGGCGCGACATGGTGATCGAGGTGACGCCGGACGAGCGCGCCATCGCCATGAAAACCGACACCGGCGAGATCGTCTGGGACCGCGTCGCCGCCGGCAAGGCGTTCTTCTATCAAGAGTCGCTCGGCACCGCGCCGCTCGCGATCGAGGACAAGATCATCATCGCCAATGCTGCCGGCGACGGCGGCACGCGCGGCTGGGTCGCGGCGCTCAATGCCGCCACCGGCGAGGAAGTATGGCGCTTCTATATGATTCCGGCGCCGGGTCAGCCGGGCGCCGAGACCTGGATGGACAAGGTCAACGCCTGGAAGACCGGCGGCGGCGGCGTCTGGACGACCAACGGCTACGACCCGGAGACGCGGGTGACGATCTGGGGCGCCGGCAACCCGGTGCCGATGTACGACCCGGAGTATCGGCCGGGCGACAACCTGTACACCAACAGCGCGGTCGCGCTCGACATCGACACCGGCAAGCTCAAGTGGCACTTCCAGTACACGCCGAACGACAACTGGGACTATGACGAAAACGGCGTGCACATGATCTATGACGCCACGATCGACGGTCAGAACCGCAAAGTCGTCGGCCACTTCGGTCGCAACGGCTTCTTCTATCAGCTCGACAAGGCGAATGGTCAGTTCATCAACGCCGGCCAATACGTCAACGAGTTGACCTGGACCAAGGGCATCGACCCGAAGACCGGCAAGCCGTTGGAGTACAATCCGAAGCTGGCGGTGCAGACCTACATTCCGAAGACCCGCACGCTGCGCGGCGACCCGCAGGAAACCGCCTGCCCGACCTGGCACGGGGGCGTCAGCTTGCAGCTTCCGGCCTTCAACCCGGTGAAGAAGATCGCCTACGGCTCCGGCACCGAAGGCTGCTTTAACCAGGTGGTCGCCGAGACCCTGCCGCTCGGCCCCGAGGGCGGCATCGACGAGACCAAGGGCGGCAAGCGCAGCGGCCAAGCCAAATACAACAGCGACCTGTATTACGGCTCGATCACCGCGATCGACACCGCCACCGCCAAGATCAAGGCGAAGGTCGTGTTGCCGATCGAGAACCGCTCGGGCGTGACCGTGACCGAGGGTGGGCTGGTGTTCACCGGCTCGCAGGACGGCTGGGTCAGCGCCTATGACGACGAGACTCTGCGTGAACTGTGGCGCTTCTTCGTCGGCACGCCGATCAAGGCGCCGCCGATGACTTTTGCGGTCGGCACCAAGCAGTTCCTCGCCGTCGTAGTCGGCGGCCGCCACCTGCACCCGGTCAAATACGACAACCTCGACGATGGGTCGTATCTGTTCGTGTTCAGCCTCTAAGCGTCTGATTAGGGTAAACACTGGGGGCCGGGGAAACTCGGCCCCCTTTGCTTCCCCGCCAAGATCGATGACTTGCCCTCCACCCTCTTCGCGCCCAATATTTACGTGAGTGACGCGCGCCCATTCTGTGTACAGGTGATAGCCATGCGCATTCTGTCCCGCCGCAAGGCGCTGTTGCTGGCGGTCGGCGCTGGTCTTTCATTGCCGCAAGCCGCACGCGCGCAAGAGGCGGCCATCAAGCTCGCCTTCTCTGAAATGTATCAGCCGGGCAGCATGGAATTCTCCGTGCGCATGAAGCGCCTGGACCGCCAGGTGGTCCGGGTCGCGGGCTTTATGGCGCCACCGCTCAAACCGGACGCCAATTTCTTTGTGCTGACCTCCTTGCCGATGGCCACCTGCCCCTATTGCGATGACGCCGGCAATTGGCCCGACGATATCGTCTTTGTGCGAACCTTGAGCGTCGTGCGGGCGACCGAGTTCGATCGGCGGATTGCGGTGACGGGGACCCTAGAGCTTGGCGCCGAGCTCGACAAAGACTCCGGCTTCGTCAGTCTGGTGCGGCTGATGAACGCCTATTACTCGCGGATCTGACCGCACGATGTCCCGGGGGCGGAACTCAGCGCGGCGGGGATACGCCTCGCCTACCCGTCCCCGGGCGGCCACAGCCAGCCGGTGCTCGACCTCGAGCGCCTGGATATCGGGCCGGGCGCGAGTGTTGCGCTGACCGGCCCGTCGGGCGCCGGCAAGACCTCGCTTCTTTATGTTCTCACCGGCATCGAGCGCCCGCAGGCCGGACGCATCGGCTGGGACGGCGTTGACCTGGCGGGGCTCTCCGAACGCGGGCGCGACCGCTGGCGGCGGCAGAATGTCGGGTTCATCTTCTAGGACTTCCACCTGTTCGAAGGCATGAGCCCGCTGCAGAATATCCTCGTGCCGGCGAGTTTCGACGCGCTGTCGGCCCCAGCCGCACTCCGCAGCCGCGCGCATGCCCTGCTCGAACGGGTCGGCGTGCCGCCGGTCAAGCGCGGGATCGAGACGCTGTCGCGCGGCGAGCGGCAGCGCGTGGCGATCGCGCGCGCGCTGTTGATGGCGCCGCGCCTGTTGGTCGCCGACGAGCCGACCGCCAGCCTGGATGCCGCCGCCGGCGCAATGGTCATCGAACTCCTGCTCGAAATCCGGCGCGATCATCCGTGCACGTTCCTCACCGTCACGCATGACATGGCGCTGAACGCGCGCTGCGACCGCCAATTCCGGCTCGAAGCCGGGCGCATTCAGCAGCCGGTGGCGGCATGATCAATCCGCTGCCGGTCGTCACCGCCGATCTGCGCCGCAGCCGCGCCGGCAGTGCGCGCGCGGCTGACCCGTTCGACCTGTTGATCGGCGCGCCGGGCAGCGAAACACAGCTGGTCATGAGCGCGGTCTATCTCCAGGCGGCGGCGCTGCCGCTGATCGACGGCAAGCTGCTCGGCCAGATCATGGAGACCAAGCGCGCGCGCTTCGCCGCCCCGATTGGTTTCGGCGACAATTGGCAGGGTTATCCGATCGTCGGCACCGCGGCCGAGTTCCTGGCCCAGCCCGGCTTCGCCCCGGCCGAGGGCCGCGTCTTCACGCACATGCTCGAAGCGGTCGTCGGGGCGCAGGTCAAGATCGCGCTCGGAGCGCATGTCAAACCGAGCCACGGCATGCGCGCCGCGGCCGACGACGATCACGAAGCCGAGCACCACGGCGTCGAATACGCGGTCGTCGGGCGAATGGCGCCGACCGGCAGCCCGTGGGATCGCGCCGTGATCGTGCCCATTGAAGCCGTGTGGTGGACGCACGCGCTGTCCACCGGCCATGCCGAGAACGACGCTCTGGTCGCGACCGCAATCGCCGCCGGCAAGGACGATCACGACGTCCTCGGCGATTTCAAGATTGGCGGCCCGTGGGACGACAAACTAGTCCCCGGCGTGCCGGCGATCGCGGTCAAGCCGCTGTCGGTCTCGGACGCCTATGTCCTGCGCCAGCGCTATCGCCGCGACGGGACCATGGCCCTGTTCCCGGCCGAGGTTTTGATCCAGCTTTACAGTCTGCTCGGCGATGCGCGCACGGTTTTGGCGACGGTCGCGGTCGCAACCCAGGCGCTGGTGATCGGCGCGGTGCTGCTGGCGGTGTTCGCCTCGCTGGCGCAGCGGCGCAAGCCGATCGCCATCCTACGTGCGCTCGGCGCCTCGCGCGGTTATGTGTTCACCGCCGTCTGGGCGCATGTCGCGCTGCTGATCGTGCTCGGTTCGGTGCTCGGGCTTGGGCTTGGCTGGCTTGGCGCGCTGGCCATGGCCGAGATCGTCGCCGGGCGCACGGGTTTGTCCCTGCCGGTCAGCATTGGCCAAAGCGAAATCCTGATGGTCCTGGCGTTGATCGCCGTCGGCTGTGTGCTCGCCGTGATCCCGGCCTGGGCGAGCTATCGCCTGCCGCCCTCGGCCGGGCTCAGGTCGTAGCCGTTACTTTTTGAACTGGTCGCAGGCGTTGGCCGCCGCGCCGGCCACGAAGCCGATGCACCAGTCATAGCTGACCGGCTTGCCCACGACTGTCGCTTGCAGAAAATCGACCACCGCCTCGATGTCGCGCTGCGTGAGCACGGCCGGCGGCGGCGGCGGCCGGTCGGCGCCGATCTGCGCCGCGGTCATGTCGTAACAGCGCTTATCGGTATACGCGAGCCGGTCGAAGGCCGGCATCGCCGTGCCCGGGCGGCCGCATTTCACCACTTCGATCATCTGCTCGCGATTGAGCTTGGTCTCGTGCAGATTGGGGCCGTCCGGCGCCGTCTGCTCGTCTTTCAGCCCATGCGCGGCCCAGCCGTGGCAGGTACCGCAATTCGCGGTCGCGCGGAAGACTTGCCGTCCGGCGGCGAATTCCGCCTGCGCCTGCGCGCTGCCCGCGAGCAGCAAACCGGCGGCGATGACACCGCCCGCCAAAATCGTACCTGAAGCACTCATCGGTCGAACCGCCATGGCCAAGATCCTTAATCCGCGCCGCCCTTGCGGAAGCACTGTGACCGAGCGGACGGGGCCAGGCAACCACCTGAAAAAGGGGCAACTTGACGGGGGCACGCGCAAAGCGTGAACTACCCGCCCAACGTGAATTGGCGAATACCCATGTGGTCCTGGCGCAGCCCAGCGGTACAGGCGGCTTCCCGCGCGCTCGCGGTGATTTGTCTGCTGATTACGGCCGCTGCCCAGTTCTTGCCCGATGCCCTGGCCCAGGGGCCGAATCTATCGGCCATGCCGCGCCGCCCCTCGGTGTGGCACCTGGCCTTGAGCACGCATGCGCTCGCCATGCCGCCGGGCGAGGCCTACATCAACTATGCGTGTGGCGCGAATGGCGGGCCGCCGGCGCGCCCGCTCTCCGGCTGGGCCGATTACGCCCTCTGCCCGGCCGACCCCGAGGGACGGCACGAGATCGCCTTCGAATATGACGACGAGGGCGAGTTCATCGCCAAGGCGCTCGACAACTCGGCCTTTGTCGGACGGTTTTCCGGCACGGCCGAGCAGCGCCATCCGATCATCGTCTCGGCGCTGTTCACGGCCGAAGGCGTGCTCGACGGCATCCGCGTCGTCACTGACCCGCGCGCCGACCGCATCGGCTCGGCCGCCTGGGTACAGCTCTTCCCACGCGAGGAAGCCTTCAAGCTGGCGGCGTTTCTGGCCGCCCGCTTCGACATCGAGGAGCCGCATTGCATCGATCTGCCGCGCGAGGCACGCGAAGGCGATGTCGGCGGACAATTTATCAAACGCCGCTGCGAGCGCGTGGACGAGCCGAGCGGGCGGCGGGTGCTTCTTGGCGCCAATCTGTTGCGCAAACCGGGCCAGGCCGGGGTCAATCCCTTCGTGCCGGGGGAAATGACCGAGGGCCAATTCGAAAGCTGGACGCGGCTTGAAGTCATGCGTCTAAAAAAATCTGCCGCCGGCGATGCCGCGATCGCCGCGCAAGCGATTGCCGCGCACTCCGCCCTCACCCCGCCGCCGCCGCCGCGCAAGGACTGCCCCGGCTGCGCGCTCGCCGGCGCCAATTTCAAGCGCCAGGACCTGACCAATGCCGATTTTCGCGGCGCCAATCTTGCCGGCGCCAATCTGCATGAAGCGAAGCTCGCCGGCGCGGATTTGACCGGAGCCGATTTATCCGGCGCCAACCTCAACAAGGCCGATCTGCGCCGCGCCAAACTCGCCGGCGCCAAGCTGCCGCGCGCCATGCTGTTCGGCGCCAAGCTGGGCGCGGCCGATCTCACCAGGGCCGATTTGACCAATGCGATGATGCGCACGGTCGATTTGACGCGCGCGACGCTGGAAGGCGCGAGCGTGACCGGCGTCGATTTGCGCGAGGCGCGCATGGCCAATACGCACCTCGCCGGCGCCGATTTTTCCCATTCCGGTCTCGACAATTCGCAGATGGCCGGCGCCGATCTGACCAATGCAAAACTGGTCGAAACCAATCTGTTCCAGGTCTCGCTGCGCGAGGCGATCCTGCGCGGCGCAAATTGTAGCTTAGCGATCATCTATGATTCTGACCTGAAAGGGGCCGATCTGACCGGGGCCAACTTCACCGGGGCCGATTTGACCTCTACGATTTTGACCGACGCACGAATCGACGGCGCCGATTTCACCGATGCGGTAATGCCCGATGGGCAAGTCCAGAAACGCGCGCCGTAGAAATTAGTCACTGCGGACCGCCAAGAATTGGGGTCCCGCTTGCCCAGTGTGCCTGCTAAAATGAATCCGCCGCATGTCCAAGCGAAGACAAGTCCCAGGGTGATCATGCGCCGATTCAAGCGGGCGGCCTTAAGTTTGACCGGCGCAATATTAGTCGTGGCGGCGCTGGGTGGCGGATACCTCGGCTTTCTACAGCTCAGCGGCAACTTCCACGCCGTGATCGACGGCGAGCTTTACCGCTCGGCACAGCCGACGCCGGCACGACTGGCGGAGTATGTGCGCGACTACGGGATCAAGACCGTCGTCAATCTACGTGGCAGCAATCCTGCCCAAGGCTGGTATCGCGAAGAAGTCGTCACGGCCTCGGCGCTCGGGATCGCGCATATCGACTTCGCCATGTCGGCCCGCCGCGTTCTTGCCGCGAGCGATAAAGACGCGCTGCTGGCGATTCTACGCGATGCCCCGAAGCCCATACTGATCCATTGCGAGGCCGGCGCCGACCGCAGCGGGCTGGCCGCCGCGCTCTATCTCGCCGCGATCCGCGGCAGCGGCGAGGAAACCGCCAAGCGGCAACTCTCCTTCCGCTATGGACACATCGGACTTCCCTATGTCTCGCAAGCCTATCCGATGGACCAATCCTGGCGGAATTTCGAGCCGCTGTTCGGATTTAATTAGAGCGCTCGTCTCGATCCTCGGTCGGGATCAGCCGCACGACGCACGCAAGCGGCCGCGCTAAACTCTCCGCGCCCGATCACGGCTGCTTCCGCCAGGCGCTCAATCGGCGCGCCGCCTCGATCATCTCATCGTCATGCAGGAAGCGGGACAACTCCCGGTGCCGCTCGCGCGCTTCTTGCGCGGTGAGGCCGTCACCCTGCTCGGCCGCCAAATTGAACCAGACCCAGGCCGCAATTCGGTCGATCAGCGCACGGGCGTAATTCGAGCTTCCTTCGGAGTACAAATAGCCGAGCGCAAATTGAGCGGGCACGGAGCCGCGCCCGGCGGCGCGCTCAAGCCATTGGATCGAAAGCAGGTCGTCGCGGTCACCGCCGGGGCCGAAACCGCGCCCATAGAGCATCGCGATCTGGAACTGCGAGTCGAGATGGCCATCGAGAGCGAGCGACGTCAGCCGATGCATGACCTCGGCCTGGGAAAGTCCCACCCACAGAAGATTTTTGCGATAGAGCTCGACCATCCCCGAAGCGTGCAGGAAATCCGGCGTGGCGAGATAATTCCGCGCCACCGCGCAACCGTCCTTGACGATGACCGCCAGGGTCCAGCCAAGCACGTCCGGACCGCGCATGACGACGACATCGTCGAGGATGCGGGTATCAACGCCGCGCTCGATGCTACTGGCAAAAACGGCCGCCTCGTCGCCGCTCCATTTCCCGACGATGGCGCTTTGCGGCTCAAGCTGCGTCTCGCGCACGCATTGCCCGAGCGCGGCGGTCGGCAGGACCGGAGGCGGCCCGGGTTGCGGCCGGTTGAGCAGAAACTCGCATCCGACTGCGGACAATGCCAAAAGAGCCGCCGCACCGCGGATCAGCGCGCGTTTGGTCGTCAGGCGAGCGTTGGCGGAAAATCGGTTCGGCGCCGGATGCATGGGGCGCCCGCCCTATTCCGCGGCGCGTTGCGTCTTGCGGCGCGCGCTTTTGATGGAAGGCTTCCACACCCCCTTGGTGAGGAAGCGCTGCGAGCCGCCCTTGCGCCCGGTGCGCCGTCCCTCGCCGCCATTGTCGCCGGTCCCAGCAGGCTGCCAGGCGGGCACGAGCTGGTGCTTGCCGGGGCCGATCAGATCGGCGCGACCCATTTCCTTCAGCGCGGCGCGCAGCGTCGGCCAGTTTTCGGCGTCGTGATAGCGCAGGAAAGCCTTGTGCAGCCGGCGCTGGCGCAGCTTCTTCACGCTATCGACGCGTTCGGACGCGCCGCGCCGCACGGCGCGCAAGGGATTGACCCCCGAGTGATACATCGCGGTCGCCAGCGCCATCGGCGACGGCAAAAAGGTCTGCACCTGATCGGCGCGGAACTTGTTCTTCTTCAGCCACAACGCGAGGTTGAGCATGTCTTCGTCGGTCGTGCCCGGATGCGCGGCGATGAAATACGGGATGAGGAAATATTCCTTGCCGGCTTTCTTCGCCGCCTTGTCGAACAGCTCTTTGAACCGGTCGTAGGTGCCGATGCCCGGCTTCATCATCTTCGACAGCGGCCCAGGTTCGGTATGCTCCGGCGCGATTTTCAAGCGGCCGCCGACGTGATGCGTGACCAGCTCTTCGACGTATTCCGGGCTCCTGACCGCCAGATCGTAACGCACGCCCGATGCCACCATCACTTTCTTGATCCCCGGCAAGGCGCGCGCCTTGCGATAGAGGTGGATCAGCTTTTCATGGCTGGTGTTGAGATTCGGGCAGACGACGGGGAAGACGCAGGACGGACGGCGGCATTTTTCCTCGATCGCCTTATCCTTGCAGGCCATGCGATACATGTTCGCCGTCGGCCCGCCGATATCCGAGATCACGCCGGTGAAGCCTTCGGTCTTGTCGCGGATGGTTTCAATTTCCTGCAGGATCGACTCCTGCGAGCGGCTTTGGATGATCCGCCCCTCGTGCTCGGTGATCGAGCAGAAGGAGCAGCCGCCGAAACAGCCGCGCATGATCGTGACCGAGAACTTGATCATCTCCCATGCCGGGATTTTCGCGTCGCCATAGGACGGATGCGGCGCGCGCGCATAGGGCAGGTCATAGACCCCGTCCATCTCCGGCGTCTCCAGCGGGATCGGCGGCGGGGTCACCCACAGCTCGCGGTCGCCGTGGCGCTGGACAAGTCCGCGCGCATTGCCCGGGTTGCTCTCGCGATGCAGCACGCGCGAGGCGCGCGCATAGGTCTCCGGGTCGGCTTCGACCTGCTCGAAGGACGGCAGGCGGACGACGGTTTTCTCGCCCCCGACGCGCGCGCCCTCATCGGCGGACTCGATATCGTCGGCATGCGCCTCGGTCCAGCCTTCGGGCACCGCGTCTTTCAGCAGGGCGATGCCGCGCAGGTCGTCCAGCTCCGACGGCTTATGGCCGCGCGCCATGCGATGCGCGATCTCGACCACCGCCCGCTCGGCGTTGCCATAGAGCAGGATATCGCCCTTGGCATCGGCCAGGATCGAGCGCCGCACCTTGTCGGACCAGTAGTCGTAATGCGCGATGCGGCGCAGCGAGGCCTCGATCCCACCCAGCACGATTGGCACGTCGCGGAAGGCTTCGCGGCAGCGCTGGGCATAGACGATCACCGAGCGGTCGGGACGCTTCCCGGCGACCCCGCCCGGCGTGTAGCTGTCATTGTGCCGGATGCGCTTGTCCGAGGTATAGCGGTTGACCATCGAATCCATGTTGCCGGCGGTGACGCCGAAGAACAGCGTCGGCGCGCCCAAGGCCTTGAACGGCTCGGCGCTCTGCCACTCGGGCTGGGCGATGATTCCGACGCGGAAGCCTTGCGCCTCCAGCAGCCGGCCGATGATCGCCATGCCGAAGCTCGGATGGTCGATATAGGCATCGCCGGTCACCAGAATAATGTCGCAGGCATCCCAGCCAAGCTGGTCCATTTCGGCGCGCGACATCGGAAGGAAGGGCGCGGTCCCGAAGCGGTGCGCCCAAAACTTGCGATGCGAGAAAAGCGGCTTGGCGGTCGTATCCATGCACGGACCATGCTGGTAAGGACTACGCGCCGTCAATCCCCGCGGAAGGTTAATGGCGGCCCTTGGGCAGGGCCGCTTGATCCGCTAGGACTGGCGCCCCTGGCAACATGGGTGTCCCGCGCCGATGATCAAAGTCCTGATGGTGTGCACCGGCAACATCTGCCGTTCGCCGACGGCCGAGGGCGTGCTGCGCGCGCGGCTGTTGGCCGCCGGGCTGGACCGGCGGGTCATGGTCGCCTCGGCCGGCACACATGATTACCATATCGGCGAGGCGGCCGACGCGCGCACCATCGCCGCCGCAGCAAGGCGCGGAATCGACCTCAGCGCGCATGTCGCGCGGCAAGTGACTGGGGCGGATTGCATCGAATTCGACTTCGTCCTGGCACTCGATCGCGGCCATCTCCAGGACCTCAAGGCAAGGCGCCCGGCCAAGGCCAAGGTCGAGTTGGCGCTGCTCATGGACTATGCGCCCGGACATCCCTTGCGCGAGGTGCCGGACCCGTATTTCAGCGACCGTGTCGCCTTCGAGCAGGTGCTGGACCTGAGCGAGGCGGCCTGCGCCGGACTGCTCAACCGACTTGCCGCGCGACTGGACGGCTGAATGGAATTGGAACTGCGGATCGAAGCGCTCGCCGGCCGGAGGGTGATTTCTTTACAGGCGCTGACCGGCGGGTCGGTCGCCAGCGTCTACAAGGTTACCTTCAAGGACGAGCCGCCCTTGGTCGCCAAGACGGGCTCCGCGCCCGAGGCGCTCGAATGCGAGGCGTGGATGCTCACAACCCTCAAGAGCATCAGCGCCCTGCCCGTCCCGGAGGTGGTGGCGCAAAAGGACGATCTCCTGCTCCTGTCGCTGCTGCCCGCCGATGGGAGCCTGGATGCCAGCGCGCAGACCGAGGCCGCCGATTTGATCGCGGCGTTGCATGCGCTCACCGACGACAGCTACGGGCTGGAGCGCGACACATTCATCGGTGGCCTGCCGCAGCCCAATGCGCGCGCCAAGGAATGGCGACCGTTTTTCGCCGAACATCGCCTGCTGCATATGGCGCGGCTGGCGCGCGACGCGAAGGAGTTGTCCACCGGCACCGTGCGGCGGATCGAGCGCCTATCCAATCGGCTGGACCATTGGCTGATCGAGCCCAAGGAGCCGGCGCTGCTGCATGGCGATTTGTGGACCGGCAATGTGCTCTGCGCCGCCGGCAAGCGCGGCTGCAGTCTCTCCGGCTTCATCGACCCGGCGATCTATTACGGCGATCCGGAGGTCGAGCTCGCCTATGCGACGATGTTCGACAGCTTCGGCGATCCGTTCTTCGCGCGCTATCAGGAGCTGCGCCCGATCGCCGAGGGCTTCTGCGAGGAACGGCGCGATCTGTACACGCTCTATCCGCTGCTGGTGCATGTGCGGCTGATCGGCCGCGGCTACGCCGATCAGGTCGAGAGTCTGCTGCACCGCTTCGGCGCATGAACCCGCGGCGTCAGTTCTGCCGCGCCCATTCCTCGGCCAGCGCTCGGATTCCGGCGCCGAGCAGCGGATAGCGCCGCTCGACGGTGTAAACGGCGCCGGCGTGCCCCAGCCGGCTCGACATCAGTGAGAAGCCTTCGACCGCGATCGGCCCCTCCCTGAAGTGGTTCCGCTGCGCGATGAACGGCGCGACCTTGTGGATCGGTAGATCGTGGAACCGCGCCAGCGTCACATGCGGCGTGTAGCGTCGAATTTCGGGTGAAGCGCCGGCGCGTTTGAGCGCGCTCTCGACCTTCGCCTGCAACGCCATCAGCGCGGGCGCGCGCTCGACGCCGACCCAGATCGCGCGCACCCGCGCCCGCGATTCGAATTGGTCGACCCCGGCGAGAGCGATCTCGAAGGAAGGCTGGGAAATGCGCGCCAACTCAATGTCGATATCGGCCGCGAGTCCTTCATCGACCTCGCCGATAAAGCTGAGGGTGAGATGCATGTTCTCGGGCTTGACCCAGGCGGTGCCGGGCAGCGGCCGCGCCAGTGCGGCGAGGCGGCGGCGGGTGTCTTCGGGTAGCTCGATGGCGGTGAACAGGCGCAACATGGCGAGTCTATTGGCGTTGGTCGAGAGCCGCTTCGACCCCCGGCAGTATGCGTCCGACGATGATCGCGACCCCGGCCGGATTGGGATGTATGCCGTCAGGCTGATTGAGCTCGCGCTCGGCGGCGACGCCGTCGAGAAAGAACGGATAAAGCGCGACGGCGTGCTTTTCGGCCAGGCGCGGAAAAACCGCGTTGAACGCCTCGCCATAGGCGCGGCCGAAATTGGGCGGCGCCAGCATGCCGGTCAGCAGCACGCGCACGGATTTCGCCTTAAGCCGGGTCAAGATGTCGTCGAGATTGCCGAACGTCACCGCCGGGTCGATCCCGCGCAACCCGTCGTTGCCGCCCAACTCGACGATCACCAGATCGGGCTTATCGGCCAGCGTCCAGTCGAGGCGCGAACGTCCGCCCGCCGTCGTGTCGCCCGACACCCCGGCATTAATCACCCGCACCTCGCGCCCACGCGCCTTGAGCGCCGCCTCGAGCCGCGCCGGGAAGGCCTGGGACTCGTCGCGCAAGCCGAAACCGACCGCCAAACTATCGCCAAGGACAACGATGGTCGGCCCGGCGGCGCAAGCAGCCGAGCCGGTCAGCAATAGCCAGAGCAGCAATAAGCGGTTGAAAAACCATCGCAGAGAGCGATATGGGCTGTGGACCCGCATCCTGCGGCGAAGGATTGTGCTGCCCATGTCCCACCCCGCCACGCCGCTGCCCGCGACTCCCGGTCCCATGATCCTGCTCCGCGACGTTCACCTCCATTTGGCCAGCGCGGCCGGCGAGGTCAACATCTTGCGCGGCCTTAATCTGGAGGTCGCGGCCGGAGAAACCATTGGCGTGGTCGGCCCGTCGGGCTCGGGCAAATCGACCATGATGATGATCATCGGCGGGCTGGAGCGACCAAGCAACGGGCTGGTGACGATCGCCGGCCATGATCTGTCGACGCTCGACGAGGACGGGCTGGCGCTATTCCGCCGCGATGCGGTCGGGATCGTGTTTCAGTCATTTCACCTCGTGTCGAGCATGACCGCGCTGGAAAACGTCGCCATTCCGCTGGAATTCGCCGGACGGCGCGACGCCTTCGAGCGCGCCGCCGAAGGCTTGGCCGCGGTCGGGCTCGACCACCGGCTGGAACACTATCCCGGCCAGTTGTCCGGCGGCGAGCAGCAGCGCGTCGCCCTGGCGCGCGCCTTCGCCGTGCGGCCGAAGCTCTTGCTGGCCGACGAACCGACCGGCAATCTCGACGCCGAGACCGGGGCCATGGTGATGGAAGTGCTGTTCGCGCTGCAACGGCAACACGGCTCGACCCTGATGCTGATCACGCATGACGTGGCGCTGGCGCGCCGCTGCGACCGGCTGGTGCGGCTGCGCGACGGACGTGTGGTCGATGACGGCAGCGCAACGGACGCCCAACGCGCGGCCGCAACATGAACGCTTCCTGGTCGCTCGCGCTTCGCCTCGCACGGCGCGAATTGCGCGGCGGGATCGCGGGCTTTCGCATTTTCCTCGCCTGCCTGGCGCTCGGGGTGGCGGCGATCGCCGGCGTCGGATCGCTGTCGCAGGCGCTTTTGACCGGCCTCGCTGCCGATGGCCGTGCCGTGCTCGGCGGCGACGTTTCGCTGCGCCTGGTGCAGCGCCCGGCGAGCGAGACCGAGCGCGCGCATCTGCAAAACTCCGGCGCGCTGTCCGAGGTCGTGACCCTGCGCGCCATGGCGCGCAGCGCCGATGCAGCCAAGCAAAATCTGGTCGAGCTCAAGGCGGTCGATGGCGCCTATCCGCTGGCCGGCGCCCTGCTCACCGATCCGCAACTGTCGCCGACGCAGTTGTTTGAACGGCGCGATGGCGTCTGGGGCGCGGCGGTCGAGGCCGGCCTGCTGGACCGCCTGGCTTTGAAAATCGGCGACCGGCTGCGGCTTGGCGATGCGGAGCTTGCCGTCCGCGCCGTGGTCGCGGCCGAGCCCGATCGCGCCGATGGCAACGCCGGCTACGGGCTGGGGCCGCGGCTGATGATCGGCCTTGCCGCTCTGCCCGACACCGGCCTGATCCAGCCCGGCAGCCAGGCCGTTTGGCAGTACCGGCTGCAACTGCCGCAAGGCGTCGGCAGCAAGACCTGGATCGCCGCGCTCAACCAAGCCTTCCCGGATGCCGGCTGGCGCGCGCGCGACGTCGGCGACGCGGCGCCCGGACTGAAGCAATTCATCGACCGCGCGACGCTGTTCCTGACGCTGGTCGGGTTGACCGCGCTTCTGGTCGGCGGCGTCGGCGTCGGCAATGCAGTGCAGGCCTATCTTGGCGGCAAGACGGCGGTGATCGCCACGCTCAAATGCCTCGGCGCGCCAACGACGCTGGTCGTGCGCGTCTATCTGCTGCAAATTTTGGCGCTGAGCGCGCTGGGGATTGCCATCGGACTTATCTTCGGCGCGGTCGCGCCCTTTGCCGCCGCCGCTTTTATCGGCGACCGATTGCCGGTCGATGCGCGCTTCGCGCTTTATCCCAAGCCGCTCGTGCTCGCGGCGGCGTTCGGATTTCTGACCGCGCTCACCTTCTCTCTTTGGCCGGTGGCGCGCGCCGGCGAGCTGCCGGCGGCCACGCTGTTCCGCAGCCTGGTGGCGCCAGCCGATGCCCGGCCGCGGCTCGGTTATATCTTGGCGACGGGGGCCGCGGCTTGGGCCTTGGCGGCGCTGGCGATTCTATCCGCCGAGGAAAAGCTGTTCGCGCTTTGGTTTGTGCTCGGCACCATCGCGGCGCTGCTTTTGTTTCGCGGCGCGGGGACAGTGGTGATGCGCGCGGCGCGCCGCTTGCGCGGCGTGCGCCGGCCGGGTCTGCGCCTGGCGCTTGCCAATCTGCACCGGCCAGGCGCGGTCACGCCCTCGGTCGTGCTCTCGCTCGGCCTTGGCCTCACTTTGCTGGTCGCGATCGCGACCATCGAGGGCAATATGCGCCGCGAGGTCACGCAGGTGCTCAGCCAAGCCGCGCCGAGCCTGTTCCTGCTCGACATCCAGCCGGATCAGCTCGAACCATTCCGCCAACTGGCGCAGGGCTTCGCGGGCGTCACCCGCGTGGAGACGGTGCCGATGCTGCGCGGGCGCATTGCCTCGGTGAACCGGGTCGATGCCGACACCGCGCCGGCGCGGCCCGAAGGGCAATGGGCACTGCGTGGCGATCGCGGCATCACCTGGTCGGTCGCGCCGCCAGCGAACAGCACGCTGGTGGCCGGCGCGTGGTGGCCGGCCGATTACCGGGGCGAGCCGCTGATCAGCCTCGATGCCGGAGTTGCCGGCGTGCTTGGCCTGAAAATCGGTGACCGCTTGGGGGTCAATGTTCTGGGCCGCATGGTCGAAGGCCGCATCACCAGCCTGCGGCGGATCGATTGGGGCACGCTCGCGATCAATTTCGTGATCGTGTTTTCGCCCGGCGTACTCGACAACGCGCCGCAAACCAACCTGGCCACGGTCTATGCCCGGCCCGAGGTCGAACTCGCGCTGGAGCACGCCATCGTAGAACGCTTTCCCAATGTCAGCACGATCCGCGTGAAAGAGGCGCTCGATGCGCTCAACAAGATCGTCGCCGATATCGGCTTGGCCGTCAGGCTCGTTGCGGCGGTCGCATTGGCCGCCGGTGTTCTGGTCTTGACCGGCGCGATCGCCGCCGGGCACAGCCGCCGTGTCTATGACGCGGTCATGCTCAAGGTCCTGGGCGCGCGGCGGCGCAACGTGCTGGCCAGTTTCCTGATCGAATACGGGCTGCTCGGATTCGTGACCGCGGCCATTTCCGGGTTGCTTGGCACGGCGGCCGCGAGCAGTGTGCTCGAATGGGCGATGAAGCTCGATTGGGTGTTCTTGCCGGGGGTGGCGGCCACGACCGCGATCGGCGCGACGCTCTTGACCCTCGGTCTCGGTTTCCTTGGCACTTGGCGGGCGCTCGGCCAAAAACCGGCGCCGTTGCTGCGCAATGATTAGCCGCTTCGGTCTCATCGGCGCCCTGCTCTGCGCCTTCGCCAACCCCGCCGCGGCGGCGATGGGGCGCTATGTCATCGACCCGGAGCATTTCACCATCGCCTTCATGGCGAGCCACCTCGGCTACGAGCGGACGCTCGGCCAGTTTCTCAAGGGCACGGGTGGCTTCGAACTCGACGACGAGGCTGAAACACTGGCCAATATCCGGGTCGAGATCGACGCCGACAGCGTATTCACCAACCACGCCGAACGCGACCGCCATCTGCGCAGCGCCGATTTCCTCGCCGCGCGCGAGTTCCCCAAGATCACCTTCACCGGCACCAGCTTCGAGAAATCCGGGATCAACCGGGTGCGCATCACCGGCGAGTTGACCCTGCTCGGGCGCAAGCGGCCGCTGGTGCTGGAGGCGACGCTCAACAAGCTCGCCAACTACCCGATTGATCACCGCCGAAGGACCGTCGGGGTATCGGCGCGCGCGAAACTCAAGCGCAGCGATTTCGGTATGACCTATGGGACCGATAACGGTTTGGTCGGCGACGAGATCGAGCTGATCTTCGAATTCGAGGCCAATCTGCGGTAACAGGGAGTTGAATACCGGCGGATCCCGGCCCATATTGATTGTGGACTCCAGCTACGGAAGGGCTAACCATGGCACCGCAATTCGAACATAAAGTGGCCTACGGCCAAACCCAAGCGGCCGAAATCGATCTCGGCCTGCGCGCGCATATGCTGCGCGTCTACAACTACATGGTGGCCGCGCTGGCCCTGTCCGGCGGTGCGGCGCTCATCGGGTCGCAACCGGCGTTCGCGCATGCGATTTTGGGTACGCCCCTCGCCTGGGTAGTCATGTTCGCGCCTCTGGTGCTTGTGTTTTTCCTCAGCGCCCGGGTGCACGCGATGAGCTTTGCCGCCGCACAGGCGACCTTTTGGGTCTATGCCGTGCTGAGCGGGCTGTCGCTTTCTTACGTCTTTCTGGTGTATGCGACAGGCGATATCGCTCGCATGTTCTTTGTCACCGCCGGCACTTTCGCGGGCGTAAGCCTGTGGGGCTACACCACCAGCCGCGACCTGACCGGCTTCGGTTCCTTCCTGTTCATGGGGTTGATTGGCGTCATCATCGCCTCGGTGGTGAACATCTTTATCGGCTCGTCGATGATGAACTTCGTGGTGTCGGCCTTGGGCGTGCTGATCTTCACCGGCCTGACCGCCTACGACACCCAGAAGATCAAGGAAATGTACATCGCGGGCGACGCGACTGAGACCGCCGGCAAGAAGGCGATCATGAGCGCACTGGTGCTCTACCTCGACTTCATCAATCTGTTCATCATGCTGTTGCGCCTGTTCGGTAATAGCCGCAATTAACTGCGCTCATAGCCCGCTACCAAAAAACGCCCGGAAAGCAACCGCTTTCCAGGCGTTTTGCTGTCCGCCTGGCACGCGCTCCCATGGTAAAAATACCGCGCTATTCACGGGTCCTTTACGGCGACCTGCGACCTTCGGCGGGCGTCAGAAGAAGGCGCTGCGCATCCTATTCCGTGGCGCCGCCAATAAATAAATCGAGGTAAGCCGGGAATGCTGCCACGCTCCAAGGTCTCCATCGAGGAACTGGTCGCGCTGGCGCAATCCAAACGGATCGAGCAGCGCGACAAGCTGTTCGAAAACATCGCCGAGCTGTTTCTTGAAGATCATGCGAAGCTCAGCGACCGGGAGCGGGCGCTGATGCGCAGCATTCTCGAACGTCTGCTGCACGACGTTGAGATGCAGATTCGTCATGCGCTCTCTGCCCGCATTTCCGAACTGCCGGACGCGCCGATCGAGTTGGTCAATCTTTTGGCCAATGATGATATCTCCATCGCCCAACCGATCTTGCGCCGCAGCAAGGCGCTGCGCGACCCCGACTTGATCGAGATCGTCCGCCTGCGCGGCCGCGAGCATTGCCTCGCCGTTTCCATGCGTGCCGGGCTGGGCCCGGATGTGACCGATGCGCTAGTGTCGACCGGCGACCAGGACGTTATCCTGCGCCTTTTGGAGAACACGGACGCCGAGTTGTCGCGTCGAGCGACCGAGTATCTGGTAGCGGAGTCGGCGCGCGTCCGTCGGTTCCGCGAACCGCTCGTGCGCCGCGACGACCTCCCGCCCGATCTCGCGGCTCGCATGTATTGGTGGGTTTCGGCTGCCCTGCGCCAATATCTGCTCAAGACGATCGCCGCCAGCGAGCTCGACATCGACGATCTGGTCGAGGATACGACCAAGGGGCTGACGGATGCCGCCGCGCCGCAGGACCCGAGCATCGACCAGACCGCACTCGAACTGGTCGAGCGTTTGGCGGAACGCTCCGAGCTGTCGCCCGTGCTCCTGATCCGCTTCTTGCGTTCGGGCCGGGTCAGTGCGTTTATTGCCGGCTTGTCGCGTGCGGCCCGAATCGGGACATCCGCTGTGAGCAAAGTTTTGTATGACGAAGGCGGCGAGAGCTTGGCGATTTTGTGCAAAGCGACCGGTTGGTCGCGTTCGAATTATGGCGAGGCCTTTTTGTTGAGCCGACGCTTCTGCGAGCAATCCGTGGTGCCGCCCGCCGTGCTCGATGCGAGCCTGCGCTTCTTCGACGAATTGGCGGAAAAGACGGCCACCTCGATGCTGCGCGTCTGGCGGCGCGATCAAAGCTTTCTGGCGGCTATCGACGGCCTCAAAAGCGCTGGGGACGCTTCGCCGCAACCGCTGCCTACGGCCAAGCGCGCTTAAGGTGGAATAATACCGACCGCGCGCAAGAAGGTTCGGCCAACGACTGAGACTGAGGCCCCGTCGCGCGGCATGGCGAACGTAGCGGGTGCGCCCGTACGCACGGCGGACGCGGCGCCGATTGAACCCAACGCTCGGCCGACGGCGGTATTCGACCCTAGCGGAACGCTGATTTATCAAGACGCCAATTTTGCCCGCCTCTTTTCCACGGCCGGCGGACAGCAGACCTTGACAATGCTTGCCGCCGATCTACGCCGCGCGGGAACGGTGTCCGGAGAAGCCGCGAGCCGCAGCCTCCCGCTGCATTTGACCGGCGCAAGGCTGCGCGCGGAGATATTCGCGCTGCCGCGCGAGAGCGGGTTCACCGGCTTTGCTGTGTATGTGACCGATCAGATGGACGAGGCGACCCAGCTTCGCCAGCTGCACGTCGAGCGCACCTACCTCTATGACCTGCTGAGTTCCTGCTCCGATTGGGTTTGGACGGTTGATGTCGCCGGGCGCCTGACCCATTTGACCGGCGCGCTGACGCGCTTGCTCGGGCGGCCGACGTCGCGCCTGACGGGCGGTCGCTTTGCCGACTTCGCCTCGTTTTCAACCGAGGGCGTCGTAGATTTGACCGACCTGCCTGCCTTCAAGCGTCGCACCGGATTTCGCGACTGCGAAATCGTCCTGCAAACCGCGCAGGGCGGCGAACTGCGCCAACGCATCGCCGGCGTGCCGCAATTCGACGGCTTGAGCGGTGCGTTTCTTGGGTTCTGCGGCACTGGCATCGACATGTCGCATGAGGCCGAAATCGAGGCTGCGCTGTCCGAATCGCGCGTCAAGCTCGAGACCGCGATGCTTGAGCTGCGGCAAAAGAACGTCGCGCTGCAACACGCCCTGGCCGCGTCGGAAGCGGCCAATCTGGCCAAGGCGGGCTTCCTTGCCGGCATGAGTCACGAATTGCGCACACCGTTGAACACCGTGATCGGCTATGCCGAAGCGCTGACCAGCGGCGTGATTCAGCCCAGTTCAGAGCAGCACAAGCGCATCACCGGCGATATCGCGAGCTCCGGTCGTTTGTTGCTGCGGTTGATCAACGATGTTTTGGAGATGGCGAGCCTCGACAACGACAAGGTCAAGGTCACTCCCGTCCCGACCGAGCTCAAGAGTATCATTGCCGAGGCGCGCGCGGCTGCGCTGTCAAGCGTGGCTGAAAAGCGGCTCGACATCAGCGCGGTCGAGGCGCCGGGGGGAATCCGCGTCATGGTCGACCGCGTCCGGGCGACGCAGATCTTTATCAACCTATTCAATAACGCGGCCAAATACACGCCGCCGGGAGCCATGATCGGCGTGAACGTCGGCGAGCCGCAGGATGGCATGATCGAGATCACCGTCTGGGACTCGGGGCCCGGCATTCCCGCCGACAAGCGCGATCAGATCTTCGCCGCCTTCACTCGGCTGACGGTGGACAGCTATCAGAGCTCAGCCGGCGGCGTCGGACTCGGTCTGACCATTTCGCGCCGGCTGGCGGCGCTGATGGGCGGCTGGCTCGACTTGCACGAACGCCATGGTGGCGGCTGCGAGTTTGTCGTGCGCCTGCCGCTGGCGCCGGGCGAGACCGACAAACGAAGCGCCTGATTCCGCTCTAAAGGTGGCGCTTCGCGGCGCCGCTCGCTAAATCAGGGCGACCGGCACGGCGCCGGCGACGAGCGGATCGATGGACCTCGCGCGCAATCACGATCTGATCATTCACGGCAGCACGGTGTACGACGGCAGCGGGGCCACGGGGCAACGCGTTGACGTCGCTGTTGCCGATGGGCGCATTGCCGCCATCGGCAATTGCGCCGGCATGCGCGCGACCGAAACGATCGACGCCGCTGGCCTTGCCCTGGCGCCGGGATTCATCGACAGCCATGCACATGACGATCGCGCGCTGCTCGAACGCTCGGGCCTGGAGCCGAAGCTCTCCCAAGGCGTGACCACGGTCATTACCGGCAATTGCGGCTTGTCGCTGGCCCCTTTGCAGCTTGCCGACGAGCCGCCGCCGCCGCTCGATCTGCTCGGCAGCAAGGAATGGTTCCGCTTCGCGAGCTTCGCCACCTATGCGGATGCCGTGGATGCCGCGCAGCCGCTGTGCAACGCTGCCGCGCTCATCGGCCACACGACGCTCAGGCTCGCCGCCATGCCGCGCGTCGATCGCGCCGCCGATGCGAGCGAGATCGGCACCATGCGCCAAACGCTCGCGCGCTCCCTGGCCGAAGGCGCCTTCGGCTTTTCGACCGGCCTCGCATACACGCCGGCCAAGGAAGCCCCGGCCAGCGAAGTCGAGGCGCTGCTGCAGTGCGTCGCGGCGGCGGGCGGGGTCTATGCCACGCATTTGCGCAGCGAAGGCGACGGCATAGAGGCCGCGCTCGACGAAGCATTTACGAGCAGTGGCCAGGCCGGGGTTCCGCTCGTCGTCTCGCATCACAAATGCGCCGGGCGCGCCAATTGGGGCCGCAGCACGCGCACGCTCGCACGCATCAAGGACGCGCAGACGCGGCAATCCATCGGGCTCGATGCCTATCCCTACACCGCCAGCTCGACCTCTCTCGACGAAGGCATGGCCGAGCGCTCGCCGCGCACCATTGTCACCTGGTCCGCGCCACATCCCGATGCAGCCGGACGCGATCTGGCGAAAATCGCCGCCGGGTGGAAACTGAGCGCGCGCGAAGCGGCCATTCGGCTAATGCCCGGCGGCGCTGTGTATTTTATCATGGACGAGTCCGACGTGCGCCGTATCCTGTCCTTCCCCGACACAATGATCGGCTCCGACGGGTTGCCGCATGACACGCATCCGCATCCGCGCCTCTATGGAACTTTCGCGCGCGTGCTTGGCCATTATGCGCGCGAGGTCGGGCTATTCCCGCTGGCTGAAGCCGTGCGGCGCATGACCTCCCTGCCCGCGATGCGTTTCGGGCTTGCGGATCGCGGCCGGATTGCCGCCGGCTTCGCCGCCGATCTGGTGTTGTTCGATCCGCAGGAAATCGATGCGCGCGCCAGTTTCGAAGAGCCGCGCCAATTCGCCGCCGGCGTTAAGTTGGTTGCGGTCAACGGCCGCATCGCCTGGCGCGCGGGCGCCGCGACGGGCGCGCGCGCCGGCCGCCTGCTGCGGCGCCCTGCCCTTCGTGCGGCGGCTTGAGCGATGTCGCGTCCCACCCATATCGCTCTGCGACGCGGCATTGTCACGCTGTGCCGTAACATGCGTGCGCTCGGACTCAATCACGGCATGGCTGGCAATGTCAGCGCCCGCGTCGCCGGCGGATTTCTGATCACGCCCTCGGCGCGCGCCTATGAGTCGATGCAGCCGGAAGACATCGTGCTGATGGACAATTCCGGGCGCTACGAAGGAAGCCTGTTGCCGTCGAGCGAGTGGCGCATGCACGCCGCGATTCTGCGCGCGCGCAAAGATGCCGAGGCCGTGGTCCATGTCCATTCGCCCTATGCCACGGCGCTCTCCTGCCTCAGGCTGCCGATCCCATCGTTCCACTACATGGTGGCCAAGGCGGGCGGGACCAACATCCGCTGCTCGGCCTATGCTCCCTTCGGCTCGGACGAGCTGGCGCGCACGATGCTGGTCGCGCTCAAGGGACGGCGTGCCTGCCTGCTCGCCAACCATGGCATGATTTGCTTCGGTCCCGACCTCGATCACGCGCTGCTGCTGGCAACCGAGGTCGAGGCGCTGGCGATGCAATATTGGCTCGCGCGCTGCGCCGGAAGGCCGGTTTTGCTCTCGGCTGCCGACATGCAACTCGTGCTGGCGCGCTTCAGCGCCTATGGCAAGGCGCCGCAGGAGCTGCCCGAGGGCTTCGTCAATCCGCTCGCCCCGCCGCAGCGCCGTGCAGCGCCAGCGTCGAAGCGCGACGCCACCCGCCGCCGCCGCGCGCCGGTCAACGCCCGCCCGCGCCCCAAGCGGCGCTGAGCCTTCCGCCATGCGCCGACTGCCGCTATGATTGCGAGCGAAGGCAACCGGCGAGAACAAAAACATCATGTCCGACCCGATTAGCGATGCCCTCAGGGTCAACGAGTTGCGCTCCTACGGCGTGCTCGACACGCCGCGCGAACTCGCCTTCGACGAGCTAGCCGAGCTTGCCGCCGAAATCACCGGCTGTCCGGTCGCCTTCGTCAACCTGATGGACACGACACGCGGCTGGCTCAAGGCCTCCTGCGGCATTCCCACCGACGCGACCGAAGTGCCGCGCGACGCCATGATCTGTAACGCGGTGATCGAGCAGAACGACGTTATCGTCGTCCCGGACGCCACCGCCGACGAACGCTTTCGCGATCTTGGCACGGTGGCCGGCGAGCCGCATGTGCGCTTCTATTGTGGCGCGCCGCTGATCAATTCACGCGGCTTCGCGCTCGGCACGCTATGCGCGGTCGATTTCGCCCCGCGGGAGATCGCCTATGCCAAGGTCTAAGCCCTGCGCACCCTGTCGCGCCAAGTCGTCGCGCAGCTCGAATTGCGCCGCAATGTCGCCGAACTCGAACGCTCGGTCGCGGCGCTCAACCTCGCCCAGGCCGAAGCGCCGGCGGCGCGCGCGAGGTCGGAAGAGCTGCTGCTGAACATTTTGCCAAGCGCGATCGCACGCGAGCTAGCCTCCAAGCAGAAAGTCGAGCCGCGCTATTTCGACAGCGTGACCATTGGTTTCACCGATTTCATCGGCTTCACGCGCAACGCCGGCAATTCTGAGCCGGCGCGGCTGGTGGCGACGCTCGACCAATTTTTCACCGCCTTCGACGAGACCACCGGCCGCTATCGGCTAGAAAAGCTCAAGACCATCGGCGACGCTTACATGTTCGCCGCCGGCCTACCCGACCCCACGCGTCACCACGCGGTCGATGCCTGCCTCGGCTCGCTTGAGCTGTGCGACATTGTCACCCGCGTGAACGAGCAGCGCGCCAAACTGCGCCTGGCGCCCTGGACCATGCGCATCGGGTTGCACAGCGGTCCGGTGATGGCCGGGGTCGTTGGCAAGCGCAAATTCGCTTACGACGTGTGGGGCGACACGGTGAACATCGCCGCGCGGATCGAGCAAGCGGGCGAAGCGGGCAAGGTCAATATCTCCGAGGCGACCCACCACCGTGTAAAGGCGTATTTCGTCTGCACGCCGCGCGGCGCGATCGAAGCTAAGAACAAGGGCGCGCTGCCGATGTTTTTTCTCGACCGCTTGAAGCCGGAGTTTTCCGCCAACGAGGCCGGCACGATTGCGAATGACCGGCTGCGTCGCGAGATCGGCCTGCCGCTGTCGGCCGCGTCCGCTCGCTAAAGCGCTTGGTCGAGTGCCTTCAGCACCGCGTCGGTCATGCCGGTGGTCGAAACCAGCGTCTTCCCCGGCTGCATGATGTCGCCGGTGCGCGCGCCGCTTTCCAGCGCGGATTTGACCGCCGCCTCCAGCCGCTCGGCGTCTTTGCCGAGATCGAGCGAGTAGCGGAACATCATCGCCACGGTGAGGAACGTCGCCAGCGGATTGGCCTTGTTCTGTCCGGCGATATCCGGCGCCGAGCCATGCACCGGTTCATACAGCGACAGCCGCTTGCCAGTCTTCGCATCCGGCGCGCCCAGGCTGGCCGAGGGCAACATGCCGAGCGAGCCGGTGAGCATCGCCGCTTCGTCCGACAGAAGATCCCCAAACAGATTGTCGGTCACGATCACATCGAACTGGCGCGGGTTGCGCACCAGCTGCATGGCGCAATTGTCGGCGTAAAGATGTTCGAGCGTCACGTCGGGATATTCGGCCTTGGCCAAGGGCGTGACCACCGCGCGCCAGAAGGCGCCGGATTCCATCACATTCGCCTTCTCGACCGAGGTGACCTTGTTGCGCCGCTTGCGCGCCAGCTCGAAGGCGACGCGCGCGATGCGCTCGATCTCGGGCCGCGTATAGACCTGGGTGTCGAGCGCGCGCTCGGTGCCGTCGGACAAGGTCTCGCGCCCGCGCGGCTGGCCGAAATACACGCCGCCGGTGAGTTCGCGCACGATCAGGATATCGAGGCCGCGCACGATTTCTGGCCTGAGCGTCGAGGCATCGACCAGCGCGTCGAACACAATTGCCGGGCGCAGATTGGCGAACAGGTCAAGTTCCTTGCGCAAACGCAACAGCCCGGCCTCGGGCCGCAGCGCGCGCGGAACATTGTCCCATTTCGTCCCGCCGACCGAGACCATCAGCACGGCATCCACCGCGCGCGCGCGCGCGAGCGTCGCGTCCGAAACCGGCGCGCCCTCGCCGTCATAAGCCGCGCCGCCGACAAGCCCTTCGCTCAGCTCGAAGCTCAATTTGCGCTTGCGGCTGAACCAATCGAGCAAGCGGCGCGTCTCGCGCATGATCTCCGGGCCGATACCATCGCCCGGCAGCAGCAGGATACGCAGCGCCGCCATCAAACGGCTCGCGGCTGAAGAAACGCGCGCGCGGCCGTCGCGCGCGTTTCATGCGTCGCGATCGCCGCTGATTTGGCGAGGGTGAGGCCGATTTCGTCCAAGCCTTGCAGCAAGCAGTCGCGCAGGAACGGATCGATCTTGAATTTCACCACCGCCCCATTCGGCCGCAGGATCTCCTGTTTGACCAAATCGATCGTCAGATTGGGGTTCTCGCGGTCCAACGCATCGGCCATGAGCGCATCGACATCGGCTTGCGGCAGTGCGATGGGGAGGATCCCGTTCTTGAAGCAATTGGCGTGGAAGATGTCGGCGAATGACGGCGCGATCACGCAGCTTATGCCGGCGTCCAGAAGCGCCCAGGGCGCATGTTCGCGCGAGGAGCCGCAGCCGAAATTCGGCCCGGCAATCAGGATCGACGCCTTGTCGTAAGGCGCGCGGTCGAGCACGAAGCCCTTGGTCGGCTTGCCGGCGGCATCGAAGCGGAAATCATAGAATAGACCCTTCGCGAGTCCCGTGCGCGCGATGGTCTTCAGGAACTGCTTGGGGATGATCTGGTCGGTATCAACATTCGCCTGCGGAAACGGCGCCGCGATGCCGGAGAGCGTGGTGAATTTTTGCATGAGCAACTCAATCTGCGAAGTTTCAGGAGCCAAACAGACCTAATTGGCTAACTCATTTCCGCCGCTTTGGTTTACGCTCCCTTGGTGGCCAATCTCTTGTGTCCCCAGCGTTCGCTCTGCCTGCCACGGGTGCGAAGCCTTCATTGTATCCTAGCAAATCTGCGTCGCTTGTCGCCGCGAGCTTCTCCTTTACCATGCCTTCCAGTTGCGTAACTTTCGCCATGACATGCCCCTGGAGGATATCGCTGGCAATGTTCAGTAGTTCTTGCGCCCCGCTCGTGGATAGCGCCGCGGCCCGACTCATATTGTGCCCGAGACCCCCGCGCTGTACCTGTCCGGAACTGGCCTCGACCGCAATGTGAATTGTGACGCCGCAGTTCTCGTAGTCGTTTACCGAGTGAGCAATATGCCTGTCCCGCAGAGCTAGGAAGTGATCATGAAAGGTGCGGTGTTCAGACTCTTCTGGTCCAACGTCATCATCGTTCAATCTTTCTCGCACACCCGTTCCAAAACACCGTCCATATGTGATAAGAGCGGCAATAATTAGGGCTGTGGGTTCGACTTCAAACCAGCGCCTCAAATCCAACTTAAGTAGCCGGTCGCAGCAGGCAATGACAAAGTCAAGGTCGTCACGAATTAAATAGTAGTCGGCGAGCAGTCGCGCTTCCTCAAACGGAACGAGCTTTGGAGAATCACTTGCCATAAGCGGATTTGCGTCCCCCGCTCCTAGTTCAACTCGCGCACATCGGCGAGGCGGCCGGTGACCGCGGCGGCGACAGCCATCGCCGGGCTCATCAGATGCGTGCGCCCGCCGCGCCCTTGGCGGCCTTCGAAATTGCGGTTCGAGGTCGAGGCGCAGCGTTCGCCCGGTTGCAAGCGGTCGGCGTTCATCGCCAGGCACATCGAGCAGCCCGGCTCGCGCCATTCGAAACCGGCGTCAAGAAAGATGCGGTCGAGCCCTTCGGCTTCGGCCGCGAGCTTCACCAAGCCGGAGCCGGGAACCACCAGCGCCTGCACGCCCTTGGCGACATGCCGTCCCTTGGCCACCGCCGCCGCCGCGCGCAAATCCTCGATGCGCCCATTGGTGCAGGAGCCGATGAATACCTTGTCAATCGACACCTCCGCCAGTTTCACGCCCGGCGTCAGCCCCATATAGGCGAGCGCGCGTTCCATCGCCTGGCGCTTGGCTGGGTCGCACACGGATTTGGGATCGGGGACGGTGCCGGTGATCGGCGCGACGTCTTCGGGGCTGGTGCCCCAGGTCACTTGCGGTGCGATCTTGGCCGCGTCCAGGCGTATCTCGGTGTCGTAGTTCGCGCCCGCATCGCTCGGCAGCGTCCGCCAATAAGCGACCGCCTGGTCCCAAGCCGCACCCGATGGCGCCAGCGGCCGGCCCTTGAGATAGGCGAAGGTCGTCTCGTCGGGGGCGATCAGCCCGGCGCGCGCCCCGGCCTCGATCGACATGTTGCACACCGTCATGCGGCCTTCCATCGACAGGGCGCGGATGGCGTCGCCGGCGTATTCGATCACATGGCCGGTGCCGCCGGCGGTGCCGAGCGCGCCGATGATGGCGAGGATCATGTCCTTGGAGGTGACGCCCGCCGGCAGCGCGCCTTCGACCGTGACGCGCATGTTCTTGGCCGGGCGCTGCAGCAAGGTTTGCGTCGTCAGCACATGCTCGACCTCGGAGGTGCCGATGCCGAAGGCCAGAGCGCCGAACGCGCCATGCGTCGCGGTGTGGCTGTCACCGCAGACAATGGTTGTGCCAGGAAGCGTAAACCCTTGTTCTGGGCCAATAATATGGACGATTCCCTGGCGCGCATCATCCATCGCATAATGCGTGACGCCGAATTCGGCGCAGTTTTTGCGCAGGGTATCGACTTGGATCGCCGATTCCGGGTCGGCGATGCCGCGCGCCCGCCCGGTAGTCGGGACGTTATGATCGGCGACGGCCAAAGTCAGTTCCGGACGGCGGACACGCCGGCCAGCAAGCCGCAGGCCTTCGAAGGCCTGCGGGCTGGTGACTTCATGCACCAAATGACGATCAATATAGATCAGACACGTACCGTCGGCCTGGCGGTGGACGATATGCTCCTGCCAGATCTTGTCGAAGAGAGTGCGCGGACTTCCGCTCAAGCGCGCGCCGATCAGGCCTGGGAAGTCCCCGAGGCTTCCGGGGATGCGTCCTCGCCCTCGGCGAAGCCGCGGCCGGTGGTGCGCTCGGTGATGCGCGCCGCCTTACCGCGCCGTCCGCGCAGATAATAGAGCTTGGCGCGGCGAACATCGCCCTTGCGCAGCAGCTCGACGCTGTCCACGGCCGGACCATAGAGCGGAAATACGCGCTCGACGCCCTCGCCGTAGCTCACCTTGCGCACGGTGAAGGAGGAATTGATCCCGGCATTGCGGCGCGCGATGCACACGCCCTCGAACGACTGGACGCGCGTGCGCTCGCCTTCGACCACCTTGACGTTAACCTTGAGCGTGTCACCCGGGCTGAACTCCGGCCGCGCCTTATCCTTGGTCAGCTTCGCGATCTCGCGGGCTTCGAATTTACTGAGTTCGTTCATGGCGCTACGCCCCTTGTTTGCTCTTGGCTGCTCGGTAGCGCCGCCACAGGTCGGGCCGCCGCCGCCGCGTTGTCGCTTCGCTTTCGCCCTGCCGCCAGGCGGCGATCTCCGCATGGTGGCCGGATAGTAACACGGCCGGCACGTCCCGTGCCTGCCCGTTTTGATCGACCCAGTGCGCCGGGCGCGTGTAGTGCGGGTATTCGAGCAGACCCTGCTCGTAGCTTTCCTCGCCAAGCGAGGCTTCCGCGCCCAGAACCCCAGGCAGCAGCCGCACACAAGCCTCGATCAGCATCATCGCCGGGATTTCTCCCCCGGCCAGCACGACGTCGCCCAGCGAGACCTCCTCCAAATCCCAAGCCTCGACCGCGCGCTGGTCGATGCCCTCGTAGCGACCGCAGAGGAGGACGACACCGGGCCCGGCCGCCAGCGCACGCACCCGCGCCTGCGTTAAGGGAACACCGCGTGCGCTGAGATAAAGCGCCGGGCGCCGTCCGTCAACTTTCGCCGCATCTTTCTGGGCTTCTTTCGACTGCAAGTCCGGGATAGCGGCTAAAGCGCGGTCGATCACGTCGCAGCGCAGAACCATGCCCGGCCCCCCGCCAAAGGGAACGTCGTCAACCGTTTTATGACGGTCGCTGGCGTAGCCGCGCGGGTCAATCGCCTCCAGCGCCCAGGTCCCGGAGGTCAGCGCCTTGCCGATCACGCTCGCCCCCAGCGGTCCGGGAAACAACCCGGGGAAAAGGCTCAGCACGGTCGCGCGCCAGGGCGCCGCCGCCGTCATGGCGCCGGCTCGCCCGTCTCAACCGGGAGCGCCAGCACGATGCGCCCGGAGGACAAATCGACCTCGAGTGCCACCTCGCGGGTGAAGGGGACCAGCCGCGACCCGCCCGAAGGCAGATCAAGTTCGAGCAGCGGCCCGGCGCCGTAATCATGCACCGCCGCCACCGCGCCGAGCGCCCGGCCCTCGGGATCGACCGCAGCGAGCCCGATCAGGTCAGCCTGGTAATACTCGTCCGGGGCGCGCGTTGGGGGCAGCTTGGCGCGCTCGACCGAGAAGCTCTGGCCGGCGAGAGCCTCGGCTGCGTCGCGGTCGGTGATGCCTGTGACGCTGGCGATCACCATCCCCTTGGCCGCGACCTGCGGGGCGAGCAAGGTAAGCACATGGCCATCCGCGGTCAGAACCGGGCCATAACCCGCGACCGCCTGTGGTTCGGCGGTAAAAGCGCGGATGCGCACCCGCCCGCGCACGCCATGCGCTCCGACGATCTTGCCCAACACAACCCGAGACCTTTCCGCCGCCGTCATAAGCGAGCTTCGCCGACGCCGCCAGCCTTAGCTCGCCGGCTTTTCTTCGCCCGCCGCGGCCTTCAGCCGCTCCTGCGTCTTCTTGCGCGGCAGGTTCTTCTTGGTCTGCTCGCGGCGCGGACGCGGCGCCAGCAGCCCGGCCGTGGCCAGGAACTTGGCGACGCGATCCGAAGGCTGCGCCCCAACCGACAGCCAGTATTTGGCGCGGTCGAGATCGACCTTCACGCGATCCTTGTGCTCGCGCGGGAGCAGCGGATCATACGAGCCGATCTGCTCGAGAAACTTGCCGTCGCGTGGGCTGCGGCCATCGGCGACGACAATCTTGTGATAGGGCTTGCTGCGCTTTCCAGCGCGGGACATACGAATGCGTACGGGCATTGGTGCGAAGGCTCTCTTCTAGTGGGGCTGCACAATATTCGGCCGTGTCAGCGTGGCCGTGGCTGACCTTTAAGTCCAGGGTTGAACAATCCCGGCATCGAACGCGCCAAGCCGCCGCTGTGCGATAGCTTGCCGACGCGCTTCACCATCGTCTGCATGTCTTGGAACTGCTTCAGCAGACGGTTTACGTCTTGGACGCTCGTGCCCGAGCCGGCGGCGATCCGCTTGCGGCGCGAGGCCTTGATGATCATCGGCTTGCGCCGTTCCTCGGGCGTCATCGAGCGGATGATCCCCTGCTGCCGGCGAATGGCCTTCTCGTCAATCTTGGCGCTTTCGATTTGGCTCTTGAACTTGCCGAGACCAGGCAGGAACGACATCACGCCGGCGAGCCCGCCCATGCGCGTGAGCTGGCCGAGCTGCGCGTCCATGTCGTTGAAATCGAACTGGCCTCGCTCCAGCCGCGCGGCCAGGCGTTCCGCATCTTTCTGCTCGATGGTGGACGCCGCCTTTTCCACCAGGCTGACGACGTCGCCCATGCCGAGGATGCGGCCGGCGATGCGCTCCGGGTGGAACGGCTCGAGCGCGTCAAGCTTTTCGCCCGTGCCCATGAGCTTGATCGGAACGCCGGCGGTCGCGCGCATCGACAAGGCCGCGCCGCCGCGCGCATCGCCATCGACGCGCGTCAGCACGATGCCGGTGAGCCCGACGCGCTCCTGGAAGTTTTTGGCGATAGTGACCGCGTCCTGGCCGGTCATGGCGTCGGCGACCAGCAGCACCTCGGCCGGGCGGGTCAGATCCTTGAGCACCTTGGCTTCGGCCATAAGCGCGTCGTCGATCGCCAAGCGGCCGGCAGTGTCGAGCAGCAGGGTGTCGTAGCCTTCGCGCCGCGCCTGTTGCAGCGCGCGCTCGGCGATCGCCTGCGGCCCCTGCCCGACAACGATATCGACCGTCGGGACGAGAACCTGATCGCCAAGGACGCGCAATTGCTCCTGCGCTGCTGGCCGGCGCACGTCGAGCGAGGCCATCAAAACCTTGCGCCCGCGCTGCTCGGTCAGATAGCGGCCGAGCTTGGCCGTGGTGGTGGTCTTGCCCGAGCCCTGCAGCCCGACCATCAGGAACACGACCGGAGCCTGAGCCTTGAGGTTGAGGTCTTCGAGCTTGCGGCCAAGCGTCTCGACCAGATGGTCGTGGACGATCTTGACCACCATCTGCCCGGGGGAGACGCTACGCACCACCTCCTGCCCGACCGCGCGGGTGCGGATCGCCTCGATCAGATCCTTGACCACCGGCAGGGCCACATCGGCTTCGAGCAGCGCCTGGCGAATTTCGACCAGTGCCGCCGTGACGTCGGCCTCGCCCAGCGTGCCGCGACCCTTGAGCCGGTCGAAAATCGCGGACAGCCGATCGGTCAGGGTCGCGAACATGCGTCGGTCAGATCCTCGTTAAGTCGTCCAAGCACAAACGCGAACGGCGCCAACGCGCAAGGTCTGCGGGTTGGCGGAGCCACGGCTGGGCGACAGACACCTCGGGCTGGTCGATGGGCGCGCATTGTCCCGCACGGGCAGCATCTCGTCAAGTCGGCCCTTTCGGGAGGACACAGCCCCCGTCTTCCCTATTATTATCATTTAATTCGCAGCAAGGAGTCACGCGACTACTTGAAAGAAAATGCCCCACATGCATGTATTAAACTGTTAGTGCACACGTTTTGGTTGTAGTTAACATGGCCCAGTCCGGTCGCAACCGACCAAGGTCCGCGCGACGAGGGGCGCGCGTGGCACAAGACGCGATCGGCACGCATTGCGCCAATCGGCTGCGATGTTTGCGCGTCGAGCGCGGCAAGCGGTCGATGGGAGTCAGCCTGTTGTGCGAGATGGCAGCGGCGCTTGACGCGCCGATCAGCCTGTTTTTCGACGGGCTTGCGGGGACCGCTCCGAACGACGCCGGTCCTTCGTTCGAGCGGTCGAAATCCGAATTGCTCGATCTTCTGGGGCGGATTCGCGACCCGGAGTTGCTTTCGCTCCTCAATTGCCTTGTCCGTCATCTGGCCATGAACAAAAAGTAATGCTGGTGCCGTATTTTATCGCTTAAATCAGCCCCTCTCTGACTAACTGTCGCACTAGAGAGTTTCCCGAGCTGGAGCGGTCCACTAATGTGACCCCAAGAAAGTTGGTCACGTCCCGGCCGGGAATAATCCGTCGAAACGCAGCGATCACAAATTTACTTTTCCAACCGGCCGCGAATTACCAAGCGAGAGTGTTGGTGCCTAATCCCATCGATGTTCATGTCGGCCGCCGGCTGCGCCAGCAGCGTGAAATGCGCGGAATGCCGCAAAAAGAACTGGCCCGGCGTCTCGGCATCAGTTTCCAGCAGGTGCAGAAATACGAAAGCGGCGCGAACCGCATCAGCGCTTCCAAGCTGTGGGAAGCTTGCGGCGTGCTCGAAGTCGGCCCGAACTATTTCTTCGAAGGCCTCGAGCGAGGTGGCGGCGGCCGGTCGCGGCATGGGGCATCCGAAGCGGCGACCGAATATGATGCCGGCGGTCCGCATGCCCGCCAGGTGCTCGACCTCAACCAAAGCTTCCACCAGATCCGCGATACGCGCGTGCGCCGGCAACTGGTGCAGCTGATCAAGGCTCTGGTCGAAGACGACTAGCCTTTCGTTCATGGACAGGGCGGCGCCGAGCGCCATATAGGAGCGCATGCGCGCGCTGCCCTTCCTCAAGATGCACGGCCTCGGCAACGACTTTGTCGTTATCGACGCGCGCGCGGCCCCTCGCCCCCTCACCGCGGCGCAACTGCGCTGGATCGCCGACCGGCGGCTGGGTATCGGCTGCGACCAGATCGTGACCATCGAGCCGGCCGACGCCGCTGACGCCTTCATGCGCATTCATAATGCCGATGGCAGCGAGTCCGGTGCCTGCGGCAATGCCGCCCGCTGCGTCGCCCGCTGGCTCGCGCAAGAACTCGGCCGCCCGAGCCTGACGCTGATGACCGGAGGCGGAAAGCTCGACGCCGCGTGCCTAGCCGACGGATTGGTGCGGATCGACATGGGCCCGGCGCGCGAGGCTTGGCGCGAAATCCCGCTGGCGCGCGCGGTCGACACGCTGCATGTGCCGCTCGCTCTTGGACCGCTCGCCGATCCGGTCGCGACCAGCTTGGGCAATCCGCATGTGACGTTTTTCGTCGCCAATGCGGAGGAAGTGGACCTCACGCGCTGGGGCCCGCAGATCGAACACGACCCATTGTTCCCGGAGCGCGTGAATGTCGGCGTGGCGCAGGTGCTGTCGCCGGAGCGGCTCCGCCTGCGCGTTTGGGAACGCGGCGCCGGGTTGACGCGCGCCTGCGGCACCGGAGCCTGCGCCGCCGCCGTTGCCGCCGCGCGGCGCGGGTTGACCGGTCGGCGGGTGACGGTCGCGCTCGACGGCGGCGAACTGGTCATCGACTGGCGCGCCGACGGTCATGTCCTGATGACCGGCCCAGGCGAAGTGAGCTTTGCCGGGGAGATCGATCCGGCGCGGCTCACGGCGATCGCCGGCCAGTGAGCGAATCCTCGCGCCCAGGCTGGATTGCACGCCTCACGGGCGGATTGCAGCGCACCTCCTCCCGGCTCACCGAGAGCATCGGCGCGGTGCTAACCCGCCGGCGGCTGGATGAAGGAACCCTCCAAGCGATCGAGGAGGCGCTGATCGCCGCCGATATCGGCCTCGCGACCGCCGCCAAGCTGATCGAGCCGCTGAGGAAATCGCGCCACGACCGGGAGACGACCGAGGAGGACGTGCGCGCCCTGCTTGCCGACGGCATCCGCGCTATCCTGGCGCCGGTCGCGCATCCGCTGGTCATCGACCGCGCACGGTGCCCGCATGTCGTGCTGGTCATCGGCGTCAATGGCAGCGGCAAGACCACGACCATCGGCAAGCTTGCCCACCGTTATCGCGTCGAGGGGCTCAAGGTCGTGCTCGCGGCCGGTGATACCTTCCGCGCCGCCGCCATCGATCAGCTCAAGCTGTGGGGCGAGCGCGCCGGCGCAAGCGTCGTGTCCGGGGCAGCCGGCGCCGACGCCGCCGGCCTCGCATACAGCGCGCTGGAGCAAGCGAAGGCCGCAGGCGCGGATGTGCTGTTGATCGACACCGCCGGGCGCCTGCATAACAAGGCGCATCTGATGGATGAACTGGCGAAGCTCACGCGCGTGTTGAAGAAGCTCGACGCCGGCGCGCCGCATGACACGCTGCTCGTGCTCGATGCCACGACGGGCCAGAACGCGCACGCCCAGGTCGAGACCTTCAAGTCGCTCGCCGGCATTACCGGGCTGATCGTGACCAAGCTCGACGGCTCGGCCAAGGGCGGCGTGATCGTGGCGCTGGCCGAACGCTTCGGACTCCCGATCCACGCCATCGGCGTCGGCGAGAGCGCCGAGGATTTGGACGCCTTCGATCCCGACGCCTTCGCCAAAGGTCTTTTGGGCCTGAGCGGATAGTCGGCAACCAAGTCCTAAGCGATACAGGGTACAATCGGCCGGTCCGTCGCGAATCGAAAGAGCATGCCCCCATGGCTGGCCACGGCGCAGCGCATAGTCTGAAGGAATGCACCGACGCCGACGCGGCGCTGGCCCGCGTGCGCCACATTTACGAGACCGGCGTCGACTTGGTGCGCACGCGCTTCGCGCGCTTCGTCGCCGGCGAGCGCCGCCCGGACGCCGGGCCGATCAAGGCGTTCTACCCCTATCTCGGCTTGAGCGTGCGCCCTGAACAGCTTTTGAACAGCGGCCGTCCGCCGCATGGCGCGGTCCCCGACCCGGGCACTTATGGCTCGACGCTCACCCACCCGGACATCTTCGGCGACTATTTTCGCGAGCAGATCGTCGATCTGATGCGCAACCTGTCAACGCCGGAGTAAAAATGCGTCGGTGGGCCGGAGCAAAAATGCATCAGACGGGGTAGCACAAAGGGCCCCCGCGGGGGCCCTTTGTGCTGGCCGCATTCAGGCCGGGCTTCTTGCGTTGGATTGAGTGTCGGTCGGGGCGCGA